>HF988734.1 GCA_000431235.1 Coprobacillus sp. CAG:698 | reverse complement strand
CTCTCCAATAAATATAAAACCTTTTTTTGTGTAAGCATTTAAAACGTTTACAACATATTTTACCATTTTATACCAATATTTTCAAGGTTTTTACAGAATTTATATTATTTTCAAATTTATAACATCTTCCAACTTTTTATTCCTCTACAACTGTATCCATTAGATGTTTTCACTTTTATTTTACATCTAACCTTAGGCTTTATAGAAAATGTTAACTCTTTAGAAATTTTCACACTGTTTTATCTCCTAATTAAATTGGATCAGTAAGCCTAACAATCTCTATTCTATTACTATAGTCTACAAAATCTTATGTTTCAAAGTATTCCATTGTTTTCTTTGCTTCTTTTTCACCTGTCTTTTGAAGATAAATCATTAGACAGTCATAATAATAACTTTCAATGTCTTCATATTCATAGTCTAAATATTTATTTATAAATTCATTTTTGTAACTTGTTTTTATGAAAACCCAAAAACAATCATCTGCATATTCCTTTTTTCTTTTCGTATATTTCAACCTCCTAAACTAATTGTAGATATTAGACATAATAGAAATATAATTATTTTTTCATTTTGATTTCTTTTCGTGTAATATTTATTTTATAAAATAAATAATTAACAAATATGCAAAAACCTTTTACCTAAAAAATGAGTATTTAAAAAGACGTTTTATTCAATCATAAAACGTCTTTTATATATTTAAAGATTTTTATTTCAAACAATTAGAAATTCATTTTGGCTTCTTTTTGCATTTATCACAACATGAATTATTACAGGATGAACAACAACCATTTTTATTTTTAATTATATGTATTATTGCTAATATAATTAGTATAGCAATTATTACTATAATTACACAATCAATAAAAGAAAATGTTAGTGTCAAATTATCACCTCAAATAATAAAATAATACATATTGATAGGAAAGAACAAATCCAAGCCACAGCACATTGAAATACAACAACAATCATTGCCCATTTTCGTCCTAATTCTCTTCGTATTGCGGCAACAGATGCTATACATGGCGTATATAGTAAACAAAATACTAAAAAGGCAAATGCTGATAATGGTGTAAGGATGGTTGTTATTTGGGTTGTCCCTAATAACAGTGTTAATGTTGAAACAACACTTTCCTTTGCCATAAAACCGGCTATTAAACTTGTTACTATTCTCCAATCAGCAAATCCATGGAGTTTAAAGATTGGTGCAATTATATTTGCTATATTAGCAAGAATGCTCTCGCCTGTTTTATCTTTTTCAAGATATGTAAATGTAAAATCAAATGATTGTAAAAACCAAATAACGATAGATGCTATAAAAATTACCGTAAATGCTTTTTTCAAAAAGTCTTTTGCTTTGTCCCATAATAACATAGTAACATTCTTAAGACCTGGTATTCGGTAATTAGGAAGTTCCATTACAAATGGTACTGCTTCTCCTTTAAAAACTGTATTTTTACCAATAAGTGCGACCAAAATGCCAACAACTATACCTATTAGATATAGAGAAATCATTATAAGCCAACTTATGCTGGAGTCAAAAAAAGCATTTACAAAGAAAGCATAAATAGGTATCTTTGCTGTACAACTCATAAATGGTGTTAGCAATATCGTCATTTTTCTGTCACGCTCAGATGGCAAAGTTCTACTTGCCATTACTCCTGGAACAGTGCAACCAAAACCTATTAACATTGGTACAATACTTCTTCCTGAAAGGCCTATTTTTCGTAAAAGTTTATCCATAACAAAAGCTACTCTAGCCATATATCCTGAATCTTCTAACATAGAGAGGAAGAAAAAGAGAACTATTATTATAGGTAGGAAACTTAAAATGCTTCCTACTCCTTTGAATACGCCATCAATTATTAGCGAATGTAATACTTCATTAACTTTTAAATTAGTTAATGCCCTATCAACTAGGTTTGTAAGTGAATCTATTCCCATTTCTAATAGTTTTTGCAAACCTGAACCTATCACTCCAAAGGTGAGGAAAAATACTAAAGCCATTATTAATATAAATGATGGTATAGCCGTATACTTACCTGTTAATATTTTATCTATTTTACGACTACGACGATGTTCAATGCTTTCCTTAGGTTTTATTACTGTTTTTTTACATAATGATAAGATAAAAGAAAATCTCATATCAGCTATGGCTGCTTTTCTATCTAGTTCTCTTTCTTGTTCCATTTGAACAATTATATGTTCTAACATATCTTTTTCATTATTAGATAATTTCAACTTATCAAGTACTAGCTTATCGCCTTCGATTATTTTAGTTGTTGCAAAACGTAATGGTATTTGAGCACTAATCGCATGATCTTCAATTAAATGCATAATTCCATGAATACATCTATGAACTGCTCCTCCATGGTCATTTTCAAAACAAAAATCAGTTCTCTTTGGTTTTTCTTGGTACTTAGCAACATGAATAGCATGTTCAATTAGTTCATTAACGCCTTCATTTTTGGCAGCAGAAATGGGAACTACAGGTACTCCTAGTATATCTTCCATTTCGTTGATTAGAATTGTTCCACCATTGCCCTTAACCTCATCCATCATGTTAAGAGCAATAACCATAGGAATATTTAATTCTATTAATTGTAATGTTAAATAGAGATTTCGTTCAATATTAGTTGCATCAACTATATTTATTATTCCATTAGGCTTCTCATCAATAATGAAATTTCGTGAAACAATTTCTTCAGCAGTGTAAGGTGATAAACTATAAATACCAGGTAAATCCGTCACCTCTGCATCATTATAATTTTTGATTTCTCCGCTTTTTCTATCAACAGTTACCCCAGGAAAATTTCCTACGTGTTGATTAGATCCAGTTAGTTTATTAAATAGTGTTGTCTTCCCGCAATTTTGATTTCCAACTAGAGCAAAAGAAATTTTTGTTCCTTTGGGTAAAGGTTTTTCCAGTGATTTATCATGGAATTTACCACCTTCACCTAATCCTGGATGCAGTATTTTCCCAATATTCTCAACGCTATCAACGACATTTGACGGACTATCTTCACATTCTTTCACTTCGATTTTCTCTGCTTCTGATAGTCTTAATGTCAAATCATAACCATGTATCAATAGTTCCATTGGATCGCCCATTGGAGCATATTTTGTTTTTGTAACTTTTACTCCTGGTATAACTCCCATATCTAGAAAGTGTTGTCTTAGAGACCCATCACCACCAACGCTTATAATTATTCCTGTTTTTCCTAATTCTAATTCTTTTAATGTCATATTAATATATATCCTTATTTAATTTATATACTGCTATTACTTTGCATAAATTTTATACAACAGATAATTTCTGATTCTTTTAGGAAGCAATTTGTAAATAAAACTTAACATTTTATCTTTTCCCCCTACACTTACTGAATAAGGGGCACGCTTTTTGTTTGCTATTTTATATACTTTAAGAGCAACTACAGAAGGAGAGAATCCTTTTTTCTCATCATTACTTACACTTCTAAGTGACCTTTCAGTTTGTGATTTGTATGCTGGATTAGTAACTTTATCACATACTCTATTTTCTGTAAAACTTGTATTACTATCACCTGGTTTAACACTAGTTATTTGTATAGAATAAGGATATAATTCAGCTCTCATAGCATCAAATAGCATATCCATAGCACATTTACTTGCTGAATAAAAAGCTTGATATGGCAATGGAATTATTCCACCAATACTAGAAATATTGATTATTCTGCCGTTCTTTCTTTCACGCATATATGGAAGAACTGATTTTGCCATTAAATAAGCACCAAAGAAAGTTACATCAATTTGACTTCGAGCACGTTCTAAACTTGTCTCCTCAACAGGACCAAAAATACCAAAGCCGGCATTATTAATTAAAATATCAACTTTACCATATTTTTCTATTATATTTTGAACACACCTATGACAATCTTCTTCTTTTGATATATCACCTATTTGATGATATACACCTTCATAGTTGAATTCACTACGAGAAATACCACAAACAACATAATTATGTTTTAAAAACACTTTTGTCATTTCTAGTCCAAAACCTCTAGTTTCACCTGTTATTAATACTACTTGATTTTCCATTTTATACCTCTTTAAAATAAAAAAGTCATAAAGACTTTTCTATTTGATTACTATTGTTCTAGTTCTTACCATATCAGCTAATGCTTTTGTGTTTTTGTATTGAACTGAATCTTCACCAAATTTATTTTTAAGTCTCTCAAGATTTTGTTCAATAGTGCAAACAGTTCCATCGTTTTGAACACATAGTTCAGCTAAATTCAAAACCATTAGTGCAACTGACATATATGGAGTATTTGGATCACCATGATGATATACTTCTTTCCAGTATTTATAGTTTTGTGATTTCAAAATCGTACCACCTACTTTAGCGTGGTCTTTTTTGTCATACACAAATTCTTCTCCTATATCATGTAAATATCCTAAAACGAAATATTCTGATGCAAGATCATCGTTCAATAACCTTTCTGAAGCATATTTTTGCATATATCTAGCAACGCCTAATGAGTGTTTTAATTTGTTTTCTGAAATATATAAATATTGCATATTCGTTTCCCCCTTTATGTTATGAATAATTAATCCCTTTATAAACTAATTTGTGTTAATTATAGCATTAAATTAATTATTTGTCAATTATTTATAGGAACATGAAATTTATTTGTTAATCTTAAAAAGATGCTTTAAAATAGCATCTTTTGATTTAATTATTCCCATTCAATTGTTGCAAAAGGTTTTGGTGATAAATCATATAATACACGATTTACACCTTTTACTTCACTTGTTATTCTTCTTGTAATTTCATTTAATAATTCGTATGGTAGTGGTTCAATAGTTGCCTCCATTGCATCTTTTGTATTAATAGCTCTTATTATAACAGGCCACTCAAAAGTTCTTTTTCCATCTTTTACACCTGTTGATTTAAAATCAGGAACAATTGTAAAATATTGCCATACCTTCTTATCTAATCCAGCTTTTGCAAATTCTTCTCTTAAAATAGCATCAGATTCACGAACAGCCTCTAAGCGATCTCTAGTTATTGCGCCTAAGCAACGAACACCTAATCCAGGTCCTGGGAATGGTTGTCTGTTAACCATTTCATCTGGCAAACCTAATTCCTTGCCAATTACTCTTACTTCATCTTTATATAGTAATTTTACAGGTTCTACTAATTCGAAATTATATTTTTCAGGAAGTCCTCCCACGTTATGGTGAGATTTTACTGGACCACTTTCTAAAATATCTGGATATATAGTTCCTTGAGCTAAATATTTTATTCCCTTTAATTTATCTGCTTCTTCCTGAAAGACATCTATAAATTCTTTACCAATAATTTTTCTTTTTTGCTCTGGATCACTAACGTTTGCGAGTTTATCTAAGAAACGATCTGTAGCATCAACATATATTAAATTAGCATTAAGTTGATTCTTAAATACTTCAATAACTTTCTTTGATTCATCTTTTCGAAGTAATCCATGATTAACATGAACACAAACCAAATTTTTGCCAATAGCTTTTATTAGCAAAGCAGCTACAACAGATGAATCAACTCCACCAGATAAAGCAAGTAATACCTTGCCATCTTTAACTTGTTTTTTGACTAGTTCAACTTGTTCATTTATGAATTCTTTTGCAAGAGTACTGTTTGTTATTCTTTTCATGTCTATAGGTCTTTTATTCATATTCATTCTCCTATTTTGTATAATTTGGTGATTCTTTAGTTATTTCAATATCATGTGGATGTGATTCTTTTAAACCAGCACTTGTAATCTTAACGAAAACTGCTTTTTCTTGTAATTCCTTTATGTCCTTAGCTCCACAATATCCCATACCTGATCTAATTCCTCCACATAATTGGTATACAGTATCAGATAATTCTCCTTTATATGCAACTCTACCTTCAATTCCTTCAGGCACTAGTTTCTTAACTTCTGTTTCATTTTTTTGGAAATATCTATCAGCAGATCCGCGTTTCATAGCAACTAACGAACCCATACCAACATATGTTTTAAAACGTCGACCTTGATAAATTATTTCTTCACCAGGAGCCTCTTTACAACCAGCAAAAAGTGAACCTAGCATAACACAATCAGCACCAACAGCTAATGCTTTTACTATATCTCCTGAATATTTTATACCACCATCAGCAATTACGCAGACATTTTTATCTTTTGCAACACTAGCAACTTCTTCAATTGCTGTTAGCTGTGGCATACCAACTCCGGCTACAACTCTTGTTGTGCAAATACTACCAGGGCCAATTCCAACTTTTAAACAATCAACACCAGCATCAATTAAATCAATTGCAGCTTCTTTTGTAACTATATTGCCAGCAATTAAACATAACTCAGGATATCTACCCTTTATTTTCTTTACAAGATTTATAACATTATCACTATGGCCATGAGCACTATCGATAGTAATAACATCAACACCTTTATTCACTAATGCTTCAACTCTCTCAAGAGTATTTCCTGAAACACCAACAGCAGCTCCAACACGAAGTCTTCCTTGTTTGTCTTTACATGCATTAGGATAATTTCTAGCATTATCAATATCTTTTGAAGTAATTAAACCACATAATTTATTATTTTCATCAACAATAGGTAATTTTTCAATACGATTTTCCCATAATATTTTTTTAGCTTCATCTAAAGTAATACCAGGCTTAGCAGTAATTAACTGCTCCTTAGTCATAATGTCCTTTATCTCTGCTGTATCAGATTCAATATATTTTAAATCTCTGTTAGTGATAATACCGACTAAATGATTTTCATCATCAACCACTGGTAACCCAGATATTTTGTAACTTGATAAAAGATATTCAGCATCTTTTACAGTAGCAGAAATATGCAAAGTTATTGGATTAGAAATCATCCCTGATTCATTTCTCTTAACAATTTCTACTTGTTTAGCTTGTTCTTCAATTGACATATTCTTATGAATAAATCCAAGACCACCTTCACGTGCTAAAGCAATTGCAAGTTTAGCCTCAGTAACGGTATCCATTGCCGCTGAAACAATAGGAATGTTCAAATAAATATCGCGAGTAAGTTTTGTACGTAAACTAACATCTGTTGGTAAAACAGAAGATTTTTGAGGGACTAAAAGTACGTCATCAAATGTTAATCCTGTGGGTATGTTTTTTAATAGCATTTTGTTCTCCTTTTGCCTATTATATCAAATTAATTAAACCTATGCAATTACTTTTTATAAGTAAACGTCTTCATTTTATAAATATAAAAAAAGTCTAATAGATATTACACCATTAGACTATATTTTTACTTATTATAAGTTTCCAAATTTACTATCTCACTATGTTTCAATAAATCACCATAGTGATTAATAGATAGTATCATTTTATCTTTTGAAACATTTTCAATTACCTCAATTATCTTTTTAGCACTTATAGAATCTATCTTAGAATTCATTTCATCTAAGAACAATATCTTACTATCCATGATTATAGCTCGTGCAATGTTAAATAATGATAATTCTCCTGTTGAATAGTCTGTTACCTTAAGATGATCATTTATATCCTTGATTCTGTCAAGACCTACTAATCTTAAAGTTTTATATACTTTATCATCACTTATTTTTGAATCTAATAACGTAACTTCTTCTTTGATTGTTCCTCTAGAAAAATAATAATCTTGATAAACAATTCCAAAAAGTTTACGCTTTATGTCATCTTTTAATAAATAAGTATCAATGCCATTAATTGTTGCTCTTTCTTTTGTTGGTTTAATTAAACCATATGCAAGTTTAAATAAAGTTGATTTACCACTGCCACTTCTTCCTTGTAATATTAATCTATCATTTTTTTGTAATTTTAACTTAAAATTCTCAATTACATTTTTTTTATCATCATAAGAATAAGTAACATTATCAAACATTAATATTAAATCATCTCCACAATTATTTAAATCACAATTTTTTTCATCATCTTCACTTAATTTAAAGAACTGATTTATTCTTTCTATGGCAGCCATAGACTTTTGAATTGTTTGCAACTCCATACCTAAGTTTTCAATAGGTGAAAACAAATTTGTGATCAGATCAATTGAACTGACTAGCATACCAATTGTCATTCCAAATATATTAATGCTTATTGTAGAAAGAGTAATAACAAGAACAATAAGAAACGACTTCATCATCTGCATTATTGGAGAAAACATGGCATCATATGTATTAGCTTTCTGATTAGTTTTAAAATGTTCTTTTAAAACATTATCATACTTTTGTTCAATCTTTTGATAAATTCTAAAAGATTTTTATTCATAATATCACCTTTAGAAGTTTTAGTGAATTCACTAATATCACTAGTTATCATATTATAAAAACTTGCAGTTCTCATTTGCAACACCATTTTATTAGAAAAGTCTCTCACATAGTATCTTTTGAAAAATCGATTAACTTGTATAAAAATAATAAAGATCAAAAAAATAAGAGCAAAACTAATTATATATTTTGCATCTTCCTGAGCCTTGAAAGCATCAATTAATTTACCTTGACTAATTTGAACTAAAGCCATTAAACTATTCCCGTTACCGTAGCTATGATAAATGATTTAAAATTAAGCTTAAAATATGTACTTATTTTGTCATAACGTATTTTTTTCATATTTAGTCTTCTATAGTTCTTTCTATATTATTATTTGAAAGTTTATATAGCACTAATTATTATAACATGATTATTGTTAAAATCAATCTAATCATTATTTTGTTTACAATTAAATTATTGCTATAAATATGACTATTATTTTAAATGTAAAAAGTAACAATATAATTAATTAATTAATATTTTTTACGAAAAAGCCTTCTTAATTAGAAGACTATCACATTTTAAAAATGGCGAAAGAGATGGGATTCGAACCCACGCATCCGTAAAGACCTATTGGTTTTCGAGACCAACCTCTTGAACCTCTTGAGTACTCTTTCATCTAATTTATTTTAACACAAATTAATATAAATTTCAAGAGTACTCATTAATTAATAACTTTATTTATAATTATTTAATGGGAATTTGTATTTCTGTTAAATAATCATCAACATTTTCCTTGTTCCAGCATCCATCAATATAACATTCTCTTGGAAGTTCTTTCATTTCCAAATTGTTTTTTTGCATATATTCTAAAATATAAGCATAAGTTTGTGATAACTTTGAATAGTCACCCTTATGGTAAATTGATACTGCTTTAACAGGTTCTAAGATTTCAAATTTAATTTTCTTATTTTCTAAACCTTTTTCAGTAACTGCTTCCGAATATCTAATTTTTATATTTTCTTCATTTGGTTTTCCGTCCAAATATGTTATGAAGCAATATCCAGGTTCAGTACATTTAATATTAGGATTTAATTCTATACATTCTTTTTGTGTGCCAAATACAAAATCAACAATCTTAGAATAATCTTTTACAACACCTTCACTATAATAAACAATACACTTTGGTAGAGTTTTAATTTGTACATCGTAAGTCATTTCTTTATCCTCCAAAAATTCATTAATTTTTGTCAGTTGATAATTACTTTTACTTATTTCAGCTTTGATTTGATTTTTTTTTTTATTCAATACTTCTACAATATCCTTACCTTTGTTAATTTCTATTATATCTTTAATAGGTAGGCCTAAATCTCTTAAAGCTATAATTCTCGAAATCTCTTTTAGTTTGTCATATTGATAATAACGATATTTTGTTTCTTTATCAATGTATGATGGTTGTAATAATCCCATCTTCTCATAATATCTTATTGTCTTTATTGTAGTTTTAGAAAGAATTGAAAACTCGCCTATTTTAAGCATAATTACCACCTCACAAAATAATTATATTATATGACCTTAGGGGAGAGTCAAGTATTTTTTAATATTATCATAATTATTTTAAAAAATAAATAATATTTAAATCTTTTCACAATAAAGTCCTTTTCTTATATCATAATAATATTATTCCATGCCCTCTTTTCAAGAAAATCATCTTACTTTCACCTTCTGGGTACATTTTTATAAAATCAATTTTATCATTTGTAACATATGCAATAAATAATACATAATTATCTTTCATCATAGGTGAAAAATGTTTACTCCTATTTCATCCCTACTTACCTTAACTACATCTTATACAGTCTCACTTTCTTCAGAAACTAAATTCATACCACAGCTTGTTATACTGACTTTTCCTGTAGATATAATTACGTTCCCACAAATATTATTATTGATTATTCGTCCTTCTAATAAGTCATAAATTGAAATATGTAATTCTTTTGATAGATCTTTTAGAATACCTATATTAGGCATATCTCGCTTAGTTTCCCATTGGGAAATAGTTTTTTTCAGAAACTCCTAACTTTTCACCTAATTCTACCTGTGTCAAGCCAAATTCTTCTCACCTTTTCTTTATCAATTCATATGCTCACCTCTATATACAGTATACATCATTATATAAAAACATCAACCTACTTAAAGTAGACAACTACGACTAACACAAAAAGGACTTAGATTCAACATCTAAGTCCTTTTATTAATCTATTTTATGAATTTGATTTCGTGATAGTCAAATTCAAATTCCATTGCTAACTTTTCAAATAATTTTTTCATGACATCATTAGCAATCTTTACAATATCTATTTCTAATATTTTATTAACTGTGATTTCTTGTACATCTTCTTTTATCTTAAATGCACTTAATGTCATATATAGAAATCTCATTAACTTTCTTTTTAGTGTAAAGTACTTATCACAAGGTCTTGCCATATATCCCCTCATAATACTTGAAGTTCCCAAATCAATTTCATAAAAATCACTTTCTTGATAATTCGGCAAATATTTTCCAAAAATAACAAATAATTCTGATGAAGTTTTTTGGCATATATATTCAGAAATAGCAGAATTTGTGTAAGCTTCCACATATATCTCACGTAAATTTTCGTTTAACTCTGCAAGAGTCAATTGAACTGATGTTTCTAATGCATATAATAATACGGGTTCTATATCTTCAGTTATAAATGAACGTGCCATCTCAAATTGTTTTTCGAACATTACATCTACTAGTTCTCTTAAAACACCATCTTTAGTTTTAAATATGTTTTGAAAAGTTCCAGCAGATACATTAGCTTCGTTTATTATGTCTAGCATAGTTGTTTTTTTATAACCTTTTTCAATGAACATTCTTACACATGCATTCATTATTCTTTGTTTTGCATCTTTTGACTTTGATTCCATAAATCACCATTTAATTCTTTTCAATTAATTTAATAATATAATTTGTTAGTTGTATATCGCCTTGAACACCACCACTTGCTGATAAACTATTCTTATCAGGGAATTTTATAGTTACTACATTACCATTTATAGATATGCAATTTTCATTAATTATCAGCTCTATCTCTTCTCCATCACACATACCTTTAGCAACTATTTCTATATTATATTCTTTACCATCATATAGATTAGTAATTGTAATAGTATCATAATCACGAGCAACAAAGTTTGTGCCTGGACCCCCGCCTTCAGTTAGTTCAAATACTAATTCACACCAAAATTCACCTTCCATACTATATGTTAACGCATCAAATACTAAGTCCTTACCAATCATATCATCAGTTAAAAAGAAACCATCACCTTTGATAACTGCATATGGTGAGAACCATTGTGATAATACTTTTCCATTTGGTAAATCAGGTTTAGGAATACTAATCTTTGGCATACTTGAACTATAGAAAGTTCTATATGCATAAATTTCACCATCTATTCTAAATGTAGCTATTTGAAGAGTTTCTGCCTTATAGATAAGTGTATACTCTTGATCACTACCATTCATATCATCTAGATACAAACCAGTATGTTCATCATAAATATTACCATCTTTATCTTGCCAGTGAACAAATACACAACCATCAATTTCAGGAATATCAAAATATACAGGTCCAACATTTGAATATACATAGTATTCACGATACATTATCTTTTCACTACTAAATGGAGTTACTATATATAACCTTGCATAATATCCACCTTCAGAAGTAAGATCTTTAATAGAGGCATTTAAAATTACATTATGATTTGGCATTATGAAATACTTTCTATTATTTTCATCTGTAAGAATTTCAATTCCATCAGCTGAATACCATCCATAGACATCAAATGAAGAGCTTTCAAAATGTAGTTTAGGTAAATCTTGCAAATATACTTTTTCATTAGCATCATAATATTCATCCACATATTCACCTACTAGAACATCGGTAATAACATATGAAACCTTATATTCACCATCATAAAGTGCATATGCATTAATTTCTCCCGTTTGATTTTCATCGATAACAATTTTTTCGATCATTTCATTGTTAATGTTCCAACATCTAATTTTCTTTCCTTCGAAATATGGATTAGTGATTACTTCACCCTTATTAGCATATAAAACTAAACTTGGTGTTGTGTTATTATCTAAATATAAATTAATTTTTATTTCACCATCAGTATAGAAACCATATACTGCAACATCATCATTTGGCATTTCAATTACACCATTTGTTATAGTTACATCTTGAGAGTACCAACCACTAAATTGACCTTCCATTTGTTCTACTGATAAAGCTATTTTTTTACCTGGTACTACTAATTCGTAAGCAGCAATCTCATTATTTATATAATAAATTAAGTGTTTTCTCACTGAAGAAGATATAGTTGTTATTGTAACATCTTTATCTGGCATTACAAATCCACTGCCTAATAACTCAATGTCATCACTTGACCATTCATAGAATACACCATCTTGAACTGGCAAATTAGGTAGTATTACTGTTTTTCCATATTCAACTTCTTGAACTGGTAAATAATCACTGCCATTGTGTTTATAGTATAACTTATACTTGTTAACTTGTGATGTTGCGTAGAAAGTAATATTTTTTTCTGGCATTACGAAATATCCATCAGTTACAACTACATCACTAGTAGTCCAACTAGACACTGTATACCCTTTCTTAACAACTTTTTCTATAAGTTGATTTTTATTGTTAGCTTTGGCTTTTATCGAAGTGTATAATTGACCATCTAAAATATATGTTATATATACGTCTTCAGTTGTTGCTTTTACAATTAAGTTTCTAGCTGGCATATTTGCAGGTTTTTCGATTTCGCTTCCGTTATCATACCATTGCCATCCACTAAACTTATATTCTTTTGTATTTTCTGGTCGAGGTAATTCATTTATTACATCACCCAAATGATAGATAGTTGTTTCTACTAATTCATCATTTACATAATAATATACTTTATATTCATTTAATACATCTTCTTCCCAAATTGCTGTTAAGGTAGTATCGCCTTCAATAGTTAACTTATCATTTAACAAATATTCTTTTCCATCAGAAGATTTCCAACCTTTCAATTTGTAAGTTCCGCGATCATCCTTTTCTTTTGTTGTATATAAGAAACTTAAGTTTATTTCTTTTCCATATTCATATTTAAATACATTAGGAGTAAGTTCTTTCCCACCATTTGCATTTACTGTTAAAGTATGTTTATCCATAACTTTATCCCAGCCATTATAGAATATAGAAATAATATTTTCACCAGTTGAATCATATTCTACTAATTTATCTTTGTAAACTAATAGGGAATGTTCTTCTCTTACATCATTTGGTTTATAGTCTTTATATTTTTCAAGAAGTTCAACATAACCATCGTAACCCCCTTGATAGTTTTCGACTTTTTGATTATTTGGTAATAATCCATACACTGTTTCAATTGTTAAATTATATATAATTTCTGTTTTTGTATATTGAGCAACAAATGTTGTAGGTTTTCTTAATGTATAAATTTCTTCAGCATTTTTATACTCTAAACCTGTGTTAATATCTTTCCAACAGTCAAAAACATATTTATAATATTTAGATTGTTTTCTAGCATAAACAGCCAATGATAGATAGAATTTATTATATTCGAAAACATCTACTTCTTCTTCACCAACTAAAGTTCCACCATTAGCATCAAATTTAACTTTAAACCTTCTTGTATAAGATGGATATATTTCAATATCTTCTAATATTAGTTTATTAGCGTTAAATATATTAGGAACACTATTATTTGCTGTCTTATAGAACCAGCCTAAGAATTCATATTCTACTCCGTCGACTTTTACTAATGATTCTAAAGCTTCATCTAGAAGACTTTCAGAAATAACTTTAACATCAGTTAATACTAGTGTCTTACTAACCTCATACTTATCATTAACACCATCAAAGTATTTAATTTTAGCTATATTTTTTTGATATTCATAAACCGTATAAAATGTTGTATCTTCAGTTATTGGCTCTAATTCACTTAGAGGTTTCATATCACTTCTATCTTTATTATAAGAGAAACCTATTACTTTACCGCCTGTAGGCACAAGTAAATAAAATTCTGTTGAATCAACTGTTTCACCTTTATTTATATCAAATACATTAGTGTATTCGTTTCCTCTTGCATCTTTCATCACAATTGTTACTTTAGATGTTTCCGTTTCATATATAGCCTTATATAAATGCATTAATCTTGTATATATATGAGTATCTTTGTAGTATGCTGTTTTAATTACTTCTTTAGCATTTCCATAAGAATCACTTTCAAATGATAGTAAAGCTTTATCAATAGGTTCATCAGTAAATGCTGCACCTGGTAGAGCATATTTCATTTGTTCAGCAACAACAGCAGGAGAAATATCATTTGAAGAAGTTGTACCTAAAATATTGTTTACACCATTTTCACCACTCCAATTTTTAAAGTGTGTATACTTTTCTTGAGGCAATACTGGTGCTATAGGTTTTTCACCAACATATGAGGCACGAATTTCTGTTATCCATACTTTTCTTGATTCATCGTAATATATAAAGGCAACATATACTTGTTTCTTTTTTGTTGTATAAGTAATTGTTGTATTTTCAGTTATTATTTTTGTACGTGGATCAATATTCCATGTTCCTTCAATGTAATTATCATCAAGACCTGTTGGAACATATCCTAATTTATTTCCAGCAGTGACTTTATAATTTGTTTCACTATGCATTTTGCCATCAACAATTACTTGTACTTTTACATCTAATTGTTTGCCAACATTTTCTTCTTTTACTTCTCTTGTATCCGCCCAAATTAATTTAATTGTTCCAGCTGGATAGCGATCAGCTGATTTTAACGAATTCAAATTAAATTGTAAACATGGGCCTGCATAATAGTAAGTCATAACGCATTCATCAGTTACTAAACCACCATTCTTGCTACGATCATAGTATATTAATCCTTTACTTTGATCATATGTAAATCGAGAATTTGAAAATGACAAATAGAACTTAGTCCAATCAATAGATTTTGTTACTGTTTTTCCAGTTGTGATATTTATGTATTCACCATTAACGTCAATAAGTTCTCTATAGTCAAGTGATGTCTTTTGACTACCTGATGAATCAATCATATGCACAGTTTCTTCATCTTTTGAATTTACTTGTAATAAGACTTCTTTATTTCCAAACGAGAATAACTCTATTTTTTCATCTACTAGTTTTGCTCCAATCTTTGTTTTAAAGAAATCAGATCGGGCTTCTAGAGATATTTCTATATTCATACCAATCTCTATATAGTATCCACCAACTACCGAAGCTGATATATATTTACCTAATTCTTCGTACTTTCCTACTTTAGAAAGAGATACTTTGGCAAATCCATACATATCTATATATGGTCCTACAAAAACAAATAAACCAACCTTTCCAAAGTATGATGTTTTATAAAATGATATTGTGAGTCCACCTTCAAATCCAGCTTTGAGACCTAAATATCCACAGGCTGATAATTCAATAGAGTACTGATCACCACCAGGTAATTTGTGTTGAATTGCCCCAATATTACCATTTCGTGTATCTCCAAAAGCTCCTACTTGTGTTGCTTGTAGTACTGACGCATCCGCATTTAAAGCTATAGCAAAGTTAACCTTAACAACAAAATCTAAATCAAAATTAACTTGTAAGACAGGAAGAATTGGAATTACAGGAACTTCAACTTTTAAGATTTTACCTCTAAATAAATCTATATCTCCATTTTCACTTTCTAACATATCATTTAACATTTTGGCAACATTATTACTATCATCTTCGTCTTCTTTTTGTGATAATCTATTCTTTATTTCTTCAGATATATCTGTATATTCATCTTCTTTTTTGTTAGCACTTCTAATTAAAACGGTTAAATCTAAATCAGTTTGTGAATATATATTTAAAGCATACTCAAACTCTAACCATTTCTTTTTAAATAATGATAAGCAATAATCCATATATCCTTGCATAGAAAGAGCTAGATATTGTGTAAATACAAGTTCAACAGAAATATCAACTTTATTCTTTATTGTAGTTTCATAATTAAATGTAAATGTTAATACTAAAAACTCATTTTCATAAGCCTTATCAAAGTTGGGATTAAATCCAGTACCAATACCAATAGTTGCTGTTGCACCTTCAGCTAACTCAGCAGAAAGAGATAATAATGAATCCTCATTAACATATGCATTTTCAGTGAAGTCAGGTGATGTGCTTAAATTTCTTCTAACAGTTTTATTTGTTAGCACAGAACCAGCTATTAAGGTTGTCATCTTTTTAAAACCTTCACCCTCAAGAATTGTCTTTTCCATTTCTTTAGTATTTAGATTTTTGATTAATTCACTAGGATCAAAAGTTTTTTCAAAGTTAACATCTATTTCACTAAAAACATCTTCTATTGGAGCTTCAACCGTACTTAAATAATAACTTTCTTCTAGTTCAGTTACATCTAAAACTTTCACGAATAAAGATATCTCAGGGTCAAATTCTTTCTTTTCACTAATGCAAAGAATATCATCTTTAGCAATTTTTTCTTCTCTAGCTACATTCTTTTTGATTATAAAATTATGATTTAAACTTTTAGAAGTTTGCTCTTCATCACTAGTATTATTCTCATCAACAAGTTTTACATCACTTGAAAGAATATATTTAATTTTCTCATCAAGTTTTACGTTTTCAATTTCCTCTTTATAAATTCTAAAAGAATACTCATTAACGCAAGATTTTAAATCTTTAAATCTTAATCCACTAGTAACAGTTATTTTGTAAACTTTACCAGGCGTATATTTAGTTTCACCAGGAATAATTGTATATTCATTCTTGTCTATTTCAACATCTAATGTATCAGGTAGCAAGCCTGTTACAGCTTCTATATTTACACTCATCAAAAATTCTTGTTTAGTTATTTTTTTGTCACTAATAATTGTTACTTTTTTATCAGGTTCACAATTTTCATCATAATATTTATTGTAATTATCTGCTGACCAGTCATTTATCTGCCCGATGAAATCAGCATATAATGTTTTGTCAGTTTCAATTGTTTCTTCTTTATTAAATTTTTTAGTTTTTCCCTCATCCTCAAACCAGCCAATAAATGAATGTCCTGCAAAAAAAGACTGCGGTACTTTCTCCAGTTTTTCACCTTTGTTTATTTCAATAGGGTCAACTGAACTTCCATCACCTGTTTCAAATGTAATTGTTACTTTATCGCCCTTAGGTTCAGTAATCTTACATACAATAACTGTTCCTAAAGCAATAACAATCAATGTTGCAACAACGATAGAAATAATACGAATTAAATTATTCTTCATTTTATCCTCCTGTAAATATATATTTGGGTTGCAACCTAATTATAACATAGTTTACATTCTAAAGCAATTATTTTTTATAAGAAAAAGGTTTCATATGAGACTAAAATCTCACATAAAACCTTTATGTTTACTTGGTGTAATTGTTTTCAAATAAATCAAACATATAATTCCATTTTAATTCATTAAAATAACAATTAGCTACTATTTCTTCAATGTTTCCTTTAGCAGAATAATCTATGCTATTAACATTTTCTACTTTACCACTATTTGTACATACTTTTTCATAACTTATGACATTTTCAAAACTAAATAATTTGGAAGCAGCAACTTGATTAATTTGTTTAAATTCAGATGGTAAATATTCTGGACAAATCTGAGAACTTGATTTCTCTGCATTTTCATCAGCATAGACTATGTATTGTAAAATCCATAATCCTCCTTGATTATCTTTATCAAACTCATAAACTTGATAACACTTATAATCATTATCTTTAGTTATTACAACCATCAAATCTGCTTTTGTAAGAGTTATATTTGATATCGATAAATCTAAATCAGTTGCATAAACTGTACAGTTGCTAATAGTTCCTGTATTTATTCCAACTAAACCTCCAACATTTATTGAATTTTTTATGTAGTTGTTATCGCCTCTTGAAAGGTTAATAGCTGTATCACGTTCTGAAAAACTATTTGTAATTATACCTTTATTGCTTCCAGCAAGTGTACCGATGTTACAACTTGCACTTCTTGTCATTGAAACTAACAACGATCCGATACGACCAGTATTTGCTAGATTGCTTGCTATTCCATAGTTAGTTCCAATTATATTTCCAATATTACACGAGTAATCATTTTCAACTTCAATTGAACCATTAGTTCCAGCCATTAAACCATCGATTGTTCCATAGTTTTCGCCAATAATACCCGCAACGGAAATATCTTGCATTGCTTTTATTTTTAGATTTGTACTATTCATAAATGTACAATCTATTACTTTTCCGTTTTGACCAACTTTATTAGCTACAGAACCAATTGCTTTTGATTTAACTTCTCCAGTTAACCAGAAGCTAATATTTGTATATAAATTATAAACCGTACCATTAATTTCACTAAATAATCCATACTGCAAATCAGTTGTTACGATTGAATTAAAGGCAATAACATGTCCGTTTCCATTAAATGTTCCTGTAAAGCCTATATTTGAAGTACTTCCTAATGGGTTCCATTCAATATAGTTTAATTCTTCTTTTGATCTAGCGATTATGTCTTGTGTAAGCACATAATTACCATTTGGGAAATCATTAATTTTTTGTAATTCCTCAAGAGTGGCAATTTGTTTACCATAAATAGCAAATAGTTCAATGCTTTCACTTATACTTGTGATAATATTTCCACTTTCATCCTCATAGTGACTAAATATTAATTCTTCTTGATCTGGATTAGGTATTGGAAGCGTAGCAGCTAGTTTTCCATAATTTACTTCCGCAATTTTTTTATAAGAGTTATCATCAAATCTACCATTTGCAGCATTCAAAGTTACTGTATATTTAGTATTTTCATCACGTTTGTAAACTGCATAATATGTTTCTTTTTCAGTAAATTGCATAGCATTAAAATCTTCTTTACTAATGAAATCTTTACCTGTAACTGTCCATCCTGTAAAAATCATACCCTTGCATACAGGTTCAAATTCAAGATTAATTAAATCTCCATACTTACCAGAAATTTGTTTGAACGAACTATTATCTTTGAATAAATATAATCCTGAAGTATATTCACTATTCTCTTCTGCTACTGAATAGTGCTCTTCTGCATATAAAGATATTATAATGTCTTTGTTTGTATCATGAACATATACTCCATAATAATCACAATTTTCATCAAATATTATTATTTCGCCTGGATATACCTTCTTTATAATCTTTTCACCTGTTTCTGTTTCCTTTACAGCTTCAAAGTGACTAAATACATAATTCTTGCTGTTATAGTAAGATACTGAAGGAACTTCCATTTGTGAGCCATATTCCATATTTAGATTAGCAACAGTTCTAAAACCACTCATATAACCATTACAATAAACATCCTCTATTTTTTCACCACTTAACTCGTAGCAATATCCTCCGGACACAAATGTAATATTTATATTTTTAGGGACTGGTTTTTTAAATACTATTTCTACAGTTGCATCATTATCAAATGGAATGCATGCCATATAATTGTCATTATAAAATTCACTTATATATTCTTTTCCATTTACAATCCATCTTAAATAATCTGGCTTAAATGTCTTTGATTTACTATCTACTGCAAACATGCTTGCATTTATATAATAATATGTTCCATATTTTTGACTTACTGTAAGAGTTGTTTCTTGTAAATTATTATTGAAATATACAACTCCTGTTCCATCTTCTTTTTCAGTTTCAACTTGTCCTTTAAATGTTAAAGTTATAGTTGCTGGATTTAAGTTATAGTATGCATAATATGTTTTGTCCTCTGTTCCGATTAAAAAGTTATATGTATCTATCTTATGTTCAGCTGAATATAACCTTTCTGTCCAAAAGGCAAATACAAATGTACCCATACTATTTTTATAATCCTGTGGGATAAGATTAGAAAAATCAATTATTTCATCAAATGCTCCTTGCACAACCATTTTATTACTGCCATTAGCAAATTTACCTTCACCAGCATCAAATGTTATTTTATGAATAGCTTTTTCTTCATCATAATATGCTCTAAATATTAAGGTTGTCTTCACATTTCCATCAATGTCATTTTCAGTTCCAATAACATATTCCTTAGAGTTAACACCCCAATTATTAAATTTATAAGTGTATTTATTACTTTCATCTAATCTTGATGGATTATCAATACCTTCATTTTTAATAACTTCGTCTAAAGTTTTTCCATAATAATTACCTTGTATTACTTTGTAATAATATTCATATCCATAACTTGTATAATTAATGAATTGAATAGTAACAGGAACTACTTTTTCAGTAAATACTGGCGTATAAATTTCTGATTTTACAAATGCCTTTGAAACATTTATTGGATAATAGTCTCCATCTTCGTTTACCCAACCTTCAAAAACATAGTACTTTTTTGTATAGTTATCAAAATAGTTATTAACTAGAGGCATACTATAATATGCGTCTTCATTATTCGCACCTTGCACCCATGGTCTACCATAAACAGTATATACCTTATTACCATTTTCAGTAGTTATATCTAGGTCACCAGCAAATGAATATTTTTCATCAATTACAAATTTTACCGTATGATTTTTCAATGTATATTCACATGTAACATTACATTTAATATCATTCTTAGGCATTTGACTTGGTAAAGAATCAGGCCAAGTAACTGTTGCACTTTCACATATTTCATCCATTACTTTCCATGAAGGACATCCAACTAATCCTCCTATAATTACTGAATCGCTTATGTTTATTTTAACTAATTCATAATTTATAGGTTCGCCTTCCTTAACACCATAACTACCTACTAAAACTCCATTTGCATATACATATATATAATGAATTGGAATAGAATCATAATTATTTCTTTCAAAGAGAACATAATAAATTCTATCTTTAGTTACATTAGGCATATCTTTAACATTAATATAACGACAATTATCAATGTTTTCTAAAGATGGGTTCAAATCCTGATAACCTGTTATTATGTATTCATTACCCTTCCACATAAAAGTTTTCCCAATTTCATATTCAGTAGGAGGTAAAGGTCTAATATCTTTGTGCTGATAATCAAATGGTTTATATGTTACACTAACTCTCTCAATACTATCTGTTCTTAAAACATATGTTTCTTTGAATGTGTTAGTATCTTCATATGTAGCATACATACATAATTCTTTTTCCATATCTTTAAAATCATTAATATAAGTATTTAATGATTCATCAACTCTCATAATTAAGTATTGTCCATCTTCAAATCCAAAGTCTTTATAAAATCCTTGTTTATTGTTTAAACTAAAAATATTATTAAATAATGTAAGTCCATTAGATGCTCTAAATTCAATAAATCTTTTACCTGGATACGAATTAATAATCAATTCATTAGTGTTAATTATAAACGCTCTTAAATAAGGCACATATTTCATCTCATATTCACCTATTAGTTCGTTATCCTTTATTGATTCTGAACTTTCATAAATAGGTGTATATAATTTCAAATTATATGTTTTAACTTTCCATTTTAATCTGTAAAGAACTCCTCTATTTGTGTTATCATAAGTAATTTTCGGGAATTTACCATCCCAATTTTCATCAACTTTACCTATTCCAGGATAGTATTTTTCCCACAAATCATCTATATCTAAATAATAACCTTGACGTATAGGTAAATCATATACTGATAGTGGAGGAGGAGTAACATATTCTCCTTCAATCACATTTGTCTTTTGTATTTCTTCATAATGCTTAGATCCTAAAGGATTATTATATGAATTAGCAAATATTTGTGTTGATTCTATCAAATCTCTTCCTTTTTCATTATAATATTCCATATATACTATTCTGCTTACACCTGTTGTAAGAACTCCTTGCTTAGGTTTAAGCGTTATTCTAACAACAAATTTTAACGACTTGAGCATAAAGTTTCTACTAATAACAGTTTGGCAACCATAATTTAAAGTTACATAGTCTTGATAATCATCAGTTTGATAATCTGGAACATCAACAAATTCTATATCATATTCATAACTATAGCCATATTTATTATTATTAGCTCTATCAACAACTTTTTCGCCAGTAGTTATATCTATATATCTCATCATCAGTTTGCTTGTTGCAACTCCTGAATAACGTTTGAAAATTTGATATGGATTATCTGGTCCATTCTCTTTTTCCTCAAACTCTAATGGGATTAATCTTTCTCCGACATCATATAATGCTATTTTATGATCAAATAAATCAATGTTGATGTCAAATTTTAAGAAATGAGTTCCTAATTTTGCATTGACAAATAATCCGACTTCAAGATAAATTCCCCCCTGTATTTGCGTAGCACTTATTTTCTTAACTGCATCATATGTATATCTAAAACTTACTAAACCACTGATTTCAATGTATGGGCCAAATCTAAAGGCAACATATACAGAAGCAACATCATTGAATCCTAATACTGACAAAGAAAACTTAGCTTCTAGTCCACATCTAAATCCAATTTGTCCCTTAAGAGTAATTGATAAATCAATTTCACTTCTTGTTGTTACTCTATTAAATTTAAATTCCTTATACATTGATGGTTTACCATTTTCATTAGCTTCACCATTTGTCAAAGTTGTTGATTCCACATAATGATGTGAGAAATCAATATATAGTCCAGCTTTTGCACCTATTGAGCCAACAACACTAAAATCTATTTGGAATGAAACAATAGGAACAGGTACAGGTATTTTTCCTAATGGGATATTGAAAATATCAACATAGTCAAGTTCAGATCCATCTTCATCAAAGAATGGACTTCCTGTTAGTGATTCTGATAATTTGTTATATCCTTCTTTTGATTCACCTAAGATTTCTTTAATTTCATTAGAAATATCTACCGTATTTTTAATTTCATTAACATTATCTTTTTCACCAAAAGATACTTCCGCATTAATTTTTATTGAAAAATCGTTTGATAAGTTTACTTGTAGGTTTGTGTAAAACCAAAGTAATGGATTTAATGTTACCTTACCAGATTTTGTAATAGAAAACGAATAATCAATTGATGTTTGGTTTTCAATTTCAATTGTAATTTCTAATTTGAAATTCTTTATTTTTAATTCTCCACTAAGTTTAATCGAGAATGCAAGTTCTGTTCCTCTTATACTAATCTTAACAATAGGACGATTAAATGAAAATGAAGATAATGACAACAAGAATGCTTCTTTACTAGCTTCATCAGAAAAACCTTTCATATATTCTTCCATTGTTGGAGTATATGGTATGGCACTAGTTATTGAATTTTTAAGTCTAGTAACACCTTTATTTTTACTAATATTATCTATTATTTCTTCACTAGATAAATCAATATAATCTTCAAGTTCAACCTTTCTAGTACAGAAGACATCTAAATCATCATATATGTCATCTACATTTGGTGTAACAACATCTAGCACCCAGAATTCATCTTCTAATATTGAATCACCAACAACAAATTGCATTTTTTCAATCTTTGATGCTATTATTTTACAAATATAATCTTCAACACTTTCTTCACTACTTTTACCGATTGTGATTATTAAACCTTCTTTGAATTCAATATTTATATCCTTCTTAATAATTAATCTATTTACATCTTTTTCTAAGCCATTATCAAGAAAAGTATATACTCCTTCTTGATAATCCATTACATATGAATTCAAAACATGAGTAGTTTCTTTCTTTTCAATTATTTGTTTTTCTTCTCTATATATTGTTAACGAAACTTCATCAGCTTCATCTAATTGTGATTCATCAACCCTAGTAAATTTATTACTAGAATTTAATGACTTTATAAAATAAATCTCACCTGGTATCAGACTTTCAAAAGGTTCAAATATATATTCACCATTTATTTCTCCTGGTTTAATCATTACTTCTATAACCTTACCACTTGAGTTTTCCATTCTCACATACTCATTAACGTTACTGTTGTTGAGTACAGCCTTTGAATTTAAAACAATACTAGGGTTTGAGGAAACATTTTTTACACTTTCAATTCTCTTTATAGTTCCACTTGCTTCATTTGAAAAATATGCATGAATAGTGGTTTTATTATTGATTACATCATTTTCATAAACTTTATTAGTATATTTATCATCATAGAACCAACCCATAAAAATGTATCCATCTTTATATGTTGTTTGTAGAGCACCAATTTTATCACCAAGGTTATAAAGTTTAGAGGTACACTCTACTCCTCCATAAGTATCAAAGTTTAAATAAACTCCCCATTTAGCATATAGAATAATATCTAATTCTACAGTAATTCTATCGTTAGTTTTAGAGTTGAAGTTTTCATCATAAAACCAACCCATGAATTCTTTTCCTTCATAACTAGGGATTGGTAACACTATCGTATCACCTTTGTCAACTACAGACTTAAGGATTGCCTTACCTCCATTTGTTTCGTAAGTAACTGATACTTGCTCTCTGTTTTCTTTATTTGGATCTTTACAAGATAAAAAAAACATTGTGCAAATGGCCAATAATAAAGTCATAAACACATATGAAATAAATCTTCTTTTTGATTTCATCATATTACTTCTCCTTTTGATTATTAAATATTATTCATATTCGGTTTCATTATACCTAATTTTTAAGTTAGTGTCAAGTTTTAATTTTTTTTAATAACAAAACTAGCACAACGTAATTTTTAAATAAATTACATATATATAAACTTTTAAATGTTATATTTTTCTTTATTTGTGAGAAATTTGTTTACTAAAAATATAAAAAAATCATCTATTTTTTGTCTAGATGATATTTTTTATTACTTGTAAACATAATCAATATTATTTTCTAGCTATAATTCTTTGCTTTATTTACATTATATTACTCATTTTCCCATATTTTTAAATTTTTTTTAAAAGGTTAAAAGTTTTAAAATAATTATGTAAAATAAAAAGCCAGGTTTTATCCTAGCCTATTTATACTAAATCTCCATAGCTATTTTTAGCGCTACTTTAAATGTTTCCCTTTGAATATTATGCTCTATTTCCCCACCAAGATTAGCTTTACTCCATAAATCGCCATCTAATACATCCGCAGGGAAAAAGAATGTATACAACTCAAATCCATAGTAATTACAAATTGCTTGCAAACCAGATGATTCCATTTCAACCGAAACGCAACCTTCTTCTTTTCTTTTTTGAACCTTATTTTGAGTTTCCATATAGACTGCATCTGTTGTCCAAGATTTACCAACTACAAATGGCAAATTGTACTTTTGAAAAATATCTACTATTTTATTGCAGTTTTTTATCTCAACATAATCAGATGGAGCCATATAGTGATAAGAAACTCCTTCATCACGATAAGAATGTGATGGAACAATTAATTTTCCACTACATTTATCTTTATCTATAACTCCACATGAACCATATACAATAAATTTTGTTGCCCCAGAGACATAATGGGCTTCATACATTATTGCTGAAGAAGCACTTGCACCTATAGGACTCATATAAAACAAAAGTTTTTTCCCTTCAAATTCAAATAGATATATTTCTATAGGACCATTAGATGTCCCAACATGGCCAATACTTTTGTTTTCAAAACTTTCTAAAAACATATCTAAGACATGTCTAGAAAATGAAACTATACACACATCAGCATAAAAATGTTTTTCATCATAAAGGAAACTAATGTCAATTAATGGCTTTGTTTTATTATCAAATGAATCAATAATACTCATATTAACCCTTCACCTCATTATTTAAATAAAATAATCCACTTTTTTGTATATTATAAATATTGAAAAATAGCTATTACTATTGTTATAAGCAATATATTTGTATCAATATAAATAATTTTATGTACACAAGTAATTGAGTTTTTAAAAAGGTTTAATACTATTTTTAGTATCAAACCTATCACTTCAAAATGGTGCGAGAAATGAGATTTGAACTCACACATTATTGCTAATACAAGGCCCTCAACCTTGCGTGTCTACCAGTTTCACCATTCTCGCATACGAATATTATATCATATTTTATTTTGAAAATAAATACTTTTAAGACAAAATATAAATTTATTTGAATATACTAGAAATGAAATCTATCCTTTTTTTAATATTTTCTTTAGCAATTTGTGTTTTGTATAAAATATCATATCCATGCATTGTTCCTTTTGTTTCATTCAAAAAAGCTTGAATATTTTTTTCACACAATAAATTATAATAATTAATTCCTTCATCTCGTAAGCAATCATATTCAGTCACTTCTACATAAGTTGGAACGTTAACTACATTTTCGAATGGTGATTTATAAGGAACATCTGCTAGATAATACTCCCACATTTGTTTGTTTAATCTTCCATTCCACATTGGTGTATTCCAAAACTCTTTCATCGAATTTGTATTCATTTTATCATCTAAAACGGGATATATGAGCATTTGAAACTTTGGCATTATGAGATTTTCTTCTTTTATTTTAATTGATAGACTTGTTGCGATGCTTCCACCGGCACTATCTCCACCAACACCTATTTTGTAAGGATCAATACCAAACTCTTCTTTTTTTGAAATTAACCATTTGTATACTGCTAACGCATCTAATACAGGAACTGGGTATTTATGCTTTGGAGATAACCTATAATCAACAAAGAAAGCATTAATGTTAGCTTCTTTAGCATATTTTCGAACTAGATTATATTGATAAGGTGAACCTTTCATATAAAATGCTCCACCATGAAAATATATTATGCTTTTATCAGTTTTTTCTCTTGGAAAAAATCCATAAACCTTAACTTCATAGTCATCAAATGATTTTACTTTAAATTTTGAAACAGTTAATTCTTTGTCATTTTTTAAATTCTTTATTGACATACTCAAGAAAAAATCAAAAATAGGAATTAACGTTTTAGAAATAAACGGATTAAATATTCTTAATATTCTTAATTCTTTATTATAATTTCTTTTCATATTCTCTTAATACCTCTAACAAAAATGCTTTCTTTAGTGAGTTGAAAGAATATAATTTATCTGGTTCGATAATCATTATAAATCTATTATCTATAGAATCATAATCTCTTATTTTTTCATTAAACTCACACTCTATTTCTTCTGAATTTGCTTTTACACATTTATCAATAATAGTAAATTCAATTACCTTATCTTTATATGTAAATGTTATTATATCTAGTGGATCTGCAAGACTTATATCTAAAGGAATAAACATATTAAAAACTTTATTTTCTCTTTTATAATCTTCATATGTTTTTTCACTTATATTTATATTATAATAATCTCTAATTTCATCTAAATTAGGCGAAGAATCTAAAGAATAAATAATATTATCGTTAGACTTTTCTATTGCTCTATTAGCACAACCATATATTGAGTACTCATGACCTGTCAACTGCTCTGTACATAAAGCTATTGCCATTATTTCTCCCCAAGCTCTTTGCGAGAAGTTTGCCTTTTGCCCTGTATTAAGAACAGGTGTCCATCCACACTCTTGATGATCGTATCCTGATATCTTGAGATTATCTTTTCTAATTTTATTTACAATTGCCATAATTAATTTGTCAGTAACATATGAGACATTAGGAATATTATCATTTTCATAAAATGTAAATCCAATTACTTCATATTTCATAATTACATCCACAAGATTTAGCACAATTATTCTAACATATTTATTTCAAAATGTCTATCAATTATTTATATTCAATGACAAAATATGAATACAAACAAGACAATAAATTCCATTTATTTATAAATTGTTACAAATTATTTACCATTAATATATTATCATTTTATTTTTTATATTAAATACAATTACTTTAAATAAACTTATCTAAACCTAATTATAGTTATGTTTACTCATCACAAAAAGAGTTAATTTCTACTATTTTGATAGAAAATTAACTCATTTAGTCTTTTTATAATTTATATTTGCTAGTTTTGCTTGTCTACACAAAAGTTTTGTTGGAACTGTATATTCTTTTCCACCTTTAACTGTATGTGTACCACATTGTCTAAATTCAAAATTAACATTTTTCCTTATACATTGTTCTCTTATTTCTAGAACCCATTCATAGTTTAAAAGTCTGGCATTGTGATCAGATTCACCACCCACAACAACCAAATCAATGCCATCTAAATATTGTTCAATTTCTATTTTTTCAAGTAATGGTTGAGCGACTATACATTTATGTTTTATTGCAAGTTTATTAAAAATTGATAACCTATAGTCTGCATTCTTTTGATTTTCAATTGTGCAACAAACAATAACATTATCATAACCATTGTTCCAATCATCAGGAATACATTTTTTAAATCTTTCTATTCTTTTAGTAAGAAATAAAAACGTACAATCAGATCTTTCACTTATCATTTTCCAGCATTCATCTCGCCACTTATCTGCTTCTTCTATCAAAAAATCAGTAGAAAAGCATGTATAAACTAGTCCTGCTTTCATCTTATAGTTTCCATTTTTCATTCTTTGAATAGGCTTCATATAATCTTTTGTCAGCACAATATCATTAGTATTAAAATTTCTTTTATAATCACCCTTATGAATGTAACAATGCAAGCAACCTTCACTACATCTCTTACATCCTCTCCATGGATTCCACATTGACATTTTTTTAACTCCTAATATTTTTCTCTAATAATCTATACGTATATTCTTATAATACAATTTCAAGTGTTTTAAGCATTTCATTTTCTTGAATACATCTAAATCACCATTAAATTCATATTTTGTTTGACTAAGTATATTTCTGCTATCAAATGTTATATATTCTAAACTTGAATTTTCTAGCTCTGTAATATTTGTAAGTTTACTTATTCGCTCAAATGATAGAACCTTTAACTTTTTGTTATTAGTAATGTTCCATAGTGATTCTACTTTGTTATTCCAATCAATATGTAAACACTCAAGATTTAAACAACTACTTAGTTTTGATAAATCATTAATTCTATTACATTTAAACAAATATAATATTTTAACATTCTTTATGTAGTCAATTATAATATCGAAATGTTTCTGATCAAATCCATTCAACAAAACCATATGAGGATTCTTCTTCATGACATAATCTAACATTTCATTTATGTCTTTTGTTTCATATATTTTCTTAAAACTATCAATTTGACTTTCTTTTTCTTCAGTTAATAGTAATCTACAATCATAACAAACACTATAATAATTAGGATATAAGTCTTCTAGTTTATGATCTAATGATATAAATGGATTACATAACATAGTTGATTCAAACCATTCATCATTATAAATATATATTTTTTTAGACATAATCATTTACCTTAATAATGTAAGAATATCTTTGTTAACTTCTTTTAATAAAATAGTATTAGGTCTTCTCATTATTTTTTCATAATCATTTTTATTAGCAAATTCCTTTAACACTATAAGTTTACTCCTATCATAGTTATATGTATCTAATTCTATAGACTTCATATATTCTTCTAGGTCATGTTCATTTCCTTCGTCGTTATTTTCTTGGAATAATAATTTATCATTTTCAAAATATAAATTTTTCATTCTGATAAATATTATTATGCATTCATTACTTTCATTAACAACTAAATATGATCTTTCTTCATCAACTGTAACTACTTTAGATTTTAAATCATACTTACAAATCATATTTTTAATTATGAATACTGGATCAGTTAATATTCCAAAGTAATATTCATCTTTTATTTTTAATTTATTTCTTTTAAAATATGTTGTATTTTTCACAATAATCATTTCAGTTATTGATACCATTAACATATAAACTAATCCGATTAAAACAAAAGGTAAAAAAAGAATAATAAGTATTATTTCTATTATTTTTTTCATTATAGTTTCTCCTTTCGAAAGTAATGAAAGAGATAAAGTCCATCATATCATTATTATACACTAAATACGAATATTTTACTACCTTTTCTTAAAATGAAATATTTAACTTTTTTTCTGTTTTAATTTAACTTTTCTTTAATAATATTTATTACACTATAGTTTTAATTATAGAAAAACACTTATTCAGTTTGAATAAGTGTCATACATAATAATTACTTATTTTTAATCTTTCAATGCAGTTATAGGAAAAACATAAACGCCATCATTATTTTGATATGCCATATTACCAACACCATAAATAACACATTTAATTAAAGGCTCTTTACCACCATTATTGACAATATCTTCACACACTTTCACAAGATTTTTAGCTCCTTCTTCGGCTTTACTTAGGCCTAGTTTTATTTCAATAGCACACCAATTGCCGTCTTCAAGTTCGATGACAGCATCAATTTCATTGCCTTTATAGTCTTGATAATGAAATAGTTTGCCATTTATAGCCTGAGCATATATCGATAAATCCCTCTCAACCATTCCTTCAAATAAAAATCCAAACGTGTTTAAATCATTTAACATCTTTTGGGGAGTAAGTTTAAGCATTGCACATGCCATAGCTGGGTCAGCAAAATGTCTTTTTTCCATTTGTTTTACTCTGAGTGATGGTCTAATATTCGGAGAGAATGGTTCTTGGTTATTGAATAGAATCATTCTATTTAATGCGTTTAAATATTTTACTAATGTGTTTTTGCTTATAGATTCCGTATCATTTTCAATAATATCATTCAATATACTTTGATTAGATACAGTCGTAGATTCATTTCTTGCTAATGATTTTAATATTAATTTTGCCTTTTGTTCATTGTAGTCAGCATCTTTATCCAATTTTCGTAAATCCATTTTTAGAACATTTTCCATATAGCCATTAGCAATTTCACCACATTCGTTAACATCAACATCTATATTTCCAGGCCAACCACCTCTTACGATTAAATATGCTAACTTTTCAAGACTTACTTTTTCTAATAATCTAGATTGAAACTTTTGCTCACATAAATCTTTTAAGGATATAACACCACTAGAATCACCAGATTCATACAATGACATTGTATTCATTCTTATGCTCTTAATTCTACCTGTACCACTATGAAGTATACCTTTTTCTTGTGGGGTTGAAGAACCTGTCAAAATGATTTGTCCCTTTTCTGCTTTATTATCTACAAATGCTCTTGTTGCATCCCACAAACTTGGTACTTCCTGCCATTCATCAATTAAACGAGGTGTATCTCCCTCAAGAACTGTATATGGCTCCATTTCTGCAAACAAACGATTAGAGAAATTACCACTAGGATCACCAACCAAAAATTCACTATTTGCATGATATGATGATGTCCAAGTCTTACCACACCATTTCGGACCTTCGATGCATATTGCTCCAAAGATTTTTAAATATCTTTCAATTAACGAGTCCACTACTCGTTTTCTATATTTTGCTTTATTTGCTACTTTATCCATAAAATACCTCCTAAGGTTTTGATTAATATTATTTTATCAAATTGACCAATATTTGTCAATAATTTTGACCGATATTTTTAAATAAAATTGACCTATATTTCGACAAATTTTTAATCGATATTTTTAAAAACCCACTTTAACTTTTACAAAACTATTAATATGATGTCATAAAACTCTTCGAAAAATATAATTTGTTATTTTGTACTGTTTTAAAAATTATACATAATCTTAAACAATAAAACATAAAGTTTAAAATTATAAACTTATTACACTACTTCCTTAACCTAGTCATAAATACTTATAATTTATGAAATACTATACTTTGAAATAAATATCTAAACCACAATCTATATTAGTTTAATTACTAGATATATCTATTACATTTAAAAAAGCACTTACAAATTAGTAAATGCTTTATTACATTATTTTATGATAATAACCAATCAAGTAAATTCAAAGACTTGATGCCATCATAAGAAGTTATATAATTTCTATCCATTGATAATATAATCTTTTCATAATTATCTGCTATCATACGTAATGGTCTCAATTTACGCTCTCTTGTTTCTTGTGATAACATACTCTCTGTTACTTGAATATATAATTTTTCATTTGGTTTTTCAGCAACAAAGTCCACTTCTGTTTCTCCAACTTTACCAATATATACAAGATAGTCTCGCCTTATTAATTCTAAGAACACAATATTTTCTATGATATGCCCTCTATCAGCATCACGATATCCAAGCAACATATTTCGAAAACCCATATCAATGATATAATTCTTTTCTAGTGTTTTTAATAATTGTTTTCCTTTTACATCATATCTTTGAACTGAATAAAAAATATACGCACTACGTAACATACCAATATATTTATCAACTGTTTTACTAGCAATGTTCTTACCTTTTCCGTTATTTATATCACCTTCATTACATAGAGAATTGCTAGTGCTATTAGGTGAAGTAATACTTCCAATATTCGAACAAAGAAACATCACAATTTTCTTTAGCGTTGTTTAATCCACTTGATTATTACGTTGCATGATATCTCTTAATACAACCGTAGAATATATGCCTTCAAGTGCTTGATTACTTCTTGCCTCATTAAATTATATTCTTTTAAAATTGGCATTCCTCCAAATTGTAAATATTTTTGAAATTTTTCTTCTGTTGTAATAGCAGAATCAAAATTATAAAAGTCCAAAAACTCCTTGAAAGATAATGGTAGCATACGAATTTCAATATATCTTCCAGAAAGGAACGTTGAAAACTCTGTAGATAACAAATATGCATTAGAACCAGTAATGTAAATGTCAACATCAAAATCAAGACGAAAAGATTCAATTGCCTTTTCCCAATGTTCAATTACTTGTAATTCATCAAAAATTAGATATGTTTTACCATTTTTAGGTATAAGTTCACTAACATAATCATAAAAGCTAAGATAGTTTGAAAGGTTGCGATAACGCAATGATTCTAAGTTCATATGAATTATATTTTCATCTGATACACCATTTTGTGTTAGATATTGGTGAAACAAATCTAGTAAAGATGATTTACCACATCTGCGAATTCCTGTAATTATTTTTACTAAGTTAACATCTTTATTTTCTATTAGTTGTTTTAAATACTCAGGTCGATTTATAAGTTCAATCATAATTAACCTCCTACTTTCTCAAAAAATGTTGATATTTTTGAATTACAAGTCAAAAACATTTTTTTAAATAAAGTTTTTGACTTTGATGTCTAAAATTTAATTATTTTACATTTTTCTGCTTTCTCTATGTTTTCATTTATAATACTATAGGCTTTTTAATTTATAATATTTTACCTTTTAAATATTTGCCTTCTAATAATAATTAAATTTTATCCATATATGTTTTTTTTCTATTATCTTGAAAATAATTTTATAGTAAATCTTTTAATGAAGTTCCTTTTTCATCCTTCCAGTCACTATTCCCGTTTGATGGTCTTCCCAAAACAATAGCAGATGCCGCAGAAGGTGATGAAAATTCATAATCTTTTGTAAACATACCATTTGTTATAGTTCCATCTGTCTCTAATTTGTTTCTTAATTCAAACCAACTAACCACATTTGTTTCAAATGAAGGAACTGTGTGATCAGAAATAATAGAATTCTTAATAACAGTAAATCCGTTTGAAGAAACAAACCCAGTCGCTACCGCATTGTTGCCCTTACAGTAAAGAATTTTCTGTGTCGTTGTTGGTTTTGACGATGCCTCAAGAAAATCATATCCTAAAACTTTTAAAAGGATTTTAATGTTATCTATAAACTCCTCCATATTCGCTTTTTGAGACTCTTTAATAATGGTATTTTTATAAGTATTCTTTGTTAGAACGTTATATTTTCCGCTTTCGTTTGCAATTTCAACAAGTCTATTTTCAAGATATCTAATGAGCGTTTTGTTCAAATCTCTACCAATAAATATAATAGCAGTAGCCCAATAGTATAGTTCTTTACCAGTATTATAATCGTTAATATGTGTCACTAATCTATCTTTAACATTTTCTGCTTCACCTATGTATGCACTCGTTGTGCCGTTTTCATTTTCACATAAAAGAAAATATACTCCTGGATTTGTTATATCTTCTCTTTGAGACTGTTTTATATCTATTCTTGGAATTTTAATTGCTTTACCACTCCAATTAGACAATTCTGCTGTAACAACACCGTCATTAGTTCCGTTTGCTAAAAATAATTCTATTGTTTTTCCGTATGCCATAATTTATTACCTCTTTTGTTAATTATATATTTTATAAGTTTTTTTAAATTTTGCTTGTGTTATATACCATCACTATTACTAACAAATTCAATGAATAGTTATTTTACTTTCCTCTCCATTTAACAACTATATAAAAAATGTTCCATCGCTCAAAACTGGAAAATGAAGATAAAAAGCTAATATCGATGACTACTTAGTATCATACTACCTCCATATGTTCTTTTAATGGTTTTTAATCAATAGTAAGGCTCCTAAGAATAAGGTCAGTTTCTCTCAATGTCAAAGTATTTCCCTCAATAGCAATTGAATTATATAAAGGTCTTTTAGTATCAAGTTCCTTTTTCTATATAGCTATAGTTAACAAGAGGTTTTCTTTTGACTTATATCTTCTATCAGCAACTTGTTTTAGATTTATATACATTGATTCCACCTCTTCTAACTTATTATACTACATTATCGGAATAATATCAAACATTTACGGAATAATATTTTGGATTTAACGGAACAATGCTTGTGAATAAGTATATATCAGTTTACAGAATAATGCTAAAACAAAAATGAAGATTTTATAAAATATATAATTTGCTCTGTAGTTCGATCAAGAAAATATTAACACACTTACAAGATACAAATTAATGTTCTTACAAGGTCCTATATAATTTTGACATAAGTGGTAAAGACAAAACTCCTTATTTGCAAAAGAAAAGGCTTGAGACAATATGTATCAAACCTATTCATCTTATGTTCAGCAACAATATTGTGTATTTGTGAGGAATAGAAGTAATTAATTAAATTAATCTATTAATAGTATAACACATATATTAAATCCTTATATTATGTTAGACAAATTTTCTACGCTAGACACAAATTTAATGTAAAATGTAGTTAGACTGCTATTGGCAGTACGCCAGTCCAAGTAAGAAACAATAAAATTAACCAGTATAAAAATAATAAAATACAATATACAAAAAAATACAATATTACTCCAACGCTAGATGACATATCATTTTTGGAATATAATTTGCCTGTAATAAAATAACTTATAAGCATTAGTATGATATAAACAGAAATCACTTCACTCCAAAAGTAATTAATAATTTCGTTTTTAAATATAGGTATCTTTTCAATTGTAATATACGCTAACCAAAATCTTATAATATAACTTACGGTACTTAATAATCTATACATTATTTTTCTTCCTTATTTTTTAAAAAAATTTCATCATTTATGGTTTTTTCTACTTCAGTAAAGAGTTCAACCATTTTTTCATAGATTTGTTTGCACATTTTGTCACTGATTTTTTACTGATCAGATGTATTATCAATAAATTCAAATTTATCATCAGGATTGTAATTTTGAAAAAATATTTTATAAAAGTCTTTACCGTTAAGTATTTTGTCTTTAACATTTATTTTAAATATATTAATATTATCTTCTTGAATATTATCTTCTTGAAAAATATAATTTTCTTTTTTTGGATCTATACTAAATTTAATTATTCTTTTCATATTTTTTATACCTTTCTTTCAATGAATCTATTCCACCCTCTATATTATCAGCTACTATTTTTAAAATATCAGTAGATTCATCCTTATACTCCAAAGCGCCATTATAAATTTTAATTTTATCTTCCTCATCTTTAGCTAAAAATATCACATTGTCTACATCCAGATTTACCACAAATTGTGGATTATGAGTTATCATAATAATTTGTCTATTTTGTGATATTTGTTTAAATCTTTCTAATATATTGGATTTTATGGATAGTTGAGAAACATCATCTTCGGGTTGATCTATTATATAAATGCCTGATTTAGTTTTGTCTTTCGATAATAGTTCAAAATAAATTTTAGAATCTGCGCCAGAAGATAATTGTTTTTTAATATCTATATCATTTTTATTGTTAATTATAGTTTTAATTTTAAAATCTTTTTCTATTTTTTCTAATGCTTTTTTCCTGTAAATTTCTAATTTTTCAACTTCATCTTCAGAGTTTTTAATATTATTTTCAAAATCTTCAGGATCAATATTATCAAAGTTTGTAATTGTCTTTTGGTAAGTAGATTTTAATGGATATAATAAAATTTCTTTTAAGTAATTTAAATCTATTTTTGAAATTTCTGCCTTACATATAAATCTAAATTCCCCCACAATGTTGATTGCTGGATCAAGTTTTTTCTCTTTGATTGCAATTTTAAAGTTATTAGTTTTAGTAGTAAGTTTTACCACTTTTGAAATTGTTGATATTAGTTGACCTAATTGTGAATTATAATTCTCTCTTGCTTTTTGATTTGCTGTTTTTGTATCTTGTAAATCTTCAATTAATTTAGTGAATATATTATTAATAATATTAATTTTTGATATTTCATTTATATTTGCTTGTTTATTTTTATAGTGTTTTGTTAAGAGGTTATTTAAAAAAGTATTATAGTCTTTTATTATTTTCATTTCATCTTTAGTTATTAAATCATTATTTAATAAGCTATTATTTTTTTCAATAATCATTTCAATTTGATTTATTATATTACTATATTTTTCTTCTTCATTTTTAAGTGATATATTAATCTTGTTTATTTGAAGTGATGTTGCATCTTCATTAAAAGATACAATTTGAATATTTTGAAGATTATTTTTTTCAACAGTTAGTTCCTTTTTATCCTTTATATATTGAATAAAATTATTAACATTTTGTATTATAATTTCTTTTGCATTTTCATAATTTGGTTCTGGGAGATAATATTCATTCAAAAAGTCTTTTGTTTTTGTTTTATTATTTGTAAAAATATCTCTAATATTACCTTGTTTGTCAAATTGTCTAATTTTATTTTGTGGAATTATTGTATTGACCACTATTTCATTTTCTTTTAAATAATCCTCATATGAATTAATTAATGCTTTTTTGTCTGATATCTCTCTGTATTCGGTTAGTTTATGTAATAACAAGGATTTTCCAATTGAATTGTCTCCAATAATGACATTTATTCCTTCTGACAATTCAATTTCATATTTATCAGTTCCAATACTAAGCGATAATTTATCTATGCGATTGTTTTTGGAAAAGAAACTATTCACTCCGATTTTTATTCTTCGTGTGTCCGTAATGGCCATCATTATTCCTCTGAATGTTGGTAAACATTTAAAGAAACTAAATTCAAAATTTCCATCATTATTTTTTTCTGGATAATTTTCCCAGTTGTGGCAATCACTCCCAGTAATAAAATTAATATTTTTGCATACTTCTTTATTATGGCTTATATAACTTTTGTTGAATATTTCATTTCTTTTATTTTTAAACTCATACGCCTCAAAGTAATCTAAAAATAATAATTCATTGAATTTATCATCTCCTAAAGTTTTTATATCATTTTTTCTTGGATATTTACTACTAAGAGTTTCTTTTTGATGTGCAATCAAAATGACATTTGAATCAATATTCCTAAGAATTTCTAGGAATTTTTCTTCGCTAAAACAATTAATATCATCGTATAATGGTTTTTCATCAAAAATATATTTTTGTATATTTTTAATATTAGGGCTGCAATCATTAAATAATGCAATAATGTGTACAACTGAATTATCTATTTTGACACTAAATTCAACACCAGGAATTATTTTCTTTATGCAATTATTATTTAGTTCTTCTTTTTTTAGTTCACTATATAAAGCATAGTCAAAATTGTCATGATCTGTAATTGCAACCATATTAACATTATTTTCAATCAACTTATCTACAAGTATTGAAACATTATTAATGGTGTTGTTTGATACTTTATTTCCATCCTTAAATGATGAAGCAAATGAATGAATATGAAAGTCAACTTTTAATCCTTCTTTAACTATTTTCTGCATATTTTTACCTCCTATTTTATATTGTACCAAATTTTTTGTGGAAAGTCATTAATAATATATAATTTTTTTCAAAATAAAAATGTTAGATTATATTTTTCGATCAAAGAAAGAAATCTAACATATTTATTATACATAAAAACATTTATTTTAAAGGGTTTGTTCTCTCTTTTTTATAATGGAAACTAAAAACAATGTTTAAGTAAAATTTATGTCTATATAAAGATTTGGATCAACTACAAATAATCAAGCATTTTATGAAATTGTAGCTTTTCTTCCATATTTTTAGTATTTATTCTTATGTTTTCATAAACTTTAAAAACATTATATCCTTTAAACTCGCATAAACTAATTGTTTTTCTTTTTGATCCAGTAAACAAAAACCAACATAAGCTTGATAATTGATATTAACTCTAATGTAAATACCAGTTTTTTACTTTATCTCCACATTTTTAGTTATTCTTAAAAAAAGGAAAAAGTAATATTTAGGTTATAAATACTTTTTCACTCATTTACTTAATTTTTTCCTAAAAACATTATAGTACAGATTTTTTATTATTTTGATTTTTAAACGTAGTCTTTTATATTATATAGTTTGTTTTAAATATTTAAATCCATGTAGTAAATGAATTCTTGTCTATTGAATAAAAGATATACCTTATTATTAACAATTGCTTTATGAAACTTTAAATGACCTATGTTGGCAGTTCTAACTTTAATAAACTATCCTTAATAAAAATATGTTTAATATTATTAAATTTATAAGAGAATAAACTTCGTTTTTAAGTTTATAACTTTTTTAAATTTCTTGCTTGATTATTTTATCATAATTTCATCAGCACCTTTCTTAAACAAAAAAATAAATCATTAACATAACTTGAATACGTCGATTTTTGCTTTTGTGTGAGACTGCCTATATTGATACAATTTGCGTACCCCCTTGAAAAAATGCGTACAGTTTGCTCAAAATGCATACAGTTAAAAAAGAAAAAACCTCCCAGAAAGTAGGAGGTTTGTAATTACTTCCGTGACCGAATGTGCACTAGCCTTTTGACGTGGTATTAAGCACTACTATGTAGTTCATTATCTAGGCTACGATGTTCGATACTTTATATAACAAATCTGTGCTTATTTAAAATTATTTATTTGTTTTACAACATTTATAATTTCATCAATATTATTAATTCTCTTATTCAAATCAGTTGTTATAAATCTATCTTTAAAAATTTGATAATTTTCCGGCAACTTTTCAACATTCTTTTTTCCAGTAAAGATAAATACCAACATAAAACCTATAGAATACACTTCGTTAATCAAATCATAATTTGAAAATTTATCTAAACAAGGATCAACAAATGTACCTTTAATGCTACTATCATCATCAGTTATATGATTTGATTCATCCTTTATAAGACCAAAATCAGACAATTTTACAACATAAACGTCATCATATTTCTTTAACAAAATATTTCTATAACTTAAATCCCTATGTAATATTTTTTTTGAATATAAATACTTTAATGCATTTAAAAATTGTAATGCTATTTGCTTTCTAAGTGAAAAAGTTATTTTTGTATTATTTACGCTAATAAATCTATCTAATGTATAATCACAATATTCCATGATATATGATTTTTTGTCTTCTGAAATTGAATATGCTTTAACTAAATATGGACTATTTAATTCTCTCATTTTAGAAAACTCATTTTCAAACCTTAGATAATCTTTTTCTTTAAGATCATTCTTTTCATTTAAAGTTTTCTTACATAATTTTATATTTAAAAAAGGATCAATAAAACAATAACAAATCGCAAATGCACCATTACCTAAATATTTTAAATCAGTAATTCTATTTTCATACTGTGGTACTTGTATACTATTAGATAATATAAATATTTTCTCATATTTTTCAATTGAAAAAATTTCGGTGTCTTCCGGTATTTTTGAGCCTGAATATTCAGAAAGAAATTCACTACATTTTTGCATTTTTAATTCATATTTTTTATCAATATCAAATTTAAATTTACTTTTAACTAATTTTTGTTTTAAAAAAGTAATTGCTTTTATCACTTCAATTAGTTTTCTACTTTTATCAGCATTATAATGAAAATTTACACCTATTTTATAATTCATAAAATCAAATAGTTGATTAAGTTCTTGGTGAAAATATGCAAATAATAAATTCATTTTATTTTCAACAGAAGTAAAATTTTTATCCACGCCATATAAATTTATATAATTTTCGTCGATATCTTCGACAACAATATATTTAATAGAATCATTTATTATTAGTTCTGTTTTACTTATAATCATACAATTCACCTATTAAATTCTCTTTTCATTCAATATTAAATAGTATTTATATTTTTCTGCTTTCATATACACTTTCCGCTAAATGACATCTTTCTTAGAAGCAAAACACTATCATTTAAATAATCAATTAATTTTCAAAGTTGAGAAATAATTGATAGTTGCAGAACATATTAATAACACATATTTGGCTTCATCAAATGATATTTCATCAGAATTTTTATTATTTCCATGTCTTATACCGTTAACTTCATTAGTATATTTATATAAATTCTTAATTGCTTCTTTTAAATTAATATCAATATGAATTTTATTACAAATTTGCCCTAACGCATTAGCTAAAGTTAATCCATTAGTCTCAAGAATAATATTAAATAATTGTTCGACTGCTATAATAGCTTCTTTAATTGCATTTTTGTAATCTTTATTGGAACTTTCAGTTAAGAAACTAATTGATTTCGATATCGATTTATTTACTTCATCAAATGGGGTTGAAGCTGATTCTTCTATTGCTTTTATTTCATTGTCATTTGTAATTTTTACAATTTTATCCTCAACAAATCTATAGCCAATATACTCATCTTCAAAAGCAGTATTCATTACTTTGAATGTATCATAATATTTGTTAATAAAACAATAGTTAGTGCGATTATTAAAATCTTCACGTGTTTCATGGACTATAGAACAAATAAACTCTATCATCGTTAAAATCACATCATATGATTCAGTCTTAAACATTTCTAAAATATCGGCCATCAAAGAATCAAATTTATTACAATATCTGTCGTAATAAACCTCATTAAATAACTTTTCAGTCATGATTTTGCAAAGAGTATCTTCGTTAAATCTAGAGATATTTATTTGATGATTTAAGACATTGCTAAGAGTATTAAATAAAACTATTCTAGTGTCATCATCTAAACTATCTACTTGCATAATTTTAGATATAGGTTTTATAGAGTTTCTATCAGAGAAACCATTTCTAACTCTTACATTATGTATAGAAGCCATTAATATCCACCTTTTTTCGATTGCAATCCTTATAAAACATTTGTAAATTAGCTTCATCTGTTTTTTTACCTAAATGCCAAGGAGCAATATGGTCTCCTTCCATTTCATCAATTTTGTCCTTGAAATATTTCTTATAATTTTTTGGTTCTAATTCAACGTCTGCTAATTTGATATAAAACTCGTCATTTTTATTTCTATCAGCAGATCTTAGTGCACTATTATTTGGCATTTTTATTTTTCCTCCACTTCTATATTGTATTTTTCAAACAACGATTGCAACTTTCACTGTCAGTTCATTTTACCAGTTTCCCATTTTGCTACAGAAGCAATAGAAACATCTAATTCTTTTGCAAATTCTGACTGTGTTAAAATCATTCTATTCCTTAACATTTTTATCATTACTTTATAATCCATAGATTATCCTCCTATAGGAATATCAAAAATTTATCTAAATTATATCACTTTTTTCTCAAATTGTCTATTATTCGACAATATTAGTCCAAAATATTTTCATATTTTTCTCAAACGCTTTTTATCAACAAATTTTTATAACAAATCTCTCGTTCCGTAGCAATATATAAAAAGAAAAAAATCTCGTGAAAATGCCGTTTGGCACTTCTACAAGGCTCTGAACGTTGCTGGCGAAAAGGATAAAGGCTTCCTATCTGCAAATAATCGAGTAAGAGAAAATAAATAACTATTTATAATTATTCATTTTCGACCTCTCACACCACCGTACGTACGGTTCCGTATACGGCGGTTTGATATGCTTTAATCAAATGTTTGGTATAATATTCTTCTATAGATATAAATGGGGCTTATTTTTTTACAGCCCCATTAGTTTACTATATTATGTCCATATAAAAAGCAAATAACTACTGGGTATATTATTTAAATATTTTTTAATAGTCATAAAATCCTGTATATCTCCACCAACTTTTTTATATAAATTATTTACAGCTGTGTTAGTATTTGAAATATATACTTTTTTATAATCTTTATATATATCAGAAATTAATCTAGCCAAAAAACTTTTCCCTGTGCCTGCAGGACCGTATATACATGCAACTTTTGTATTTTCAAAAAGATGGAGCAATACATTTTTCTTTTCAGCAGAATCAATGTTTATATGATATTTATTAATCATGTTTTCAGTGAATTCTGAATAACCAACTATACCATCCTCAGAAAGTTTTATTAAACTATCAAGAATAGAAACAGTTGTATTTTCATATTCTTTTATATAATATAATTCTCCAATATTTTCAATCTTACTTTCTGGGCTCCAATATAATTCATTATTTATAAGTTCAATCTTTTTCTTTACATCATCCAAATCTTCTTCAAATAATTCTTCTAATTTATGATATAAAATATTTTCATTTTCAGTTTTTTTTTTATTTTTCTATAAACAAGTTCATAATCAATTGGCTTACCAAATATCTCAATTAGGTCTATTAATGAAGTATTATGATTACATAAAGACATTGCAAAAGGCAATGAACAAAATGGGCGAATGTGACTATTAACATAGAGGCCAATATTATTTGCAGACTTATAACTTTGATCCTTAATAATTTTATTATTAAGATTATATGCTAAATATCTGATCAAATTTCTTTCTGAATACATAGAATTAGCTATTTTCCTTGCTTTATCAATAATATTATATATATGAATTTCTTTTGTTCTTAATAATACTTCTTCTTTAATGCTTTCATATTCCTTTTGTGGTAACATTATAATTTCTGATAAATTTGTTTTATGTTCTATCATATATGACATTAATCTATTATACTCCAATGATGATGACAAAATATTCTCATTAATACCCAGTATTTTCCCTAAATTATTAAATTCACAAGGTCTAATCGAAACACACCAGTCTTGAACAATTCTGATCTTTGTACTATTTTTTAACAAATTTATTTTTTTATCAACAAATTCACATCGTATTGAATAATTTGTTTGAATTGACTCACTAGAAAAAACAATAAAACGATTAAATTTACTTGCATAATCACTAGCCATACCTAATGTTATTTCATAAATCAATCTATCATCAACATAAATAGGATGACATGAATAAACATAATATCTATCTTTCGGAACAGGACTATGCTTGTAAATTAATTTATTCATGCTTTTACTAATACACAAATAATAGTTATTTAAATTAGTATCATGTAGTTTTGATAATTCACACAAATTTACAATCACATCTACTTTGTACTTTTGTTTCATCCATTTTTTAATCTCAAATAAATAGGGAATATATTTTTGAATTAATCGTGGAGATGTAATTTCTGAAACAACATAATGTGAAGCACATGCCTGAAGGAATTTATGCAAATCTTTTATAAATCTTAAGCTTTTATCCCTATAAACATATGCGATTCCAGCTTCAATATTTCCTTGTGTAACAACACTAGATAATGCATTGGAAACTGTATAATGATATGCTGAAACATGTTCAACGAATGTTCTAAGTTTAGATATAACTTCTGAGCAAATTTCTCCATCTTCTAAAGTCCCTAAACGACTTATATCTCGTTCAATTTTTCTGTTTTGTTCTAACAATTTGTTTAAAATACTTTCCATATAAACTTCCTCTAATCAATAAATATATTTTTATTGTAATTTTATAATACAATCATATATGTTCGAAACATTAAAGTTATCTCATCACAGACTTTTTATCGTGCTGTCCTAGGTTCACATTTACCAAATGTCTCGATGTATTTTGACTAAATTTTCAAGACAAAAGTGTAAACGCACGTGACATAAGTTGATAAAAAGTTTTATATTTTCAAATATATTATACTACTTTTCTAAATTTATTTCCACAATTATCTCTTATTGGTTCAAGTCTCATAGGAGAATGGTTCGAACACGTGGCAAGTCTCCCCTAGTGTTTAAATTTAAATGTTTCATCTTTGCATAAAAAATAAGTCTTACTAGAAAACTTATCGATTTACTTTAATGTGTTTGTCGAAGTATTTTGATACAAACGACACCCCTAAGTGTTAGAACGATTACTTTGACACCCCTATTTTAAGCAAAAAAAGAACAGTCTTTTTACTCGGCTGCTATCGTTATTTCTTTCATGTTTGTAAATTTAAATGTTATTTCTTAATTCGATTATTCTTTGTTTTTTACTAATCATAGAAATCACCAACCTTTAAAAGGTTTTATCCTTTCAAAAGGAGAGAGTTTTTAAGAAGGCAAATGTAAAAAAATTGGAAAAAATTATTGGAATTTAGACATAAAAAAGAGCCATAGCGATTAAGCTATAGCTCAAATTTAATTAGAATATGTTTTAGCAAAAGTTATTTTTATTCTTGTTCGTATATTTCATATTCATTTCTTGTTCCTCTAATGCGGATGGCTAAATACCTTGTTCTGTTTGCCTTCCAATGAGGAAATGAATTAGCTTTCTCTTCATTGGTATCACGATGGCAAATTATAATATTTTCCAGGATATCACTTCCACCTTTGGAAAGAGGACGAATGTGATCAATTGTAGGAAAGAACTGACTACGTGGATTTCCACAAGCAGACTTCTTCATCAATCTCCCTGCATAATCATATACTTCAGTTTTTTTTCCGTAAAATTTATTCCATACCTCGATGGTATTGTACTTTGACATTTTGATTACCTCCTTTGAATATTCAAGGAGCAATTATTGTTTAATCAAATGGTCTTTAATGTTTATAATTTGAGAATATAATTCGTTAAGTCTATCAATTCTGCTTTGTATTTCTGGCTTCTTTGATTGAACATCAGCGAATATGACATTTGTTACAACTTGATGAGTTTCTTTAAAGATATAACACCAGAAGCAAATTACATTTTTCTCTTCGGAGATATGATAATCACGAAGAACATCAGCAATCACTTCTTGGAAGCCTATGTTCCTACGGAAATCTTCTTTTTTGCGTTTAGCCACATAAAGAATAGACTTTTTCAAGTTATTATAGGTTTCTTCGTTATGCTTAATTGCTGCATCTAATAGTGTTATTGCTTTGATGCTATTCGCTTTTACAGCCTTAACAATCAGCTCGCCCATGAACGGAAACATCCACAAAAACTCTTCATTCTGCCAGTGTGATTTTACATAGTATTCTTCGCAGAAATATTGAATAACCTTTGATTTAGAATGTAAAATGGCTTCAATATATTGTTCGTCATAATACTCTATAAACTTGACTCCATGAACGTTGTTTTTGAACATTGTTAGTTGAGGAGGAAACTCTCTCGCTCTCATCTCATCCAGCACAGCATAATCGCCATGTTCAAGAGCTAATGCTATTATTTGAGTTCTTAGAATTTTATTTTCATAAAGTTCGTTTTCAAATGTTCTAGCTTCATAAGGTCTAACTTTTAATGAGGTATTTGCTCCAAAGTTAAAACCAGCCAAGCACTTGTCATCAGAGATTAAAGTAATATAGCCGTTCTTAATTAAAAACCTGATAAAACCATAGTTCTTAAATTCGATAGCGTAGTCCACGACTGTTTTACCAAATTCATCTGCATAAGAAGCAATACAATCCTCACGATTTATATATTCAATCCAATCACGTTCATCGGTTGAAAACGCAATGTTGTAGTTGGTTCTTCTATTAGTGATAGGCTTGCAAACCGCCCCTGCAGAAAGCATTTGTTCGCATGATACACCTAATAGTTCAGAGAAAATTGGCAAGTCGTAAGTTTGAATACCTTTTTTGCCTTTTAAGATTTGTGAGAGCCTATTTGTAAGCTTTTTTATCTCATCACTACGTAAATCTTGTGGATCATCCGAAAAGTCATACGTTAAATCAATATAAGCAACACAGAATTGCCTACAAGATAGATACTTTGATAAAATCAACTTCTTTAAATAAGCACCTATTTCTTCATTGGTTTTAAGTTCAAACACGCTATTCAACTCCTTGTACTAAAAGTATATCAAAAAATAATTATTCTGTATATCGAGTTTTTGTATGCACGAAAAGCATACACTTTTTTCTTATATATAATTATATACACTTTTGGTGTATATGTCAATATTATAGGCACAAAAAAAGAACCTACCCAAGAAATAAATCTCAAGTAGGCTGATTTGATAATTATTCTTCAAAATGTTAATAGTTGCTTCAATCTGTGTAGTAAGCCAATTTTCAAGGTTACCATAGTTTGTTGTTATGTATTCTTTAATTTCATCACTCATTTGAGAAAGAGCCTCGTCCTTCGCTTTTGCAAGGGCGATTTTTAGGCTTTCCACGTCAAATGTTCCATTCTTCTTAAGTGTATCAACATAAGTTTGAAACACGCTCCTAACGGAATTTGTGACGATTGCAATCGCAGTAGTTAATTGAGTTTTTGCGTTTTCGTCTTTTATCTCTGCATTAAGCTATGCAATAAGCTTTATACCGGCAAAAGAAATAAGCGGTAAAATTACCATAGTTACTAGTACAGATATAATATTAAATAAAATTTTATTCATAAGTTTTCCTTCATTTATTTATGTGCTTGTTTATTGATGTAGTTCTCTATCTGCGTTATTGCAAAGGTAACAGGTCCATCACAACCCTGTTCTTTTAGACCTTTAAGGAAAGGATCATAATTACAATTTCCATTCCTTAGGGGTGTCGAAATAATCGTTCTAGCAACCCTAGTAAACGTTCTAACACCTATCCTTGAAAAACGATAAAAAGCTATAATTTTAATACAAAGGCAAATAAAAAATCCACCAGACTAAAAAACCTGATAGAAATTTAGTTTATTTATGAGTATTTTGACCTTAAAATCGGTAAAAAATCATAAAAAATAGTCTTGACACCTAATATTTAATGTATCAAGACTAATGTTTTTAAATGGCAAAGATGAACCATTTTAATACAAAGTGAACACCCCTACTCAGAAAATGAACACCCCTGTCTTATTTTTTGAACCCCCTAAAGTGAATTGAACACCCTTAGACTATTTTGGACACCCCTGTTAAATAAGTTTTATCTGTGACTATTTTTCAAAGCTTCCCAAAAATTGTCAATCGAACCAAATTTCTCTAACATCAATTTTTGAGATTCTTGATCTAATCCATTGAATGCATCTTCCTTGATGTTGGGAAATTCTTTCAATATTTCAGCATCATCAATATATCCTTTTTTTGAGATAGAAATTATACAAAATCTGTTAAGTTTAACAACTTCTAAATACTTAAGAAGATCTGAGTCATCACCGAAAAATTTATTAACAAAATAGTCCAATGTATCAACTAGTACTAAAAAAACTTCTTCGAAAATGTGATAGTTTTCTTTTGTTTTAGTATGTGAAGCTAATACCAATGCGTTACCATCCTCGTATTCATTTTTAACACCAGGAAGCTTTCTGGCTTTATGTATATCTAGATGAGCAGTTTCTGCTAATTCACCATATAGCGTAGTATTTGCTGATGGAACAAATTGTTGAAACTTTGATGTCTGAATAGATTGAGGCCCCTTTTTTGGCTGTTCTCCCTTATCCGCCCATGATACCACATATCCGCATTGTTCATAAACCATTCTTAGAATGGTGATAAATTCAATATAGTACGAAAAGTTAAACAATAACTGAGCTGAGCTAAACGAAGACACTGTTCTTGCTAAAATCATGCACATAGTCTTTACGTCTTCAGCTGCGACCAAACTTGCTTTGTTAACCAAATCCTGAGAAATATCGGCAATGGTGCTAACCATTTGATTAACGAGATAATACTCGCTTGTTTTTTTATTTAAATCTTCATGAATTTTGAAGATTTCTTTTTTTATTGCTTTCTCGTTTTGGCGTCCCTTAAGGTATGGATCGATAGTTTCTACCAGTTTATCCTTAGGAATATCAAAAGGAACAGCTATAAAAAGTCCACCATTCATTAATAAAGGTATTAATTTAGTTTTAATTTTTGTCGTTGATAGAGTTCCCACAGTATCATCCTCCTATAATTTATCAATCATCTTCGTTAATTTCGTTTTTATTCTGATCTTAGTAATCCTCACTTCTTTCGTGCAATCAATGTGCCATTAACCTCAATGTCTAAAATTACGTTTTTATTAGGTATTGGAAGTTTTGCTTCTTCGATATCATAATTTGATTTAAGGTATTTGAATAATTCCATTGTAACATACGAATCACTTAAAGGATCATGCGCGTTGTGCTTAACGTTAAGGTACTTACTAACTGCAGCAAGATTAGATAAATTTTCGCTTTTTATAGAATGTACAAACATTTGCAAATCGTAATAACTACCCTTTAATTCGGCCATATTATGAATTTTAAGTTGGTCATTTAAAGAAACAAAATCATCTTTTCCAAAGCAAACAGAAACAGCAGAGTTCAAATAACTCATAAGCGAATTTGCGTGCGATTCAAAATCTGGAAACAGTGTGGATTCATCCTTTAGTTCCGCCACTTTTCTTTTTGGTGCATGTCTTGATGAAACATCAACACTTAAATCTATACCTCTTTCTTCCTTAATCACATTAAACTTCTCGTCAGTGAGAATCACAGCAGACATATAAATTTTTGTATTCCTGATACGTTCAGTATCCCAAAATAAATAATTCATCTCTATAATTTTTCAATAAAGTCAGCTAGCTTCTTTCTTTGATTTGAATCTAGATCTTTTACCCTTTCTTCTAATGACTTTTTGTTTGAAGCTTCAGGTGGGGTCGTTTTTGTTAAAGTAATCTTATCTCCTTCGCAAACAACCTCAATATAATCGCCTGCTTCAAAGTCGGCAGTCTTTAACCATTGCCCTTTTAATATGATGGTAGGAACTAGAGTATAGTTTTCTCCACCCATTGATTGTTCATATACTTTTAATTTTCTGGTCATATACCTTTCCTTTCATTAGTCTTGCTCATCGAACTCATCATGAAGTCCGAAGTAATCGCAAAGCATCAAATATGCCACATATCTTTTTGCTTCTTTCTTTGAAGTGGCATAAGCTGCATGTCTCATTGACCAGCTTCTAATGTAACATGTGCATTCCCACATCATTCTACCATCATTCATTTCAACCATCTCGTCTGGTTGAGTATATTCAGGAAAGGAACATCTTCCGTGCTCTGCCATTTCCTTTAATGTATTGATGGCATTCTCTTCCTGAAACTTTTCTAGTCTTTCTTCTTCAGTATCAACGTTTGCTAGAAAGTTATCAATCTGAAGCATGAACTCTACAGAGTTTTGTAATTCATCAGGATTCCAGTCACTATCAATTGCGATTGCACCTAGAATTGACTCAAACAAATCCGCTTTAACTTTAGTTAGGTTTTCAGTAAATTTTGGATTATCTAAATCGCTGTCACCTAAATACATATATTTGAAGAATCCTAGCTTATCGATTCTATCTGCGAGTGTTATGTTGTTTACGATTTCTTTTTTTAGCTCTGTGAAGTCTCCTTCATTTTTATGAGCTACGATACAGAATTCGTCATTGTCGTTTGCTTCATCATAGTATTCTGATTGAGACTTAACGAATCCAAATTTATCTGCGATCACCTTAACGACATACATATCAAGTACTCTGTCGCCTAAGAATTCAAGTACCTCATTGTTTTCTCCACCATATTGTTTTGAATAAGAGCTTCTTGTGAAAGCTTGAAGCAGTAGGTCTGTGTTATCAAACCAATAACTAATTTTTTGCTGGACCTCATCTAAGTGGTCACGTAAATTTTTAAAATTCATGTTTATTTCTCCTTCGTCCGAGGAATTAAAAAAGACTTATGCCGATATAGAGTAAGCCCACTTCTAGCAGTAAGTACACTTAGCCCTTTTGCAATAAGTTTTAATTTAATCAAAATAATTTTTGTAAGTTTACCTATCTAACACACGCCACTCGCATAATGCATTTTAGATAAATCCCGTTACTCAAGTACTTTGAGGAAACTAATCCTTCCTTATCAGAGACTTATATTATATCACTTTCTTTTCATTTTGTCTACCGAGCAGCAACCAAAAAACCAGCCTTTCGACTGGTGTAAATTTTACTTTGTGATGTTGTATCCGTTTTTGAATTTAAAAGTCAGTGTTCCATTCTCATGCGCCACCGCTTCTTCAATAAGCATTAACCAAATCTCATCAGACCATTTAAGTAACACCGTATCCAATTTTTCCATCTTGGCTACAATCGCTTCTAGGTTCTTTTGTCGAGCTTTCTTTTGAAACAACTCATCACTAGCTTCTTCAAGTCCGTCTTTAGCTTTATCATATCTTTGTGCTAACGCTTGGTATCTAGCTTCATAATCGTCCTGATTCTGAATCTTTGATGCATTTTCCTGGACTAGTTTTTCAACTAGACCTGCTAAGATTTCAATTTCAGTAGTTGCATCTTCTATTCGTTTTTCAATTTCAACGGTATCGGATAGTAAGGCTATGACTTCCTTGGTATCATCAATAATTCTTTGCTTATCTGTAATTGCTTCGTTATAGGCAAGCATGAATTTTTGCTTAATTTCATCTTCAGTGAAATGAGAAGTCTTGCATAGTGTGTGGCTCTTGTCGTATTTTTCGTTGCATTGGAACACTTGCTTTTCATACGTGCTGCCTTTATGCCATACCTTTCTTCCATAGAAGGAACCACAATGCTCGCATCTGATTTTTGATGAGAAGATTGTGTTTCCTGAATAGGAGCACCAACACGTTCGCGCTTTTTCATTTCTGCTTGGACCAGTTCCCAGTCTTCACGGCTTATGATAGCAGGATGGTTATTCTCTACATAAGCCTGTGCTACCTCTCCATTGTTTCTGACTGATTTGTGTTCTAGGAAATCCGCAATATAAGTCTTTAGAAGCAACGCATCACCTTTGTACTTTTCGTTTGTAAGGATTGAGGCGATATTGTTGATTGTCCATTGCTTTCCCTTACCGCTTGGAGTTATAACACCATTCTCATTTAAGTAGTCAGCTATTGCTTTCTTTGTTTTGCCCTGCATTAAGTACATGTGGTAGATAAGCCTTACAAACTCTGCTTGCTCTTCATTGATTATTATCTCGCCATCGACTTTATCGTATCCAAGGAATGATGCATAAGCAAATGATACCTTACCATTTTGAACGCACCAGCGCTTGCCCATAGTAACATTTTGAGATATGCTTCGGCTTTCTTCTTGTGCAATAGAAGCCATAATCGTAAGAATAAGTTCGATTTTTGGATCAGAAGTATCAAGGTTCTCTTTTTCAAAAAGTACAAAGACGCCATTTGATTTCAATTCTCTTACGTACTTGATTGTGTCTAAGGTATTTCTTGCAAAACGTGATATCGACTTAGTAATGATGCAGTCAATTTTCCCATCTAACGCATCTTTAATCATTCTGTTGAAGCCTTCTCTTCTTTTGGTGTTCGTGCCAGTGATTCCTTCATCAGAATAAACGTCGACGTACTCCCAGTTTGGCTTTTCCTTTATATAAGATGAGTAGTAATTAACTTGAGCTTCATAGGATGTAGCTTGTTCCTCACTTTCTGTTGAAACACGAGCATAGGCAGCAACCTTTCTTTTTTTGATGATGCCATGTGCCATTTGTGTAATAGGATCTATCTTTTGAGGTATAATCGTAACCTTACCCATGCTGTTTCCCCTTTCCAATAAGGGCTAATGATTTTCTTCTAACTTCTTTTTTCATTTCTTCAGTCCAGGAATTTCTTCTTGAAATATCATTCCAGGTTCTTTCTACAGTGCTTCCATCTTTTAGATGATATATAAGCTTATTGTCTTTAAGCATCTCAATAACCTCAAGTTTCTCTTCAACAAGGTCTCTATCTAGTTCTTTGATATTAAGAACCTCTAGTGTGATTCTTGTTAACTCTACATCAGGCACGCTTTTGGCATCACATTCCGTTTTGCAAAGTTTTGGTAAGTTGTGCATGACCATTTTTATGTATATCTTGTTTTTTTGTGATTATAGTTCTTACCGCAGTTTCCTCATCTAACAAATCCCGTCAAAGGATAGGCGTGCACTTTGAATTTATATAGTTTGAAATACTCAGCCCTTTTTCTTCTAATTTCCAAAGCAGCGTAATACTCTTCTCTAGTGATGATTGCTTCATGGTCGTTTTCTACAAAGAATTGTTCAAGTTGACCTTTATTGATTTTTGTCTTTTTTGTAAGGTAATTTTCTTGATAGGTCTTCTGAAGCAATAAGTCGCCAGTGTAATTGATGTTGGCTATTATCTGCTGCAGCGATTGCTTGTTCCACCTTTTTGCATACATCGCAGGAATACCTTCATCGTTTAGTAATTTGCTAATCTTTTGAAAGCCAAGGCCAACAATATAAAGTCGAAATATTCTCTGCACTATCTCTGCCTGTTCAGGAACCAATACCATCTTTTTATTTACAATTTTGTATCCATAAGTGTTATTGCCACCCCATATAAGGCCCTTTTCAAAATCTTTTCTAATTTGCCATTTTTGGTTTTCTGATACACTTCTAGCTTCTTCTTGAGCTACTGATGCAAGCAATGTAAGAACCATCTCGCCATCATTACTTATTGAATGAAGTTTTTGTTCTTCAAAGAATACATCTACATTTAGGCTTTTTAACTCTCTCACCGTCTCAAGCATTGTCATAGTGTTTCTTGCAAATCTCGATATGGCTTTAGTAAGGATAAGGTCAATTTTCCCAAGTCTGCAATCATTGATCATTCTTTGGAATTCATCTCTATCTTCCTTTGTTCCAGAAATGCCCTCATCTGCATAGATACCAACGAACTCCCAATCGTCATGCGAACTGATGCACTTGTTGTAATAACTCACCTGTGCCGATAATGAATGAAGCATTGCATCTTTTGCAGAGGATACTCTAGCGTAAGCAGCTACTCTAAGTTTTCTTTTTAATTGCGGTAACGCGTCTATTTGGATTATCTTCTTTTCCATGTTTTTCCTCCTTTTTGTCATACATATACATCACTCTAAAACCTTTAATTATCAAGCGATTAGGACGATGAATATCATCATCTTTGATACAATACTTTTTTGCTAAAAAAGACTCTGCTTTTATGTATTCGTCAGGGGTAATTTGTTTTGCTTCAAAGAAGCTAGTCATTGGTGCTAAAGAAGTTAAATATTTCTCTATATTAGTTAGTTCCATCATTATCGCCTCTTCTTGACTTAAAGAAATATTCCCTAGAACAAAATGATGGATGTTGTGACTCGTATCCAAAGAACGTACGACCACAGCATTTGCACTTAAACTCCCTCATTTTTATGCTTTTTCTACCTTTTTTAATCCAGTTGAGCCTTCTGCAGGTATCGCTACAGAATAACTTTTGTCGATGTCCAGGTGTTTGAATTAGCTTTTGACCGCACGTTAAGCATCTATCATATTTCTTATCCTTCTCTCTACGAATAAAGGCAGTAATTGTATTTTTAGATATTCCAGTAAGCCTAGCGATTTCGCCATAACCCTTGCCATCATCTCTTAATTTTAAAATGGTTATTTTTTCTTCATTTGTCGTAGGTGCTTACCCTCCTACAAGGGTATATGGCAGCGTATAGATTTTTTGCCAAAAATTTATCCAAGAAAATAAAAAAATGTTAACTTCGTTAACATCCTAACCCTCGATATCGAGGGTTTTCTTTTTCGTTAATTTATGCTATAATTTTAAAAAGGTGATTTATGTCATTTATTAATTTTAATAAATAACCTGATTATGTTAATCCATTCATATATACTTTTGATAGGATTTTACTTGAGTCTAAAACTAGTGAAAGATTTCAATTTAGATATGAAGATGCTTTGGTTGATGCTTGCCACTCTAATCCTTGTTTTAAAGATCACTATTTCCATCTCCTTTTAAATAATCTTAATGATTCTCCTTCTGATCTCCTTTATTACAATTATCTTAAAAGTCATACTGAAAAATCTAAGCATTCTTCTGTTGCTAAAATTAAGATTAAAGATATTCTTAATGATAATTGGGATGAATATCAAAAATATATGTCTACTAAATGTTCTATTCCTGATTATGTTTCTGATGCTGTGGATAAAGTTAGAGTTTGCAAAACTAAAGCCTTAGGCTTTGATTACTACACTTGCCCTAAGTGTAGTAATTTCACCTTTAGATTTCATACATGTAAATCTAGATTTTGTTCTTCTTGTGGGAGTAAGTACGTTAAACAACGTTCTGCGCAAATACAAAAAAAGTATTCAATTGTACACACAGACATATTGTCTTTACTATACCTTTTAAATTAAGATCATACTTTAAAAAAGATAAATCTTTACTTGATGAATTATTTAACTCAGCTAACGATGTCATTAATTATAGTTTTAATAACAAAAGAGAACGAAATAGAAAAGATAAAACTAAACAATATAAAATTACTCCATGATTTATATCCGTTTTGCACACTTTTGGTAGAAACCTTAAATGGAATCCCCATATTCATATGCTAATTAGTGAAGGAGGTCATGACTCTAAGACTAATAAATTTGTAAATGTTAATTATTTCAATTATAACCTTTTAAGAAAATCATGGCAAAAATGTATTTTAGATGCCTTACATAATAAATTAGGTAAAACATTTTATAAAATTAAAAATATGCTTTATGCAAAAAAAGATAATTGTTTTTATGTATATGCGCCTAACCAACAATTTGCTGATACCAAAAAAGGTATAGATTATGTAGTTAGATATACAGGCACCCTGTTATGAGTGAGTCAAGAATAATTGATTATGATGGAAAGAAAGTTACATGATATTATCATCCTCATGAAGATGAAAGCAAAAAAATAATAGTTACTGATACTGCTTTTGATTTCATCAGTAAAATAATCCAACATATTCCAGTTAAACAATTTAAAACAGTAAGATATTATGGAGCATATGCAGCTAAAAATCATAAGTATAGAGATTGTAAAGCTAAAATGTATAAAGACTGGGAGATAAATAAAGCTAAAAAGTTAAATGAATATAGAACTTCAATTATAATTATTTTTAATTATGATCCTTTAGAGTGCAATAAATGTAGGAGTATGATGAAATTAGATTATAGTAAATATGTTAAAAGAAAGGATGGAAAAACAATTTATGAGTTCAAAAAAAACGTAAGAAAAAAAGAGAACCTTACTCATGGCGAGATCGAACCGGATACTGTCCACAGTATTGAAAAAGACAAAATGATTAGATATATTTGTAAAGACTGTGGATATGAAGAAAATGTACCCCTTTGGATAGTCGAAGAAATGTATGATATGAAAGACCTACTCGAAAATCCAGATGAATATGCAAGTATGATGTGTCCTGAATGTAATGTCACTATGATAATAAAAAAATAAAATAATAATTTATAAGCACTCAAAAAAACCCATTTTCGGATGGGAATTTAAGTCGTTATCTTTTATATAATTTAATGATTTTGGACCACTATATGCTCTAAATAGTGGTCCTTTTCTTTTACCTTTAAAAATGAACTTTCCTAGTAAAATAAAAAAGGAGCCACTACCCTAGAAATAGGATAATAGCTCCTTTAAATCAAAGAAATATAGTTGTTAGCACTTTTTCAAACAATTATACTTCTGCAGCTTTTATATTCAATGTTTCTAAAAATATTGAATCAATACCGTTGATGCTAATTAAATTATTCAATTTTTGAGATTCTTCAGCGTTTAAGATACCCTTTTTATATAATGTTTTTACATGTTCTGGTGTTAAACAGTGATATTTTAAACATATTTTTTCAAATCTATTATAGTCAATTAATCCTTTATTTTTACATGTAGCAAAAAAAGCATCTATTTCGTCTTTAGAACCATGATGAATTAACATATGATTTTCAGGTCCTAAACAAATTAAATTATCTGTTATATCAGGACCATTTTCTCGACTAAATTCGAGTATATGATGAGCCTCAACATAACTTTTCCCTGTTTTGCCAGCAAATGGTGCTTTGCCAGTAACTTCATCCAAATAATCGGCTTTAATTTTAGAAACTTCCATTATTAAACGATTTCTAACTCTCTTATTATTTTTAATAATAGGATAATGTATGCTTCTAATATTTAATTTTTCAACTAATTCCCCATCATCCTGAATAGCCTTTGTAATAGCATCAGTTCTTTTATTGATAATTATATTTGTAAGCTTATTTGTATCTTCTGTTCCATTGTCTATCATAGCCAACAAGTGCTCAAGGTCAAGAATATCAAGAGAAACATCCTGACTTGCTATTTTTTTACTATAATCAGTCAATTTTATATATTGATTAATTCGATCGTATTCCACAAGCTCAAAAGTTTCCATCATAATTAAAAAAACCTTAAATTTAAAATATGGTTCCTGCGAACTGCTATAAGTGAATTGAACTCCTCCGCTACTTTTCCATAGCATGCTTTGAAAGAATAAATTAATTTGTTGATCTAAAGAATATGGTAATTCACGTCCGATTTTATTGGCACGAATAAGTATTTCATTTTCTTTTTGTACTTCATCAATTCTTCCAAGCAATACCGCAATTTCAAAATCAGTAACATCTCTTTTCATTTCGTACATATAACGTATAATGGCTCTAGCAGGCCTATAATCAGCATCATTAGATAATTCTATTCCTTTGCAATTTACGATATGACTATTATCTTTAACATTTAAATTTAAGAGTCTATTTCGAAAAACGTCCATTAAGTATTGTTCGTCTGTCAATTCTAATTCTTTTAACGAATCAACATCGAAAACACATAATTGCTTATGCCATTTGCCATCTTTTTTAATTCTTTGAAAAATATTGAAAAAAGAAAACAATTCTGTATAGTGTCTGAACCTTCTTCCCATTTTATGAACATTTTCATAAACTCGATCGAACGTATCATTGATATTTAAAAAAGTAGATTCAAACGATAGATTTCTATTTTTTGATGGTACTAATCCTTTTTTATAATTTAAAAAAATATGTTCATATAGTTTCTTAGGATTCATAGGTTTTTTAAGAATTTCTTCATCAATTAGAAGAATATATGAAGCTAAACTCTTTAATAATTTAATTAGCTCAGGAATCTCACTAAATGTAGCCCTGGGCATGTTTATCACTTGATTATGAAACCTATCAAAGTTTATTCTAGTTCTAGTATAATCTTTGAATGTATATGTTATAACATTAGCCATCAGCTTTCCTCCTTTCTGAAATTAATTATATTTTGATGCATGTGATTTATTTTAAAAGCGTATGGGTAGCCAAACGGATATAGCGGCTTATTATCTTGCAGCAAAATAATTGTGCCAACGAATGAAAATCCTATTTCTTCCATAATTCTAACAACATCCGACTGAACACATATTTCTTTTTTGTCGACAGTAAAATCACTAATTATAATTGAACAGTATTTTTTATTTTTTAATTTTTGATAAGCTTTTTGCATTATTTTTTGAAATAAAATCAGGAATTCCTCGTATGTATTTTGATTCCCTAGGTCATTTGCCAAATCTGAGTAATATTCCACTCCTTGGCGAGAGCCAGAGCGATATCCTTTTACAGATGAATCTTTTCTCAATCCTTTAGAATCATTTTTTAAAATATTATGATATGGAGGACTGGTAAGGATATAATCAACTTCTGGAATGTTTTCAATTTCAACAAGTGAGTCGCCAACTATATACTTATAGTTTAAATCTTCAACCATTCCTTTTTTTTCAAATCTGGTTAGTGCAAGATTATGGTAATCTTCGCTAAGATCTATGCCAATAGATTTTCTTCCCAAATTAAACGAGGCAATTGCCGTTGTTCCGCTTCCCATAAATGGATCAAGAACAAGCATATTTTTTTTAGTAAAAACCGAAATCATTTTCTCAATGTCTTTTATTAAAAATGGAGCTGGATGTTCAAATGCGTCTTTATCATCTGCACATTTTTCAGATAAATAAAAACTTTTAGTGCATTTTAACCATTCTTTACCAGTTAAATCATTCAACTTATTTCTTTCATCGTATTTTTCTTCTTTTGCCATATTAATTACCACCTTTGTTATTACTGCTTTTAACTTCCTTTAATAATCGTTCAATAAAATCAATTTCTGGAGTTAAACCATTTGGAAATTTTTTAAATATCATTGTTAACATTTCATCATGTGATAATGAATCATTATATTTGTCAACTATAAATTTTCTGACTTTATTAGATAATGTAGATTTAGATTTTTCATTATATTTTTGCCCAGCTATCCACCAATAGCTGCCAGCTAAATTTTTTGAATTTACACTTTCTACGAAATCATTTGTTTTCCTTAAAAGATTATTTAATGTAGTATCAAATGAAGATATGTCAATATTTAGAATTGATATTTTTGATAACAAACCATTAAACAAAATCTGATATGGAGTCGGTTCATTTCTTTCTAAAATAATGTTTTTTAGTGTGTCAACTAAAATTTTTTCAATTTCTTCTTTTTCCAAGGTTCTAAAAGTGTTTCGATCAGTTTTACTGCATCTAATGTAAAAATCGCTAGCCGACATTCCGTATTTGTTTGCAACATTGGATTCACCTGTTCTTTTGTTTTGTTGATGAATTACTTTTTCAATTTTAAATCCAGAATTATTTAATGCTTTTAAAAAAGCATTCCACGTTTGAAGATCATTATTATTAAATGTTAAAACTATCTTCGCTTCATCTTTCATTACATTTCTAAGATTTTTTAACGCAATAGATAAATCATAAGAAAAAGATTCATAGTTTTTATCATTATTTACTATTATTTCCTGTTCAAAATTTGGTTTATATTTTGCATCCAATAATTCTAGCCAAGACAGCCAAACGGTGCTTAAGTCCATATACTGAACCAAACCGCCATATGGGGGATCGGTCAATATAAAATCAATTGTTTTTTCTGGAAGTATTGTATCAATTGTTTTTGCATCTACAGTTCCATACCAAATATCAATTTTTTTCGCAGGATCAAATTTTACATAATTTATATCAGCGATATTAGGTTTCTTAGGAAGATAGTGTTGGATGTATTTCATTGATTGGAGCACAGATTGCCTTTTTAAGCAAGAATTTTCAAAAAGAAGCAGCGGATTCATTTCCATTTGTTTTTTCGAATATATAAATGCAGAGCGTCCCCAGCTAGTCGAAAAATCCCTGTTAGTTTTCTTATTTCTTGGAACACACATTTTTGTAGATAGATGAGTAGTTTGAATAAATCCTAAAAGTAATTGTTGTTGTAATGAATAATTTGATTCTTCTAATATTTTTTTAAATATCAGTGACAAAACATAAAGATTTCTTTTTGTATACAAAGAAGAAAAATCTTTTCCTATATTTTCTAAGAATCCATCTGTAAATGATACAGATTTTCTAAAAGCTCTTCTAGGAAAGGTCATATTGTCCATATTTATTTGTTCAGAAAAATCAACAGCTTCTTCATCTAATTGTATGTTTTCAAGGCACACTCTATCTTTTCCATTTTTTGATACACAACAAACTTCATACATTTGGTTCAAATTCCACTTTACGTTTTGAACCACATATTTATCACCTCTATACAAGTATAATTTCTTGTAAATGTCATCAGATGAAACTTCTTCGATTATTTTTTTAACTTTATTAATGAATGATAGTTCCGAAAACTCGCTACAGTACGTTTCAATTATGAAGGATGTTAATGGATTTAAATCGAATGCACAAACTTTCTTTCCGGCTCTTACACTTTCGAAAGCACTCATTGCACTGCCTGAAAAAGGATCTAAAAATACGCCTTTAGTTGGAACGTAATTTTTTATATACTCATACCAAATATTATGTGGTTTTTTCCCCCAGTATTTCATATTTGTATAAAGGGGGGGTCTGGTACTTTCAACAAGAGCATGATTGATGTCTTTTACTGTTGCCATAATTATTTACACTCGCTTATATCTATGTCATTATTAATAAAAATTTCTTTAATTCGTTCTTTGATTAAAATTGTAGGTTCGTGATGTCCCTTTTCCCATCTATTAACAGTACTAAAAGAAACTCCTAACATATGTCCTAGTTGCTGTTGTGATATATTTAGTTTTACTCTTAATTTTAGAATGGCTTTAGCATAGTTGATATTTTCCATGAATTTACCTCTTCTTATGATACTTTATATAAAATTATAGCACTTTTTTGAGAAAATTACAAGTAGATTACGGAATAATGTTGAAACTAAAAAGAGATTTTATAAAAAATATCTATCGTTCCACAGCAATACCTTTCGTTCCGTTGATAAGGCTTTCGTTCCGTAGTGATATCTATCGTTCCGCAGTTATACTCTTAAAATAAAAAGACCCCGCTAAAGTACCTATTGGCACTTCTACAAGACTCTATAGTTCGTTGGCGGAAAGGATAAAGTTTCCTATCTGCAATAAAAAAGGTCTGACACATTTTGTATCAAACCTATTACTTCTTATGGAGCAGATGGCGGGAATCGAACCCGTACATCCAGCTTGGGAAGCTAGTGTTCTGCCATTAAACTACACCTGCACATATATATTATACACCTAAAACAATTAAAAATCAACATTTAAAAAGCCTTTAAGGATTATCCTTATAAGGCTTTATCTAAATTCTTTTTGTTTTTAATCTTTCGGTAAAGTTCAGGTATTCCAAAAATTAAACCTAACAATATGAAGAAAATTGCTATGTAAATTAGGAAGTAATAATCTCCCCCAAGATTCCCTGGTAAAGCATTACGTTTCAAATACATATAATTAGTATTATAATCTTTAAAGAAAACATCGTTTGCAAGCATTGCCCAAAGCATTAATACTAACATTAAGGCTACTGGTTGCCATATTTTCTTTATTTGTAAATTAAACTCGCCAATAGCAATTTCATAAATTGGTACTAATAATAATATCGTGTGAGCAGTCATTCCCTCAAGTGTAGAAAATGTCATAAATTTGCTATCAAAATAATCTCCAATAATAATTGTTATAATGCCTCCCATCATTGAAAGCACATAAACTGGTGTTTTAATTTTATCCCATTTAAAGAAATACGTTAATGGCAACATAAAAGTCATTATAGTACATAAGTGGAAAGGAAATGCTCTCCAAGCAGGTACTTCAGCACCTATGCATGCTCTTACTATTTGATTAACTAATCTTGTTACAAAAAGTAATGCTAATAAAACAGTTATTGTTATTTTACCTGCTTTTTTATGCTTACTAAAAACTTTGTATAAAAGAACTGCTAATACTATAGTTAATATAATCCATGCAAAATGCCTCCAATCACTAAATGCACCTTTACCAAGATCATCATAATAAGGGACATAATTACCATTTTCATCATAAACATATCCAAAAAATTTATTAAAGAAGCTTAACATACTTTATCCTCCATTTTGTTCTTTTTTTCTATTATTTCTTTTTTTATATCTTTCCCAGTAAAAGGCAATCCAATAACAACATTTACAATTGGTAAATATATAAATGCTGGTATTACTAGCCATAAAATTGGAAAATAAAAATCTATACCATTATTTAATCCAAAATAATCTGTTTTAAATATTTTAGGTGTAAAAATTGTTATTATTTTACTTATGCCATCAAAGGAACTTGTTGGACCAAAAATAAAGGAACTATTACGATAATCTCTATCTAAAAACATTGATATATCTGTACATTGAACATATCCTATCTTAATTAGTAACAATTCATTAATGAGAATTACCATCTCAATTATTATGAAACATATAGGCATAAAGTATGATTTTTTATAATCTAATTCAATAATACCAAATTTAGCACTTAACAAAGGTACCATTATCAATACAAAGTGGCATAGGTAAAATCTAATTGTATCAAAACAAAACGGACTTTTATCTATTGCCTCTGTTGGTATCAAAATAGCTAGTCCCCCACCTAAAACACCAATAAAATAGAAATAATTTTTTATAATTGAGTTCTTACTATTAGATAAATATATAAATGGGAAAACTAGTGTTGAGACTGCACATATGTTTTCAAACGTTACTTTTCTAATACTTTCTGGTAAATTATCTCTATAAGGATTAAATAAGAGTTTACAAAAATGTAGAGTTAAGTTCAAAAATAAAATTACTTGGAGAAATTGTTTTTGCTTTTTTGTTTCTTTATCTTTTAATATATGATATATAAACATAAAGATTATAATAAAGAATGTTATATATAACATATAATAAAAGTTACCTATTTTAACCATTCTATCACCCAACCTCTAGTATAATTATATCTTTTATACTAGCAAATTACAATGACATAATTTCAAAATATGTCAAAAATATAAAAAGTCATGCAAAGCACGACTTAATATATTTCTTTTCTCACTATAGTTTGTGTTTTATCAGGACCTACTGAGAAGATTTTAACTGGAACATTTGTTATTCTTTCTATTCCTTCAATGTATTTTTGAGCATTTAAAGGTAATTCCTCAAATGAAGTCACTGAGCTTATATCTTCATTCCATCCTTCGAATTCTTCGTAAATAGGTTTACACTTTTCATAGTCTTTTAAACTAGCAGGTATTGTGTGAATTACTTTACCATCAAGCTCATAAGCTGTACAAATTTTTAATTTGTCTATTCCTGATAAAATATCTAGAAGCATTAATGATATACTTGTGAATCCATTGATATTTGTACTATATTTTAAAGCAACTCCATCTAACCAACCTATTCTTCTTGGTCTCTTTGTTGTTGCTCCATATTCTCCTGCTCTTTCACGGATATCATCACCTAAGCTATTGTTAAGTTCTGTTGGGAAAGCACCACTTCCAACTCTTGTAGAATATGCTTTTACAATTGCTAAAACTTCATCTATTTTATTTGGACTAATTCCACTACCTGTTGATACACCTCCGCTAGAAGGGTTTGATGAAGTAACATAAGGATATGTACCAAAATCTATATCTAGTAATGAACCTTGAGCTCCCTCAAATAATATCTTTTTATTTTCTTTATAAGCATTGTTCAATAACTCTATTGTATCAACTACCATAGGCTTAATCATTTGACTAATTGATTTATATTTTGCTAAACTTTCTTCGATGTCTATTGGATTTCCACCCATTTGTTTAATTTCTTCATTTTTTACTGAAGCATTTTCTCTGAATAGTTTCTCAAAATCATCGCTAATAAAATCTATCATTCTAATACCTTGTCGAGAAATTTTATCTGTGTATGCTGGTCCAATACCTTTTAAAGTTGTACCAATTTTTCTTCCACCAAGTTTTAGTTCATTACATCTATCCATTTCTTTGTGATAGTTGAAAATTACATGTGCTCTATCACTAATATAAAGATTATTACACTCAAAACCAGAACTTCTAATCTCTTCAAGTTCACTAACTAAAGCTTCAGGATTTATAACCATACCATTTCCTAGAATATTTTTAATACTTGGATTAAAAATACCTGATGGAATCAAATGAAGCTTATAAGTTTTTCCATTAAACTTAATTGTATGTCCAGCATTATCTCCACCTTGGAATCTTACAACATAATCAGATTGTTCACTTAAATAGTTTGTAATCTTACCTTTGCCTTCATCGCCCCAACCACTACCTAAAACTACTAATGTTTTTGCCTTAGGAGTAAATACTTTTTTGTATATTTCATCAATATGCATAAGTGCCTCACTTGGGTTAAAGCAACTATCTAAATCTTCTTTTGTTAATACATCCTTTAATTCGCTTTCTTCAATAGCTTTTCTTAAAGAAACTTTTTTGTTTAATGATTCAAATGATAATCTTTGTAATATATCATATGCATTTTGTCTTAGCATTCCTTTAGAAACTAATTTTAATAATACTTTTGAAGAATATATTACTCCATTAGTCATATTAAGATTCTCTAGCATCTTGTTCTCGTTAACAACTAAATTCTCAAGCACAGCTGTATATCGTGTTAACATATAATCTAAAAGAGTAGTAGCATCAACTAAAATTACTCTTTCAGCTGAAGAATGACTAATATCTCTTTCATCCCATAGAGGATTATCATCATATGCAACATTTAAATATGATTTCATAAGTCTATTACATCCACAAATATTTTCTGATGCTATAGGATTCTTTTTATGTGGCATAGCACTAGATCCCTTTTGTGTAGCTGCAAATTGTTCAGAAACTTCTCCTATTTCTGTTCTTGAAAGATGTCTAATTTCCATTGAAATCTTTTCAAGCAAACTCGAAATCATAACTAAACTATTTATATATCCAATATGTCTATCACGAGATAAAACTTGTGTAGAAATATTTGAGCATTTCATATTTAATTTTTCACTAACATATTTTTCAATACTTGGATTTATATCAGCATAGTTTCCAACAGCACCACTAATCTTAATAACTTCAACATTTTTAATTTCTTCATTAAAACGATCATAAGCACGATTTAATTCATCATACCATAAAAGCCATTTTAATCCAAAACTTGTTACTTCGGCATGTTGTCCATGTGTTCTTCCAACACATAATGTATTTTTATATTTTTCAGCTTTTTCTCTTAAAACACTTAATAATTTACATATATCATCGCTTAATATTTTATTAGCTTTTTTAATTTGCAATCCTTCACCACTATCAACAATATCTGTACTTGTTAATCCATAGTGGAACCATCTTTTTTCAGATCCCATATTCTCACAAACAGCCGTTGTGAAAGCAATAACATCATGTTTTGTTTGTTTTTCGATTTCTTTAATTCTTTTTACATCAACTTTTGCTTTAGTTCTTATTTCATTATATTCATCAATTGATATTAATCCTTCGTCAACATATGCTTCAAGACAAGCAAGTTCTACCTCTAACATTGATTCAAACTTTGTTTTTTCAGACCAAATTTCATTCATTACTGTACGTGTATAGCGTTCAATCATTTTAATGTCCCTCCAAATCAATAACGAATTACATATTATTATATCACATATTCGTTATATAGAAAAGATTTATTTTCCTTATATTATAAAAACCTTAATATTTACCCTTATAGTTTGTGTTTAAAATAATTAGTGGGGCCACCATAGTAATAGCAATAATTTCTTGGTCTATTTACTATCATATCTAGCATCGAAATTAAACCAACAATTTGAGGATTTTGTAATACTTTATATAACTTCATTGTTGTATCATTAATTAAAATATCTGAACACTCAACAATATTAAAATCATTCATTTTTTGTAAAACTGATTTTGCTTCATCATAAGTTATATTCAAATTATCAATCAGTAACTGTTCAGTGAAATTTCCACCATTTCTACTATATAATAATACTAATGTATTATAGAATAGTTCATCGCTTAAGTATTCACAAAACTTTCTTTGACTATCTTTACTTAAAAGCATTTTTGAATAATCTGATATATCATCTTTTGGAAAACACATAAATATTTTATTATCTTTCGCAAGTGATGTAATTGCAATACCCTCTGGACCTATTATTGATGAAAACATATCATCATTTTTAATAAGTTCATTAAATTTTTCTTGATTTTCAATTTCATCTCCACGTGTTGCAATTGACATTTTAAAAGCTAAGTCATATAATGCTTTCATTCTATCTTTTAGTTTAAAACTATGCATATACTTTACAAGTTTCTTTTCAATGTCAAAAACATTATTTTCTGCCATATTAAATAAATAATCCGTTGTAACATTAAAGTATAACGCTATAGATGGGACTAATTCTAAATCAGGCGAACCACCATTTTCCCATTTTGACACTGCTTGAGTAGAAACTTGTAATGCTTTGGCAAGTTCTTCTTGAGTCACTTTGTTTTTAATTCTTAATTGTTTAATTCTATTACCTATATCCATAAATACCTCCTTAATACTAAAGTAATTGGCGCCATCAGATGTAAATTTACATATATATTATAATTCAATTATCTCTTTAAAACAATGGAGACAAAATTGATAATATCAACTACTATTTGATACCATTTATAATTATACACTATTGTTTTAATTTTTCTTATATTTTAAAAAAGAAGCCTAAGCCTCTTTTTTAGATAAAGTATAAACAAATTAATTAATAATCACATTATGAAGATAAACTATTTACCTCCAACACTTCTAAATTCAGCGTTTTTAAATCCTTTTAATTTATCAATTTCAACAATAACATGAAAACCTGTAAGTATATGATCTACATACTCTCTACTATAATATGTCTTAATAGTAACTAATAAATTACCATCTTCATATTCAACATCTTCTAATGAGAACTTACAACTTCCTGTTCCTTTGTTGACTCTTATAACAGCCAAATCCTTTTTTTCAAAATATTTTTCATTATAATCATTAGTTAACTCCACAAATGAATTATATTCTACTGAATCTACATCTAATAAATATTTCTCATTATTCGTCTTAATATAATCATCTAATCCTTCTCTAGTATTAAATACGAAAATATCATCCATTTCCTCATAATAAGGTGAATTGGTGTATTTAAGTTCTCCTTTGTCTAAAAAAGCTACACTAATCAACACCACAGCCAATAATGCAACAATTGCTAAAGCTACTTTCATTTTTTTCATAACTGCCTCCTTAAATCTTATTATCCTTAAAAGCATAAATAGACATTTTCTTTATTTGTTATTTATTGCTGTGAATAGACTACGTTTACTAATACATATTAAAAATGCTTTGTGCTATAAAGATACTCATTTCAAAACTACTCTTTAGTTTCATAAACATTATATCAAGTTTATTTACATAAATCAAGTTTTTTACTTAAAAAACCTTATTTTTACCTAAAACTAACTATAATGTTCCCTAAATTAGCTGTTTTTATTATAAATAAAGTAAGTTTGTCGAAAAATAAATGAAATGTTCCAATGTACTTTTTTCACTTTCCTTCTACTACAGGTAATAGATGAGTACATTTTCTCATGGCATAAATAACATAAATCATAACTAGTACTTCTATAATCGGCATTGCTAGACACAAAGATTTTGCACCACACGCAATATGTAATACGATTATCAAAATTCCACTTATAACTAATCCACGCAAAATAGATACAACAAATGCTATTTGTGGTTTCATAATAGCTTGAAAATAATAAGTTGAATAAATATTAATGGTAATAGTAGAAATGAACAGGCATATGTTGCGTATAATTGTTGGAGCAATTTCAAATATTCTATCAGTAGATGTCATAAAAATTTTTATATATAGGTTTGGACAAATCATACTAAGTGCTGTCCAAAAAAGGCCAAAAATAAATGTTGTTACTAAAGCAAGTTTAAGTGTCTCTACTATTTTTTTCTTTTTAGCACCAAAATATGTTGAGATTATTGGTTGCGAAGCTTGTCCTACACTATATGCACAGCACTGAACAAATGTACTTACCTGAATAATCGGTCCATAAACTGCTAAAGCATCAGCACCTAAAAACTTCATTATTTGTCTATTAAATAAAACAGTAAGAATTCCCATTGCAACATCAATAAAAAACGTAGAAAAGCCTGTAATTGAAATTTCACGAAGTTTACTAAATAAATTTTGAATTTTGACTAAGCAAAGTATATTTTTACGAGCTATAAAATGAGTAAGCATAATCAAAAATAATATTACAGAACCTATCACTGTAGCAAGACCTGTACCATATATTCCCATATTACAAGTAAAAACAAAAAAATAATCTCCAAAAATATAAAATATACCACCAAGCAAAACGGCAATTGTTGCTAATCCAGAATTATTATCATTTCTTAAAAATGCAGCAAGCATTTGATTAAATAAAAATAATAGAAATACATATTTAATAGGACGAATATATTTTTGAGCCAAATAAAGTAGTGATCAATCTGCACCAAAAAAAGAAAGTATTGGTTTTTTAAATATAAATAATCCTATCCAAGAAAGCATAGCTAAAACTACTGAGCCTATTACTGCTGATGTAAAATACTAATTCTCATTACCTTCATTATCACCACTACCACGTTTAGTACTAAATATAACACTACCTCCAATTCCCATTAGAAGGCCAAGACTATAGATTATATTCTCCACAGGAGCCACAACTGCAAACGCTGCAATGCCATCAGGACCTTGATATTGCACTACCATTGCCATATCTACAATAGAATAAATAGATGTAATTAAAGCACTACCAAAAGCAGCTAATAAGTATTTAAAAATATACGTTTAATTTTACCATTTAAGAAATCTATATTATTTTACTCCTTTACATTAAAAAAACCGAACAAAGAACAGACATCTCAGTCTGCGCCTTATCCGGTTGTTGTTTCTTTGAACACACCACCTTCCGAGCGGTAATAATATAATAACAAAAAATATTAAATGTCAATAGATTTATATTTTAATCTTAACCACAAAACTTTTTTACAATTAAATAGTTTTATGAATTTTGATAATTATTAACTCGACTAACTAACCTATTTGCTCTTAATGTTATTATAGGCACCTTTCAAATCTTCAAGTTCTTGTTTATAAAAGCCTATCTGTTTACTTCTATGAATTATTTCATTAATTGCAGTAATAATAACCTTTATTAGCACATAATAATCTTCATCAAAACAAATTAGATTATATAATTCAATTAATTTTTTCATTTTTACTATTTTTTCGGTATTTGATAATTTTTCATCATATGAAATATATTTTCCTAATTTATTACCAACAAATATAGCAAGTTCATTCAAGTTTATTGTTAATTGATTATAGAATTTTGTAGTACCCTTTTTGTATAGTTGTTCTATTCTTTGTCCACTAGCATGATAAAATGATGGAAAGTTATTTAATAATTCTAAGGCCCCTAATTCATCACCTTTAGCAAATAATACTTTTGCTTTATATGTAATAGCCTCAAGTCTATAATTTTCAACATTACATCCTTCAAGAATTAGATTACACACTTTAACAATTTCTTTTTCATTTTGGATAAGCGCATTTATATCATTATCAGCTTCTCCACCTGTTACAAAGAACAAATATTGTACCATTATTTCATAATCATTAGGATAGTTTAATCTTGCAGCAACAACTAATTCCTTAGCTTTATCCCAATCATTATCAACATACCAAGCATTATGAATTTCTTCTTTAGCTTTTATTATTTCTTCTTCAACAAGCATATAGTCATAACCCATTAGCTCATCAATCGTTACCCCGAAGAAATGTGATAACGGAAAAAGTAATGTTATATCAGGGTATGTTTCATTATTTTCCCATTTACTAACAGCAGCAGGTGTAACATTAAAAATTAACGCTAATTCTTCTTGCGTAATTCTTTTTTCCCTTCTTAATCTTTTGATGTTTTCTGAAATTTTAATGTTCATAGATACATTCCTTTCTAAAAAATTTTGTTTTATAGAGTTTGTAATATCGATCTTAATTACTTTGTAAATTTACAATAATATTATATCATCAAAAAAACATTTTTACCACCTACCCATAGTTAACCATATATTAACTAAAAATTAAGTTTTTAATTTATAGTATAGTTTTGTTTGCCAAGGAATGTTTATTTTTTATAATTAAAAATTGCTCCAAATGTGGAGCAAAAACATTATATACTTTCTAATTTCTTTTGTTAGTAGAAAACACACTACAATGAAATAGTTATTTTTAGTTTTTAGTTTGTTTGTACTTTTCCAACAAAGGCAACAGCCTTACTAAAATCCAGTTTCTTGCAGTATCATAATCTGAATCATAAAATATCGCTCCAACAATAGCCTCAACATAAATATCATGTTTTCTTGCAACTACTTTTTCATGTTCAGGAATATCTTTGTCATTGTAAAAATGCAAATTATTATACGCATAATTAATTAATCCCTCAGACTTCATCAAATTCTGCATCGTTAAATTGTTCTCTAAATAGCTTTTTATTTCTGTTATTTTACCTTTTGTTTCAATATTATCCTCTTTAAACAATTTATCTACAATAATAAATTTTAGCAGTGCATCACCAACAGTAGCCAATCCTTCATTAGCATATTCAGAACCATTTTTTCCCTGTCCTTCAATTTTAATTTTTATAGAACCCATGGCTTTCTTAAGCCATGAAATATCATTGAATTTATATTTTAATACTTCCGCAAATTCACGCATTTTTGTTTCAATTTCTTCGTTAATCAATTCTTATCCTCCAGTAAAACATAAAAAGTTTTCATATGTAATTCATTGTCATATAACTAATTTTAAAATTTAAAAACTAACCAAAGATCAGTTTTAAAAATCACTAGATGTATCAAATTCGAACTTAATAATAGTATTATGTTCAGGCATTACAAAAGTATATTCCCAAACATACTTATCATTAACCTCTATTGTAGTTTGTTTTGAATAATAAGTATCATTAACATACATCACTAAATCTGCATCCATAATAGGATTTACATAAAATTTTAGTAATGTTCCAGGTTTATACCAATTATCAGCATTAGATAACTCGTCAATTAAGAAATCACCTTTATCTATTATTTCTAACTTGAAAGCTCCTATTGTGTCATCTAACCAAATACTTGGGTCATAGCCAAATTCAATAAAATAATTATACTCAAATCTATAATCATCACCTATATGTGATTTAGGTTCATAGACTCCTGAAGTACAACAAACTCTAATTAGATGAGCATCTTTTAAATATTGACCATTTTTGTTTTTTTCAATGTTCCCATTAGAATAAATAATTATAAAGGATTTTTCTTTTTCAAAGTAATAATCTTTAGCTAAAACTGAGGAAAGATTTTTAGTTGAACGAAAATAGTAAGTATTCTCTTTTCCAAGAATGTTTTCGCTATCTTCTTTAATTGAATCAACTGTTCCGCAAAAAGCAAATGATAACGATTCAATATACTCGATACAATCTTGAAAATACTCTTCAGCAGATTGATTAGAGTTAATATAAACTCTTGAATCATTTCCATGATCAGTATCTACTAAAACCATAGAAGCATTTTTAGGATGAGGTAATTTGGGAACTAAATTAAATGATAACTTAGAATCCTCAAAGAATAAATTTTCTTTTCGACCATAGCCACATGAAACCATAGTAATTAGAAAAAATAATAGTAATAATGTAATTTTTTTCATATTTATATCTCCTAGTATAACTGATCAGTATTTTTAATTATAATTAATATTCTAGAATAATTCAACTTTTCCCAAAAGAAAATCAATAAGATTACAATGAAGAATGACATTTTCATCATAAAAATGATGTGGTATATCCATTCTTATGATTATCTTTTTAAAGAAATTTTTAGCTAGCATTAATGATGCTAGTTCTGCACTTGTCTTCTTATCATTATCCATTCTAAATGCAGATTGAATATATAATTTTCTATCACAATCATTTACAATAAAATCAATTTCCTTTTGTAAAGTTGAACCATTAGTTCTATCATATACTACACCAACATCGACAGAGTATCCTCTTCGTAAAAGGTCATTATAAATAATATTTTCCATTAAATGCCCTGGGTCAAATTGCCTAAAATTTAATCTAATGTTTCGTAGTCCAGTGTCAACATAATAATATTTATTAGGATAATTAAAATAACTCTTACCTTTAATATCAAATCTTCTAGCAGTGTTTATCAAAAATGATTCGGTAATATATTCAATATATTTAGATACCAATGCTGGATTTATTTTTTCGTTTCTCATACTTTCAATTGAATTTGCTATATTTGTAGGGTTAGTTAACGAGCTTATTTGAGATGCAAGAAAATCTAAAATATCATTTAAGACATCCTCACGTTCAATTTTATATCTCTCAACAATATCTTTGATATAAAGTTCTTTGTAAAGAGATGTTAAATACATTTTTTTATCTCTCTCATCTTTTAATGTCAAAAGACGTGGAAGACCACCATATAACATATATTCATCTAATGCTTTTCGTTCATCACCACCAACAAAAGAATAATACTCCTCAAAAGAAAGAGGATAAATATGAATTTGAGTCGCTCTTCCTCTAAATTCTGTTGCTATGTCTTTAGAAAGTGCATGAGAGTTACTTTCTATTACATAGACATCTAAATTTTTATATGCCTTAAGTTCATTAAGCATGTCATAGATAGTAACTTCTATATTACCATTTTCAATATCAATAACTTTTTGCGTAAACTGCACATCATCAATAAACAAGTAATATTGCTTATCTCTATTTTCAAGCACTATCGATTCTACAAATTCACATAAATTGATAGTATTTCGATATTTATAGTTTCTACGTTGATCGAGTTCAATCTTTATAATTTCTTCTTTAACTTTTTTTGCTGAAGAAGATATTCATAGAATAAATCAAAAAGCAAAACCGATTTACCACATCTTCTAATACCAGTAATTACCTTTATTTCACCATTCCACATATTATGTATTATACGATTTAAATAAAAATCTCTTTTTATCATTGTTACCCTCTAACTTAGTACATTTTTGTTTTAACTTTTAGTTAAGTATACCATTAGCTTATGAATAAGTCAAATATATTACAAATATTATTTTATAATTAGTATTCCTCTTTTAATAAAAAGTCTTCAAGATAATTAATTTCTATTCCATCAATGTTTCCTGTATCATATTTATCTAATGTAACAATATATTTTGGATAATTATCATTAATATCTTTTAAATTTTGAATTTCTCTTTCCGAATCTTCTGGCAAGTTCCTACAAACTTGAATATAAATCTTCTTACCTTCTTTTGTAGCAACAAAATCAATTTCTTTTGCTTTTAACTTTCCAATATAAACATCATAATGTCTTCTTCTTAACTCAAGATAAACGATATTTTCTAAAACAGACGCAACCATTTTTGAATCAAAACTTAACATTGAATATTTTAACGATTGATCTGATAAATAATATTTTTCTTGTGTCTTTAAAACTTCTTTACCTTGAATATCATATCTATTGGCACGATAAATTATATATGCTTTTTCTAAATATGAAATATAATTATATAGAGTTTCTGCATCTACTGTTCTTCCTTCTGACTTTAAAAATCCTATAATTGAAGAAGCCGAAAAAGTTTTACCTATATTTTCAAAAATAAATTTAACTACTCTTTCAAATAAATCGACTTTTCTAATTGAATTCCTTTTTACAATTTCAGTAAATGTAACTGAGTTGTAAATATCTTTAATAATTGTATATGCTTCTTTTCTGCTGAATGACTGAAGTGCGATTGATGGGAATCCTCCATATTCAATAAATTCTTTTATATAATCTTTTCCAGATTCAAACTGATTTGCTTCTTTTTTAAAAGTTAGGTATTCTTCATATGATAAAGGATAAACTGGTATTGAAATATATCTTCCAGTTAGATAAGTTGAAATTTCACTAGATAATAATTTTGAATTGGAACCTGTAACATAAATGTCAACATCATAATCAACCATTAGACTATTGACTGCTTTTTCCCATCCAACTACTTCTTGAACTTCATCAATGAAAATATAAACTTTTTCTTTTTTTATACTAGAACTTATAGAATAATATAATTCTTTTCCAGTTGTAATGTCATCATTAATAAATGAATCTAAATGCAAATAAATCACATTTTCTTTCTTTACACCATTTTTTAATAATTCATTCATTATCATTTCAAGTAATGTAGATTTACCGCATCTACGAATTCCTGTTAAAACTTTTACAAATGGCATATTAAAATATGGCCTAATAAATTCTATGTATTTTGGTCTGATAATCATATAAAGCAACCTCCTAAAGTCGTCTATATTATATCAGTAAATCAAAAAAAGTCAAATAGTTTATGGGGTTATATTCCAATAAACTCTTATATTTTGACTTTTTTCTTGATTATATTCTTTTTTTAGTGTTTTATTATCTGATTCAACTTTAATTTCCAAATTGGTTATTTTGTATCATTTCTAGATGATGGAAACTAACATTATAAAATAATACCAATTAGTAAAAAACAATAGTAAACCTCAACCGCCAATTAATAGAAAAATCTCAATGCATTAATTTGTATTGAGATTAGCTTACTATATTGTACAATTTACACACATAATAAATGCGTAAAATAAAACGTACCAATAACTTTATCCTTTATATTAGAAAATATATTTGAATTAATTATAGCAACAATTAATTAGATTTATATTTTATTAAATATAATTTTTTAAAGCATAATATAAAATGTTGCAGGACCGTTACCATGTTTAACAATATGTTTTTCTGCTACAAGTTCTCTTAATGCCTTCTCAACGGCAGAACGGCTAAGATTAGGACACATCTCCATAATATCACTTTTTGTTATCTTACCAAGTTTTACAGCAAATACTTCTTTCACCATTTCTTTTGCAGTTTTCTTGCCAGATACTATTTGTAATCGTTCCTCAAAATCTCTGTAAGCAGAAAGAACAACACCAAGAATATATTTTGTAAATGCTGTGTCATCATTTGTACCATCATGCCAATTTTCAGAAGCAAGCTGCAAGGCACCATAGTATTCATCTTTATTATCGTGAATTTTCTTTTCAAGGGAGATGTACTTGCCACCAACATATCCACTCTTATACAAAAGCAGTGTTGTAAGAATACGACTCATACGACCATTACCATCATTAAATGGATGGATACAAAGGAAATCATGTATAAAAGTGGGAATAACAACTAATGGGTCAATCTCTCCTGATGAGATAATATCATTATAAGTTTTACAAAGGCTATCTACTGCATTAGGGGTTTCAAATGGTTCAAGTGGTTTAAACTTAACCACAACAGTTCCATCCGATCTAATTTCATCAATTTCATTAGCTGTGGTTTTGAATACACCACCGAAAGATGTAGGCAAAAAAGAATATAATTTTTTATGAAGTTGCAATATTACATTTTTTGTAATTGGCATATATTCAAAACTCTCGTGTACCATTTCAAGAACTGCACGATAACCAAGAATTTCTTGTTCACATCTATTTCGAGGAGTAGTTTTTTCTTCCATCAACTGCTTTAATCGCTGATTTGTTGTAACTATACCTTCAATCGCATTAGAAGATTCAGTGCTTTGTACTTTAGCAAGTTCAACTAGTCTATCAAGTTCAAAAGGTTTTTGTTGCAAATATAATTGTTGTTTGCCTTTATACTCGTGAATAAGACCAATATACCCAAGTATTTCATTATCCCATTGTTTTTCTTTTAAAAAAATATAATTAAATTCACGCATGAACACTAACTCCTTTTCTGTAATCGCTTATATTATACCAAAAAGTAAGCAATTTGTCAAACATTAAAGCAATTAATCTCTTACTTTAGCCACTAAAATAAGCGATTATTAGTTTGAGTAAGCGATTGAATATTCATCAATTAGATTTTGATAAATTTGCTTTATATTATTCAGTGATTTTACATATTTCATTCGGTATGATTTTTGATTTTCATTATTTTTTAATTACTACTTATTTTTGTCATAGAAAATAAACCTCCTCATGCATTCTGAACACTGTTCTTCTACCATCATATAATTTATTTGCAATGTCATCCCAAGCCATTAGTGTTATTTTATTAATGATAATAATATGATCATTCTCAATATTATCTAATCACTCAAAACTAATTGGAGTTGATGAATTTCTACCAAACACCGATTATTAATAGTATGATTAATCCAATTAATGTAATTGCAAAAGGAATTAATGTCTTTATTCTTGCATTTAAATTACCATGCTTTTTCTTGTTTTCATCAAAAAATGTCATTAAATCTTTTGCTATTTTTGATAATTCATAGGCTTTTTCACTATTTGACACCACCTATTTCTTTATACACTTATTCTAGTTTTTGTACATATTTTACGTATTTTATAACAGCTTTTTATTTGTCCAAAATATAAGGAGTACTTTATTTTGTTAACTAAACTTAATCAAAAAAAGGCTTGATAACAATTTGTATCAAACCTATTACTTTTTTAATGGTGGACCTGACGAGAGTCGAACTCGTGTCCAAACAATTTTTAATTTCTACTTCTACAAGTTTATCTTATTTTCTTTAGTTCGTACAATAGCATGTAATAAGCAAGATACTATTGCCTATCCTCTTAATTTCAGGAGAAAGGCCAAGGCATTCCTTTTTCCCAACCCGCAGTATCTGAAGTACTTTAAGACGCCCTGAGGGTCGGCATCTTATCGTACGCATTCAATTAAGCAGCGAATGCTAAAGTTTGATTTGGTTTTGCGTTTAATTTAAAAACCTAGCTTACGTTTTTATGTGCGCGACCACAACTTGCTTAAGAAACCTCCAATTGCCTGTCGAAACCAAATACAGGCCCATATTTATTATAAACAAAAATAGGGTCCACATACGCAGACCCTAAAATAATTCGTAACAAAACTCAATCGATTAACGTTTAGAGAATTGTGGAGCACGACGAGCACCTTTAAGACCATATTTCTTACGTTCTTTAGCACGTGGGTCACGCATAAGCATTCCTGCTTTTTTAAGAACTGCACGAAATTCTGGATTTACTTCAAGTAATGCACGACTAATACCATGACGAATAGCACCAGCTTGACCAACAATTCCACCACCACAAACATTAACTAATACATCATAACTAGTTTGAGTATTTGTCATATTTAATGGTTGTAAAACATCTAATCTAACGGCTGCAGAAGGAATGTAATCTGCGAATGTGCGATCATTAATAGTAATTTTTCCACTTCCAGGTACTAAACGAACGCGAGCTACTGAACTTTTACGTCTACCTGTTCCATAATATTGAACTTGTGCCATAACTTTGCCTCCTATCCTCTAAGTGTATAAGCTTCAGGTTTTTGTGCTTGATGTGGATGTTCTGGTCCAACATAAACGTAAAGCTTTCTATACATGTCATCACCTAATCTATTTTTAGGTAACATACCTCTGATTGATTTTTCTAGAACTTTTTGAGGTTGAAGTTCTAACATTCTCTTAGCTGTTCTACTCTTTAATCCACCAGGATATCCAGAATGACGATAATACATCTTATCATCTAACTTAGAGCCTGTTAAAGCAACTTTTTCTGCGTTTACTATAATAACGTAATCACCACAATCAACATGTGGAGTAAATGTAGGTTTATGTTTACCTCTTAAAAGTGTTGCAACTTCTGTTGATAAACGACCTAATGTTAAATCTGTAGCATCAACTACATACCATTTACGCTCAATATTTTGAGCATTTGCCATGAAACTTTTATTCATTTTATTCCTCCGAAATATTATAATATCATACAAATACTGTGGGTGTATTTGTTTTAGAGGGCTTTCTTATTTGTGGGTTTAAATAAAAATGTACCATATATATAATACTACTTTTTTCCAAAAAAGTCAATGATTTTTTATTTGTTTTTCTTTTGCTTTTTTAATAAAACTTTTTAAATATTTTTAATCAAAAAAAACAAAAAAGAGCCATCAATTAGATTAGCTCTTTTATATTCTTTGTAATATTATGCAACAACTTGAATGTTATAATTACCATCAACTCTTGCTACTTGTGAGAACGTAATAAAACATAATGGATCTATCTCTTTAGCTAAATCAATGAAATCTTGTGACTCAAATGTATAGATTGTAGAGACAATAACATATTTAGGTTTATTTGTGTAACCACCTGTTGCTTGGTATATTGTAATACCATGTTTGAAATGTTTCATTATTGCATCACGCATTCTTTGTTTTTCTTCAGTAATTATTGTAATTCTTCCATACTTATAAGTTGTATGTATCTTATCTAATACAAGAACTGTAATAATTAGTCTGATAATTGTATATGAAGCAATTGACACATCTTGGAAGATTGCAGCTATACCAATTATAGATAAGTCAACTACTAAAGAAAACTTAGCAAATGAAATATGTTTTTTTAAAGATAGATATTGACTTATTATATCTAAACCACCAGTTGAAGAGCCATGTTTTAAAGATATTCCGCAGCCAGCTCCAGTTACAAGACCACCTAAAATTGCTATTGCTAGAGGATCATTTTTTAAGCCAACAAATGGATTAAATCCTAGAGTTTGGAAATATTCAAATATAGCTATAAATAGAGATTGTAAACCAATAGATACAACTGAAAGAATAGCAAATCTTCTGCTTACACCACGCCAGGCAATAAGTAAAAGAGGAATATTAAATAGAATTATAATTATACTTTTTAAACCAACAATGCTGCTACCAGTTAAGTTCACGATTAACTGTGAAATACCTGTAATACCACCTGCATAAAATTTTGTTAAATCTAATAAGAAGACAATACCAATACAATAAATAAATGTACCGATAATTGTGCTAAAAACGACCATAAAGTTTCTATTACGAAATAATTTTTTTAGTCCTTTCATTATTGCACCTTAGAATATTCACCTTTCTTTAATGTTTTAATTACTTCGAGTGATTCTTTATCAACAGCACATAAAATCATTCCATTTGATTCTACGCCTCTTATTTTGACTGGTTTAAGATTAGCACACACCACAACATTACTTCCAATTAGTTCTTCTGGTTTATAATATTGTGCAATACCAGATACTATTTGTTTTACTTCATCTTCTATTTTAACTTGTAATACCAATAGTTTTTCTGATTTTTCAACTTTTTTAGCGTCTAATACTTTTCCAATTCTTAAATCTATTTTTTCAAAATCTTCGATAGATATTTCAGGCTTTAGTTCTACTTTTTTCACTTTTTTAGATTCTTGATACTCAAGCTCTGCTTTAACATCTAATCGTTTGAAAATTATTTCGACTTTTTCAATAACTTTAATATTATCATATAAGCCATATTTTGCCTTATCAAATGTACGATCTTCTTCTTGACAATTTAACTCATCAAGCATTTGTTTTGTTGTTTTAGGCATAATAATCTGTAAAGCTATTAAAACTATTCTTAATGATTCATATAGCATATACATTACTTCATTTAATAGTTCTTTCTTGCATTCATCCTTTGCCAGAATCCATGGTGTAGTTTCATCAATATATTTATTAGCACGATGAATAATATTCCATAATTCTATTAAACCATTTTGAAAATGGAAATTACTGAAATAATTACTAGCATTTGCAAATGATTCATTAATTACTTTTTGTAAATCTTTGCTATATTCGCTAGATAATGATATAGGTTTACTAATACTACCACCAAAGTATTTGTTTATCATAGAGATAGTTCTACTTTGAAGATTTCCTAAATCATTAGCTAAATCTGAATTATATCTTTCGATAAATCTATCATATGAAAAGATAGCATCATTTCCTAGTGGCATTTCTCTTAATAAATAATAGCGTAGTGAGTCAAGGCCATAACGATTGATAACATCTCTAGGATAAATTATATTACCTCTTGATTTGCTCATTTTACCATCCTTCATTAGGATCCAACCATGAACATACAATTTATAATTGATAGGAACACCTAAAGCCATTAACATAATTGGCCAATAAACTGCATGGAAACGTAAAATATCTTTGCCAACAACATGAACTACTTTATCGCCATTAACCCAATATTTTTGGTAGTTTTCATCATCTTCAGTATAGCCCAAAGCAGTTAGATAATTTGATAAAGCATCAATCCATACATATATAACATGTTTAGGATTTGATAGCACAGGTATACCCCATGTAAATGTTGTTCTGCTTACACATAAATCTTCCAAACCACTTTCCACAAAAGAAATAACTTCGTTTCTTCTTGTCTCAGGTTCAATAAAATCGGGATGGCTTTTTATGAACTCTAATAGTTTATCTTGATACTTACTTAATTTAAGAAAGTAACACTCTTCCTTGACTTTTCTAGTAGGTTTCCCACAGTCAGGACAAGTTCCACCTTCACCTAATTGAGTTTTAGTAAAATATGATTCACATGACACACAATAATCGCCTTCATAACTACCTAAATAAATGTCTCCATTGGCTAACATTTTTTCAAACAATTTTTGAACAATACGCATATGTTTTTTATCTGACGTTCTAATAAAATAGTCATTAGTTATATTCAATTCTTTCCATAACTTTTGAGTATCTAACGCGATTTCATCAGTCAATTCTTGTGGAGTAATGCCTTTTTTCTTAGCGGCTTCTTCAATTTTTAGACCATGTTCATCCATTCCTGTTAAAAAGAATGTGTCATAATTATTTAATCTATGAAATCTAGCATAAGCATCACATGCAATTGTAGTATAAGAATTTCCTACATGCACACTTCCACTTGAATAATAGATGGGTGTCGTAACATAACAAGTTTTCTTTTTCATAATATTTTTTACCATAACCTCTTAAATACTTTATATTTACCATTAAGCTTACTATCCTTCTTATCTAAGATATCAGCTATTTTCTTAGTTTTTATTTCATCACCATCAACGCACACACAGACACCACTTTCACCTGCTAAAAGGGCTTCTACTGCTTTAGCACCCATTTCTGAGGCTAAGACACGGTCTTTTGCTGAAGGTTTTCCTCCTCGTTGAATGTGGCCTAAAACTGTTGTACGAGCTTGGAAAGGAGTTCTTTTTGAAACTTCTTCAGCAAGCATATTAATATCTACCATGTTTTCAGCAACTATTATTATTGCATGATTTTTTGTTAATGCCGCACGATTGATTGTATCAATCATTGCTTCCATATCGAAACCTGTTTCTTTACAAATAACATATTCAGCACCGACAGCAATAGCAGTATGAACAGCAATATCTCCACAATTTCTGCCCATAACTTCAATTATACTACAACGATGATGAGAAGCTGACGTATCACGTAGTTTATCCACACACTCTACAGCAGTATTCAAAGCAGTATCAAAACCAATCGTATAATCGGTACCTGCTAAATCATTATCAATTGTTCCAGGAACACCAACTGTAGGTATACCCATTTTATGAAGCGCTAATGCTCCATGATAAGTTCCATCTCCACCAATTGTTACTAAAGCATCGAGACCATATAATTTAACATTTTCTATCGCTTGTAAACGAACGCTTTCCTCAGTAAATTCAGGAAGACGAGCAGTACCAATGAAAGTTCCTCCAAGTCTTAATTTGTCAGAAACGCTTTTTCGAAATACTCTTTCGATTTGGCCTTTATAAAGACCTAAATATCCGTTATATATTGCATATACTTCTAGACCATAGTCGATTCCAGCACGAACTACTGCACGAATAGCAGCATTCATACCTGGTGCATCTCCGCCAGAAGTCAAAACACCAATTCTTTTTACTATCATATTATTGCCTCCTAAACAACAATTTACTCATTTTACTTATTATACACTTTTAGACACTTTTTTTCAAGCATAATTATTTTTATTTTGTTCATCTTTTCTTTTCTTGACAAAACAGTTATAAAGAAAAGTAACTAATAAACAGTATGGTACTAAGATAATAATTCCTAAAAGTTCATAGATAAGGGGAACAGGAATCCACTTATAGAATGTTGAAAGAATGGGAACATCACATTTATAAGTAAAGAAATAATTTGCCTCAGGACAAACAGTATTTCTTAAAATAGTATTAACTCCAAACATAATTGCTGCTAAGCCAAAGGTTGTTATAGCAGGCAATAAAATATCTTTATATTTTGGCTTATAAAATCCTAATGTAACAATACTGAAACTTGTTATAATCAATATCATATGTGTTCCATAAAATCCTATATTTCTTAACTTAAAAATACTATCACCAACAAATGCAGCTTCAGGAAAACTTATTGCCAAAAATGCACCTAATGGTGTAATAAATAAACAATAACTTTTCAAAAATTTCTTATCAGAAATTAAACTAATTGGTATTAAAAATAAATTAATATTACAAAGCTGTAATGGTAATTCATTCCACCAATTAAATTTATCTAAATGACTTAAGTGTAAAAACTCCAAATCTTGTGATAACCAATATTTATACACAAAGAAAAAGATGATATTAAATACACAAACTATGGAGATAAATCTTATTTTTACTTTTTCTTCTTTTTTTCTAAATATGAGGTAAACTGCTACAATTAAAAAAATTGTTATGAACACTAGCATAAAATATACTACATTAAATCTGTTTATTATCATTTTTTTGCTCCTTAAAGAATATTTTTGAAAGATTAGTCCTCCTTACAATATAAAAGACTATAATAGGTAATCCTACTCCTGAAATTAAATCAACTATATAATGTTGTTTAATAAATTGTGTTGATAAACAAATTAGTATTGCTAGCACTAAAGAAGATATTCGATAGTTTCTATTTATATTTTTTTGTTTTGAAACTCCTAAATAACAAAGAATGCTTAACCAACAATGCATACTTGGGAATAAGTTTGTAGGTCTATCGGGGCTATCACTTGAGTAAATCATATTAACAAGTCTATCAAAAATATTATTGTTCTCAACAACAGGTCTTATTATTGTTGTTGGAACAATTATATATGTAATAAATGTAATTACATATAAAATTACTGCAGTAATGACCCAATTTAAATAATCTCTTTTAGAACTTTTACTTATGATTAGTGGAGATATTATCCAAAAAGGGTATGATATTATATAAAAAATAACAAAGGAGGAAATGAATGGAACTTTGTCATCAATGAAATGAATTGTAAAATCATATAGCAAGCGATCTCGATTTATTACTTGTGTTAAGTAATAAGTCGAAAACTGAAGTATTGCTAGTAATAAATAAGTTATCCACACATATTTAGGTATTCTTTTAATCATATTAGCCACCATTTAATTATGTTTATTATACTATATTATACTAATATATTCAACACTTAGCAAGTGTTTATGCTACTTTTATCTAATTATGTAAACTTATTAAGCAAAAAATGGTTACAAAGCCATACTTTATAACCATTAATCTATTCTTACAACTTTCATAATAACTGCTTGCAATGAATCTTTGCGCTTTTCTATTTTGATTTCCCCAAAATATACTTTATTACTTTCTATAGGAGAAATACTACTATATGGTTTGGGAAAAGCAACACAATCTAATTCAAATGTATTATCATAAATTGTTCCAAATGCCATCTTTTCACTATTCTTAGTAGTTATTTCTTTTATGTTTCTAAACATAAATATGCACTTGTATATACCACCAAGTTTAAATTTGTCCATAGTTTCCAAATGATATTTTTTTCTGAATTGCGAATATTTTCTAAAGACATCAAACTTTAAGTTAAATCCTAAAGCAAGCCTTTCTAAGTTTGAAATCTCTTCGTATGTATATTCATCTTCGCCAAATATATGCGTTGATAATTGCGTTTTAAAAGCATCACCAAAGTTTGCTAGTTGTAAACTTTGATCATATTCATCTATCATTGCCTTTCTAGATATTTTAAAGTCATCTAATGCTCCACTATATATTAGGTTTTCTATATGTTTTTTGTTGAGAAAACCTTTTGTTCTTTCGATAAATTCATCATATGATGAAAATATCTTTTTATTTCTTTCAGAAATAATCTGATTAACAATTACTTCACCTAAACCATTTATTCCTAGCAAAGAATAATATATTTTATTTTCGTAAACTTTAAAATCTTTATCACTTTTATTTATCGAAGGTATTAAGACTTCAACATTTTCCTTTAAGCACTCAAGAATATATGTTTTAATCTGTGAAACACTTCCTATCTTATCGGACATCATAACGGCCATAAATTCTTTGAAATAGTGCCTTTTTAAGAATGCCATCTGATAACTAATCATTGAATAAGCAACAGAATGACTTTTATTAAATCCATAATTAGCAAATTTTAATATATAATCAAATATTTTCTCGGATGTATTTACGTCATGTCCTAGTTCTAGTGATCCTTTTATAAATTTGTTTTTTTCATGGCTCAACAATTCCATATTCTTCTTTGAAACTGCACGTCTTAACACATCAGCTTCACCCAAAGAAAATCCTGCAAATTTATTAGCTATTTGAAGTATTTGTTCTTGATATACAATAATACCATAAGTAGGTGAAAGTATGTCTTTTAAGTCCTCGTTTAAATAAACTATTTCTTCTTTACCAAATTTTCTTCTCACAAAACTTGGAATCATTTCCATTGGACCTGGTCTATATAGAGCCAAGGCATTAACAATGTCGATAAAACTACTTGTTTTTAGAAGCATTAATGTATTCTTCATACCGCTTGATTCAAGTTGAAAAATTCCATTTGTATTTCCTGAAGCAATAAGTTTATAAGTTTCACTATCATTAAGTGGTAGTTTATAAATATTAATATTTTTATTAATTTCTTTTAAAACTTTATCAATTATTGTAAGATTTTTAAGTCCTAAAAAATCTATTTTTACTAATCCTAATTTTTCAAGATCAGAAGCTTCATACTGTGTTTGATATAATCCATTAATTCCCTCTTCTAAAGGCGTATAATTGATTAAATCTTTATCGGCCATAATTATACCAGCCGCATGAACAGATGTATTACGTGGAAGATTTTCCATCTTTAATGCGATATCTGTTACATAACGAATTACTTCATCTTCATCATACATCCTTCTATATAACTCATCATCAGCAAGCACATCTTTTATAGATTGATAATCACCTATATGTTTTAATATCTCATCCAAATAATTATTTTTAAGATCAGAAACCCTAGCAATATCTCGAACGGCTGAACGAGGACCATAGGTTCCAAAAGTACAAATGTGGGCAACTCTTTTTTTACCAAAACGTTTCATCATATAATTGATAACTTTAGGTCTTTCATTATCTGGGAAATCAGTATCGATATCAGGCATTGAAATTCTTTCAGGGTTTAAAAATCTTTCAAACAATAAATTATATTGGAGTGGATCTAATTCTGTTATGCCTAAAGAGTACGCTACAAGTGAACTTGGTGCCGAACCTCTTCCTGGACCAACTAATATTTTTTCTTTCTTGGCATATCTAATAAAATCATATACAATAAGAAAATAATCTGAAAAACCCATTTTAGAAATAATTTTCAATTCATACAACAATCTATCAATATACTTCTGATAGTTTTCACTAGGAATAGCATTATCAGATAACCTTTTTTTTAAGCCAATAATCGATAAATCGTGCAAATATAAATTCGTATCCTTGCCATCATCATAAGTAGGCATTTTATAACCATCAAAGTTTATTGTAACGTTGCACTTACTAGCAATATTATTTGTCTCTTTTACTAAAAACAAATAATTTCGGAATAAATCAGTAGCTTCATCGCTAGTAATTAATTTCAAATTATGTTCTTTTTCTTGTCCTTTATAATCTTTAACATTTTTATCAACACATTTTAAAATTTTATAAACATCGTAATCATTCTTACTTAAATAGTTTGTTTTATTTATAGCTACCATTGGTAATTTATTTTTGAAAAACTTTATTATTTCATCAATTGATTTTCTCATCTTTTCAGTTTGTAAATCTAATCCCAAATATAAATCTTTGATGGATTCATATTTTTTATATATTTTATAAACTTCTTCTTCATTACCTTCTAGATAAGCTTTTATCAATTCATGTTCATCACTTGGCAAAATAACAATTATATGATCTAATAAATCTTTGATATCTTCTATAAATAAATCTTTTTTTATTTTTCTAATAGTAGCAACTTTGAGTAAATCGCCATATCCAATGTTATCTCTAGCATATAAAAGTATCGAATTATAAAAATTATTATCACTTTGAAGTGTTAAATGTAATCCTATAATAGGTTTTATACCCTTTTCAATACATTTTCGATAAAACTTAATCACACCATGCATATTATCTAAATCAGTGATTGCTACTTGGCTTTGACCGTTTTCTTTAGAGAATGAAATTATATCCTCTAGTTTTAGTGTTGAATTAAGCATTGAATATTCTGTCTCTATATATAAATTAACATATTGCATAATTATTACCAATTCCATTTATTTATTTGTAATAATTATATCATATTAATTATTTCATTTCTAGATAGTTTTACGTTTTCTTCTAAATATAATTTGTAATAGTTTTCCAACAAAAAATGATGAGACTAAACTAATTACTGAAAATACTATTATCTTCTCAACATCAAGTTCAGCACTAGTACACACTATTTTGTTATTTACTTTTATAAGTTTTACTGCTTTTTCCTTAAAATCAACTGTGAACTCTTTTACATTTTCTTCATAAGCATTAATATTAATCTTTAGTATTTTATTCTCATTAGCACTAATTATTCCGTTTGCAAGTTCATATTCTGTGTAATAACAGGATCCTAAATCATAAACTAAAAATAGTTTAAATGTAGTATCATTATCAAGTTTATCTATAATAATTTCTTGATTATACAATCCATAGTACGTATATTTATCACTACTTGCGTTAATAACTTGTAAGCATAACATTCTTGCCTTTACATCATCTAATTTATATTTTATTTTTGTGCTATTCAAATCACAAATTGGACTAATTCTGTCACAAGTTTTTTTATGGATTACATTTATGTAAAAAAGTCTATTGATTTGATATTCATATTCTAATCCATACACATCAAATATAATACTTTTTAAAAATATTTCTTTGTTAGTTGCTTCTGTTTCTTTAGGATATTTTATTTTTAAAACTCCATTTTCAAAAGTATAATTATCACAACTACTATGTACGAAGTTCAATTTCTTTATTTCATAATTATCATAATTAGTAAACTTTAGTTCTAACACTATATCTTCATTTATATCAAATAATAATCCTTTGTCTATAAGTTCATCTTCAAAATCTATTTGATTATTATTAATAATAAAATTTATTTGCTTATTTTCACCATTACCTTCAATAATTAATGTATGATAGCCTAAGTCGTAAACAGGTTCATTGTTATATATGTTTTCGCCATCAAGAGTTCCCCTGCCATTGAATAATAAATGGTATCCTCTTTTATACACGCCTCCTTCAAAAATATTAACTTTTAAAGGAATATCATATACAAAATTTAAAACAAATGATAAATTTGCTATTGTTGCATACTCGATGCTACCATTATATTTTCCATATACTCCTTTATCAAAATAGGTATCATATATTCTTGATTTCTCTATGCATTTTCCGAAAAACGAATAAATTGCTTCTGAGTTTTCGTAGTCTAAAGCCCCATTAGATGAGAAAGTTAATTTTGTAAAGTCAACTATATCAAAGTACATACTTTCACCATTTTTATAAAAATAAAATGAATCGGATAATTTTATTATCTTACCATTGTCAACTTCATCTATTTTGCTTATTTCGCCTAATTTAATTAAAGTTAATCCGTCGAGTAAATGTTACATTCTTCTGAAAAAACGATTATCAGCCCATTTTTGGCTGAAAAAACGCAATCTGAAGGCTTTATCTCTACTTTTGTACAGTACTTTAAATTTAACGTATAGGTTTTTAAAAAAACTGTTGATTTTAGATATATTAAATTGTTTTCTATAAAGAAATCTAAATAATTATCTTCTTCTAAATAACATATTTGTACAATATCAAATGTTTTTGAAAGTTTTACGATAATTTGTTTAGATCCATTTCCAAACGGTTCTTCGCTTATTAAATCTTTTTCAATATACATATAATAATAATTTTGATAATATATTGTTTTATATACCTTTTCTCTATAAGAACTCTTGAATATTTTTAAATTATCTTTACTTCCTATGAATACATCTTCATCACCAAGTGTTCCAACAAATATCAAATCATCTTTTAATAACTGACAAGATGTTATTTTCCGATTCTCATAATGATCTTCTAAATTTAAATAATTTGCTAATTTATCAAAATATATTTCTTTATTGTTTTTAGTATCAATTATTAAATAGTAAAAATCATTTCCTTTTTTTGCTAATATATAAAGCGTATTATCAAGATAATAATAATTTACTATTTCCTCTATAGTTTCATCATTTATATTTACTTCAAATGAATCATTTTTAAAGGTAAATGTATTACTTCTTTTTAGTATCACATCATCTACTTTTTCTAAGATTTCTTCAGTGTTATTTTTTTCCATAACAAGAGCATAATTTGATTTTATATCAAAGATATTTAAATATATACTAGATAAAAGTGTCATTATAAGTCTAAACATTTTTTTCTCCTAAATTTGATAAATGATACTGAAAAACCTACAGCTACACAAACAAGTGAGGCAATGAATACTTTTTTATCAACTTTTTTATTATCTATATTCTTCACTTCATTTTCACTGTTTATTTTCTTTTCTTCACTCTTCACCTCAAAATCTAATCTTTTATATTTAACTTCATTTTCTTCATTTATCATATCTTTTACATAAAAATGGAAATATTTTGTATCATTATGCCCACTTATTTCTAAGACATAATTTCCTATTTCGTCTATTATATATCCACTTTCAATATTCGTGCCATTTAGTATTCCTTGACCATTAAACGTTAATTCTAATCCTTTGTTATATGAGGAATTATTAGTTATATTTATCCTTAAAGGAACATAAACTTTACCATCTGCGCTTACATAAAAATCATTAAACTTATATTTTATTTCTCCATCATAAATACCAAACAAATCATCATTTAACTCTTTAGTATCATTGCTACCCCTTATACCATTAAAGTAGCAATCTGAACCTTTTAATTTAATATAAACCATTTTCGAGACATTTATGTTCCAATTATTATATTTAATTTCTAAGCCCAAATTATATATAAATCCCTTAATCAAATAAATACTTTTATTTAAACCTTTTTGATTATTTTTAAAAAAATTAGAAATTATTTCATCTTTTTGATTTCTAATAACATACTCATGCGTTCGCTTTTCACCTTGAGAATACTCTACACTTGTGCACCATATACCATTTGTGAAGTCATACTTAACATCATAGTTTGTAATTATATTAGTTTTGTTGGTGTTATAATAAATAATCTTTTTAGCGTTATTTAAACCCTTTTCCATACTTATACGCGACACACTGCTATTCATTTTATCACATGAAAAAACATAAATTTTATCTTTATCTGTCCTCATAAAATCAGGGTTTTCTAAATCTACGCTCTCATTTATGCTTAAATTCATTCTCTTATCACAAGTAATAATCATATATGGATTCATATTGTAAGAGAAAAAACCTTCACCCTGAATCTTCATTAAAAGACATATCTCATCATCAAATTCAATCGAATCAATTAAAATATTATCACCATTATTTCCAAATATACATTTATCAGTTATTTCATATGTTATGCTCATTTCAATTACAAAAACATTTGTATTATTTTCGTTATAACCTGTAAAATCATTTGAATTAGTTTCTCCTGTTATATAGTATTTATTATTGCCTAAATATATTTCTTGGAATTTAAATTCATTTTTATAGATAAATTGTTTAGTTTTTAATATTGATCCATTTAAACTATACTCACATATAAAACTATTCTTTGTATCTTTTCCAATTAAAATTATTTTTTTACTATTTATAATAGCACTTACGTATTCTCCACCTTTAAACATTTCATTAACATTATACCACTTTAAATCATCATTTTCATAAAATGCTATATATGGATATTTACTATTTTCTTCACCTGTTATTACATATCCAACCACTAAAAATAAATCTTCAAAGTCAATTATTTTTTTCGGATAATAATCATATCCTTGACTCACAATAGTTAATTCTTCTTCATATAACGTTCCATTTTCTAAATCTTCTATTTTATATGCTTTAGTATTGTTTATAGCACATATACTAGTAAGAAAAATAAATATTAATAAATAAATGATTTTTTTCATTTTCATCCTCCTTTTATATCAATATATTAAATGACAATTAGTTTTTTTGATTTTCTATTTTTATTTGATTTTTTTACTAATTAATTCTATAATATTGTTATATAAGGAGGTTATTTATATGAAATTAGTTATACTCCGACACGGAGAAAGCTTATGGAATCTCGAAAATCGTTTTACTGGTTGGACTGATGTAGAGTTATCAGAAAACGGAAAAATAGAAGCAGCAAAAGCTGGTAAAATATTAAAAGAAAAGGGTTATGACTTCGATATTTGTTTTACATCTTATCTAAAAAGAGCAATTCATACGCTTGATTTAGTATTAACAGAAATGGATAGATCTTGGCTACCTGTTATCAAAAATCATAATCTTAACGAACGTCACTATGGTGCTTTACAAGGATTAAACAAATCAGAAACTGCTCAAAAGTATGGTGATGAACAAGTCTTAATATGGAGAAGATCTTATGATGTACGTCCACCACTACTTGAAAATAGTGATGAAAGAAATCCTGCTAACCAAACACAATATAGAGATATCAATAAAGATTGTTTGCCACTTGGGGAAAGTTTAGAAGATACTGTAAAGCGTACTATTCCTTACTTTGAAAAGGAAATAATGCCTTTAATTAAGGAAGGTAAGCGCGTAATAATTGTTGCTCACGGAAATTCTTTAAGAGCTCTTATAATGCATTTAGAGCACTTAACTTCTGAACAAATTATGAAAGTTAATTTACCAACAGGTATTCCCCTAGTTTATGAATTTGATGGCAATATGCAATTTAAATCAAAGTATTATTTAGGTGATGAAGAATTTATTAATTCTAAAATACAAGCAGTTGCCAATCAAGGAAAGAAAAAGTAAAAAAATAATGGCTAGCTAGCACTTTTATAAAAGTGTTAACTAACCATTTTATTTTTTATTTTGTTAATCTCATAACATCACGAGCGATAACAAGTTCTTCATTTGTTGGAATAACAAATAATTTAATTTTTGAATTTGGAGTAGATATTTCTCTAGGATCCTTATTATCTGACATATTTGCTTTATCATCGATTTCTACGCCTAAAACTTTTAATCTATCACAAATATTTTTTCTAAAGTATGCACTATTTTCACCAATACCAGCTGTAAATACGATTGCATCGGCACCTTCCATTAGTACGTAATAACTACCTATATAATCACATACTCTCTTGAATTGTAAATCAAATGCTAATTTACAGCGTCTAGCTTTTTCTTTATCTTCACTATCTAAACCTTCTTCTAGTAATCTAGAATCATTTGAAACACCACTTATACCTAAATATCCAGATTCTTTATTTAGGATTCTAATGATCTCATGAACATCAACACCTAGTTGACTGCACATATACTCTACAACAGTAGGATCTAAATTACCAGATCTAGTACCCATTGGAAAACCATCTAGTGGAGTTAAGCCCATTGATGTATCAATACATTTTCCTCCTTTAACAGCAGTTATTGATGCGCCATTGCCAATATGGCATGTAATAATCTTCAAATCTTCAATAGGTTTACTCATCATCTTTGCACACTCATGAGCAACATATTCATGACTTGTACCATGGGCACCATATTTTCTGCACTTATATTTTGTAGCCCATTCTAATGGTGTTCCATATAAGTATGATGTTTCTGGCATTGTTTGATGGAATGAAGTATCAAAAACAACTACATTAGGAACATCTTTTAATACTTTTTGGAATGCTCTTATACCTGTTAAGTGAGCTCCATTGTGTAAAGGAGCTAGTGGAATAAGTTCTTCTATTTTGTTGATTACATCTTCAGTAGCTACACATGAGCCAGTAAAATAAGGTCCACCTTGGACAATACGATGTCCAACGCCACTAATTTCATCAAATGATTTAATTAAATTCTTTTCAATCAAACCATTTAAGACTATTTCAACTGCTTCAGCATGATCATCTGCTTTAACATCTTTATCTATAATTTTTTTGCCATCAACTTTAAAAGTTACATGACCTTTACCATTAAAGCCTATGCTTTCTACGTTACCACTTACAATTAGTTTTTCAGCAGGCATTTCTAACAATTGAAATTTTAGTGAAGAACTTCCTGCATTTACAGCCATAATTTTACGCATAATATTTTCTCCTTTTATTCAAACATTTTATTAATTTTATTCATAACAATTTCCATATTGTTTTCTGATAGATCATCATTTATTGTAATTACAGACATCTGATAATCTTTTAAAATTTCTTTTTTACCGATAATTATGCTTTTACCAATATGTCCCTTAGAAACAAATTTTTGAGGTAAAACAATTAAACCTAGTAGTGTGCTTCTACTAACCAAATCTTCTCTAAAGTTCTTAGGTACATTAATAAAGAAATCATTATTAATTAGATATACAAAATATCCTTTTTCTTGTAAATTATCTAATCTCTTTAATATTATATCATATATTTCTTTACTTTCGCCAAAATCTCCAACAATTATTTCAGCAAGACTGTTGTTTGCATTTTTGGCATCATTTAAATTAACTATTATATCATTATCTATTATCTCAGATAAACTTTTTGCAAGACGTGCTAATAATTCATCTTTTTCGATTCCAATCCCACAAACTTCTGTTTTCGCATTATTTATTATAGTTTGTAAGAGATTTCCTGCTCCCAAAATCGTATCCATTATAGTTACTTTTTTATTTTGGTAATTATGAGAAATAATTGTATTACAAACAAAAGAGAATATGTAATTAATAGCATCAGGTGTTAAAAAATCTAAAGACATATTTTTGTTTTTAAAGCCCTTTATAAATACTAATTCTGATGCTAAGCGAACTTCTTCATTTAGAAACTCTTCTTTTTCGATTTTATCAATTAAATCATTTAATTTCTTTATCGCTTTATTTGATAATTTCGAATCATTTAATCCATTTATGAGAGCATCAGCAAAAGAAATAAATCCTTCTAAATAATCTCTTTTTATGTCTTCATAATATGTCATACAAGCACTATCAACTAAATCATAAAATAAGTCTACTTTTTTATTGTCTATTTTCATAATTTATAATCTCCACTTTTATATCATCAGCACTATTAATATGTATTAGTGCGTACGTAGGACCGGTAACTCGTGGTAAATACACGCTACCCGGACATATTATATGAACACCATTTACATAATTCACATAAGGTATATGTGTATGTCCATGTATTAATATTTGGGCATCGTAGTTCTTTGCATAATTAACTAACATGTCTAAATCAAGAATAAATCCATCGCCATGAAACATTAATATTTTAATTCCATATATATTTACTAGTTTTATCCTATTATTTATATAATAATCACAATTACCTTTTACAGTTTCAAATGGATATAATTCTTCTTCTCTTAAACAACTATCTCCAGCATGTAAATACATATAAGCATTAGAATGTTTTTTGACTAACTTTTCAATAAATCCTGTGTACCCATGTGTATCGCTTACAACGACAATATCCATTATTTAGCCTTTTTCTTACTGTCGTATTTTTTACGTTCTTCAGTGTTCAAAATCTTTTTACGTAAACGGATATTACGTGGTGTTATTTCCACCAATTCGTCTTCGTTAATATACTCTAAACAAGCTTCTAGACTCATCTGACGAGGTCTTTTTAGAACGACTGTTGTATCTTTGGTTGCTGAACGTTGATTAGTCATTTGTTTTGCTTTAATAACATTAACAGCTAAATCTTCATCTTTATTGCATTCACCAACAATTTCACCTTCGTAAACATCCGTATTAGGTTCCACAAATAAGACTCCACGATCTTCTATTTGACCAATACCATAAGCTGTAGTTTTACCCGTGTTTGTAGCAACCAAAACTCCTAATTTTCTCTCACCAACATTTATTGATTCCATTGGTCTATAATCTAAGAAAATATGTGATAATGTCCCATAACCTTTTGTAGATGTCATAAAGTCAGTCGAAATACTGATTAATCCACGTGATGGCATATTATATATAATTCTAGCTTGAGTTTCGCCGTTTTCCATTGTTTCTAAGTTTCCTCCACGTCTACCCATTAATTCGATTACAGGTCCAGAGTATTCATTAGGAACATCAATTTGTACATATTCATATGGTTCACAAGTTACACCATCAATTTCTTTTAAGATTGGTTTAGGTTTAGATACTTGGAATTCAAAACCTTCACGACGCATATTTTCAATTAAAATACTTAAATGTAATTCTCCTCTTCCACAGACAACCCATTCATCATGTGTACCAATCTTACGAACTCTTAAACTTACGTCTCTTTGAGTTTCACGATATAAACGATCTTCTAACTTTGTACTTGTTACGAACTTACCTTCTTTTCCTGAAAAAGGAGAGTTATTTGTACTAAAATACATTTCTACAGTTGGTTCACTAACCTTAATTGGAGGTAGTGCTTCTTCGTGTCCAATATTACAAATGGTTTCTCCAACGAAAATATCAGGAAGTCCAGCTACCGCAACGATATCACCAGCTTCAGCTTCAGTTACTTCATTACGATGTAAACCTAAAAAACTATATAATTTTTGAATTCTAAATTGAACGATTGATCCATCTCTACGCATGCATGAAACCATTTCATTTTGTTTCATTATTCCACGAGCGATACGTCCAATTGCCATTCTACCTACATAATCATTGTAGTCAAGTAATGCACCTTGGAATTGCAAATATCCTTCTTTTGATACATTAGGTGCGGGAATGTGTTCAATAATTAAATCTAAAATAGGATTCATTGTTTCTTTTTGAGTTGTAATATCAGGATCTAAGCTACTTGTTCCATGAGTTGCACTACAATAAACAACTGGGAATTCAATTTGTTCATCAGTTGCACCTAATTCAATAAATAATTCTAATATTTCATCAACAACTTCCTTAGGTCTTGCTGAATCTTTATCTATTTTATTAACAACAACTATTGGTATTAAATTGTTTGCTAATGCTTCTTTTAATACAAATCGAGTTTGCGGCATAACACCTTCATATGCATCAACAACTAATAACACACCATCAACCATTTTCATAATTCTCTCAACTTCTCCAGAGAAATCAGCATGTCCTGGAGTATCAAGAACATTAATTTTATATCCTTTATATTTTAAAGCTGTATTCTTAGCTAGTATTGTAATTCCTCTTTCACGCTCTAAATCATTGCTATCCATTGCACGTTCTTCTATATTCTCACGAGCTTGTAATGTTTCTGATTTTTTTAATAATTGGTCTACTAAAGTAGTTTTGCCATGGTCAACATGGGCTATAATTGCAACATTTCTAATATTCATATTTTATACCTTACTAAAATTAATTTCTTTCATTTTTAAATTTTTGTAGAATTCTTTTTCATGAGAAACAATCATTACTGTTCCTGGATACTCACTAATAGCTTTAAATAAAGCCTGTTTAGCGTTTTTATCTAAGTGATTTGTTGGTTCATCAAGAATCAGCAAATTTGATGCTTCTTGCATAAGTCGAGCAAAACGAACTTTAGTTAATTCACCTCCAGATAATTCTTTAAGAGGTTTAATCGCTAAATCACCTGTTATGCCAACCTTACCCAAAATAGTTCTTATTTTACTATCTAATACCAAAGGATATAGTTCTTTAAAATACTCTAGTGGAGTTATTTCCATTTTTCCTTTGTATTCTTGTTCATAATATAATATTTTATTAAAACTTGCTAATTTAATTGACCCAGATATAGGCTTAATTAATCCAAGTATTGTCTTTAAAAACGTAGATTTACCAACTCCATTAGCCCCAGTTATGACTATTTTTTCACCATATGCTATTGTAATATTAATTGGTGCTAAAAGAGGTTTATCATAACCAATTACAAGTTTTTTTGTTTCTAATGGATTTAAATTAAACGAATTAGTAAATGGGAAATTAAAAATAATCTTTTTTTCAGAAGTAGGTTTTTCTAATCTAACAACTTTATCTAATTCTTTTTGTCTACTTTGAGCACGTTTTGTTGTTGAAGCACGTACAATATTTTTTTGAATAAACTCTTCAGTTTTTTTAATATATTTTTGTTGGCTTTCATAATTAGCTTCATATTCTTTTAAATATTCTTCGCGCAATTTTAAGAAAGCATCATAATTGCCTTTATATCTCTTTATAGTTTTATTTTCTAAAGAACATATTACATTACATATTCCATTAAGAAAATCAGTATTATGAGAAATAACTATAAATGGATGTTTATAATCAACTAAAAACTTTGTCAACCATTCCACATGTTTTACATCTAAAAAATTGGTTGGCTCATCTAATAATAAAACATCGCTTTCCTCAAGAAGCATTTTACCAAGAAAAACCTTACCTCTTTGACCACTACTTAAATCTCTTAGTTTTCGCTTACCATCGCTATCAATCCCTAAACCATTAATAACATTAGAAATTTTAGATTTAATCATATAAAAATTATTGTTTTCTAAATATTCTTGAATATTATATGCTTTATTAAGTATTTTATCATATTTATCGACAGAAGCACTTTCTAATGAGGTATACAAATTATTCATTTCTTCTTCTTTATCATATAAATTTTCATAAACTTTATATAAATAATCAGCAATCGTAACATCATTATCTACTTTTAAGTGTTGATCTAAATAGCTAAAAGATATATTTTTATCCCATACTATTTCTCCACTATCTGGAATTAATCTATGGGCTATTAAATTCATAAAAGTTGACTTCCCACAGCCATTTGCACCAACTAGACCTATATGATCTTCATTTAATAATCGAAAATCAACTCCATTTAGTAGGATTTCATCTAAATATCCAAATTTTAAATTCTTTACTTCTAATACACTCATAATACTTTACCCTAATGATATATTATATCATTATTTGTGTTTTTTTTCAATTGTTCTTTATTTCTTTTGTTCTTGTAAAACATTTTCATCTATCTCCTTAGTTTTTGTTCTATTGACTTATTTTTAAATATTAGTATAATTATAGTATATGAAAAACAAAGTAATCAAAGAAATAGTTATTATCGCTATATATATAGCTCTTTTAACGATATTCTCATGGATATCGATTCCCTCAATAGTACCATTTACGTTACAAACGTTTATGATATTTATTATCGCATATACACTTAAATTAAAGAGTGCACTATGTGTTGTTGTCATATACCTTGTTTTAGGTATAATTGGTGTTCCTGTATTTAGTTCTTTTAATAGTGGCTTGAGTTATTTTCTAGGCTCAACAGGAGGCTTCTTAATAGGATTTATTCCAATGGTAGTTATTATAAATGTTTTATCTATAAAAAATAATAACGAAACCAAAGTAAAAAACTATATATACCAAGTCCTTATTTCATTATTAGGTCTAATTATTTGTTACATAATAGGACTAGTTTGGTTTATGTTTATCTATAAAGCTCCTTATACTCTTTCAAAAGCATTATTTGCTGTTATCATACCTTTTATTGTTCCTGATATTATTAAAATGGTAATTGCAATGATTGTTAGCAAAAGAATTAAAACAATCTTTTATCCAAATAATTAATAAATTAAAAGTCAAGTTGATTATATATCATTTAACTTGACTTTTTTCTTAAATATATTTGCTCATTTCAATAAAGTTTTGTATTTAAAATATTAAAAGACTAGAATACATTTAAATGTGTTAAACTAGTCTTTTTTATTAATTTTTTATTTCAATTCCTTACGCATAATCGCAAACGATTGTACAATTTTAAATCCTGCGCCCATATAGATATATCGAGCATAATTAGTTTGTCCTGTGTAAAATGTCATGAATTTAGCTCCGTTATTTTTTGAATAGTAAGCTAATAGAGAGAATAAAGCTTTTCCAAGGCCTCCTCCTCTTACAGATTCTAAAATCGCAATTCCATCAAAATGTCCTCGTCCACTTTCTTCATTCCACATTGCCCCCGTCCAACCTTTTACCTTACCATCTTGAACAACAACTAAAAATGGATATGGTTTTTCTAATTCTAGGTTGGCTCTAATTACTTTTTCAAAATCATAGATATTTAATTCTTTATAAAATTCCTCTAAACCTGAATGTTTTTCTTTATCATATAATTCAATAGTAATTCCTTTTTTAGCATTTTCATCCAATATTGTTTTTATTTTATCTGATATTTCATATTCACTTAAATTCAAATGAAAAGCATCTTGAATACCACTAATTTCATATTTGTGATGTAATAAGAAGAAATACTCATTGCTATTAATTCTTATTCCTGGAGCACATGGATGATCATGCTTATCAGTACGTGGTACATACCATGCATAACAAGAAGGTAAATAACCATATGCAAGGCTGACATTACATCCTTTTTCTTGAAAATATTTTTCAATATTTTCAAGTATTTGTGTTCCAATTCCTTTATCACGATATTCTTTTTTTACAAGTATTGAGTTTATAGCACCTACATGATTTCCTTTTAGAATTCCTATACCAAAACCAACTAGCGTTTCATCATCATAAGCTAAGAAAACACCATCATATGAAAATCCAGGTATGGATTCTAATTTTGATTTATAGTTTTCGAGTGTTAATGGTTTATAAAATCCATCTTCTAAGCAAACATCGTTAGAAACTCTATTCATTTCATAAAAATTTGATGAACATGCTCTTGTAATTTTAATCATTATGTGTACTCCTCCTTTTATGATTCTTAAAAACGTTTTGGTATTTCTATCAAAACGTTTGTCATATTTATTTTATTACTTCTGCCATATATCCAGGTTCTAAAGCAGCTGCATTAGATTCATCTGTATCAATATGCATTGCTAAAGCGAAATCATCTCTTACTCTAACAACAACATCACCAAAAATTGTTGAGCGAACACCATTTTCAATTTTAACACTTACGATTTGTTTATCTACAAATCCATTTTCTAAAGCATCTTTGCTTGTCATATGAATATGTCTTTTCGCAACAATAACACCTTCTGTTAATTCAACTTTTCCACAAGGTCCTTCTAAAATACATCCTGGAGTACCTTTGATGTCTCCTGATTCTCTAATAACAACTGGAAGGCCAATTGAACGAGCATCAGTTGCTGAAAGTTCAACTTGATTTGCCTTTCTAAAAGGTCCTAAAATTGACACATTAGCAATTGCTTTCTTTGGACCAATAACATTAATTCTTTGTTCAGATGCAAATTGTCCAGGTTGAGATAAATATTTCTTAACTGTTAGTTCTGCATTTTCTCCAAATAAGATTTTAAATGTTTCTTCTGTTAAATGCACATGACGTGCTGATGTTTCTACCAATACTTTCATTTTTTTCTCCTTATAAATGTTATATATTTTATCTGCTAACTCTTCAAGAGTTATATTTTCATTTTTGATCACGTAATCTACTTGTGAGACATTCCCAAATGATTCACGATCATTTGTAATTCTCTTTTTGATATCATCTTTTCTATCTTTTCTTTCAATCATTCTTTTTTCTCGTAAGCATTCACTTGTTTCTAAATAAAAGGAACAAATTTCATTTGGCATTTTTTTCTTAAATTCATTGTATCCATTAGGCTCTAGTATAACAATCTTATCATTAGAAACATCTTTCTTTAATGTTCCATAATAATTATCATTATAAAGAACAGTTTCCACAAATTCATCTGCTTCTTTTAATTTTAAGAATTCTTCAATAGATATAAAGTTATAAGATATTCCATTTATTTCATTCTGTCTCATTGGCCTTGTTGTACAAGTAACCATTCTTTTCAAATTATATTTTTTTATTAAAATATTTGCTACTTCAGTTTTTCCTGAAGCACTTGGTCCTATTAATACTAACATATTTTTGATCCGCATTTATTACAATAATTAGAATCAAAAGGAATTTCTTCGCCACACTTTGGGCATATTCTCTTTAAAGGTTCACCACATTTATTACAATATAAAGATCCTTTTTCATTCTTTTCACCACATTTTGGGCATATGCTATTATCACCCATGACATAGTTCACAGATTCTTTTATTGTTGGCATAACCTGCGATGCCGCATATTTATGTATTTTATCAGCATATGACATTATTGTTAATCCCAAGCCAATGCCAAATAGAGGTAATCCTATAAATAAAAGGAAAAATAGCTTTGGGACTCCACGATTAATTGATGAAAAGAAGTCAATCATACCTATTATAATACATATTAAACCTGATATTGACATAGTCAATCCAATTGTTCTCAAAACTTTTTTTGATTTTTCGTAGTTATTTTTTTTGTTCATAACAACCTCCTAAAGTTTTAATACATTTATTATAATACTATTTTAATAAATATTCAACTTCTAAAATTATTTTTATCAAAAAAAGAGGCATAAAACCTCTTATATTTGATTACCTGCAAACTGAGTTTGATACAAGTTATAATACTTTCCTTTTTGATTCAATAGTTCTTTATGATTTCCCTTTTCAACAACTTTACCATCATCAACTACTATTATAATATCTGCATCTTGAATTGTTGATAATCTGTGAGCAATGATTAAACTTGTTCTATTTTTCATAAGTTTTACCATAGCATCTTGAATGTTTTTCTCAGTTCTTGTGTCAACACTTGAAGTTGCTTCATCTAATATTAGTATTTTAGGATCAGCAAGAATTGTTCTCGCAATTGTTAATAGTTGTCTTTGACCTTGACTAAGATTACTACCTGACTCACTTAAATATGTTTCATATTTCTGTGGAAGTCTTTCGATAAAATAACTTGCATTGCTCATTTCTGCACTATTCTTAACTTCGTCATCACTAGCATTTTCATTACCATATTTTATGTTTTCTTTAATTGTTGTTTCAAACAAAACAGCATCTTGCAAAACTATTGATATGTTTTTTCTCAATTCTTGTTTAGGTATATCATTTATATTGATTCCATCAATAGTTATTTCTCCTTCTTGAGGATCATAAAATCTCATCAATAGATTTACCACAGTAGTTTTTCCGGATCCTGTGGCTCCAACAATTGCTATTTTTTGTCCTGGTTTTACGCTTAAGTTGAAACCTTTAAGAACTTCTTCTCCTTCAACGTATGAAAAATGAATATTTTCAAACTTTATATTACCCTTTATGTCTGTCATATGCTTTGTTCCTTCATCAACTTCTAATGGTAAATCCATTATTTCGAAAACACGTTCTGCAGCTGCCATTGACGATTGTACTTGAGACCAAAGGTTTGCAATCTCATTTATAGGTCTTGAAAATTTTTTCGAATATAAAATAAATTTAGATAAAGTTGATATTGTAATTGTATAACCCACTATTCCCCATCCACCTAATGTAGATGATGTAGCTGCTAAATATCCTCCTACGCCACAAACAATAAGGAATCCAATGTTATTTATGATATTCATAAGTGGTCCCATTACTCCACCAAGAATTTGTGATTTTATACCAACATTTTTCAAATCAGTACTTATTTTATTAAACTTATCCATAGCTTCCTTTTCTTGTGAATATGCTATAACAGTTTTATATCCCGTAATTGTTTCTTCTGAGTGTCCATTTAAGATTCCCAACAGATCTTGTTGTTTTTTAAAATACTTTCTCATTGCTTTTGATAAATATTTAACAACAATAATTGTGAGGACTACAGATGCCATACTAACAAGTGTTAAAAACCAATTTAGATATAAAGTTATTGCTAGAACACCAACAATTGTTAAGATTCCTGAAAATAAACTTGATATTGAACTAGATATTGTTGTACTAATTTTATCAACATCATTTGTCATTCTACTCATTATATCTCCATGTTGATGTGTATCAACATAAGAAATTGGTAATTTTGAAATATGTCCAAATAAATCATTTCTTAGTTTTACAATCATCTCTTGTGATAATTTTGCTGAGAAGAGACTTTGAAAATAAGTAAAGGCAGCTTGTAATGTATAAACTATTACCATTGCTATTAATAGCAATAATAATGATTCCCAATTAACTTCTGGATTATCTTTTGTTATTGTTATTGAACCCATTGCATCACCTTGTAATGATGGACCAACTAATGATAATATACTAACTAAAAATGTTAGAACCAAAAGAATTATAAATACCTTTTTACTTGAGCCTATATATTTCAAAAGCTTTTTAAACGTTTGTTTCCCATTTTTAGGTTTTTCAACTATCATCGCTCCACGTATAGGTCCACGACCCATAGGTACTCCTTGAGGTTTTCTTTGATTATTCATTTTCTTCACCTCTCTTTAGTTGTGAATTATATATATCAATATATATGTCACATGACTCCATCAAACTGTCATGAGTATCACAAGCAACCAATTTACCTTTATCAATTATGGCAATTCGATCCGCATTTTTAGCACTTGCTACTCTTTGGGCAATTAGTATAACTGTTGTTTGCCCTAAATTTTCTCTTAAGGCTTTGTATAACTTAGCTTCAGTTTCTAAGTCTAATGCACTTGTTGAGTCATCAAAGATTAATATTTCTGGTTTTCTAATCAAAGCTCTAGCGATTGCTAATCTTTGCTTTTGACCTCCTGAAAGTGATGAACCTTTCTCGCCAATTATTGTTTCATAGCCATTATTAAATTCCTCAATAAAACCATCTGCTTGACTTATTTTACAAACATTCTTAACCTCTTCTAAAGTAGCATCTTTTTTACCCCATTTTATATTATCTTCAATCGTACCACTAAATAGTTCTGTTTTTTGAAGAACACTAGTAACGCGATTTCTTAAATCCATTAGATTATATTTATTAACATTAACGCCATCAACTAACACTTCACCACTAGTTGTATTGTAAAAACGAGGAATTAAATTTACAATCGTTGTTTTTCCAGATCCAGTAGCTCCTAAAATTGCCAACGTCTCACCCTCGTTAATTTTAAGAGATATATTATCCAACACTTTTTCATCAGAAAAGTTAGGATAGTTGAAAGAAACATTTTTAAATTCTACAGTTCCCTTTGTTTTTGTTTTCATAATTGATTCATTAGATGATTCAATAACAGGCTTGCTATCAAGTACTTCTACAATTCTATCTGAAGAAACTTTAGCTCTTGTTATCTGTTGTGATATCATTGCAAGTTGCATAACTGACATTAAAATCATAGATACATATGTCACAGCTTTCATAACATCACCAACGCTAAATGCATTTGCATCACCAGCCAAAATTAGATTTATATTATGATGGATTTCTATACCGCCAAAATAGATTATGGCAATACTAATTCCATATAAGAATATTGTCATAACTGGATTCATAAAAGAAATTATTTTGAATACTTTGTAACTATTATCAGCTAAATCTCTATTAGCTTCATCAAATCTTTTCATTTCTTTTTCTTCACCTGTAAATGCCTTTACAACACGAGCTCCGTTAACATTTTCTTGAACGACAGAATTTACCTTATCTATTTTATCTTGAACCTTAGAAAATAAAGGAATTACCTTTTTGAGAATTACTATTATAGTTATTAATTCAAATGGTAAACAAATTGCTAGAATAATTCCAAAAGACGGACTTACTAGAAACATAAAAATCATACCACCAACAAACATTGTTAACGACCTAATGAACATTCTCACAGCCATAGAAACAAAATCTTGAATTTGAGTAATATCATTTGTTATTCTTGTAATCAACGAACCAGTCGTAAACTTATCTGTTTGTTCGAAAGAAAGATTAACTATTTTTGAAAATACATCTTTTCTTAAATCATTCCCAAAGTTATTAGCACACGCAGAAGCACAAGCAGCTGAAAGAACTCCAGCTAAACCCCCTAAAACAAGCAGTAAAATCATGAATACTCCGTTTTCAAGAACTACTTTAATTTTCTCATTTATCGTAAGGGCTTCATTTAAAATTCCATTATCTACTATTCTAGACATAAAGTCTGGCTGAAACAAATCTGCAATTACTTCACCAACCATAAATAAAGGGGCTAGTAATGCAAAATACCAATATGGTTTAATATACTTTAACATTTTTTTCATTTTAAAGCCTCCAAATTACTTATGATTTTTAGTAAAACTATCTTTACTTCTTCTTGTTTATTTTTATCTATTCCTGCTAGAATATCATCTTTTAGATTATCACATACTAATCTCATTTTCTCATTTTGCTCTTTTCCCTTTTCTGTTAGAAATATTTTAACATTTCGTTTATCATCTTTATCGCATTCTTTTCTAATTAATCCATCAAACTCCATATTTTTTAAAGTAATACTTATCGTAGGAGCTTTAAGCATTGTAAACTTAGCAACATCTAATTGATTACAACCATCATGATGAATTAACATATGCAGAATAGGTCTATAAGTTACCATTTTACTATCTTCATTAGTTCTTTTTTTCATTTCTAAATGAAACATTTTGGATATATCATGCATAAGCATGATAATATTTTTTTCATTATTTTCCATATTTTGCTCTCCTATTAATTAGTTTTAAAACTAATTAATATTATATCACAAAATAGATTTTTGTAAAGAAAAATATATTCTCTAAAGAATATATTTTTAACATCTTAATTATTTCTACCCAAACGCTATGTCTAAAACCATCATAATAATAAACCCTAAAATAACTCCTAAACTTGCCAGTATCTTATTATCCTTAAATGCATCGGGAATCAGTTCTGAGCAAACCACTGCTATCATTGCTCCTGCCGAAAATGTTAAAAGATAAGGTAATATATTTCTTACTGTAATCGCAAATAAAGCACCAATCACACCTGCTATAGGTTCAACAATTCCTGAAGCTTGTCCTACAAAAAATGATTTCATTCTCGTTTCTCCATTTTTTCTTAGAGGCATAGCTACACAAACTCCTTCAGGAAAGTTTTGAATTCCAATTCCTAAGGCTAAAAGCGAAGCTGCTAACAATCCACTTTGGTCAGTAGAAAAAGCAAGGGCACCAAATGCTACTCCAATAGCCATTCCCTCAGGAATATTGTGAAGAGTAACTGCTGAAGATAAAAGAATGCTTCTCTTCTTCTTTTCATCAATTTTCACACATTTTTCTAAAATTATATCTGATAAAATTATAAATAATCCTCCGCATAAGAAACCTATTGAAGGAATTATGTATGGAACTTTACCCATCTCCTCACATAATGAAATTGCTGGTAAAATCAAAGACCAAAATGATGCGGCAATCATTATACCACTTGCTAGTCCTAACATAACATCTAATACTTTTTTATTTACATTTTTAAAAACGAAAACTAATGCTGCACCCAAAGCAGTTATAATATAAGTAAAAATTGTGGCTATAAAAGCTAATAATACAGGATTCAAATTATATAACACGTCCATTTTTTACACCTCTATATTAAAATATGCACAAATTAAAAAATGGACTATATAAAGTCCCAAATAAATTATTTATTAATAATTGCATATATAGTAGCTGCTACAATCAGTAATGTTGCTAGCATATAAACTATATACCACCACTTACGATAATTTTTCGTATTAGCACTTTGGCATAATTCATTATCATAGTCTATTGTATATTCATGTAAACAATTATTAATTGCAAAGGTAAGCTTTTGTTCATGCTTAAAGGCCCCTTGTTCAATTTTTATGCTTGCTAGTGATATTTGATAACATAGTTTGTGTTTCTGATATATAAACAAAACTTCATCTTTAACATAAAATGAATAATAAAATAATGTATATTTTATATAATACTTCAAGCCTAATATTATTACAATTACACAAAAAATTATATCTATAAGCCTTAGTCTTGTTATAGATATAAACATTGAAAAAATAAAAAATAATATTAAGAGTAAAACAAACCAACCTGTAATATATCCAAATTTATATATTTTTTTCATATTAACACCTAATTATAGTATGTCACATTTTTAAAAAAATATTTACCATTTATTTTTATTTATAAAAGTGATATAATATGATTATTATTATCATAAGGAGGTTACATTAATGCTTAAAGAAAAAGACTATGAAATTTATTCATTAATAGAGCAAGAGAAAAAAAGACAGGAGCACAATATTGAATTAATTGCATCTGAAAACTTTGTTTCTGAAGAAGTTTTAGAAGCACAAGGTTCAATTCTCACAAATAAATATGCAGAAGGATATCCTGGAAAAAGATATTATGGTGGCTGTGAATTTGTTGACGGAATAGAATCACTAGCTATTGAAAGAGCAAAAAAGCTTTTTAACGCTAAATTTGTTAATGTTCAGCCCCATTCTGGCTCACAAGCTAATATGGCAGCATATCGTGCTATATTAAATAATGGAGATAAAGTTCTTGGAATGGCTCTAGACCAAGGAGGTCATTTAACACATGGTAGCGCTCTAAGCTTTTCAGGAGTAGATTATAAATTTATACCTTACTATCTAAATAAAGAAACTGAAGAAATTGATTATAATGCTTTGGAAGAATTAGCAATTAAGGAAAAACCTAAACTAATCGTTGGTGGAGCTAGTGCATACCCTTTAGTTATTGACTTTAAGAGATATCGTGAAATTGCTGATAAGGTAGGTGCTTATCTTATGATAGATATGGCTCATATCGCTGGTTTAGTAGCTGCAGGATTACATCCAAATCCATTAGAGTATGCAGATATCGTCACAACAACAACTCATAAAACATTGCGTGGACCTCGTGGCGGAATGATCCTAACAAACGATGAGGAGCTTTCTAAAAAAATTAACAAAGCTGTTTTCCCTGGAGTTCAAGGAGGACCATTAATGCATGTGATTGCGGCAAAAGCTGTATGCTTTAAAGAAGCATTAAGCCCTGAATTCGTTACATACCAAAAACAAATCATTGCCAACTGCAAAGCATTAGCAGATGAATTAAAACGATTAGGTTACACTTTAGTTTCTAACAGAACAGAGAATCACTTATTAATCGTAAATGTTAAAAAATCACTCGGCATAACTGGTAAAGAAGGAGAAATCATTCTTGATAAAGTTGGCATTACATGTAACAAGAATACAGTTCCTTTTGATGATGAAAAACCTTTTGTAACAAGTGGTTTAAGAATTGGAACTGCAAGTGTGACTACTAGAGGCATGAAAGAAAAAGAAATGATTAAAATTGCATCTTTTATTGATAATGCTTTAAAGAATAAAGATAATGATATAAAATTAAATAAAATTAAGCATAGCGTTTTAGAGTTAACTAAAGAATTCCCTCTATACGAAAAATAGGCCTACACAAATATAGGCCTTTTTATTTATTTGCCAATTTAAAAAGTTCATACACTGAATATCACAAGTGTATGAACTTATTTTTACTAGATTAATATTTCTTGCAATTAATCATCAAATTGCACATTTTCTTTGAAAATTCCACTGGATCTTTGATTGGGAATCCTTCAATTAAAAGAGCTTGGTCATATAATAGTTTTACATAATCTGACAAACTTGGATCATTATCATTATATAGATTTTCCAATGTCTCAAACAACTTATGATTTGGATTAATTTCTAATACCTTATCAGCTTTTAAGTTTTTACTTGTTGGAATCTTTTCCATTACTTTTTGCATTTCAAACGATAATCCATCTGTACTTACTAAGCATACAGGAGAATCAGTCAAACGACGAGAGATAACTACATCACTTACTTCATCAGCTAGAATTTCTTTAATTTTTTCTAACATTGACTTCTTGTCTTCTTGAAGTTCTTTTAGTTTATCTTCTTCCTCTTTGTCTAACGCATCAGCATCACCTTGATTAACTGATTTAAACATTTTTTCTTTATATGATGTCATAACTTGTAACATGAATTCATCGATATCATCTTCACAAATCAATACATCGTATCCTTTACCTTTGATTCTATCCATTTGTGGCATTGCTTCAACTGCTTCTTTTGTCTTTCCACTAGCATAATAAATACATTCTTGTCCTTCGACCATCTTTTCAACATATTCATTTAAGGTAATATATCCTTCACTCTTAACAGATTTGAATAGAATTAAATCTTGCAATAATTCTTTCTTCAAGCCATATTTATCGTAAATACCATATTTTAAATTAACACCATAATTTTCAAAGAATTCTTCATATAACTTACGATCATTTTTAAGCATACTTTCTAGTTTAGAAGCTATCTTCTTTTCTATGTTAGATGCAATCTTTTTCAAGACTGAATTTTGTTGAAGAATTTCACGACTAATGTTTAACGATAAATCATTAGAATCGACTAAACCTTTCACAAATCTGAAATAATCAGGCACTAAATCCTTACATTTATCCATTATGAAAACACCTTTTGTATATAATTGCAATCCTTTTTCATAATTCTCAGAATACAAATTATATGGGGCTTTCTTAGGTATAAATATTAAAGCAGTATAATTTAATGCACCTTCAACATTTATAAAGATATTTGTTAATGGATCTTGATAATCATAATATTTATTCTTATAGAATTCATTTAATTCTTCATCAGTAACTTCATTTTTCTTTTTCTTCCAAATTGGTAATTGAGAATTAAGAGTTTCAATAGTTTTTTCTTCAACTGTCTCATTTTCAATTTCTTTTCCATTTTCATCTTTCTTTGGAACAAATTTAGTTACTTCCATTTTGATTGGATATCTAATATAATCTGAATATTTCTTAACTAGAGTTTTAATTCGATATTCATTTAAATAATCTGAATATTTTTCTTCTTCTGTATCATCTTTTATATACAAAACAATCTTTGTTCCTTCTGGTAAATTTTCACATTCATCAATCGTATAATCTTCTGTACCAGTTGATGAGAACATATATCCTTTTTCACTAAATGGTGATTTTGTATATACTTCCACTTTACTACTTACCATATAAGATGAATAAAAGCCGACACCAAATTGACCTATAATGTCAATTTTTTCTTTTTCAGTCTTATCTTTATCATCTAATTTCTTTAAGAATTCATAAGAACCACTTTTAGCAATTGTACCTAAACTATCAATTAGTTCTTCTTTAGTCATACCAATTCCATTATCAGTAATTGATAAAGTTTTCTTATCTTTATCAATTTCTAAAAAGATTTGATAATCTCTTGTCTTATCTAATTTATCATTTGTAAGTGATAAATAATTATATTTATCAATGGCATCAGATGCATTAGAAATCAATTCACGCAAAAAGATTTCCTTATTTGTATAGATTGAATTAATCATTAGATCAAGTAATCTTTTAGATTCTGTTTTATATTGTCTTACTTCACTCATATTTACACACTCCTTTGTATAATTACGATACTATTATATCACTTTTTTTAGCACTGTCAAGTGCTAAGTGCTAAAAATGACATTTTTTCTTGTTTTGTTTTTCAAAACTATTTTTAGTTCTCTTCATCAAATACACCACTAGCAACAATTACTTCTATTGCCTTTATAGCCATTTCATAAGTCACATTTTTTGATAGTAATTTTTGAGTATTTTTTTCATAATCTTTTTTGAAGAAAGCTGTGTCTATCATTTTTTGAAGCAACTCTTGAATATTCATTCCATCTTGTGCAGAATAACACTTAGCATTTAGTTTTCTATTTTCTCTCACCTCTTTTATAAGTGTTTTGAGATTACCATCTAATTTCACGGCAGTGAGTAAACGAAATAGATCATAAATATGTCTTGACTTTCTCTCCATTTTATTATCTAGCATATAATCACATACTGCAAAAACTTTATCTACCAAAGTTCTATCTAGTGTTTGAACACGAATTTCAAATGGTTCTAACTCATATTTAACTATCGCTTCATTATTACCTATAGCTTTAAGATAATCATATATCAAAGATGAAGCTTTCTTTACTTCATCAGGAAACGCTTTGACAATAAAAGTAGTTTCAATAAGTATTTGCTGATTCAATTCCGATAATCTATTTCTTGGGCAATAATCAATTTTATAACAATTATAATTTCTACGGCTTCTTGTTTCATCTTCATTCAACAAATTGACACTGAGTTCTTTACATATTTCTATAATTGTTTGTTTTATTTTTTTTCTATTCCCCTGTGATTGATGTTCTGAATCAAGCGTAATATCAATATCTTCAGAAAATCGATCTATAATCTTATAACATTTCGAAAGTGATGTACCACCTTTAAACAATAAATTGGGCACTCGTTCTGTAAGTTTCAATAAAATAAGAGTTACGTAATAATCTTTTTCAATTATTGCCGGAGCAACATTAAAATACCTACTTGCTGTTTTTATTGCTATATCAAATTTATCTTTATCTTTGTGTAAAATCATTCAATACTCCACTATATATTAATTTCTTTGTTGTTTGTGCCGGGAAAACTTTAGCAAGAGATATCAAATCATCATTTGTTATTTGATTTTCTCTCATGTATTTAGTAATCGAATCTTTTGCCCTATAATCTAAATCAGTAGGTATTTCTATTTCAGAAAGTAGCTGCAAAATTGTATACGCCTGTGCATTAGCTTTATCTATTTTGCATCGTGACTTTCGAAGTATTATCGTTCTCCCATCTATCATTATTTGTCTGCATCTCATTGATTCATTATTGCTTACAATTTCTATTGTGTTTGGCATTTGAGTTGTTATCGAAAACATATTTTGTAAATTCAATCCGCTATACACACCATACACATCATCTTTATAACCAATATATTTTTTGTTAATCACATCTTCCACCGTAATTGTTGAAGTACCAATAATACTTTTTGTTGGAATATAATATACACCAGCGGCAAAGTTTATAATTTCTCCTTCATTTTCAGCTTTTTTTATGAGTCTAAACACATATGCTTTTGAATATTCACTAAACATTTCTAATATCTCATTTGTAAAAATTGGTTCATTAGTGTTAAATTTTGTTTTTAAGCGATCAATAAACATTTTATCACCTCTAAATTGTACTATTAGTATACTATTTTCAACATTTATTGTCAATAGTAATGACGTATATTTGTTATTTTTTGTTTATAAAAACTATATAGTTTTACCTATATAGTCTATTACATAATTTCATCAAATTCATTACCCATTAATAACTTTAAAATAATGAATTTATCAATTTTTTCACATTCTATATCACTCATTCGATAAACATTAATTTGTTCAAGTTTCTCACTAGCTACAAAACTATCAACATTTATCAAATAGCAATAATAAACATCATCACGTTTCTCACCTTTGCAAGTAACAATGCCCAATCTTTCTGTGCTTCCTATAGTTTTAACTTTCATTTTATTATTTAGAGAGCTTATCGCATCGTCAGCAAATTCTTGTTTCTTTAGTTTTACTATAACACCTTTATGACTAGTTTTTGTGAGAAATATAAAATCTTGGAATTTATATATAACATATATATATTCATTTTTCTCATGATAAGTATAAACCATTTTCTTTTTTACATTACTAGCAAATTTATTCTTCTTAGCTATTTGAGTTATTGAAAATATCACATATATTAAAGCAGTTATAATAAAAGCTAAACTATCTATATTATCAATAATTGGTGTTTTTTTAATAATACAATCAATTACAAAACATATTCCACCAATAATAAATAAACAAAGTGATACTAGAAAACTCACTAATCCTTTAGTTACTATATGTTTATCTCTTACAATTCCTCGAACAATCATCATAATTATCGATACTAAAACTATTTCTTTAAGTACTATATAAATATATATTCCCATAATAACTCCTTAATTATTTGCATTTATATTATATCACATTATTTTATTTATTTAAAGATTAAAAGAAAAAAGTTAGCAAGCACATTATATGCAAAAACTAACCTTTAATATATATATTGATTCTGCTTTATACAGGTAATTTCTTTTTGGACTTACTTATTTTCTTGTTTTTAATTCATAAGTATAGTCATCCATAGTACAAGGTGTTTTTTCTTCATCTTTTAATTCTGAATTATCAAAACCATTTCTTGAACTGTTTGCTATTGCAACTGCACCAATAAAAGCCACCAATACTATAATTATAAATACTAATGTTTCCATCATCTCGCCTCCTTTGCATAAATATTATATACCTTATTTATGCAAATGATTAATGAAAACATTTACTCATTTTCATGAAAACGTACTCACTATTTTCATTCAGGAAGGTTATTTGAGTTTACATTTTTTTGTAAATATGACTTAATTAAATAATTATAAATTCCTCGACACATTAAATAGAATGTATAATCTGTTTTATTGTTAATAACCTTATTAGGATACGTAAAGTATACTTCCTTTTCCACATCACCATATGTAACCTTTAAATATAATGCTTGTTCTGCTTTTTCTTCAGAGATAGTTACATTTTGTAAATTAACGATTCTAAGCAATTTATAGATTTTCTTTACATCTTCTTCGGTAACATCTAAATTTATACTTTCTTCATCAATACCGTTATTTAAAATAAGTTTTTTTGTTTTTAGGTCAAACGAAGAAGTTAGTTCATTACCCCATTTAAATGTAAAGTTAAAATCCTGAGGCATTTCTTCTGGTAAATCACTTTCAGACAATAAACCATCATAACTTTCCGCAGTTCCATAGTTTCCTGTATGATAACCATTAATTAATCTGATAAGTAGTTTATTTAGGTATTCTACTACAGGTTTAACTTCAGTTGTTGCCTCTATGTGAGTTCCACCAACACCAGAATCATCAGTTAAATAAACGTAACATCCGCCTGTTATCATTGACTGTGACCTAAAGAAATATTCAGTTTTTTTATCTATTCCACTTGAAGCTACTGAAATAACTTTAATTCCTTTTTTTGTTAATTTAAGTACATTTTTATTCCATTCTTTAACTTCGTTATCATGACTAGGAGCATCAGCAACATGAACCAACACTCTTGTTTCTGAAGACGATGACCATTGTTTGTCTACAGCTTCACCTAAAGCTTTATAAACTGCTTCCTCAAAGTCGCCTCCACCATTAGCATTTTGGTTAGATAGATTATTCTTTTGTTTCTGAATATCTTGTGTAAAATCAAAATATCGAGTAACGTATTCATCGCCTTTATCACGATAGAAAAGTAAAGCCAATTTAATTATCGTATTAGGATTTTTTTCTTGTATCTCACTTATTACATCATCAATTTCAACTTTTAAGTAATTTATTTCATCACCCATTGAACCAGTTGTATCGATAACGAACATTAATTCAATCACATCATTTTTATATGTTTTATCTGTTAATGATATGACATCATCATTCTTTATTGTTGCTTTGATTTTCTTTTTATCTTTATTTACATCATTATAAGTTATATAGACTTCATATTTATCTTCTATTTTTTCAGGATATAAATATGCATAACCATTAGCATCAGTAAATGTTGCAAAAGAGCCGTCAGTCATTTCCACGCTAACATTAGGAGCATTTTTCACTTGAATACGAACTCTATTTTTTGTATTAAAACTATATTTATTTTCGTATTCTTCAAATAAACCTTTGCCATTTTGATTATTACTAATAAGTTTATTCCAAAACTCATAATTCTCATTATCAAAAACAACACTACCCGTTAAAACACCTGCTTTTATATTAGCATTATAAATTGCTTCATAAAGAGGGTATTTGTTATTAATCATTATTATATCTTCTGTTGATGCACTATCCGTGAAATCATTAAATCCATCAAGAGAAAACATTGGGTCACTATCAATTCCTTTAAAACCTGACTCTGCATCTTTTAAGTATCCTGGTTTTACACTACTACACCCTATTAAAAATAGTAGCAACATACACATTAAAATTCCCAATATCTTGCTAACAAATCTTTTCATAAGATTATTCCTCCTTTATATAAAAGACTAATAAGAAGGCTTATTCGTGACATTTATTTTGTTAGTTTATCAAATACTACTCTACCATTACTTACAGTCATATATACATTATAATCTTTATCAATAATAGCAAAATCAGCATCTTTTCCTAAAGCGATAGATCCTTTTTGATTATCTATTCCTAGCACTCTCGCTGGGTTAATTGTTGCTAAGTCAATAGCTTTTTCCATTGATAATCCAATTACACCTTGCATGTTTCTAATTGCATCATTCATCTTTAATGTACTTCCAGCTAATGTGCCATCTGCCAAGCGAGCTTCTTTCCCTTTTACATATACATCTTGTCCACCAAGTTTGTATTTTCCATCAGGTAAATGTTTTGCTTCAATTCCATCAGTAATTAAAGTGATTTTATCTTGTCCTTTAATTTTATATAGAACTTTAATTGCATCGCTTGAAACGTGAACTAAATCACAAATTAATTCTGAATAAATCGAATCGCATAAGAATACACCGCCAACAGTACCTGCTTCACGATGATGCAACCCTTTCATGGCGTTATATGTATGTGTTGCTGAAGTGACACCGTTTTTACTTGCTTCAATTACCTCTGCACATGTTGCATCAGTATGGCCTATAGATGCAACAATACCTTTACTATGTAAATAGTTCGCAAGTTCTTTACCATTTTCTTCATATGCCATAGTTACTTCTTTTATATATCCATGACTAGCTTTTTCAAAAATTTGAAACTTTTCAACAGAACATGGTATTATGCAAGATTCAACTTGTGCTCCTTTATGTTTTTTAGAAATAAAAGGTCCTTCTAAATGCATACCTAAAACATATGCACCTTTATCATTTTCAGTTTCAATATAATTAGCAATATTTTCTAATGCTTTACAAATATTTTCAACAGTTTGTGTCATTGTTGTAGGTAAGAAAGTACTTACACCTTCACTTGCAACAGTTGCACAAATATTACGAATATCTTTTAAAGTAGGATACATCGAATCTGAGTTATTAGCTCCATGAATATGTCTATCAATAAATCCGGGAACAACAATATATTTATCATCAAGTTCTAAAGCTCCGTCAACAGCGTTAAAACTAGCTATTTTCCCATTTTCCACTTCAAGATTGCTTTTTACAATCCCTTTGCCTTCTACATAGATATTACAATTTTTAAAACCTTTCATAACAATTAATCTCCTCAAAACTAATAATTCATATTTAAAATCTCTTCAAGTGTTACTTCAATTACTTTATCATCTTTTAAATTTTTATATTCAAAAATTCCATCTTGAGCTTTACGGCCAACAACTATTCTGTTATTGATACCGATTAAGTCAGCATCTTTAAACTTAACTCCCGCACTTTCGTCACGATCATCAAATAAAACATCTAACCCTTTGCTCTTTAACTTCTCATAAATATCTAATGCTAAGTTATAATTATCCGTTCCTTTTTTATCAAGTGGTAAAACATGAACATCAAATGGTCTGATTTCTCTTGGCCATACTGCTTTATCATTATTATAATGTTGCTCTAGTGCAGCCATTAGTAATCTACTTACACCAATGCCATAGCATCCCATAATAATTGGTTTTGTTTTGCCATCTTTATCAACGAACATTGCTTTCATAGGCTCTGAATATTTAGTGCCCAATTTAAAGATATGTCCAGCTTCAATTCCTTTTGCATGTTTTATGATTCCTTTGCCATCTGGAGAAGGACTTCCATCAGGAAAATCTTCAACCTCCACGTTACTTGCATAGTCTGAAGAATCACTATAACAAATAGTATCTTCGCCAATATCACATAATATCATAAATTCTTCACTTACTTTTCCACCTATATTACCACTATCAGCATGAACTATTCTAAAATGAAGTTCTAAACGATTTAGAATATTAATGTATGCTTGACGTATTTTTAAATACCATTCATCTAAATCTTCTTGAGTTGCTGAAAAAGTATATAAATCCTTCATAATGAATTCACGTCCACGCATTAATCCAAAACGAGGGCGAAATTCATCACGGAATTTTGTTTGTATTTGATATAATGCTAATGGTAACTTTTTATAGCTTGTTATATAATCACGTACTATTGATGTGATTACTTCTTCATGAGTTGGACCTAAGCAGAACTCACGATCATGACGATCTTTTAATCTCATTAATTCTTTACCATAATTATCCCATCTTCCGCTTTCAACCCATAAGTCTTTAGTTTGTAATGATGGCATTAATAGTTCACTACATCCGATTTTGTCTAATTCTTCACGAATTATGCTTTCTATTTTCTTTATAACTTTATATCCAAGTGGTAGATAAGTATAAACGCCAGCAGCATTTTGTTTCATATATCCGCCACGTAAAAGTATTTTATGACTTATAACTTCTGCCTCTTTAGGCATATCTCTTAGTGTTGGTGCAAATAATAGTGATTGTTTCATATATTTCTCCTAAAATAATCTAATAATATCTTCAAATGCTACAAAAATCATTAAGCCAAATAATAATATTAATGTAACTGTAATTAAAATTGTCTCAACTTTAGGGTTAGGTTTTTTCTTAGTTATTGCTTCATAAGCTATGAAAACAAGTCTACCTCCATCAAGTGCTGGAATTGGGAAAAGATTCAACAATCCAATGTTAACGCTCAAGAACCCTAATAAACTTAATACGTACGTGAAACCCGCTTCACGGGCTTGTCCGGCAATTGAAAAGATTCCAATAGGACCTGATAAATTTTTAATTGATACTGTACCTTTAAATAAAAGTTTCAAAGTATCAATAACTGATGTAAATGAAGACCAAGTTCTTTTTCCAGAATATGCTATACTCTTTAAAATTGAAAACTTTGAATCTGGGCTTAGATTAACTGTAGCATAAGTTATTTCTGGTTTTTCACCATCTAAAGCTGTTTGGCCTTCAATAAGGCTTCGACTATAAGGTTTTATTTTAACTTCAATTTCTTTATCTTCATTATCTATAGTTCTTTTTACGATAACTTTTATCCAATTTTCTTCTTCAACTTTAGAATCACCAACAAAATTATCAAATACTTTTCTAATATCTGACCATGTAGGATTCTTTATTCCAGCTATCTCAACAATTACGTCTCCAACTTTCAACTCGCTATTGTCAGCTAGATTACCTGTTTTTGAAAGTGTCAAACCATCACTTAAAACTTTGATTTTAACTTCTCCATCAACATCATAATACCATCCACTACCAATTCCCACACTATTCACAGCCACAAATGGTGTTGCTTCAATTTTCATTTCTTTGCCATCTCTAGTGTAATAAATTGTAATTTTTTCGGCTAAACCTTTTTTATTATATTCATCTAAAAAGGCTTGAATATCATTAAAATTCTTTATATTGTCTTTAACACCTAATGTTTTCGATGAAAGTTTAGTTATAATATCCCCTTTTTTCAAGAAGTTATCACGTTTGTATAAAACAACTATACTTTCATTTAAACCTTTTTTCTTATAAGTATTTAAGAATTCATCAATTAAACTTGCATCTTTAAGATTATAATATTTATCTTTATCGATACTTTCTGAGTAAATACCAACAATTCCAGTTTTATCTAAACTTAATACTTCGTCATAAGTATAGCTTTTTCCATACACTTCAGCAATATCTCCCATTGTAACATCTCCAAGTGTACTTGAAGAATAGTCTTTAAATCCAATAATTAACCCACAAATAAAGAAAACTACTAAAGCAAGAATGAAGTTCATCATAGGGCCACCAAACATTACTAAAGCTCGAGCTAATTTTCCTTTAGAACCAAGAGTTCTATTGTAAGGAGCTATTTGAAATTCATCTTTTTTTGTGTAAATAATTGCTTGAGGGTCAACATCAAATCTATATGTTTCGCCATCTTTTGTTACTTCCATATAAAGATTTCCTGTTTGATTAGCATCATAAATATCATAGCTTACAATATCATATATTGGATAAGCAAAGCTATCATCATCTATTTCTGGATAGAATCCCTTTATAACACCATCAACTACATTAAGTTTTATCTGTTTCATATCCGCAAACGGGTCAGCTTCCACTTCTTCACCAGCTATTGCACAAAAGCCTCCAATAGGAAAAGCTCTGAGCGAGTAAACTGTTTCCCCTTTGCGTTTTTTCCATAGTCTCGGGCCCATGCCAATTGCAAATTCACGGCACAAAACTTTCGCACGTCTTGCAAAAATAAAGTGTCCAAACTCATGTATACCAACAATTAATCCTAATAATATAATAAATACGATTAAGTTAATTAAAAAGTCTCCACTTTTTTTCAAGAAGTCAACAAAACTTATAATTACTAAATAATTCATTTATACACCTCTTTTATTTTCTTTATTACAGTTTCATGAACTAAAAGTATATTTTCAAAATTATATTCTAGTTCATTTATTTTTTTATCTTTAACTTTAAGAGTTTCTATACTTTTTATTGTTTCCAAAATTATCTTTTCAATGTCTAAAAAGGAAATCTTTCCTTTTAAGAATAAATCCACACAAGCTTCATTACTTGCATTAAAACATACTGGATAAAATCCTTTTTTCTTTAAAACTTCATATGCAAGTCTAATAACAGGAAATCTATCAAAATCCATCTTCATAAATGTTAATGATTTTAAAGAATTAAAATCAAGTTTCTTGACATTTATATTTTCAAAATCCTTCAATAATGCATTTTGAATAGGAATAAACATTGTTGGTTTATACATAACCGCCTCAACACTTCCATCACAATACTCGACCATTGAATGAATTATACTCTCTGGATGAATAATGGTTTCTATTTTATCATAATCTATATCAAATAGATAATAAGCTTCAATTATTTCGAGAGCTTTATTAACCATTGTTTGTGAGTCAATAGTTATTTTTTTACCCATTGACCAGTTAGGATGTTTTAAAGCCTCTTCTATAGTTACATCTTTTAACTCTTCTCGGGTTTTGTTTTTAAACGCTCCCCCAGAAGCAGTTATTATAAGTCTACTAATTTTATAGTCTTTATTCTCACAATTTATTAATTTATTATTATGTATTAAACGATAAATAGCATCATGCTCGCTATCTATAGGTATTATTTTTACATTTTTTTCTTGAGCTTCTCTTTTTATTAAATCTCCAGCAACAACTAATGTTTCTTTGTTGGCTAAGTAAATTGTTTTTCCTCTTTTTAAGGAATAGATTGTTGGTTTTAGCCCTGCTATTCCTGTAATTGCATTAACTATATTGTCTGAATAATCAACAATTTTTTTGAATCCTTCGTCACCATAAACAATTTCCTTATTTTTATATATTTCTTTTAACTTTTCAAAAGATGAAAGTGATGATGTGCATATACAAATAGGATCATATTTATCAATTATTTCAATTGCTTTTTCATAACTATTATTAAAAGCTATTCCTTTAACTTTTATTTTTTTGTTTGAGCATATCTCAAGTGCTTGTGTTCCGATTGAACCTGTTGCACCGAGTAAGACTATATCTTTTATCTTATCCAAAAATAATCAACTCCATAAAAATTATTATTATATAAAACATTGTTCCAGAATAAATAAAACTATCGAAACGATCTAATATTCCGCCATGTCCTGGAAGAATGTTTCCAAAGTCTTTAACTTCATATGTTCTTTTGAACTTCGATTCAATTAGGTCTCCCATTTGTACCGTACACGAAAGAACAGCCGATACTACTAAACCCACTGGAATTGCAATAAAAGCATGTTCCCAATTAGGGATAATTCCATATACGTATAAGCCTATAACACCACAAATGCTTCCACATATTAAACCAGCTAAAGCACCTTCTTTAGTTTTGTTAGGGCTTATTTCAGGGCAAAGTTTATTTTTACCAAATGCTTTCCCAAATAGAAAGGCAAAACTATCAGTCATAATAACTATTGTATACACATACAAAAATGATTTTGTTCCATTAACTGAAAGGAATGAATCTTTCATACCTATTGGCTCAAGCAAACGAATGCTTAGAGCAACTCCTAACATAAGGCCTGTATATACTAATGAATTAACGCACGCTTCAACATCTTTTCCTGACGAAGATTTAATAAATAATGATATCATGTATATTATAGCTATCTCAAAAAGGAATGATATCATAGTAAGGGCATAGCACTTAAACATAGTCATTTTCAACTCATCAATAAGTACCAAAGCAACATTACTTGTTGAGGAAGCGGCCGTGCACAAAGTAAGCATAGTTAACAAACACGAAAATATCGGGACAATTATTTTAAAAACTAGCATTTCCGGTCTATCTTTAAATGCTTTAGATACATATTCATATGATCCAACAAAACTCATAAACATAGCCAAACATAAGTATAATATTTTACTTATTTCTGAATCTATAATTACAAGTGGAAGTAGAATTGAAAGCATTATTGCTCCCGTAATTAATCTTTTTTTCATTTTAGTCCTCCAAATCTTCTAGTTCGTTTATTATAATTTTCTATCGCTTCTTCAAAATCTTTCTCTGTAAACTCTGGAAAACATTTCGATGTAAAATAAAATTCACTATAAGCAATTTGCCAAAGCAAAAAGTTACTAACACGCATCTCACCACTTGTTCTAATAAGCAAATCCACATAAGGCATATCTTTAGTATATAAATATTGAGAAAACATATCACTATCGAGATTGTTAATATTTATTTTCCCTAAAGAATAATCCTTACAAATGTCTTTAACCGCATGAACAATTTCTTCATGAGAGCCATAATTGAAACATATGTTTAAGTACATACCATCATTTAAACTAGTTTCCTTTTCACACTTATCTATTAACATCATAATATCATTAGGTAAATTGTCTCTTCTACCTAAAACATTCACTTTTACATTATTTCTTTTCAAATCTTTCAAATAATTATTTAAATACACTTTTATTAGTGACATCAAATAATCAACTTCTTTTTTGGGTCTTTTCCAATTTTCTGTTGAGAAAGCGAAAAGAGAAAGATATTTTATTTTCAATTTTCTTGCATGCTTAGCTATACGAACTAAAGCCTCACAACCTTTTTTATGACCATAGTTTCTTGTGTGACCATTTCTTTCAGCCCATCTGCCATTTCCATCAAGAATAATAGCAATATGCTTAGGTATATTTATATTATCTATCATAGTACACCTCGAATATATATTATACACCATTTTTCATTTTTTTTAAAGTGTATTTTTACTTTTATTAATACTATTCCCAATACAATATACAAATGCCTTTTTTTCGTTATTATTTTAATTTTTTATATAAATTATATAAAAAATATTATATGACTATATTCACTATATATTTTACCAAATTATTTTGTAAAGATATTTTTAGTAGTTAACAAACTATCTTGCAAATATATATTAAACTTATTGTATACTTTTTTATACAAATAATTCCTATGTTTATTTTAATATGATCATATTTTGTTTTGTATTTAACTAGCTTATTATGCCTTTTCTTTTATACAAAAGTTGCAAGGACAATTTTAAAAATATGCAAAAAAACTAAGTTAGTTATGTATGAAACATAGTATAACTTAGCTTTTAATACTAATTATTTTCCAAAAGATAATCCATTATCTTTTTATTAATTTTATTATTAACACTTTTATATGAAGTAATAATGAAATCATTAGAATTATTACCTACATAAAAATGATAAATCATTCCATCTGAAAAAACTAGTTCATAAAATGGGTAATCTAATTCTTCTTGTTTTTCATCTAAAATCAAAGGAGTTAAATGATAAAAATATCCAAAGTTTTGAAGAGTTTCTTTTTTCATATTTTCATCACTTAAACCCATATAATAATCAGATGATATAATATTATCTTTTATAAAGAACATATTATCTATAATACCATGCTCATCACATAATATTATGAATTTTTCATTTTTCATTTGAAAATATACAATATAAGTAGAATCTACCTTCACCACATTTTTAACAGTCAAAATTTCATTGACTTCAGATATTAAAATATTGCGTCCCATGACAAGTAATTTTTCATTATCAATATATATTTTTTGAATATTGTTTATTATTTCTTCCTTTACATAACTTTCATTATTTTCTTGAGATACCAAAGAATTTAAAAATTGAATCTCTTTTTCATATAAATGATCTAAATCTTTTCCATCTTTTTGTCCTTCATCATTTATTTCAGGATTTGTTTTAGAATTAACTTCTGGTGAACATCCCCAAGCAAATAGTAATAATAAACTTGTTATTAAAATAAATAATTTTCTTTTCATATTTTTTAGCTCCTTATATAAATATATTATCCTATAAACCTTAGCTTAAGTAAGGTATATTTTTTAAAAATAGTAATTAATAATATCAATGCAAAAACAATACTTTAGGCTTCTTAATTAATTTCTTTCATATGTTTATTTCTAAAAAACTACTCTTGCAATAATATTATATCAAAATACATTGTACTATGCAAACTTTTTAGTTTTTTCAACTTAAATTTAAAAAACTGTGAAGTCTAGCGTTTAAACTAGATATTCACAGTTTTTGATTTTATATTTTCCCGTAACCTATTTTTAAGAAATCTACATACTTATTGTAGTCTTCTTTTATTTTGTCTTTACTTACTGTTGAAGTTAGATATTGTTGCAAACAATTATCTCCAACCATTTTTAGTAATCCAACGACATCAGAGAACTTGTCTTCGTTTTGGTATTCTTCTGGAAAGAAGTTCATATCTATATTTGATGTTCGATTAAAAATATAATTTACAAACTCTTTTGGATATTTATTTTCTTCAAATAAAATATTCATCGTATTAATTCTAAATTGCTTATTTTCTTCTTTTGTTAGTTTTTCAATCTCATTTGCAAATTTTACTTTTAAGGCTTCATAAATATCGTTATTATTTTCTTTTAAATAATTTTCGAATTTTCTTTTGCTTAATCCATAACGATAATCAATAATAAAAGCAAATAAATCCTCTAAACTTTGAAAGTATTGATAAAAGCTTCCTCTAGGGATTCCTGCATCTTTCGCAATGTTTGCGATGACAGCTTTTTCTAGTGGGACACGAGAAAACTCTTTTTTACCAGCTTTCAAAATCCTAAGCATTTTTTCTTTAGGTAAATTAAAGAAAGTTTTTGTAGGCATATTAACGCTCCCTTCTGAACAATTGCTATAAATAAACTATGTCATCAGTTAGTTATTTATCAAATTAGCACTCTAACCTTGCAACTGCTCATAAATATTATATCATAAATGGAATTATATGTCAAATATATTTATATTTTTTTGAATATTTTTGAATATTAAAAAACATCTATGTTTGTACTTTCTTTTTCGCTTCTTTTTACATATCCATCTATCGACATAAATAGCCTAACTAAATGAAGTGAATTTGATAAAATATCTTTTAAATTTGCAGTTGCGTCTAGTGGTTCAAACTCATCATAAACTTTATTTTCTAACGTTTTACTAATTATTTTTAATGAATCTTTCAAACTATTATAAACTTCACTTTTATTTTCTAACTTTTCTTGTATTTCTAGAAATGCCATACCCTTCCCCTTAGAGATTCCATAGTTTATAGCTCGTATGCCTGAATTAACAGCGTTCATAACTTTTTCTTTTATAAGTTCATAATCATACTCTTTTTCTAGAGGAATATAAATTGTTTTAACTTTTTTTGTTAAACTTGCAAGTCTATTTTTGATTAAATCATTACCATTTACATTATCTTTTAAATAGGTTATTCTTTTTTCTAACTTTTCATTTTTTTGATTATTTTTCTTTATAATTGTATAATCTTTGGTTATCTCTACATAATCAGCTTTACCAATTGTTTCCATTGTTAGATATAAAGTTTTATTTGTAACAATAAATGTATTTAAATATATAGCTATATCTTCTAAAATCTCATTACGATTTAAAGAATATTCTGGTGTTAGAACTATTCCTATGTTATATTTTTGACTCTTACTTAAGAAGAGTAAATAATCAACAACTTCTTTCGAAAAATAATTAGCAATAATAAAGATATCTTTATGACCATCTTTTATATCATAGATAATATTTTCTATTTCATTGATTGTTTTAATATCATCATTAACAATTATCACATAAGGGTTTTCTAAAATTATCTTTCCGTTTTTAGAAAAATAAGTGCTTATTATTCCTCTTTCTAAAAACATTCCTTCATATTTTTCATAATAAGGTTTTTCCCTTAGTGTTGGTTTATAATTAACTATCTCATACAAGTTTTTTTCAATAAGCCCTTCTTTGATTGTTTCAAACACAATATTCTCTATTTCTTTATTATTACATGATGTATAAATAACTTTTCTTAGTTTTTCTTCATCAATTTTTTCGATTTTATTTTTATCAAGAAGTTCTAAAACATCTTTTTCAAAGTCAATAATTGCTGTATTAACTATTCTTACATCATTTATTTTTGTTTTTAATACATTTTTACAGAATTCACTCCCTAAAATTATTGTGCTAGTTGTTCCATCTCCACATTGTTTTTTAGTTAAGTTGGCAACATTTTGTAAAAGTTTCACTCCAAAGTTTTCTAATGGATTTTCAAGGCTTATACTATTACAAACTGTATAGCCATCACTAGACAAATACAATCCATAATCATCTATTATCACATTTTTACCTTGAGGACCAAATGTCTTCGATATCATCGCACTTGCTTCATTTATTCCTTCTAATATTTTTTCTTTAACATTTTCACTTATTAAATAATTTTTCACAATAATCACCTTCATTAAAGTATATAAAAAATAAGGCCTTTAATGCCTTATTTTATTATATTTTTAAATCACCATCTTTGATTATATTTAGTTTTCTAAACAAAACATCTAGTCCGTAAACTAAAACTATAGGCAACACTATCTCAAGGAGTATTACTCCTACAATCCATAAAGTGTTACTATCTAATCCTTTTGCAAACATCACATCAAATGTTTCAATAACACCGACAAGACCACTTGTACCCATTCCTGAACCTGTTGGCGAGCACTCAAGTTTGAAGACAAGTGTTGATAAAGGGCCTAGTATTGCTGAGACAATAATTGTTGGCAACCAAATTACAGGTTTCTTTAAAATGTTTTTGAACTGCAACATTGATGTACCAATACCAACAGATACAACCATACCAATATTGTTATCTTTTCTTGACATTACTGCAAAACCTAACATTTGTGTACAACAGCCAACAACAGCAGCTCCGCCAGCTATTCCTGACAAACTTATTGCAATTGCAATTGCTGCACTTGATATAGGAGCAGTCAAAGCCATTCCCATAATAACACTAACCAAAATACCTATTGTAAATGGAGCTTTTGTGCTAGCTGTTTCAATAAAATTTTCTAAGCCAGTCATTACATATTTTATTGGATCTTTTATGACCAATTGAATCAGAAATGCTACTAGTAAACTTACAAGCGGTATTAAAATAATATCTACTGGTGTTTTCTTGACAAACACATATTTGCATAACAAGGCTCCAGCTATTGATAAAAAGTAAGCTACTAATATGTCACCACTTATAAAAGCTATTCCACCACATGCGGCAATAGTTATTAATTTTATACCCTCAAATTTTAAAGCCCATCCAACACCTACACCTATTCCCATATAGCATAAGGATTTCAAAGTTGTAAATAATGGTTTCATAAAATCAAAACCTGGAATTTTTGTAAGTAGATTTATAATTGTACCAATTATAAGTGTAGCAAATAAACCATAAGCCATTCCATTCATTGAAACAACTATAAAGTTTAATACTTTTTTCATCACTTCTTTAAATTTATTATTTTGTTTAATTTCTTTTTTGTCATCTATTTGTTGTTCATTTATTTTTTCATTCGTTTCCATTTTCATCCTCTACAAATTCACATTTATAAGTCCCTTTTTCAATAAATTTATCACACAAAACTAAAGCTTGAGGTAAACACAATAATATAAATATTATTGAAATCAAAGAACCTTTACTTAATAAATAACCTATTTCTGATATAATTGAGACTTCACTAAATACACCAACTAGATATGCTGCTAAAACCAAAATCGTTCCTGATGTTAGTATTGTTGAGATTGATTTATTAAAAGCAATCTTCAAACTTTCTAGTTTTGTATTATCTTTTCGAGCATTAACATAATTATTTGTAAATATTATTCCGTAATCTATTGTACTTCCCATTTGTATACAAACAACTAACAAATAGCAAATAAAGTATACTTTGGTTCCGCTGAAATAATTAATTGCCATTGTAAACCATATTGCTCCTTCAATTATTAATGTTAAAATAATTGGAACAACAAGTGATTTAAATGAAACAAGTAAAATTATAAAAATAAATAGGAAGGAAACAATATTAATAATAAGTGAATCCTTAGCAAATGTTTTTTCAAAATCACGATATGCTAACGATTGGCCAAAGACATAGAACTCTTCATATAAATTAGTCTTCTTTATTCTCATAGACAGATTTTCTATCATTCTTCCAGCCACAATATCATACGTCTCATAATCAATATTCATTACAATACGTGAGTACTTAGGACTCTCAAACATTTTCAAAGCATATAAAACTTTATCATACGTTTTTGCAAAAGAAATATTTATTTCATCTGCAACTTTAATTGCTAACGAATTATTTACAGCTTTTTCAAGTAATTGACTTCCTTTTAAGGTTTTGCTTTCAGAAAATAAATCACCTAAATAAGTTTTATCAATCTTTAATAATTCTGCACATCCATCGATATCATAATCTTTATCAAGCATTTCTACTTGTTTTTGCAAATTATTAACTTTATCTTTTATTTTTTCAATATTATTCTTTACAACATCCATTGAAGAAATTTTCTTTATTATATCAGTATAACTCATTTGTTTATTCCCCAGAAAAACTAAGTTCATTAGAATTTGAGGATACAAACCAATATACCATTTATCTGTTTTTTTAGCATCATCAAGAGTAAGCAATACTTCATTATCATAATAAATATTTTTATATTTCTCAAGAAGTGCCTTAGATTTAGAATTAACGTCATCTTCATTAATACCAATAACAAAATCTTTTAATAATATTTCATCCATATCTTTAAAGCTATTAAGACTATTTATGTACTCTAAAGATATATCAAACATTTTCGAAAGCGAATCTTTAGAATATTTAGTATTTAATTGGTTAACAGTTTCTAAATACTTTTGATATTCTATAAATATATTCTCAAAATAATTTTTTTCAGTTAAGAGCTTTAATAGTTCTCTATATGTAAGACTTTCAAGATTTACATCATATTTTGTATGAATATTTTGAAGTAAGAAATTTATATTTCTTTCTTCAATAGTACTATTTCCTTGTAAAAGGGAAAGTAGTTCTTTGCTATCAACATTTTTTGAAAGTAATAAACTTTTTTGATATAAATCATTTATTTTTTCTTGATAAGTTTGACCATATCTTTCGATAAAGTTTGTTTCTTTAATATATTTCACAAGATCAATTAGTTTAACAGTTTCTTTATCTAACTCTAGATATATTTCATCAACTAATTCCTTACTAAAACCATATTTTTGAGAAACTTCACTTGCAGTCATTTCATCATATAAATTAATTGTTGCTATTCCTTGGATGGAATTAATATGCTTGGTTTGTTTTAAAAATTTAATTATTTCTTTTTCTTTATCATATGAACCTTTAGGTAACAACAAGGCTACAGTATTCTTCACACCAAATGTTTCTTCTATTTTCGTTTTTTCAATATTAATTGTTGAGGAAGGATCATTTGAAGCTTTTAATGTGAAAGAGTATTCAGTTTTTAAATAAAACATATATCCAAAGAAAATTAAACACAATAAAACCGCAGGAACAATTGCCTTTGATTTAATTTGCATCTTTCCAATCTTTGTTTCGAAGCCAGGAAATTTATTTCTAATAAGTTCCCATAAACTCTTATGCTTGGTTTTCATAATTAGTTTTGAGAATAATAGAATAACTGCAGGCATAAACATTACAACAGTTATTAAACTAATAATAATACCTTTTGATAAAGTAATTCCTATGTCTAATCCCATTTTAAAATGAATGAAAACTAATGATAGTAATCCTGCAATTGTTGTTAGTGAACTACCTATAATAGGCATAAACGTCTCGGCAAGAGTTTGTTTCATTATTGTTTCTTTAGGTAAGTAACTCTTTTGGTTCATTTTTTCCATAAATGTATGAAGAACAACAATTGAATAATCCATTGCTAAAGCTAATTGCATTACAGCACATATACTTTGAGTAACAAATGAAATCGATGGAAGAATTGCATTTGTTCCCATATTAATTATTATTGCTACGCCAACAACGATTAAAAATATTATAGGTTCTATCCAAGAGATAGAATTCAAAAGTAAAATTATGAGCACTACGATAACTGCCAAAATCATTATCGTTACCATATTACTAGCAACTGACTTGCCTAAGAATTGTGACTCAACAGTACTTCCACACGCATAGTACTTATAGTTTGCTAATACTTCTTTAGATTTATCTAATGCCTTCTCCGCATTTTCAGTGAAGTCACTGTCTTCAAGCCAAATGCTATAAAGCACTTTATCATCAATATGATATGTTTTATCGTTATAATCAAATAAAACCATTGATACACCTTCAACATTTTGAAGTTGGCTTTGTATGTTCATTGCTTCTTCTTCACTTGTAACATTTTCAACCATTATAAGAAAAGAACCATTACTTTTAAATTCATTATTCATTTCATTAAGTGCTTTCTTCGTATCTGAATCATCACTTAAATATTTAGTCATATCATAATTTACATTAACTTTTTTCATTAAGTAAAATGAAAATGAAAACATAACCAAAAAAATTATAGCAAATACATATTTATATTTAACAATAAAACTAAAAAATTTATTTATCTTCATAATATTCTATAATCCTCTATTAATTTTGATTCTAATTCTTTACCATCTTTAAGTATTAGTTTTACTGAAAAAGATTCAATTTTAGCTTTGTGTGATTTTTCATCACCTTCACCAAAACATATCATAACAAAATCTTTAAGCATTTCCTTAGAAATTATCACAAACTCTTTTCTATTTAAACCTTCAAAAGCAAAGTTATTATAATAAATTATATTATTATCTTTTTCAATAAATGTTATTTCTCTTAACTCATTTAGATTCTTATTTTTTCTTGTTATCTCACTATAAAAACCTTCACGATACTTTAACAAGTATGAACTTTTATTTTTCATTATGTTTTTCTTAGGACGCAAATAAAACACAAATCCAAACAACAATAAAACTATACTAATTAAAGTATATAAGTTCTCCTCAGGAAGTACTTTTATTATTTTTAGAAATAACATAACAACGCCACTAAGACCAAAAATTAAAGCAATAATTAAATTTCTTTTCACATTAACACCAAACATACAAGTCTCCATTATCTATTTTTATCTATTATACACCAAAAACAAAAAAAACTCCACATAAATAGAAAATTTATGTGGTTATTTATTAAATTACATTACTTTATATTTCCTTTTGATTATAAAGAACAAAATATTACCCGGAAGAATTTTATATAATGAATACATTAGTTTATTGAAAAACCCTGGAATATATATTTTTTTACGACTATCTATTTTACTTGCAATTAGTTCGGCAGTTTTCTTTTTATCCATTCCCTGTTGTTCTAGCTTGATTAGTTTGTTTGTTGCTTCTTCAAATTCATCAAAATAATACTCTTTATTGGAAATATCTCTTTTGTAGCTGAATTTGGTTTTTGTTGGCCCTATTAAAACAGACATTGAATAAATATTATATTTATTTAACTCTAAATTAAGTTCCATGCTTAACAAATTTAAAGCCTCTTTCGAACTACTATAAAAAGTATCAAAAGGGATATACATTTTGCTTGCAAGTGATGACGCTAGTATTATTTGGCCTTTTTCATTTTTTATCATATTAGGGACAACAATTTTAAGAAGTTCAATTACTTTGAAATAATTGATTTCATATAAATACTTATATTTTATTTTATCTACTTCACAGATAGAATACGACATACTCGTTCCTGCAAAATATGCAAATAAATCAAACTCTATATTTTGAATTTCGGAACTTATTCTTGTCAAATCTTTTTCAAGATCAAAAGTTATATTCTCAACATCTTCTAAAACACATTTTCTTCGTGAAATATTATATATATAATAATCTTTCTTTATGAGCTTAATAAACTCATACCCAATTCCTGATGATCCTCCAATTATTAATGCTTTTTTCATAATATTATTATGTGTAAAGCAAATTATTTTATTCTTTATAAGGATCTTTTCTTTTATTGAAATCAAAAAACATATGTATTATACTTTCATAATAAGAAACAAATTCTTTTTTCTTACACAAGTTAATTACTTCTTCTTCACTTGCGTACTTTACCATTGATACTTCATTATCCATAAACTTTATTTGTTTTAAATCAATTTTTAAAGTAAGGAAATAAATTGTATCAAGTCCTTCAAAATAATGAAACGAAATTGCAGGTCGCATATTTTTAAAATCAATTTCTAAGCCTAGTTCTTCGAATAATTCTCTCTGCATCGCTTCTTCTTTGCTTTCTCCAGCCCTTACAGATCCACCGCACGTTATATCCCATAATCCAGGATATGTTTTTTTAGTATCACTTCTTTTTTGAATCAAAAGATTATCTTCGTTATCAAAGATACATAAGTGCACAACTTGACAAAATTCTCCCTTTTGAAGCTTTTCGTTTCGATTTATAACTTTTCCAGTTTTTTTATAATTTGCATCTAATACATCTACTTTTTCCATGTTTATAGTAATCCTAAAATATCCTTTCCGACATTTGTATATAAATATTTACCAATCATTTTATGAAAATCTGAGTGACCTATCAATCTATATAAAAAAGCAATTATATCAACTAAGTCTTCAGTTGTGTTTTTATCTTTCATAAGAAGATATGAGACATATTTTGTTAGTTCATAAACACCAATTAAAGAATGAATCATATAGTTATATTTACCATTAAGTTTATCATATGGATAACCCGTAAAGAAAACATGATTAACTAGATACTTCTCAAGATACATATCAAAATTAGGTATTTTCTTATATATTTCTTTTTCAAGTTTTTCTATAGTATTTTTATCAATTGCTTCTATTTTTTCTATTATTTCACGTGACACAACGCTTTCTTTGTATAGTCTCAAATAATCAATAAGTATCTCTTTTGATACTTTATTTTCAGTGAACTCAATAGGACAAAACTTTGAGGAAATAAGTTTGATTCTATCTTTGAAATCTAAATCTCTCGTTTGAAGAATATCAATTATTTGTTTTCGAGTTTTTGTATATTCTTCGGAAGGATTAATACATGTATCACTTGTTTCTTCATATTCTATTTTTACTAAATCCGTATTTTCAAATAGTAACTCTAAAACTTTCTCACAACTATTTGAACATGATTTTTCTAATGCTAGTTCCTTAGAAATATTTCTTGGATAGAAATTACATACCGATGGTATGGCCTTTTCTCCAAACATTTTTTGGATTTCGCATAAACCATCGCACCCATGGAAAACGCAATCACCATTGTAATCTTTTCTAATTATTGCATAATGTTCGCTTGTTGGTTTTAAGTTTATATAAAAACCACGGTCAAGTTTTCCTCTAAAATTATTGTCACAATCTAAATTGATTACCTTAAAGTACTCATCTAGCGTAACTGAAACATTCCATCCTTTGCAACAAGCACTACGGCAAGATCCTGTTTTGCATTTAAAGTTTTTATAATAATCTAAGCATATATAATAATTCATAAAGATTTCTCCGTTTATTTAAGAATTATACATTCTTTTACAAAAAAAATCAATAATGTTTTAAGATAAAAAGTGATATTCATTTACGAATACCACTTAATACTTTTATTGAATTTCATATCCAGCTTTAGTAATCATTTTCTTAGCTTTTTCAATTTTCTTCTCATCTTCAGTTTCTAAAGTTACACTTTTTTCGTCTAGGTTCACTTTAAATTCTAATCCTTTTACTTTTCCTAAAGCTTCTTCAATTCTTTTTACACAATGCATACAATTCATATTAGTTATAATTAATTTACTCATATTTTTAACTCCTTTACTTTTATATAGATTTATTGATAGTGAATTGATTGTTACGAAGAGACTACTTAATGTCATTGCTAAAGCGCATAACATTGGGTTCATCAATATATTAAATGAATAATAGAATAATCCTGATGCAAATGAGATAGCTATTGCATTATAGAAAAATGCCCAGAACAAATTTATTTTTATTGTCCTCATGACTTTTTTGCTTAAACATATTATATCTGCTAAGCCATTCAAATCATTATACAATAAAACTATATCTGAAGAATCAATAGCTATATCTGTGCCTTTACCAACACTAACACCGACATCTGCCTCTGTTAAGGCTATTGCATCATTTACTCCATCACCAGTCATAGCAACAAGTCCATTGGTTTCTTTTTTTATTTTCTTAATAATTTCTTGTTTATCCTGAGGTAAAACTTCTGAATGAACTTCGTCAATTGATAATTGGGAAGCTATCTTCTTGGCAATCATTTTTTTATCTCCAGTAAGCATTACTACCTTTATGCCTAATTTATGAAGATTATTAATTGCATCTTTACTAGTAGGTCTAACCTCATCAGTCATTCTTATTACATCAAGAACTTCTTCTTCGCTAGAAATAATAACATCACTGATTCCTTTTTCGCCATCTTGGTTTATGCCGTCAACTAATTCTTTTGTAAGAAGATCAAAACCTAATGCTCTTAAGTTACTAGCGTAATACTTTTTACCTTCGATGAAACCAGAAACACCAACACCTTCTATAGTTTCAAAATTTTCAACTTCTAAAGGTTTAATATTCTTTTCTTCAGCTTTTTCTTTTATTGCATAAGCAAGAGGATGATCAGATAAACGTTCTAAAGAATATGCTATTTGTAAAGCGCGTTCAGAATTCTCATCATTATTGTTTATTACCGATGGTTTACCATAAGTAATTGTTCCTGTTTTATCTAAAACAACGGTTTTGATTTTACAAGTATTTTCTAGAACTTCAGCATTTTTAATAAGTATACCTCTCTTAGCACTTACACCTGTACCAACCATTATTGCTACTGGTGTTGCTAATCCTAAAGCACATGGACAGGAAACAACTAAAACTGATATACCTATATTTAAGGCAAAACTAAATCCTTCAAGAAATAGAAAGACAATAAAAGCAACTAAGGCTATACTAATAACAATATAAGTGAACTTTCCAGCTACCTTATCAGCAAGTTTAGAAATTGGTGCTTTAGAGTTACTAGCTTCATTTACTAATCTAATTATCTGATTAATAGTTGTGTCATCACCGACTTTAACTGCCTTGATTTTAATATAACCACTAAGAACATAAGAAGAAGAGATTACTCCATCACCTACTTCTTTATTAACTGGCATACTTTCACCAGTTATATTACTTTCATCTAAAGAAGCATTTCCTTCAATTATTTTTCCATCGATAGGAACCTGCATTCCTTGCTTACAAATAATTATATCATTTTCTTTAACATCTTTTGTTTGAATTTCTTTTTCTTCACCATCAACTAAAATGATACATTCTTTAGGTGATAGCTTCATAAGTTTAGTAATAGCATCAAGAGTTTTGCTTTTTGATTTTGATTCTAAATATTTACCTAATGACACCAATACTAAAATCATTGACGCTGAATCAAAATAAAAATGCATCATACTTGAAGTATCTTTATCAACAATAATCTTTATTAGCATTACTAAGCTATAAATAAATGAAGTTGTGGAACCTATTGCTATCAGCGAATCCATATTAGGCGATAATCTAAATAATTTCTTAAACCCATTTACAAAATAATGAAAGTTTAGAAATACTATTGGCAAAGTTAAGGCTAATTCAATTAAACCTGAAATAATCTTGTTATGAAGAAAATGAGGTATAGGCAATTTTAACATATGTCCCATTGAAACATACATGAGCAAAATTCCTAGTATTATAGAAACTATAATTCTTGCTTTTTTATGGTCTACCTTTTCAGATTGTTTTTCATAAACAAGTTTATATCCAGCTTTCTTAACAGCATTTTCTATTTTCTTGTCAAGTTTTGTGTCACTTTCTACATACATTTCTGTTGTTAATAAATTAACAGAAACATTCTTAACACCATTTATTTTTCTTACTGCGCTTTCAACGTGACTTGAACACGCAGCACATGTCATACCTTCTACATAATATTTTGTTTTCATATTTCACCTCCATAATATTAGTATGTACTGTATTGTAATTACTATTATATCACCTTTATGAAAATATGTAAATATATAGTTAGCGTTTGCTAACTAAACTTTTAATATTTTAAAATTAAAAACACCTAAGGCATTTAACCTTAAGTGTTCTTATCGTTTGTTTCTACTTACTTAATTTTTTTCATACCTAACTAATCCTTGCGTTCTTCCAACGAAAGTCTTAATCTGATTTCCATTTGTATCTACATCAACTTTAAATAACTTGAGCGTATAATTTATTCTCAAAATACCATTTATTGTAACCTCATTTAAAATTTCTGTTTCATTAATTGTGAATTTCAATGTACTTGTATTTTCTCTTTGTGTAGTTATAGATAGATAATCATTTTCAGTTTCTATCTCGGCTAAATAAGTAATTTCTTCATTTTCTGGATGAATATTTACAATATAATTTTTTTCATTAAGACTATCAACACTATGTGTCCATAGGCAATTTAAATTTTCTGTAAGTTCTCCAATTAATCCTCTTACCTTTATTTGAAATCCTTTTGTTACAAATGCATTACCATATTGCACCACTGCACTTAAATAATCATTTTCGTCAAAAATATACCTTGTTACAATCGCCATATCTGCTTTTATTCTAATACAATTATTTTCTGAATTCCATCCTATAATTGATCCAAGTGTTCCTTGCGTTTCAAGATCAAAATCACTAATTACTTCACTTGGCATAACTATATGACTTGCATCAAAATTTGTTATTTCTATATCAGTTCCACTTCTAGGCAATACATTTACTATAAATTCTTTTTCTATTGTAGCTCTATTATATGTTAAAGTTGCTATTAAAGTTGCTTTAGTATTTATCAAATCTTGATATACAATTGCCCAGTTTTCATCAATTTCAATAATAGATTGATTATTGCTTCTCCACATCACTTGTGAACCATTTTCACAAGTTGTAGGTAAAGAGAAACCTGTGGAAACTGTTTGAGAAATAGTAAGCAGTTCTTTATCCTTTTTTACAACTTCAAGATCTTTCAAATAATTATATCTATCATCACATAGTGTTCTTATATGCTCATCAAATTCATTTCTATTTTCTTCAAAAAATTCCTCTATACAGGTATTTGCTAAAGAACGTACAGTTGAATTAAACTTTGTAGCATTTATTTCTGTTCCTTCTTCATAAACAATTCCTTCTTGACGCTCAACATCCACTACAAGTTCAGAAATATCTCCATTGTCTTCATAATTTATATTTTTTACGATTAATTTTTTTCTATTAGGATATTGTGTATTTCTATCTTTAAATTCACTCATCTTTGTTTTCTCCTTTTAATTTAAGTATCTGTTTTATAATTTGGTTAGCGCCAGTTGATGATGCTCCACTTATTAAGCCTATCTCTAGTGCCACCCATATATTTGATGCAAAAGCAATCATTTCCTTATTTGTTATATAAATAATAACACCTAATACTCCTCCAATAATTGTAATAATTGGGGGAAGCAAACAATAAATTTTTTTCTTTGTTTTAAAAACAACTTTGTAAATTTCACCAATTAAATAACATATAATGATAATAGTTGGAACAATTGTAAGTTTCATTTTATCCACCCCCATTTGTATACAGTGCATCAACTCTTTTACCTATATTAACTATAGATTCCTCAACCTTTGCTAGTCGTTCTAACACATCATGATATTTTTCATTAACTTTATTTAGACTTTTTTCTACTCTATCAACACAGGACTTAATATATCCTATATCAGATAAAATTAACCCCTCATCCTTACCTTTTTTATGATGATCCTGCTTTTCACTTCTTTTAAAAGAAAGCATAGCAAATATAATACTTGAGATGGAAGCACATAATCCTATTATAGTAACTATTATTTCTATTCTCATATTTATCACCTCCTTATTATATTAACACGTACCTAATCATAAAATAACAACTTACTAATATCTATTTATATATTTTTTAATTATTTTTTTCTTTTTTTTATTAACTGCTTGTTGAGATATTCCTAATTTTTTTGCCACTTTTTCTTCAGAAAGCACTTTACCATTTTCAAGAAAACATTTTAAGAACTCGAGTTCATTTTCAGAAAAATTGTACATATCAAAAAAATCCGTTTTTTGGTATGCTTTATCTTCTATTGTTTCTAACAATTCAACATCTTCATATATATAACTATTTAGACTAATGGCATTATTTAACAAATTGGATTTATAATTACGATAATAATCAATAATTTTATTATTTAACGATGTATTTAAATATTTTATAAATTGGTTTTCATTGCAAAACAATTTATATTCTAAATTTTTTATTTCATTAGAACTTTCCAATAATTCTATTTTATATTTATTTACAAAAGCTTTATAATAATTATTATCTATATCATAATCAGTAATTACAAATTTACGTATTACTGATAAAAGTGTACACAATAATTCTTGATACATATCATCTCTATGATTTTTGTGAATCTTATTTATATATTTTAAAAAAAGAGGTCTAAAAGAGAGAACAATTTTTTCAAACAATTCATCATTATTATCTTTTTTGTAATCTATTATCATCTTTATTTGGCTATTCATTTCTCTTCTCCTTATGTAGTAACAGCTTCCAAAGCTTTCACGACATTAACACGGGAAAAAGAATGATAATAACAACTCTAATTAATATTTTTTACAAATTAATCCAATAAAATAAAAAATAAAAACACCTAAGGTATCTAACCTCAAGTGTTATGCATATTAAATGATACAAAATAGTCATTTGTTTTTATGTATATAGCCATAAATAATTAGAAAATTAAATGAATTAATTATTCAAAACCCTTTAAACTTGTGTAAAAAATCTTGTTGTTAGAATTATCACATATTTTATATAACATTTCTTTCTACTATTATAAATACTATTATGATTTGTATAACAAATGTTTCAAGAAAATATATCTTTTAACCATTCAAAGAATGTTCTTTTTTTCTTTTGCTTCTTTGTATATTTATCATACATATTTTTATACTTTTCTGATGAATTACATTCTATTCCTTTTTCTTCTCTATATTTTAGTAAATATTCTAGTGCTTCTTTATTATACATTGATTCATTTGAAACTATTAAGTCCTTTTGAGCACATATATAGTCTAATCCGCCTTTTACTATAGGTTCTATTAAATCTTCATATATAGCATCTAATTTTTGTTTTAATTCTTCTTCGGTATATTCTTCTGGTCTAAATTCAGTTATTCTTTCCCATAATTTTAATACATAATTATATTCACCTTTTTCATTTATATCATAATCATATAAACCATTTATAACATAATTATATTCAAAATACTGTAAGTCACTATAACTTGAGCGATGAATTCCTATTATAAAATATATATCATCTCTCTCATAAACACACAAAGGGCCAAAAAAATCTCTTTTACTGACATTAAATCCTTTTTCTTTAAAATAATTTTTAATGAATTTAATTAATTCTTTTTTCTCCATGTTATACATAATCCTTTCTTTGTTAATATAAAATTAATATGAGTCTATAATTACCACCCATTATAGCATTGTAATTACTTATTTGTTTTATTCCTTTTATTGCAGATTTTTCATTTCTAGGTTTTAATTCTCTAATTATTTTTAAATTATCATCTAAATGATCTGCTCTTTTCTTTGTTTTTTTCAGCGGAAATTCTTTTCCATCTATACCAACCATAAATCCATTATGGATTTCTCTACCAGTTTTTATATCAGAAATTGTACTTCCATCTTCTCTATGCTTTAAATTGTTAATTTTTTCCCATGCTTCATCTGTAAAATACTCTTTTTCTGCAAATTGTATTTCAACACCATATTGTTTGGCCATCTGTATTACTTTTGCACTTATATTATTTTTATTACGTGATTTCAACACAGCTAAAATAGATAAAGTAACTCCAAAAAGAAGTATTGTTGTTACAGATTCCATTGCGATGGTCACTGACCATTCTTCATTAATGAAATTAGCAAACCCACGCCAAAATGAATTTCCACAATCCATCGATATTATTCCATAGAGAATGCCATCAATAGCCAAAGCGGACACAATACCCACAATAAATTGTTTAATAGAAAACCAGCTATTTATAAACGTTCCAGCGATTAACATAAAAGTTATCGCAGCAAGACCCAATATTACAGATGTTGTCTTGCCATTTTCCGTTTTCCAAAATCTATCCCAATCAGATAATTGTTCTGGATCATATCCAAGGCCACAATTATCACATATTGTGTTACTATTGTACATTAAATTAATAGGATTCGCTGCATTCAATGTATATAAATTTAATGCGTACAATGTGAATTGATTATTGACAACTGATTCTATATTTTCTGGGCAAATGTATTGACCAATTTCTGGGGAATAAAATCTTTTATTAATATAATACATTTTTAAATCATCATCATAATATTGAGACTTCCATCTTATTGGATTAATTTCTAAGATACCATATGGATCTTCTTCGATGAAAGTATTCCCCCAAGAATCATACCCATATTTACCATATTCTCCCAATTCTCCTCTGATAGAAATAACATTACCTGTTACATCTTTCATATAATAATACGACTCACAACTATTAACACCTGTTGACATTGAAAAACCAATTATTTCATCTTTATCATATATATAAAGAAGAATTTTTTCACCTATTTTTTCTTTAATCAACTTTCCATGCTCATATATGTATTCATGACATTTAGTATTATCTTGACTATTTTTTTCAATTAATAATCCTTCGTTATCGTATTTATATGATATTTCATTGGAATCATTAACAAATTTCTTTAAAAGTTTTCCTCTTTCCCATGATAAAGTATTATTACCATATCTAACACAATTTCCCATATTATCATATGAAAATGTTTTATTAAAACTATTAATTTGATTACACTTCATTTCCTTTAAACAACCATTTTTATGTATATATCTAATAGTAAAACTATTATTTTCAATGCGTGATAGAGTTCCATCAGTATTATAGAAATAATTCGTTCTTAAATTATTTTCAGTTTCACTTATTAACCTGTTTCCTATATCATAAGTATATTTTTTTTCATATGTATCATAATTTCCATCTTTATTCCTATACTCCGTTGTTTCGTTACTTATAAGACCTCTCGAATTATACGCATAATCAAATCCACACAATTTATAAAATGGTGATCTTGAAGATGTTTCATAAGTTATTTTATTTTTCAAAGTTGTTCCTGGTTTATATTCATAAGCAACTTTTAAATTTTTAGCATTTTCACCAGGATTCATAAGTCTAATTTTCGATTTTGTTCTTCCTAAGTCATCATATGTGTACATTGTATAAAGTTTTTCTCTATCTTTAGTTTTTTCAATACGTGGATTTATGAATTTATCAGAAGCAAAATCTATATTGTTAGCATATGAAGAAATACCATCATCATTAAACTCATATTCAGTAGATGTATAATTGCTTTTTTTAGCTTTTAATCTAATATCATTATCTTTTTTTATTTGATAGCCTGATAAATTGTTAAAAAAATCATACTCATATTTATGTGTTAACCCACTATATGGATCATACATTTCTTCAACTTCTGAATCTCCTTGACTTTCCCATAGATTTTGTCTTTTAAATGTCGTAATTTTACCATTTTCATTAATAGATTCCGTTCTACCATATTTGTCAAGTTTGATATTTACTACATCTTTTTCTTGTTCATTTCTATGATAAACAGTTTGCATCGTATTGTTATTTAAATTAATATTTGTTTCTTGAACTAATTTTTTTGTTACATTATTTCCATCTCTAGAAATATAATAATACTTTGTTGGATTACCGAAATGATCATATTCAACCTCATATCCATACATATTTTCCGCATTATAATCCATTGGCAAAATTAATTGGGATTTACCATTTTTTCCATATTTTATATTATTTTGTGCTCCTAAATTATCAAAAGTTTTTGTTATCGAATCGTTAGTTCTATGATATTGGTTACTTATTACATATTCTTTACTTTCATCTTCATCATTTCCCTTAAAAGTAGTTTTTAATAACTTACCATCATTTGAGTCATATTCGTTTTTGATTAGGCAATTATTTTCTAATGAAGTATCGCATGTATCAGAAGTTGTATACTTATAGATAATTGCTTCATTTGTCTCATCACTAAAAATTTTTTTTGATAATAGATTATTATATTCATCATATTTATATGATTTTTTTAAGCCATATTCATCTTGCTCTAATAGCAGATTACCATATAAATCAAAATATGTAGCAGTAAAACTCTCTTTATGATCATTATCTTTTTTTAAAAATTTATTAGATTCTGAAATTTGGCATATACAATCATATTTTTTCCCATCAATATCTTTATTTTTAAAATAATGCAAGAAATTATAATTATACATGTTACCATCTGGCGATTTTATTTCATAAAAGAAGTTAGTTCTTGAATTTGCCCCATATTCATCCGATGAAAAATTCATTTCAAAATCTTTTGTATCTGTTGATAATATTACTTTCTTGACATATTTTACAATTTGCGCATTTGAGAAATACATTAAATAACCATTAGTTATATTACTATTCCCATTTTTTTTGAATCTATCTAAATACATCATTTGTAAATCTTTTTCTGTAATGTAGATGTTATCATTAATAGTTTGAGTTACATATTCATCTTCTTTATCTATTGGTATATACTTGATTTCTTTAATATTATCAAAATAGTCCCAGTCAGTTCCATTAGTTAGACATAGTTTTGACGATTCTTGATAACATAATCTCATATCTGCAATTTTAAAAGTATTTGATTGATTATTATCTTCAAATTTAAGTTCCGCAAAATTTACCTCTTTTGTAGAAATTTTTATAGGGATTGATACATATTGCCAACTATTTATCGCACTATTGTCTATTAATGCATACGCCTCTGCTTTATTATCGAGTCCACTGTACTTTACAATTTTGAGTCTTACTTTTTTATTATTTAATGGTTGACTTAATTTCAACCAAAAAGTACAGTTAAAATAACAATATTTATTACATTTTTTTCCTACATAATTATCTATATCTTTTAAATTTTCAGACATTATATTTTCTGTACTAATTATATAGTCTGTTGACAAAAAATGTGCTTTTCGTGTATTGATTGATTCTAAATCTATACCATTATTTAAAAATGATCTTCCTGGATTTTTTTCTAAACTTCTCAAATCATTAACATTTCCATTGTTTGCTTCTAATAATGATACTGTATATCCCTTTTCATTTTGATAGTAAATCATTTTTAAGTTTTTTTCATTTTGTACGATAGTGTAGCTATATTGATATGTAAAATTGTTTAATAATAAAATTTTATTTTCTTGAAATCCATTTATAACATAATCATATTTTTTGGAAATGTCTTTTTCTCCAACAAACTTGCTATCATTGCAGTATACATTATTTGTAATTTTTAATTTGTCCTCTGTGATTGTAATATTTTCAGATATATCAATTAAGCCTTTACTTATTTTGCTAACTTTATTACCTAAATATTCTATACCGAATCCCTCTTTACTAGATAATAAAGATACATATGTCATTTTGTTATTTTCGTTTTTAATAATTACTTTATCTATACAAATATTTTCTTTTAAATAATCAATCTCTATTAAGCAATTAAATTCATTATAAAAATAATTTAGTTGAAAACTTATATTTCCTTTTACAATTGTTTTTATTGATGAAAGTAAATTGTCTTTGTATTCAAAAATAAATTTATTATTAGGTTTTTTGGAATTATATACTGTTATTAACCTACCATTCTCATCGTATTGATAATATTCAAATGTTGTTGTATTATAATTCATTTCCTTCTTTACTATTCTGTTATTTTCAAAATAATATTTATTACCTGATTGATCAGTTATAATGTTTTGATTATTATTAATATTTAAAATTAATCCTAAACCACTAGTATCATAGTATAAATTTTGAGAACACATTACAAAATCATGACTCATGCCGTTCTCATCTATTAAAATATATTTTCCCATTTCATAATACAAAAATTGTTGTATATTTAACTTCCAATTATTACCCATATGTGTATCTTGTTCTTCAAAATGTGAGTTATATATGTGTGCTATGCTCATTTTCAAATTCTTTGAATTTATACTATCATCAAAGTGGTTAAATAAAAGCCTACCATTATATATATTTATTTTCGATTTTCCCACACTACAGCTATAGTCTAACTCTGTCTGATTAATTTTACTTTTATCCATTTTCTCTTTTCCTTTCTAAATATTTTGCAAATTTAAATTTTATACAGAAACTCAATTCGTTACACAACTGTGAATCATTTTGAATTTTTTGTTGAATTAATTATTCATTTTCATAATTATCACCTCGCTAATCTATTAACACGCATATAGTTATTAAAATAACAACCAAAAAAAAGAAGGCTTTTGCCTTCTATTTATTAATAATTATGTTTGTGTTTTAAATTGTTACTTTCGATAATCACTTCTTATAAAGGGATATTTTATTTCTTCCTTTATTAGTTCTTGGTATTTTGCTGGATGTCTATAACAATTACCATGTACTTCTTTTTCTCGATAATTTCTAATCTCATCTATTGGTATAGAAGCTATCATAATGGTTTCTTCCTCTCCTGTTTCACATATTTTTGTATCACGGCTGCCACTTATTCCTTCTTTATATGCTATTCCATCAAAGGCAGTTGAGTGACCATTACAGTCTGGTACTTGTGATGGGTAATTAACTGTGACTATTGCTAACATATTTTCATATGCTCTTCCTCGTAACTGAGAAATCCGATTAATTTCCATAGGGCAGGCATTAGGTACTAAGATTATTTCAGCACCTTTCAGCATCAATATTCTTGCACTCTCAGGAAATTCTCTATCATAACATATCATCGCTCCTACACATACATTTCCTTTTTTCGTTTCAAGGTTTGTTGTATAGAAGTTATCACCACTACTAAGATTTATTTCATCACCAAAATCACATGTGTGTACTTTAGAATAGTGTAAAACTATTTCTCCTTTATAATTTATAACAGCAATGCTATTTTTAGGTTTACCATCTGTTTTTTCTAAGAAAGTTATTCCAATTGCAACTTCTAGCTTTTTAGCTAACTCTTTAAATGATTCTATAAATTTTGAATGTAATGTAATAGCCTCCTTTTCGAATCCTTCATTTAAGTTATATCCATTACTCCACATTTCTGGAAAAAGAATTATATCTGCACCCATTTCTTTTGCTTTTATACAGTTTCTTACACCTTTATCAAGATTTTCTTGTATACTTTTTAAAGGTTTGATTTGCATAATTGCAATGTTAATATTATTCATATGTATTATTCTCCTCATTAGTAGTTTTAATTGTATTAATTTTATTAAATGATTTCTCCTTTAAAACTTTAGGTTAATGATTATTCATCAGTAAATACTTTGTAAATGTATAACTTGATTTAATTTAAATAAATTTATTATAAAATGCCTTCTAATAGTTGCATATTAATTATATCATACTTTTGTCTTTTTTTATATAATGTATTCTTTGTTCACCTAATTTGATGATTAATAGCTATAATTTAACTTTCATAAGTTAGATTGTAAATGCATTTAATTTAAAAATAAGCCCACAAATGTGAGCTTTTTATTTGCTTATTTATAGTATTGTGCTTGAGCATTCCATAGTTCATAATATTTGCCATTTATGTCTGATAATAAATTTTTATGTGTATCCTTTTGAACAATATGTCCCTTATCAAATACAATTACTTCATCACAAAAGATACAAGAAGATAATCTATGGCTTATATAAATTGCTGTTTTTTCACCAACAATCTCATTAAATTTAGAGTATATTTCAGCTTCCGCAATAGGATCTAATGAAGCTGTTGGTTCATCTAAAATAATAAATGGAGAATTTTTGAAAAGATCCCTGGCAAGAGCTATTTTTTGAGCTTCACCACTAGATATATTAACACCATTTTCATTTATTTGTTTATATAAATAAGTATCCAAATCATTATTCATTTTTTCTAAACCTTTTTCAAATCCAGATCTAATTAAACAATCTATTACTTTTTGAGAGTCGTACTTAGTTTTGCTGGATACATTTTCACCTAATTTTAGTGCTAATAACTTGAAATCTTGAAATACTACTGAGAATATCATTAGATAATCTAGATAATTATATTTTTTGATATTAATACCATTTAACAAAATCTCTCCTTCCGTAGGATCATATAATCTACATAATAATTTGATAAATGTAGTTTTACCGCTACCGTTCATTCCAACAATTGCCAATTTACTTCCTACTTTAAATTTTATATTAATATCTTTTAGTACATAATCTGTGCTAGTTTGGTATTTAAATGAAACATTTTTAAATTCAATCTCATAATCGCTATCAAACCTTTTTTCAACTGTTAATGAGCCTTGATACATTGTATTAGGAATGTCTAAAAACTCTAATACTAATTTAAGAAAACTTGCATTTATTTTCACATCACCTATAGTTCTTACAAAACTATTTAAACCTGAAGATACTTTAGTAATAGAGGCTATATACTGCATAACCATACCAACACCAAAAGCTCCTGCCCATGATTTTAAACAGACAAACAGATACACTACACCAATAAATAATGATGAAACAACAGCTGATAAAGATAGATACAATCCCATAGGTCCTCTTGCTATTTTTGCAAATTCACCTTTTGAACCAAATGTTGTTGTTTTACATGTATTATATTTATCACAAAGTAAATCTTGTCTATACATTCTTATATCTGTTGACAACTCTTTATTGTATCCAAGCCAGCCAAAGAAACCAAACATTCTATTTGCTAGATTGTGATTAGCTGCATTTTTTGCAAAATAACTATTTCCTTTAAAGGAAAAATATGGTGCTAATAAAGTAATTCCAATCATGATAATGATAATTCCAAAAGTAAATAGTTGATGGTTCAAAAACATGAATCTACTGGCTGTCTCAGGTACTTTTGAGGAAAACAAAGAAAATGTTAATGTTAAACCTCCTAATAATGTAAATATAGAAGTGAATAAAGATTCATAATCAAATATGACATTAAATAAACCCCACCCAGCACTATTTTGATTCTGTTTAATTGTTGATAATAATTCATGTGTTTTTATGTCATCGAGACTAACAAAATCCATTTTAAATAGTTTCTCTATATAAAAGTTTTCAAATTTAAAATATAAATTGCTTTTGTTAGTATTAGCCCATTTTCCGAGAAGAGCTGAAATAAGAGCAATAATTGCTTCGGTGATTAGTGTTATTAGAACTAAAACTTTTAGTTTTTCTGGATTTTTGCTTCCAAAAAGTTCTTCGATTATTAGTGCTGATAAGTAAATTCCAACATATGGGGTTACAGCTGTCCAAATAGAGTTTAAAATAGATGAAATAACCATTTGAGGATATTTCTTAAAAATTATTTTTAAAGCTCTATTACTTATGCTTATCGATTTATTAAGACTAATTGAATTTTTATTTTTCATCTTTAGATTCTCCTTCTCGATAATATTTGCTCTGCACTTCGAATAATTGAGCATACTTACCACCTAGAGCTAATAGTTTTTCATGTGTGCCTTCTTCGACTATTTTTTCATCAGCAATGAATAAAATTCTGTCACAAAATCTTGTAGAGGCAAGTCTATGTGATATAAATACAGACGCTTTGTTTTTCGTAAGTTCATTATATTTATTATATATATCTGCTTCCGCAATAGGATCTAGAGCACTAGTTGGCTCATCTAAAACAATAATTGGTGCGTCTTTATAAAGAGCTCTTGCTAACATTAACCTTTGCATTTCGCCACCAGATAAATTTGTGGCATCTTCATATACTTCTCTATTTAAGTTGCTTTCATATTTTCTAGGAAGTGATTCTATTTTTTCTTTTAATCCTGCTTTTTCAATAGAACTATAAACCAATTCATAATTGATATTATTATCTGATTGGGCGACATTAGTTATTATACTTCCAGCAAGTAACGAAAAATTAGCAAATACTGCCGAAAAGAGTTTATAATAATGTTCTCTATTATATGTTCTTATATCAACACCATTTAGCAGAATTTCTCCTTCTGTAGGATCATAATAACCACATATAAGCTTAACTAATGTTGTTTTTCCGGCTCCATTAAGACCTACAACAGCAATCTTTTCTTTTGGTTTTATAGTTAAGTTAATATTTGTTAGAACATTTTTATCTTTACCAGGGTATTTGAAAGAAACATTTTTTAATTCTATTATATAGTCTTTATTAGGCTCTATCTCTAAACTTTTTCCTTCAGCAAATTTGAATACTTCTTTATAATCTATAGCTTCTCTAACAACTGATATATCCATACTTTGTCTCTTTAGTGTGTTCAGTTTCTTCATAATTGTTGTAACTAATAATGTGAATCCTTCAACTGCTTGAAAATATAGTAGAAATTCTGAGACTGTTATTTTACCATTAATTACTAGACCAATTAAGTATGTATAAGCAATAGCATTTTTAAGAAATGCTAAAACGAGATCTGCAATTTGAGCCCATAAATAAACACTTTCTACCTTGTTATTAAAAGCATGCAAAGCAGCCATTGATTTATCATATAACTCTGTAAGCCAAGAATATAGTCCAAAGATACGAATATCTTTAGCATATTGTATTGAACTAGAAACTTTATCAATATAATTTAGTTTTTTTATCTCTTCTGCCTCTATTTCTTTATGCTTATATTTATATTCACTTAAGTAATTATTTATAAAGAATCCTATTAAAGTAGTAACTAATATTATTACTACCATAAATGGTTTAACCATCAATAAAAGACTAGAGTAAAATGCAAAGCATAAAATATTTGTCAATAGTTTCGTTAAGGTATCCCAAATAGCCTCTGTAGCCTTATTATTACTACTACAATACTCTGATGCTTGTGCAGTTAATTTATTAAAGGTTTCATCTTCAGTATTGGGATAAGAGGTACGACAGCACTTATTGTTCAACATAGAAATTATTTCTGTCCTTACAGAAATTCTTCCATATAAAACATTACTATTAACATATGAATTAAGCGCGTTAGTTAAAGTTAAAGCAGTTATAAAGACTAATATTGTTATAATTAGCTCAGAAAAAGATACTTTTGTTTCTATAGCATTCAATATAGTTGGTGCAATATATAAATTAATTAGGTTCAAAGAAACACCTAATAAAACCAAAAGAACCATTGTAAAGATTACTTTTTTCTCCTTTTGCCTCCAAGCAAGGCTAATCATAAACCATATATTTTGAAACACATTATATTTTGGTTTCGTTTTTTTATTTTTTGCTTTCACAAGTATCACTCTCCTTGTATAAATAGTATATCAAATAATAATCGTCCCTTATCAAAAAAGGGACGAATTGTTTAGTCATGGGGACGAATTGTTATATTTGAGGAATAAGGATCTCAGTAGTAAATGCTCCATCTTCACTATTTCTGCTTATATAACCATCTAGTTTCTCAATTATACTATCTATGCTAACTAAACCAAATCCATGGCCATCACCTTTTGTGGTCTTGAATAAGTTAGCTTCTTTAGCTAGCTTCCCTGAAGCAGTAAAGTTAGTAAATGAAATATAAAGCTGTGTATTTTTCATATCCATATACACTCTAATCAACCTTTCATCTTCAGGCAAAGGAAGATTGGCTTCAATAGCATTATCAAATAAATTACCTAAGATTACACATAAGTCTAGTTCACTCATTTTTAGTTTAATTGGTATATGAGCATCGACCTTTACTTTTATGCCTTTTGATTTTGCAAGAGAAATCTTACTATTCAAAATAGCATCTGCCATAGTATTTCCCGTCTTAACAACCATATCTATAGTAGTTAAATCTTCATCTAGTTTATTTAAATAATCTTTGATAGTTTCTATATCACCTTTTTCAGCCAAAGCTTTCATAACCTGAATATGATTGCGATAGTTGTGACGCCACCCGCGCATTTTCGTATACATAGTTTCAATTTCTTGATAATGCGTATCTATTAAATCTCTTTGATATTTTTCGATTTGCTTGTCTATTTTCTTTCTTTTCATTGCATAATTCTCCTATAGTTCATTGATAATTGCTCTATTCAAAGAATCATATACGCCTCTTGGTAATTGTAGTATTGTATTATTAGCTAAAAATACATCTGTTTTTGTTACTCTACTAATGTATTTTAAATTAACAATAACTGAACGCCCGATTCTAAAGAATCTTTTATCTAATTCTTTTTCAATTTCACCAAGTGTTTTCTTTATTGTATAATCTTGATTAGAATGTATGGTAACATAATTTCTATCTACTTCAATATAAACAATTTCATGAAGCGGAATCCTAATTGTTTCGTCATAATAATTTAACAGTAGATATTTTTCATTCTGAATAATTCTATTTACTGCACGATCTAAAACAACAAATAGTTTTTCCTCTTTCAATGGTTTCATCAGGTAATGCAATGCTTCAACATCATATCCATCAGCAATATAATCTGAATAGCCTGTAATGAAAACTATTTGCACACTTTTGTTTGTTTTTCTGATTTCTCTAGCAAGTGTTACTCCATCCATCTTTTTCATTTCGATGTCAAGTAATAGGATATCATAATCTTTGTTTCCATCGTAATGGAAAAGAAATGCCTCTGCCGAATCAAAAATATCAATGTTGATTTGATATTTTCTTTCATTAGCCCATTTATTTACTAAATTACTTACATAATTTGAATCAATATTATTATCGTCACATATTGCGAAATGCACATTCATATGTTACCTCCATAATAACCTAAAATGTATTCATAATATTTTCTAAAGTGTATTGCTACTACTAATTTTATAATGTTTAGATTTTCTTAATTGTTGTAACGCAACAGTCTCTATACGTGCTTATACTATCTAGTGAATATGAATTTTCTAGGTCGTGCGTCATTAGTCGATATTAACTATTATCTTGTTTCGTGATATTTTTACGTCTTCTATCCCTCCTAGTTACAGAAAGATATTAGTTTTATCCCCATTTTTTAAAATTATTAACCAAGTCAATCGTTATTATACCATAAGTGAATATGTTCCGTCAAATCATTAGTCTTGATTTGATAACATATAAAGTATAATCTTATTTTTAATTTTAAAGAGCATACTAATTAATTATTTGTCTTTTCTCTTTAATTTTAGTGATTGTAAATTTGAAAAAACATATTAATTTTTATATTCATAGATTTTTCTTGAATTGAACATTATAGTTTTATTTTAATAATTATAATTTTCTATAATTTTGTTTTTATTTGAACTAAGTTGTCTAACTTTACAACATTAAGTTTATAAAATACTAATGTTTTGAATAGATTTCTTATAATATCACTAATAATTGGAAACTTTTATAAACTAAATTAGGTTAAATTTTTTCTCCTGGTTACAAAAATAATTGTAATACAGAGAATAATTTTAACTTCTTTGTAATTTTAGCTAGTATATAGTAACATTTTTTTCATTTTTCTAACTTTACTTACAATATATTTTAACATTTTTAATGAAAATAAAACTACTATTCATAAAGTAAAATAGTAGTTTTGTAAGTTTTGTTAATATTATATTTTTAAATCTAGCATGCGTTATCTATATTAAGGATAAAGTGTTTATAAAATATGTCAAGGTTAATAAATTGTTTCCTACTTTCTCGGTTCCTTTAGAGATAGTAACACAACAGTTTCTATATGATACGTTCCAACAAACATATCAACTAAACACTTTTTTTCAATTTTATAGTTTTTTAAGAATGTTAAATCTCTTGCTAATGTTTTAGCTTCACAAGAAACATAAACTATTTTCTTTGGCTTTAGATTTTCTATGGCCTTTAAAAATACTTCCGTTGATCCACTTCTTGGGGGATCCATTATTAAAGTATCAATTTTTTCACCATTGTATTCTTTAATATACTCAGTTGCATCTGATAAAACAAAACTAATGTTCTTGATTTTATTATCACTTGCATTAATTCTAGCGTTTATGACAGATTGTTTATTATTTTCCACACCAATAACTTTTTTACAATCTTTTGCTAGAGTCATACCTATTGTTCCTACTCCACAGTAAGCATCTAAAACAACTTCATTTCCTTGCAAAGAAGCATATTCTTTTATTTTACTGTATAGTTTTTCTGTTTGTTCGTGGTTTATTTGATAAAATGTCTTAGAAGATATTTTAAACATAATGCCACATAAATAATCTTTAATGTAACCTGGTCCATATAATACTCTTTCATCATCACCTAAGATTATACTAGTTTTTCTCGTATTTATATTTTGTACAATTGATGTTATGTATGGACACCTTTTTATAAGCCTCTTAACAAATTCATTTTTACCAGGGAAAACTTCACTATTTGTTACTATTGTTACTAAAATTTCTCCTGAGGAAAAAGCTTCTCTTATCATAACAAATCTTACAAGTCCCATACGTCTATCTTCATCATATGGTTTTAGCTTCATTTCTAGCATTATATCTTTGATAACTTTTGCGATTTCATTTTGTCTTTCCGTTTGTACAATACATTTTTTCATTGGGATTATCTTATGAGATTCTTCTTCATAGAAGCCATATACGAGTTTTCCTTCTTGAAATTTATATGCAACTTGCATCTTATTTCGGTATCCTTTATATGAATCGGGCTCAATGTATTCATCTATTTTTGAATTTAACTTTTTTTCTGTAAAAGCTGTTTGAACATAGTCGATTTTAAATTTTTTTTGAAGTTGTTTGTTCATATGTAATAAATGACATCCACCGCATTTACTATAATAATCACATTCGCTTTCTACTCTATCTTTTGATGTTTTTGAAAACGAAGAAATATAGTATTTATCATATTTGTTTTTCTCAACAAGTCCTATTTCACCAGGCAAGAAATTATTACAGAAACATATCTTATTATTAACTTTAAACATTCCTTGTGCATAATCATTAAATCCTATACATTTTACTTCTATTTTTGCCATTTTGTTTCCTCTTTTTGTCTAATATTTTTGCTAGAATAGTTTTTAGTAACCACACATATTCTTTTATTATAATCTTTTATCAATCAATTTGGCCTTTAATTTGGGCCTTTATTTCGCTATTTTTCATTATCAATTATATCTAAAATACAAAGTGCATTTTATAAATTCCCTTTTTCGATTTGTGTTTGGGCAATATCTCCATTATCAATTATTTCACAGTATTTATAAACTTTTTTCTTACTTCTATTTCTATATAAGCTATTATTAGAAACAACATAATGACATTGGGGACAAGAATATATTTCTTTGACGATATATTCTTTTTCATCAAATTCATTAGCTATTTCTTCACTATTTCGGTCAAATTTTAATTCACTATAACAGAACTCACAGTTTTTTGTTTGAGCAATGTATTTAATTCGTTTTTGGCTTTCCTCTCTTTCTTGTTTTAAGTACCTTGAGTTGATTAGTCTTCCAACATTAATAGCTGGAACTAAACCTACAAGCACTGATGTACTTATAACGGCGACTCTATCACTTGTTATCATTGTCACTATATTTTTAAAAACATAAAACATTATTATAAAAGAAAGTGGGCAACTTATTATTAAAACAATTCTTTTTATTTTCTTTATATTCATAGTTTTTTACCTTTTTATATAACTATTATAACATAGAAAAATATTTTATAAAAGAAAAATATATTATAAACCATATATCTATAGATTTTTCAAACAAGATAGGTTATAATAATATATATATGGAGGTCTAAAATGGAAACAAAAATAACTGATAATGTGTTCACTGAAATACTAGATTTTGCAAAAGAAATTCTTGAGATACCTAGTCCAAGTGGATATACAAAAAATATAATCAACCATTTAGTTAATATTTGTAAAGAAAATGGTTATACACACGAAGTTTTAAATAATGGTAATTTATTAATCGAAGTAAAAGGATCTGATGACTACGTCTTAGGTTTAACATGTCACGTTGACACATTAGGAGCAATGGTAAGTGCGATTAATAGCGATGGCACGCTAAAATTTAGCGTTGTTGGTGGACCTATTCTTCCTACATATGATGGAGAATATTGCACAGTTTATACACGTTCAGGTAATAGTGTAACAGGAACATTTCTTTCTAATGCTCCTGCAGTTCACGTACATAAAGATGCCCGAACTCTTCCACGTAATGAAGAAACAATGCACATACGTCTTGATGAATTAGTACACTCTAAACAAGATGTCTTAAACCTAGGTATATGCAATGGTGATTTTATTGCCTTAGATCCTAAAACACAAATAACACCTAGTGGATTTATCAAATCAAGATTTTTAGATGATAAATTATCTGTTGCTATTGTCTTTAGACTTCTCAAGTTTTTAAAAGCAGAAAATATTACTCCTAAACATACTCTAAAAATCGTTATTTCCACTCTTGAAGAAGTTGGTTCAGGTGCAAGCTATATGCCTAAAATAGACGAAATGCTCGCTATAGATATGGGTTGTGTAGGTAACCACCTCGAAGGAAACGAGGAAAAAGTTTCAATTTGTGCGAAAGATAGTTCTGGTCCTTATAATTATGATATGAATACTAAACTTATAGAACTTGCAAGAAAAGAAAACTTGGATTATGCAGTTGATGTATTCCCATATTATTCAAGTGATGTCAGTGCTGCTTTAAAAGGTGGCAATAACATCAAAGGTGCTCTAATCGGTAGTGGAGTCGCTGCTTCTCACGGAATGGAACGAACTCATCTAAAAGGCGTTACAAACACATTCAAATTACTACTTGCTTATATTCTTAATTAATTATCGCATAAAACTCCTTACAATTATGCTAATAGCATAACTATAAGGAGTTATTTTTTAACGTTTTATCAAATTTTTTTTGTAAAATAATTACTATTATTTCATTAGCAAATACAATTGAATCTTTTCATTATCAAAATCTAAGGTTTTAAGTTTATAATAGTTACTTCCATCAATTTCATTAATGTCAGATGTTAAAACCCATTTACATCTTGAAAACTTTTTTCCGCTTTCATTAAATAAATTACTTATATGATCTATTGATGAAAAACCTTCTTTATATTTATTTAAATCAAACAATTCGTAAAAACCAGAATAAAAATACTTATCATTCTTTTTGTGCATTGTACAAGCAATCAAATCATTGTTTTTAGTAATACCAAAATATAACGTATTATTATCATCCAAATCATATAGGTTTAAATCTTTAATAATTTCAATATTTTCTTCTACAGCCGAAGGTGTATATTCTTTTTCAAACGCTCTTTTTGGATCACTATAATACTTTGTTGAGAAGATTCGAGTTGGTGTAACAAACGATATACCATTAATCATTACAATAATTATCACAATAGCAATAATACCAATCACACTAAATAAAATTTTTTTCTAAAAACTAGTTCATATAACAATAAATCTAACTTTTATTGTCTTCCATTTTTATAGTTCTTTTTTTAACCTTAATAATAACAAAATGAAATTACTAACTATGATAAAAATACATTGCAATTAAATTAATAATTTCTAATAACAAATCTGTTTTTCGTTTGTAATTTAAATCACTTACAAATGTTTTTAATTCAGTCTCAATTTCTCTAGGAATCTGGAAAGAGTATTTTTTATTATTATAACGAAATTTAATGAAATCAATATGATCAGAAAATGTATCAAATATAACAACTAATTTTTCCAATTCATTTTTATTAATTGATGCTATTATTTTCTCTTTTTGTTTAATTAATAATTTATCATCTTCAATTTTTAAATATTTTCTTCCTATAAAAACTGTTTTAATAAAGCTAATTATTGTTATAATAAGAAGAATGCTAACTACAGTTATGGAAATAATAAAATATTTATCAGAACCTAAATTATAGACAAACCATGCTATTAAACCACACTCAATAATTAAACATAGAAGATATAATATTTTCTTCCTATAAAAACTGTTTTAATAAAGCAAATTATTGTGCTAATAATAAGAATGCTAACTGCAATTATAGGAATAATTAAATATTTATTAGAACCTACGTTATATAAAAACCATATTACTAAACCACATTCAAGAACTAAATCCAGAAGATACATAAAGATATTTTTTATCATAAGTCATTACCCACCTTATTTACTATAAAACGTATTACCATACAACCTATAATCAACAAAATAACGTTTTCCTGTTAATCCAAAAATTATCATTTTTATCGAGTCATATAATTTCGGCAAAAATCTTGAAACCACAAAAGATACTACTTTTAAAGCAATTCCACCTGCAGTCATTTGGGGGTGTTCCAATCCTAAACAAATAAATTTATATAATATTAAAGAACTAAGACTACAAATAGCAGCAGCAATACCATTAATGTAACCTAATACAACTTCAATAATTGATGAAACTGGTAAATAAACAAAACATGTCATTAGCACTTTAACTATTGTTTCAGCTTCTGATTTTTTAAAAATATTCAAAATATTTTTCCTATATTTAAGTAAATTAAATACTAACCCGACAATACCCCAAATCAAAGTTTCTTTTGAAGACAGTTTTACTTTTTTATGACCATCTAAATCAATATTATTTACTGGATTATTCTCACAATAACTATAAAGGTTATAACTTAATACACTTTCACTATCACCAAGATAATCTATATCATCCATTGTTATAAATCTATGACATTTTGAATCATAATATCTGCTATTTAGATAGTACCATCCTGTTTCATCATCTTGATAATAACTTCTATATCTGAATTGATTGATTGTACTTAAACTTATTCCTGATGTATCTACTACATTAACTATTTGCCCATATGCGTTGTAGTAGTATTTTACCATAACATTATTGTTATTGTCAACAATTCCTATAACATCTTTTTGTAAATTCTTTAAATACAAGTATTTTATGTTATTATATGTAAAACCTATTATTTCATTATTTGAATCATAAAAATACTGCAAAGTAGTATTTGTTTGTCCACTTCTAACTTCTTTAATGATATTCGTTCCATCTAAGAAATAATTTACTGATGTAGTATTATCATTTTTTGTTATTACTTTTGATGTCCTTATTCCACTGGCATTATATGTATAATTAATCTCATACTCATCATTTAGAAGCGTTGTTATATTTTTCATATCATATGAAACTGTCCATCCAAAGTATAGGTTTGGTTCTCCATTTGCTGAATAATCTATGTTATATACTTTAGTACCTGCTAATGATTCTACTTTTACTAATTTATCTGTATTACCAGTTCCTTTATAAATAAAAAACTCTAAGAGTTTCATTTAACCCTTAGAGCTAATTAATTAATGTAAGGTTGGATATAGATAGTCATCGATATCCCAAATGTGGTCATCAAAGTTTTCTAGAACAAACGTTTCAAGTTCAACACTACTATATAATGTTCCCAAAGATATAACAACTGTAGTATCATTTACAATTACTTTATTTTCATTAAGTGCAACAATGTTTGTACTTGTAACTTGTTGTTGTCCTCCTATTATATAATCAATATAGTATAGTTTACCTTTTAAATCAATATTCATATAGGAAATTGCATTCGTGATTTGACCTTTATTACCATAGCCAATAATTCCACCAACGTATGTTCTTGCGTTAAGATTTTGTATTTTAATATCCCCTATTGCATAGCATGTAAGGATACTTCCATCTTGTAAATATCCTGCTATTCCACCAACATTAAATGGAGATTGTGATGACTGTTCATCGCTATTTGTGATAGAAATATTTACTTCACTATATACATTAGAAAGTGTAGTTTGCATAGTTTGATAACCTATTAATCCACCACATATTATATTATAAGAACATAAAACATTTACTTTTATTTGGCCCTCACTACTTACCTTCGAAACTTGTGTAGATTCTGAGTACCCAATTAAACTACCTATATACGCCTCTACATATGTGTTTAAGTCGATATCAACGTTTTCCAAACGTAAAGATTCAATTTGAGCATTTGTTGTACAGCCAAATAAACCAACATAACGATGATTTTTCGTTATCTTCAAATTTTTAATTACATAGCCATTACCATTAAAATAGCCCTCAAAACTATACAAATCATTCCCATCAGCAATTGGTTCCCATTCATTATAATTTAAATCAATGTTTGTACGTAATTCATAGTAATAATTTGTTGGTTCACCATTTTTTGTTTTGAACACTAGTGAAGCTAATTTTGCAGCTGAATCAATTACATATGGATCTAAACTTGTACCACTTCCTTCCAAAGTAGCATCAGAAATATTTCCATCCCAAACTGACCAATCGTTGTATCCATTTTCACTCACGTACAAATATCCTTCTCTAATTATAACATTATAATTATCTAACTCAACTGGAAGCATATTAATTAAGAATATTCCTGAATTTAAATTATAATCACAAATCAAAGTAATTTCATCAAGTAAGTTTTCATCACTTTTTACTAATCCATATGAAGCAAATGTTAAGTCATAATTATCACCTACATGTATATGTAAGCTATTAATATTGATATAGAGGTTCTTTTTAGTTATCTCTAATGATATTGTAATATCATCAGTAGTACCATCAGACCACATAAATCCTTCCTTTAGTTTCAAAATAGCTTCGTAAGTTCCTACGTTAATATATGATTTGTCTAATGTAAACCCAAAGTAACTTGCACTTAAACCATCATATTCCTTCTTTAAACTTTGAGGCTTATTAATTAGTTTTACACCATCATTTTCCTCAAATGTAAGTTGAGGAAGTTTATCATCAAATATCACCCAATCATTAATGTCTATATTTTTCTTAAATATTGACACAACTTCACTTAGGCTCTTTACTAGTTTTATACTAATCTTTTCTTCATTCTTTGTTATTGTTAAAGTATTAAGTAAATTAACGCTTCTTACATATGTTCCTTTAATTCCTTCAGATATTTCATTTATTTTAGCTTTATCCGATGTAACATTAATATTACCATCAATAAACGTATTTGTAATACTAGATTCATTAGTAGCAGAAGTAATACCACTAAAACTTCCATCTTCAATATTTATATCAGCATTTATGCAACCATAAGATGAGTCAATTATAGAGTTTTCTATTTTACCAGCTATTGAACCTATAGTTACAAATCCACCAGTTATATTTAAAGTAGAAACAAAATATGCATTGTATATTTTTGAATTCACTAAATAACCACAAATTGAACCAATTACTGCATTAGTATTATTGCTTAAATTTGCATTTTTTACATATGCATTCTTGATGATGCCATTTTTAATAAATCCAACAAGGGCACCCAAATTAGCACAATTGTTGTTTGAAATTACGATATTATTTAATCCTAAGTTTGTAATTTCACCATCAACTACATTAGCAAATAAACCAATATAAGATGACTTAGAACCTGTAATACTAAAGTTCTTTATTTCCCTTCCTTTGCCATTAAAATAACCTTGGAAGTAATGATCTTTATCACCTATTGGTGTAAGTGAATATCCTGAAAAATCAATATCATTAGATAAAATAAAATATTTATTTTTATACTTTTCACCTGATAACACTTTTTCACTCAATCCCATTATATCATTAACATTTGATAAAATGTATGGATTATCTAGTGTACCTTCACCATTAAATTTATCTGTGTATGCTAAAGTTATAATTCCTTTTTCATAAGTTACATTAAAGTTATCTTGAGCAAATCCAGAAACTATTAATTCATAGTTACCTATTTTTTTACCTTTTTCATAAGTTGTTGAGAAAACTAATTCTGTTTTTACTAAATCTTGATTATATGCATCAGGAAGATTTGTAATAATACAATCGTATTTTTCAACTTCTTCTAGATATTTTAAACTATAATCATTTGATTTTATAGTTATATTTCTCTTTTGTATTATAAAAGTATCTTTGATGGTTCCTGTATAATTATTTATACCATTAATTTCTAACGTTGCCTTGCCATAATTTATATTATTTAAAAGAGAAATAGTATAGTCAGTATTTTCTTTAAGTTTTATAAGCATATATGATAGTGTTAATTCTGGTTTAATTGCTTCAGCATTATATACATAGTCTTTACTCTCGATACTATACGTTACATTGCTTAAATTCTGTGGAGAAACATTTATTTTCCCACAATCATATATAATCTTATAATTGTTAGATGTTAATCCGGTACCTTCGATTAAGTATGTACCCACATTACTAAATTTCTTATAATCAGTAGTGATTAGTAAATTACCTTCTAGGTTTGCAAGATCTTCACCATTTACAAATCCATTATAAGAAACATCATAACTTGCTAATTCATCACCATACTTTATGTTGAATCCATTTATCACTATATGTAAGTCTTTTGGAGCAATTGTAAATTGTTTGGTAACTATTCCAGAGTAATTACCTATTCCTGTTACAATTACTTTACCTGTTCCAGCAAATAAATTATCTTGTATTTCGATTTTGTAATCAGTGTTTAGCCCTAAAGTTTTGTTTACATTCACCTTGACAATTGGATTGATTTCTCTTCCCGTATAAGTAAATGAAGTATTATCTAAGATTATATTTTCTTCGATAATTTCTTTACTATTTACAGTTAATAATCCTTTTTCAAATGATATAAGATAATTATCTGATTGTACGCCATAAGCATAAACATCATAAACACCTATCTTACTATTATTTTTATAAGTAGTATTAAATAATAATGTTCCTGATAAACTTAAGATATTATCTTCATTTTGAAATCCTTTTGCAATATAACCAAACTCTGGATAATCATCACCATAATCAATAGTCATATTAGTTACTTTAATATTAAGTTTGGCTTTATTTATGGTAAATGTTTTTGTTATCGTTCCTTTAAAGTTACCCTGACCAGAAATGTATACTACTGCTTTCCCTGAGTTTAAGTTATTTTCGTATTTGACTACAAAATCTTTGCCAAGCACTAACTCATTTTTATTTACTAAGCATTTGATCTCAGGTGTTAAATATTTTCCTGCATAAGTTATTTCTTCATATTCAATAGTTACGCTATCAATTTCTCTACTATTAACTTTTAATAGTCCATTTTTATAAATAATATTATAATTGTTAGAAGTTAATCCACTCAAGATAAGAGGATAAGAACCTATTTCTGTTCCATCATAAGAACACTCAATATTTAATTTTCCATCTAAAGAAGATTCATTATCTAAATTTACAAATCCTATATAGTTTATCTTATAATTAGGTATTAAGTCTAAATACTTTATTTCTTCATTGTTTATTGATATTTCCAAATTCACTTTTGTAATAGTGAATTCTTTTTCAATTCTTCCATAGTATAAGTTTTTACCAACAATCACAACTTTTGCTATTCCAGCATCTTTATTATTTTCATATATGATTTCATAATTATAACTACTAACTGTTTGGCCATCAATTGTAATTAAGCAATCAGGTTTTAGTTCACGTCCTGTGTACGCATGCGATAAATATTCTAATTCAATAACGGCTTTATCGAGATAAATGTTATTTACACTTAAAGTTCCTTTTTCATAAATAATATTATAATTATTACTTGTATAACCACTTGCATTAATTTCATAATTTCCACTAATACTATCATCATAATCACAAGTAATTTTTAAAGTTCCCATTAGTGAATTCTCATCATCTGTATAAACAAATCCATTATATGATACTGTAAATACTGGTTTTTCATTACCACTAATTGTTATGTTATTAGCTTTGATAATCAAAGTTTTCTTATCAATTGTAAATGTTAAAACTTTTTCGCCTTTATAATCATTAATGCCTTTTATAATAACTACTCCAGTACCAGCATTTATATTATTAATATATTCAACCGAATAGTCTTCATCTAGAGTTAAATCCTTACCGCTTACAATGACATTAGGTTTACATGGCATACCTGAATATATAAATGATGTTTCATCAAGAGTGAAAATAACATTATCGAAATCATTTGAACTTGCTATTATTTCAAAGTTATACTTTATGCTCATATCTTTATAGTAAATATATACTTCATGCTTACCTACTTGTTTAAATTTTAAAGCATCTTCTTTTGTCATCATCGAACTTGAAAGATTAATTATTTCATCTTCACCATTTTCATATTTAACAGTTAACTCTATATCTGAATACTTAAAATTATTAAGTTTTAATATACTAACTTCTTCAAGATTACTAATTTCTATGCTACTAATGTTTTTATCTATTTCTTTACAAGAAATAAAGAAAAGACAAGTTAAAAAAACTATTGCAACCATATATATTAATTTAAATATAGACTTCATATTCATCCTCCAAATCAATTCATTTGATTATTTATTATAGCACTTTTAAAGGAATTTTTCAATTTATTTGTTATAACTTATAACATATTGGGATAAATTGTTAGTTAATGAAAATTAAATCTTGGAACCTATCTAACTTATGCATCTTTAAGTACATATTAATCCTTATATAGTTATATTATTTATCTAAATAGCAAACAAAAAGACAAGTTGTGCTTTTTATTGCTACTTGTCTATTTAGATTGCTTTAAAACAATTCCTACGCATATACCATTATGTGGATAGCTAAAATCATTGCCTATAATTTTACCGTTAGTAGTTACAGTTTTCACAAAACTTGTAAGCCATGAATCTGGTGATCTCAAGAAATAGTTTTGATAACCACTACGTAAATAAGCTCCATTAGCCTTAGCATAATCTGTTGTTTCTTTAACTCTATTTTTATCTTCTTCATTTTTAGCTTTAAATCCATTAGATCTCAAAGTCATTTCTTCTATACTTGGCAAAAATACATAATCATATGTGGAAGGGCAGGCATGTATATTTTCAGACTCACCAGTTGATTCAGCACTATTATCAACATAAGTTTTTTCAAGCAAATCTCTTTGAGTTTGGGTAAAGGCTTTGTATAAAAAGTCATTGTTTAACACTTTTCTAGCTTTACTATACTCATAATTATTTGCTGCTACTCCTGTTTTTACATAATATTTATTTCCATCTTGATAATATACATCCTGATAAGCCATTGTTTCAATTATTTTTGATGACAAATAGAAATCCTTATTTGTCCCGTGAATTTTATTAAAGATAATTGGTTCAACTTTGAAATAATATTCTTTCCCACTTATTATTTCTTCATTATTTGAATAGTAATACTTCTCATTTTTGATATGAGGATTAGCTATTAGCTTAGCATAATATTCACCATCACTACCTAAATAATAACCGTTATTATCAGGGAAAGTAGTTGTTATCGTAACATTTTTGTCTTTTATTGTTTGAGGATATGAACCAAAACTTATAGTATCTTTCTTTAAGCTAGTTATTAATCCTATATACTTTAGTAGAGTTTCTTTCTTTTCTGCTTCTAGCTTTGTTATCATATCTTTTACTAATGTTTGATTTTTTAAAAGCTTATTCTTTTCTTCTCTTAGCGCTTCTAATTCTTTATCACTATTTAATTCTTTTACACAGCGTTCTTTACAAACATTTGTATCTAGACTTAATGATAGAAGCATTGCTGGAACTGTACCTACAAAAGAACTATTTATTAACGTAGCACTAAGTGACTTATCTGAGGTAACCATACAAACATTATATGTATCTTTATATTTTTTTGAGGAACGAAGATAATAATTTCCTTGACCCATTATTTCTATTGCCCCTAACTCTTTAGCATAATCTGTTACTTTCTTACAAGGTAATTTGTTTTTAGAAAATCCATATGCTGAGCTAGTCACTTCTTCAGTACTTAATAAGAATATTTTATCAATTGTATTACTACATATATATGGGTTATTTATTTCACATGTTGATGTAAGAGAATTATCAACTAAAGTTGTTTGTATAATTTTCTTTTCCTTATCAGTAAAGGCTTTGTTATAAAATTCTTTATTAAGCCATGATCTTATTTCTGATTCTTCATAATTATACGTATAATTATCATATATATGGTTGTCAATTATCATATCACTAATAACAAACATACTTTCTTTATCATGTTTAACAATTAGCCATCTAATAGGCTCTACTTTGTAATAGAACTTTTTAAATAAACCTTTGTTTACCAATTGATACTTACTTCCATCACTTCCTGAATAATATCCTCTTTCATCAGTTTCTTTACTAATTATTTTCACATTGGCATTTTTTAATGTTTGAGGATATGACCCAAAGTAAATAAAATCAGTTTTACTTGTTTTACTAATTATATTCTTTTTCTTAAATTCATCAATTGCATTCATAAGAATTTTATGATGATTATTTATCTTATTATCAGTTTCTTCATCAATTTGTTTTACTTTAAGTTTTATTATATTTAGTTTTTCTTGTTCTTTTTCTATTTTTGCGTCATATTCTTTTTGTACTTTTTCTCTTTCTTCTTCTATTTTCCTTTCCTTCTCTTCTTCTAATCGTTTTATTGTAACTGGATTTAATCTATTATCTAAATCTTGAATATCTTTTTTTCTTTCATTAGGTACTAATTTCTTTAAATTTTCAAATGCCAAATTAATATTTTTATGGTTATTATCTTTTAAGCCTTTTGTTATTGCATATAGATAATAATACCATAATTCAAAATTATTCTCATTATATGCTATTTCTTCAAATAGTATCTTTTCAGCTTCTTGATAATCTTTTGTTTGATTGAGCAAAAACTTTGCTTTTTTTAATATGTCATTTTTATTTGTTTCTTCTCTGGTAGTTGTTTCTTCCTTTATATTATTATTTACTTCATAATTAATGGTACTATTTAAAGATATCTTGTGGCTACATTCCTCAAGCAAATCTTTGGTATAGATTATATCATCTATTTATAATAGTTTTGCTTTAGCTTCTTCATACATGCTATTTTTCATTAACTTTGTTGAGGAAATTAAAGTATTACATAACACTATATATTTTTTTGCTTCATCATCATTTACTTCTAAAAATACTTCTTTGGCTTTTTCATATTCTTTGCTTTTTAAGAGCTTTTTAGCTTCTTCTTTTAACTTTGTTTCTTTGTGTTTTAAGTCATATACTTTATCTAATAAGTCATTAATATTTGTTATCCACTGTCCTGTAAAGAAGTTTTTAAATAATGTTATATCTCTAGCATCATCTAACTTATATTCGATTCTTTTCTTGTTTAGACTGCTTGCTATTTCTACTTCACGTCTGCAATCATTGCTTTGCATTGTATTGATACCATTGTCCTGTAAAGAACTGTTTAAATAATGTTATATCTCTAGATTCATCTAACTTATACTCTATTCTTTTCTTGTTTAAAGTGCTCGCTATTTCTACTTCACGTCTGCAGTCATTGCTTTGCATTGTATTTACACTATTTAAGCATAAGAAGATATTACATGATTTTATTGCTTTTTCAATATTTAACCAATAGTTATCACTATCCCATGGAATATTACGTGATGATATCCAGCATGTATTTCCATCTTCTTCTAACGTCTTTAATATTTCATTTACTTTATCTTTATCTAGTGAAGAATGACAAATAAATATATCTCTAGGTATATCACTAAATAAATCTATTTCTTTCGTTCTTTGTTTTAAAGCTTTTTCTAGCTCTATAAGTTTATCTTCTCTTCCTTTATAGAACTTATTTATTATGTTAATTACCTGTTCTTTTTCTCTAAATCTGGCATTAGTTATTATTATATCTATTATTTCATCTATTTCTGTTTGTGTTGCTTCTTTCAAAAGAAGATTTAAATAATATTCATAATCACTAGGATAAATTATACGATTAGCAAATTTAATGTAAAATAGTGAAAGCACATCTCCTGGTAAAACCCTTAATATATCTTGTGAATACTTAATAAGTGAATCTTTATCAATATGCCCTTCTAGTGCTTTTCTAACTAAACTTCTTAAGTTAGCTATATCAAATGCCTTACCTTCAGCTTGAAGTTTTTTATATTGTTCTTCAAAATCTAAGGCTTTTTCCTTAGTAATTATAGCATCACAACTTAAACACTTATATTCAGTTTCACTTTGTTTTTCTAAATAATGTGATCCACATCTTGTACATATTAATGATTTTGTTTCTTCCATGAGTTTCACCTTTCTTTGTGATTGACTTATTTTTATAAGTATATTATACACTATTTTATGTTTTTGTCTACAAAAATCTTCAAGTTAAAACTTCTTTTAAAAAAGGCCAGTGGCCTAATTTAATTTGTTTATAATCTTCTATCAATTTCATGTTTAATTTTTTTAAAGTGATTAACCATTTCTTTAACTTCTAGCCCTAAGAATTTATAATTAATTTTCATAGCTACTGTTTGGGGAATTTCAATAGGCACATTTATTGTCTTAAGATTAGTAAATATTATCGTAAATAAATCTATTAATGCTTTTTCCTTTTCTTGATAGTCATCATCTAAGAATACTTTTTTATAAAATGATTCAAAGTAATTATATGAAAACATTTCAGTAACAAATAGTTTATCCATAAACATTTTTTTATAAACACTTCTTGGAACATCACTTATTACTCTTCTAAACATCTTACATGTTTTTCGGTCTTCATAAAAATTATCTAAAATAGTTAATAATATAACGTGTATTATTTCTTGATATTCAGGAGCATATGTTCCTTGATTTTCTTCATCATATTTTAGTAAATAATTTCTAAAGGCATCCATTTCTTTACAATTAGGATAAAGTAATCTTTTTATATTTTGATCAGTATCTAGAAATCTATCTTCAAGCATTGCAAGATTATAGAGAAGATGTTCTTCCTCACCATTTATTTTTCCAAATTTCATCTTGTAAAGTGTTAAAATAATATTCTTTAAAACATATTCATATTTCTCATAATTGTCTACAATATCAATGCTATTAATTTCGTAAACATATCGATAATTATCAGGGAGATTGCCATCAAAAAGATTATTTTCAACAAATATTCTTAAAGCTTCATCATAATAATCACCAAGTGTTTTTTTGTAATTAAATGGATATCCACAAACTTCATACATTTTCTTCACATTTTCTAAACCCAACACTTTTAGATCAAGAATTAGCTTAATTAATTCTAGTCTATTTACGGGTTTTTCTACGTCTTGTCTTCTAGTAATAATTGTTGTGAATTCATCAATAACTTTATCTATTGATTTTTCATCAGGATACCTTTCAAATAAAGCACCTTCTTCTTTTTTTAGCTTTTCTATTATTCTTAATAACTTACTTATGTTTGCCATTAGTGGAACCCCAAACATTTTTCTAAATATTCTTCTGAATACTTACAACATTTTAAAAAGTTATTAATGTTTTCTTTGTTATCTATTGTGTAATGCCAATTATTAATATAAAAATCAAAAGCTGCATCAAAAGAATATGATAGTGGTTGTAATAAAATATGAGCTGCATTCAAAAACCTTCTAATTTGTGTAGGTGTTAGCTTAAAGCATATTGCAAGAACACATATTTGATTTTTATCATAAATATCAAAATCAGTAGATTGATTTTTAATTCTATCATATGCACTTTCAGGAATTTTTGTTATTTCACAAATTTTTTTAGGTGTCAAACTATTCTTACTTTCATATATTTTAAGTAATGAACCAACACTACGAATACTAGATGCTCCTAATCCAGTATTAACATAAACTCCATGTTCTATATCATGAAAAGATACGCATGAATAATTTGTTATTGGGTTACATAAAACTCTAATTATTCCGTTATCTAAGTATTCTTTAAGTGCTTTAAGCATTTCATTCATACTTTATTACTCCTTTCTACTTATAAATTATTAATTATGTTTTCTAAGTTATTTAAATCTACGTCTTGTATTTTGTGTAATTGTCCATCTTTTATCTCTACAAGAATACCTGCTGGTAATACCCCATATACTTTCTTCTTTGTAAGTGAAAATACTTGAACAATTGATAAGTTATCGTTAATAACCATATCTGGATACAATATCATTACACTTCTTCCATTAGCACATGGCTTAATTATAAAATCATCTTCTGAACATTCATATTTAACCCCTACATTTTGTGCTAGTTGGGTAACTACAGTACAGAATAGTTCTTGACTTTGAATCATTTTTGAAAACACATCAAAATTTTCTAAGAATAAACTTGGTAGGTATGATATTTGCAAAGTCAAAAGAACGTCTACTAAACCATCATTTTTAGGTGCTTCTATTTGTGGTCTTTGTTTTTCTTTATATATTTCTTTTGAATTCAATAAATTCTTTACACATATAAGTCTAACAGCAATACTTAATTCATCAACTTTAATACTACCAACACCTACAACATTATCCATTCTTCCTGTTTGCGAATAAATTGACACTTCAGATTCTTGAACGTGACCACTGCTCATTAATCCTATTGCTTCACCTTTGGAATTAATTAATGGTCCACCACTATTTCCATGGTCGATATTTAGTGTTGTACGAAGCAATGGTACAGCGTTTAGCTTTTTCCAACCTTCACTAAACTCCATATCATCCAAGCGAGATATCATACCCTTTTGAGGAGATAATCCTCTTCCAACAGTGTTACCAATAGTATATACTGTTTGCCCAATTGTATATTGTGGGTTTTCAGCAAGTTTAACTGCATGAGGTTTTAAACGTTCATCATCATTAATCTTTACTACAGCCACATCATTTACTTGATCAAGTTTTTCTGCTTCACCGATGTAAACTGCATCCTTACCTAAATAAGTAAATTTACAATTTAACTTATGTCCAAGATATCCTTGGCCATCCAAAACAACATGAGCATTTGTAATTACATTGCCATTTCCAATGTACCAACCTGTTCCTTGGTACATGCAATTCTCAACTGTCCAAACAATCTCACAAACACCTTTTCCGATTGTATTTATTAAATCTATACTTTTCTTTTCTTCAGAAACCGTTTCTTCAATTTCATCATTTGAATACACAGTTCCACAGAACATACATTCTACATATCCAGGTCTTCCAGTACATGGAACGTACTTTTCGCCAGAACATACTTTACATTTTTTAGGCATAATGTTTCTCCATTTATTTTTTATCATCAATCATATCAATGAATTGATTATAAGATTTTTCTTTACGATTTTTTTCCACTTCTTCGTCTACTAATTTATCAGCTTGCTTTTTGATTATTTCCTCAACTTCTTTGTCATCATAGTAACTTTCAAAAGGTTTTTCTTTGAATTTATCTGACACAATAGCTAATCTTCTTTCTGCTTTTTTAAGTTCTTTAAGAGCTTTGAGAAGTTGTTTTTTCTTAGCTTTAGCTGCTTTTAATTCTTCTTTTGAAATCTTAGATTCAATAGTATTATCACATTCACTTATTTCATTTTCTAACTTACATATGCTCGTTCTGAGTTCCTGAATATCGGATTGAGTATATGTATTTTCACCTATTTTTATTATCATACATTAGTTATCAGAATCATCAAGCATATTAGAATATAACTTGTATTGATCTTCTTTACGATTCTTTTCTAAATCGTTTTTAACACGTTTCTTACGTAATAAGTTAACTTGTTTAGCAAAGTCTTTTGATGTAGAATTAGCGCACTCATTAACTGTATTTTCAATATCAGATTTTTTAACAACTCCTAAATACTTGTCATTTAAGAACATTACCTCTAACAATCTCTTAATTGTATCGGCTTCACTTTTTATATCATCATCAATTTTTTTACTTTTCATATTATAATATAAATCATTAGGGTCTAATTCGGCTTTTTGCTTTTTTAAATTCTCTATTTTAATTTTTGCTTCGCACATGGCTTTATCAACTTCCCAGTTTTTGCAAAGTTGTTCAAATTCTTTACCCTTACAAACATTTGATTCATCATTACGATACGTAAACATTTCCACAAGTAATCCCTCATATACCTTTTGAGATCCAGGTATTTCAGTTTTTACAGATGCAATACTCTTAGATAATTCGTCTATTTTTTCATCCATTTCAATAGTGGATTTTGTAACTTTAAAGTATGGAGCACAAAGTCCATTATCAACGATTTTACTTGATGATGGTGAATCAAATAATCCAGGTATTTCAAGTAATCTTTCTCTAATTTTTATACGATATAAACGATCTTCTTCTTTATAATCTTTTCCAAATAATCCCATTTTATGCCTCCATATTGATTCCTTCAATGTTAATTTCTTCTAACTTTAAACCGAATGTAGCTAACTTACTAGTTAATGTATCTTTTAATACTTGCTTTGCAGTTGTTGCATCAACAACTTCTGGTTTTGAAAATGCTTCTGGAATTATTGGATTAATTCTATCTCTAATTGCCATTGCATCAATATCTCTAGTTTCCACGTTAAATTCCTTTACTAAATTTTCAAGTCCTTGGAAACTTCCCATAATTGTTACTGCATAATTACCATATGAGTTTAAAACTTTTCCAGATTTACCAACTCCATATTTACATTCAATTTTATTATCTACTTCTACAAATGTATAGATGTCACATCTTTTTCCTCTTTCTTTTTTGAATTCTTCATATGTTCCTGTTTTTAATGTATCATAATATTTATTGTCAATATACACAAGTGCACGATATCCTTTGCTGACAATTATTTTTGTCTTCTTATCTATTTCAAATGAATCCATTTTATAACAAAGCACTTCAACATTGTTAGCCATCTTTTTTCCAGTTACATAAACTTCCATAGTTTTATTTCTCCTTTAATTTATAACATTATTATATCATAATGTTTTATTTAATGTTTTAATATCTTCAAGTTGAAAATATTATATTTTAATTTCTATATAATTATATCATTAATTGGTGAAAAAACCAACAGATTTTTGAAATTGTTTAAATATTTAATAAAATAAACATGGTTTATCGATTTTTAATCCTTACTCATATAAATTCAAGTTTCACAATTTTTAATTCTATTACCAAAACAATTTAAATATATTGGCTTTTACAAGGTATAAAGTAATAGCTATAATATTTTTTTGTAAACGAAAAATAAAAAACCTTATAAGTTATAAAACTTAAGAGGTATTAACATGAATTTTTAATAAAAAATATCATATATATTATTAATAGCTTTTATTATATTTTTCTTCTCACTATTTTTCCCAATTGCTTTAAAATAATCAAATAGTTTATTAACTAGTTTATCGATTCTTTTATCAATTTCAGCGCTTTTCAAATTTAAAAATTCATAATCGCTTTTTAGATTTAAACCAACATACAATCTATGGCCTGTTATTATTTCATTATAATAAATATCTTCTATTGTTATTATATTAGTCATAACATTAATGTCATTTTTTTCTAATGCGCTTCCACAATAAGAGCATCTTTTAAAAAGTTCATCAACATTAAGATTAAATACTGGAGCATTACAGTTTTCACATCTTTCTCTTTCCATTTTATCCTCCTTATTTATTTTCTTTATATTATTATTTTCTTTTATTAACTTATTTATTCATTTTACAAAAAAAATACTAAAAATAACTATTTTCTTTCAAAAAGTTTAAACACTTTCAATTAAAAAAACTTCTTAATACCATTTCTAGTATCAAGAAGTTATTCTATTTACTTCACATGTTTAGGAGTCTTTGTCCATAACTTTTTAAGGAGTTCTTTGCCCTTAATAATACTTTCACAATCATCTCTATGAAAATCTTTATATGTAAAGAATATTGTTCCTAAAACATTATCTAAGTTTTGATTGTACTTTAATTGATTAGGAATTTCTTCTGGATTTGCCCATGCACCATCTTTGCTATAGCGATAAAAAGCTTGGCCCATGTATAGTTTTGTATTTGTTTTCTTAGCTGCCCAACTCCACCAGTCAGCTAAATCCGCATATCTAACTAAACATTTTTCATTGTTTTTATCATCAAGTTTTGTGCTATCCATATCAAAATAATTTTGAGGTACTACGTAGTCTATCCAGCCTTCTTCCATCCATTTATAAATATCAGCATATAAGCCTTTATAGTTTGTTAGGCATCCTGAACTATTATTTGATCCAAGTTCCCATGCACCTTCATCATCTTTGTTTTCATAGAACTTTGAATTAGTTCTATAAATTCCAAATGGACTAATTCCAAATTCAACTTTTTTATCTAGTTTTTGTAATTTATCATGAATAAGTTTTATCATTTTATTTACATTGTCACGACGGAAATCACTAGTTTTTTCAAATCCTGCTTTTTTCTTCTTTTCTTCTTCGTTCTCATCGGCGATATCCTCATATGGGTAAAAATAATCATCAATGTGCACTGCTTTAATATCATATTTACTAGCAATTTCAATTATGCTATCACTAACAAATTCCATAACTTTTTCATTTGCTGGATCTAACAAAAGTTTGTTTTCCTTTGTTAGAATAGTGCATTCAGGATGAAGTCTTGCAAAGTTCGTTGGAGCTAAAGTTTCTAAGAATTGTTCTTTAGTCATATTTGCTTCTTTAATGTTTACTCTTCCAGCTCTGTATGGATTTATCCAAGCATGCACTTCTATGCCATTCTTCTTTGCTTCATCCATAAAATAACCAAAAACATCAAATCCAGGATTTGTTCCTTCTTTACCTGTTAGAACGCTACTCCATGGATTTAGTGCAGAATCATATAGCGCATCATTAACTGGTCTCACTTGGAATATTATAGTATTCATATGATATTCCTTTAACGTTTTAATTACATCTTGTAAATATTCTTTTAATTTTTCTTGACTTTCTACGCCTGTATCAGTCATTTTTGGAATATCAATATTAGCTACTGTAGAGAACCAAACTCCACGTAACTCTTCGTCTTTTTCTTTATAATCATCACTTATTAAGACTTCTTTATCAGTGCCATAATATTTTATATTGCCATCAAAGCAAAATCTTTTAATAGGTCTATTCATAGATTTCCTCCTCTATAATGATTTTTTTATTATTTGCATCTAAAGTTACTAATGTACCAATTGGAAGATTAATGAAAGGGAAACTGTGTCCACAAGCAAAATCATATATTGTTGGTTTGTTAAGGTTTCCAACATAATCTTTTATTATATCTAAATATGATTGTGTTCCTTTCCTTCCTTCACTTGGTTCACATTCTGAAAAGTATCCAAAAACAAATCCTTTTGCTTTTTCAAACATTTTTCTTAGTTTTATGGAAGAAAAGTATCTATCTATTTGATAAGGTTCTTCAGTTACTTCTTCAATGAAAACAATCTTATCAGTAAAATCAACTTCATATTCAGAACCGACAAGCGTAGCTATTAAGCTTAAGTTTCCGCCCACAAGTTTTCCAGTTACTTTACCTGGTATTAATGTTTTCGCATCTTTATTTGGATTTTCTAATACTCTTCCTTTTTGGTTTTCAGTAAGTACTTTCCAAAAATCATTTTCGGAAAATTCATCACATGATTTTGAACCAATATATAAAGACACTAATCCATGAATGGTTGGCATATCAGTTTTTTTATAAATAGCATTTAGTAAAACTGTTATATCACTAAATCCACATATAATTTTAGGATTATCCTTTATTAAAGCATAATCTACTAAATCAACCATTCGACTAGCTCCATATCCACCACGCATACAGATAATAGCTTTTACTGTTTCATCTTTAAACATTTCATTTAAATCATTAGCACGCTCTTCATCTGTTCCAGCTAAATATCCATTTTCAAGTGTAAAAGTTTTTCCAAACTTTATTTTATAACCTTTGCTTTCAATTGTCTCTATCATTTTACTATATCTTGTATAAACATCTTGAGGATTTTTAAAAGCAGGATTAATAATACCTATAGTGTCTCCTTTTGATAGTTTCTTTAAAAGCATTTTATAATTCCTTCCTCATTATATTAAATGATTGTACAATTTTAAGTCCAGCGTGTAAGTAGATGTTACGTGCTCTGTTTTCTGAACCAGTAAACAAAGTCATAAACTTAGCTCCATTTTCTTTTGATTTTAAACATAAGTAACAGAACATTGTTTTACCTAAACCTCTTTTTTGAGCTTTTGGATGGATTGCAACGCCTCCTAATGAGCCTCTTCCAGTTGGTTCTGTTTTAACTGGTCCTGTAAAGCCAAGTATTTCACCATCTTTTTGGGCTATTACGATTTTTGCATGTCTATCATTTTCTAAAACACGATGAACCGTTCTTCGAAAGCCTTCGTTTTGAAGTGCATCAAACATTTCATCAAATCCATGATGCAATTTTTCATCATAAATTGTTATTGTATATCCATCTTTTTCGTTTTCTTTTATTTTGTTAACAACAACTTCAGGCATAGTAAATTTTGTTAAATCGATATGAAATCCATCTTGTTGTCCATCTGAATAATAGTTATTAGCAAGGAATAGATAATAAATAGGTGTATTATATGGCACTGCAGGAGCACCTAAATGTTCATGCTTATAATAACCAGGAACATACCATTTCAAATTAATTGGACATCCGAAATAATTTCTTATATATTTTCTTCCTTCACTACGTAAATAGTTTTCTAGTGATTTAAGTATCATTGTGCCAATGCCATGTCTTTGATAACTTTCCTCAACAACGATCATACTAATATAAGCAGGACTAGTTTCTGGATTTGAATCCAAATAATAAATAGCATTCCCAAATCCAACTAATAAATCACCATCAAAAGCAAGTATACTGCCTTCATCCTTATAATTAGGATTATTATAGAATTTATCTTTAAACTCTTCAATTGTTAGTTCTGCGTAAATAGTCTTACAAGCAGCATTTTTATTCCATAAGTCAACGACTTTTTCTGTGTATTCTCTTGAAAAAGGCTTAAGAGTTATATTATTCATATTATTTATTTATTTCTTCCTCCAAAATTAGCTATTATGTAATTTCCAAGTCTTCCTCTAAATGGGATAATCTTTGTATTATTTCTTGTTGGATGAACTCTATTAGATAGAAGAGTAAATCCTACTTTATTGATTCTATCAATAAAAACATTTGTTCCCGTGAATCCTGTGTGTAGAATTGTTTCTTTACTTGCAAGATCTCCAGCAGAGCAGTAATCACCTTGCACTATCCATCCTAAACCCCTTGTATTTAGCGTTAAGGCAACACCTTTTTTTTCTTCAACTTGTGGAGTGAACATTAGATCTATAGTAGCTCTTGAAAGTATTCTCTTATTATTATAGATACCATTGTTTAGAACCATTTCAATAAAATGTTGTATATCACTAGCAGTACTAAATAAACCAGCATGACCACTAACTTCACCTAAGATGTAAGATAACTCATCATGAACATGTCCTCTAACAATACCTTTGACAATATCATCATTACGTTCTTCTGTTGGAGCACACCTTTCTTTATCTTTTGGTTTAAAAGTTGTGTCAAACATTTCCAATGGTTCAAAAATATTAATTCTTGCATATTCATCTAATGAACATCCGCTTATGCTCTCAATGACAAGTCCTAAAAGAACATATCCTAAATCAGAATATAATATTTTCGAATTCTTAGGATAAACTGTTTCTGTTGCGTAAAGCTTTTCTAAAGCTTCCTCACGTGATTTAATTTTTGTTACTCCGCCCAATCCAGCAGGAAGGCCAGATGTATGAGTCATTAAATCCCATATTAATATGTCTGTATGTTTAAATTTAGGTAAATACATAGAAACACTATCAAATAATCTAATTTTCCCTTGCTCCATTAATTTAAATATACAAGTTGTTGTACAAATAACTTTTGTACAAGAAGCCATATCATATAATGTATCCAAACTATTTGTCTCTTTAGTTGGGTACAAAGATTTAAATCCAACTGCGCCATAAAATGTTCCGAATTCACTAACTAGCGCATATGTAGCTCCAGGAAATGTTCCTTTTTCGACTTCGTCAAGTAATATTTTGTTTAGTTCTTCGTTTTTCAATTTATTTACCTAACATAATTTTATCTTTATATCTGTTTACAAAGTTTGAATAACAAATCTTTTCTATTTCTTCTTCACTAAATCCACGTGATCTTAATCCATCAATTATGCGATATGCTTTTGTAGCATCTGGAACTTCTTTAATATTTGAATTTGGAAATTCTGGTTGATAGTCCATAAAATCAAATCCAAAACACAAGTTATCAATTCCCATTATTTCTTTTGCATGGATAACATGATCTAAGAAATGCTCTAAGTCTTGTTTTTCTTCATCTTTACTTACAAAGTTATTAGCAAGTGTTAATCCAAATAATCCATCAACCTTCTTTAAGGCTCTCATTTGGTCATCTGTTAAGTTACGAGGATGATCACATAAAGCTTTACATAATCCATGTGAATATATTATATTTTTATCAACAATTTCTAATGCTTCATAAAAACTCTTTTCATTTAGATGAGCTAAATCAATAATCATTCCTAATTCTTGCATTCTTTTGTATAATTGTTTTCCCTTTAAAGTTATACCTCTTTGAGGGTCAGATTTTGCTCCTGTAGCATATTCATTAGCTTCGTTCCAAGTTACCATCGCATGACGGAAACCCATATTGTAGATTATATCTATATCTTCAACTTTCTTTAGATTTCTTAATCCTTCTAATCCTAAGATTACTTTAAATCCAGGAAGATATTCCATATGTATTTGCCTTAAGGCATTCTTTAGTCCTTCGATTAAATCAAATTCATCAGGAGAATACATTGTCCATATACCACCAGTTATAACGCTATTCTTTAACTGTTTCACATGGAAATTTTCAAATTGATGTTCAATTCCTCGTTTTTGCTTACGATCTAAATCATATAACATATCACTATGTGTATCAAATATCTTTATATCTTTTTCCATAATATAATTTTTTATTAAATCCTCCTTTGATTCTCTTCTAACAACTTCTTTAATTCTATCATTATCAATGAAAACTACTCCTGGGCGAGCAAGTCCATTATAGTTCATTGACATTGTAAAGCAATATGCTCCCGTACAATAGGTTATAATTGTATCTCCGATTTTTGCTTTTGGTAAGCTTACCTGTTTGGCAATCATATCTCCGCTTTCACAGCACTTGCCAGCAATGTTATAAATAGTTTCTTGATCAACATATCGTGAAGCATTAGCAAATGTATATTTAGCACCATATAAGGCAAAACGTGGGTTATCAGCCATTCCACCATCGATAAATAAATATTCAACGCCAGCATATGTTTTTTTTACTCCACCGCATGTGTATAGTGTTATTCCTGCGTCACCAACTATACTTCTTCCCGGTTCAATTAAAACATTTTCGATTTCTAGATTTGACTTTGTAAGCCTTTCTTCAACTTCTTTTACAAGTACAGGAAGAAATCCTTCAATATCAACCTCAGGATCACTATCTAAATATTTGATTCCGAATCCGCCTCCAAGATTTAATGTTTTAAAATTAAATCCATATTGGTCTTTTACTTCTTCCATAAAACTTATTAGTTTTTTTGCAAGAGCTAAATATACATCTACACTTGTAATTGATGAGCCTATATGACTATGAAATCCATCAAGAACTAAATACTTACTATTTTTATATATGGTAAATATTTCATCTAATAAAGGTTTATCAAACATTGATTCACCAAACTTTGAATCTAATAGAGATGTCTCAACGAAAGCATGAGTATGTCCTTCAATGCCAGGATTAATACGGAATAATGTTTTTACAGTTTTGTGCATTTCAGTTGCGATTTTTTCTAATTTCTTTAGTTCTTGTAAGTTGTCAACAACAATATAACCAACATTTTCAGTTACTGAAAATGTTAATTCTTCAATAGACTTATTATTGCCATGAAGAACAACCATTGACATTGGATAATTAGATTTCTTTAATAGATATAAATCACCAATGCTAATAGCATCAATGAATATATTTCTTTCTTTAAGAATATTACATAAATGCGGGCAGATAAATGCTTTCGAAGCATAAACAACTTGGCAATTAAGTTTATTACTTATAAATGATTTTTTGTATTTATCTATTTTATCTTTAATATGTACTTCATCATAAACATAAAGCGGTGTGCCATATTTCTTAGCAACTTCTTCTAACATGAAACTACCCATATATAATTTATTATCAATAACATTCATTGTTTTTGTTTTCATAATCTATTCATCCTTATTATTTAATGTTTCTATTATTTCATCTAACAAATCATAAAAAGATTTTTCGTTTGTTATATCATTTAGTTTAATTCGATATTTCTTTATATTATCTATTGTCTTTAAATAGAATGAAGCCATAGAACGCATTTCTAGTAAAGCTATACGTTCTCCTTTTAATTTCTTTAATTCTTCATAATGATATTTTACCATAGCAACCCTTTCTAAAGGTGTTGGAATAACTTTTTCTTTTCCCTCGAAATAATTTGCAATTGATTCGATAAGCCATGGATTACCTAATGATCCTCTTCCAATCATCACATAATCACATTTTGTATATTCAAGCATCTTAATAGCATCTTCAACTGATTTTATATCACCATTACCAATTACAGGAATTGAAACATTTTCCTTAACTTCTTTAATGTAATCAAGATTAGCCTTTCCCGTATACATATCACTTTTTGTTCGTCCATGTATGGCGATTAAACTAGCACCAGCTCTCTCACAAGCCTTAGCAATTTCTACGCAATTAATATGATTGTGATCAATACCAGCTCTAATCTTTACACTTACAGGAACTGTTGATGCTTCTTTGACGCTTCTTACAAGATTATAAACTTTTTCAGGGTCTTGCAATAATTCACATCCAGCACCTTGCTTAAGAACCTTTTTTATTGGGCATCCCATATTTATATCAATAATATCTGGTTTTGACTTTTCGCATACTATTTTAGTTGCTTTAACCATATCTTCTATGTTTCCGCCAAATAACTGAACACTAATTGGATGTTCTGTTCCGCTTAATTTTATGTACTCTAATGTTTGTTCGTTATCAAAAATTAAACCTTTGGCACTAACCATTTCTGTATATAGTAAACTAGCTTTATGTTCTTTCATAATTTTTCGATATGCAAGATTAGTATAACCAGCTAAAGGAGCAACAACAACTTTACCTTTTATTAAATCTTTTATACTATTTTCCATTATTAACCTCATTTTCCAAAAAAAGGATCTAATGCTTAAGTCTCCATATCCACATGCCAGGGAAAGCTTAAGGCTGCTTCAGTCACGACCTGACCTAGTTCACTGCCTAGTATTGAATACAGAGACCTAAACATAGATCCCACTATATTATAACCTATTTTTATTATAAAATCAACACTTTTTAGTACGTTTTTTTTGAAAGAAGTCTTTCATTAAACTTGAAACTTCTTCTTTCATTAATCCTTTTTCATAAGTTATTTTAGTATTAAATTTATAATCATCAATAATATGAGCTACACTATTTATACAACCAAACTTAGGCTCATCAGCACTATAAACAATTCGACTAATACGTGCTTGAATAATGGCACCTAAACACATTAGACATGGTTCTAAAGTAATATAGATTGTTGAACCATCTAAAAACTTTGTTTTTGTTTTCTGACATGCTTTTTTGATTGCTAGAACTTCAGCATGAGCTAATACACTTTTTTTTGTTTCTCTTAAGTTATGAGCCTTTGCAATAATTACCCCATCCTTAACGATAACACAACCAACAGGAACTTCATCTTTAGCTTTTGCTTTTAAAGCTTCGTTGTAACAAATTTTTAAATAATCTAAATCATTCATTTGTCTTTTCTTTTTTTAGATGAGTAACTTGATGACAATGACGGCATCTAGCCTCATATTGTTCTTTTGCTCCTACAAGGATAATAGGATCATCATAATCTGCTGGTTTTCCATTTATTAATCTTTGAGTTCTTGTAGCAACGCCTCCACAAACTTGACAAATAGCATTTAATTTTGTTACAAACTCAGCACGTGCAAGTAAGGATGGCATAACACCAAAAGGTTCACCTCTAAAATCGGTATCAAGTCCAGCACAAATAACTCTAACTCCCTTATCGGCAAGTTTCTCACAGATATCTATTATTCCTTCATCCATAAATTGTATCTCGTCAAAAGCAACAGCATATGGATATGGTTCTTTAACATAATTTAAAACATCACTACTTGATTTGATATTGATTGATTTCATATGTGTCTTGTTATGTGAAACAACTTCATTATTACTATAACGATTATCTATTTCTGGTTTAAAGACAATAACTTTTTTCTTAGCATATTCGATTCTACGAATTCTTCTTAACAATTCTTCTGTTTTTCCAGCATACATACTTCCAGCAATTACTTCAATCCAACCTTCCCTTAATTGTAAGTCCATAATCATGTCACCACTTTCTCTATTTTTTGTCAAGATTAAATTTTTCTTATAATATTATACTAAAATGTGACACAAAAATAAAGACTTTTTCGAAATGAAAATATTTTATTTTTTACATTTAGTTTTCACTTTTCTTTTCATATATTTATTGTTTCTTTTTTTAAAAAACATTTGACTTTCAATGTTAAATAGTGTATAATATATAAGGAACTTTCTATGGTTACTAAAACTATGGCGGAAGGAGTAATAAACATGAAAAAAGATATTCATCCAAAATACCAAAAGGTTACAGTTGTTTGTACAACTTGTGGGAACACATTTGAATCTGGATCAACTTTAAAAGAATTACGTGTTGATACATGTTCTAAATGCCATCCATTCTATACAGGAGAACAAAAATTTGTTCAAGCTGCTGGTAGAGTTGAACGTTTCAATAAGCGTTTAGAAAAGAAAGCAAAATAAGCAAAATAAGTAAAAAATTAACCCTCGTGTTATTGAGGGTTTTTTTCATGTCTTTTTTTAGTTTATGTAATAAATATATTAAATATCATTTTAATTTTTTCCCCATTTCAATTCTAATTTCATGCTTTAGGGGATCACTATTAGAATAAGAATATAGGTCAAAACCAATTATATCAAATCCCATCTTTTTATAAAAAGCTATTGCTTTTTCATTACATGATTGTGTTTCTAAAATCATCATTCGTGCATTTAAAGAAATTGCCTTTTCGGTTATTATTTTCAGAAGCATTTTTCCAATTCCTTTATTTCTTTTTGTAGAATCAAATATAACAATATTACTAATGCGAAAACGATTATTCCAATTTTCCATTGATCCTTCAATATATCCTATTAGTTTTTCGTCTTCAAATGCTCCAAAAGCTATTGCGTCTTCAAGCCAATCATTAAAGAAAACATCGTCAAATGATTTATCCACTTCTTTTTCAAAAGGAACATAATTAATCGAAAAGCCACTATTTGTTGCACAAATATCATAGTAACCATTAGTTTTATAAACTGCAGTAAATTTCTTACCTGCATATATCTTTTTATCTAATTGTTTAATTTCCATTTTTTCCCTCATTTAAAATAGTCACAGTAGAAAAACCACTGTGACTGTTTTTTTTAGAATTTAACTTTTGGAGCTTCACGTTCTGCTTCATTAGTAATTGTAAAGAACTTAGCTGCTTCAAAATGGAACATTCCAGCAATTATATTACTTGGGAACATTTCAATTTTATTATTGTACTTTTGTACAATATCATTATAGAATTGACGACTTGTTGAGATTGTTTTCTCACAATCTTTAAGTTGTGACATAATTTCTGTGAAGTGAGCGTCTGCTTTTAGTTCTGGATAACGTTCTTGAACCATAAGAAGTCTACTAATAGCTCCACTTAAACCTTTGTCAGCTTCAGCCATTTTTTCTACGTCGCCAGCTTGAGATGCTTGAGCATATAATCCTCTTGCCTTAGCAAATTCACCAAAAATTCCTTCTTCATGTGCTGCATATCCTTTTGCAGTTTCTACTAAGTTAGGAATTAGATCGAATCTTTTCTTTAGTTGTACATCTACTTGACTTAATTGATTTCTAACTTTGTTTCTTAATTGCACTAATGTGTTATAAGCATTAATAACTAGTATGATTAATAATATAACTACTACCGCAATAATAATACCAATAATAGCTCCTGTTCCTAATAAAAACATATTTTTTTCCTCCTTTTGTTTTTAAATTTATCTGCCGCCTCGGAAGCCGCCACCGCCGCCTCCAAAGGAACTGCCACCTGAGAATCCACCACCATGACCACTGCCACCACTGTTTCGAGCATTGTGAGCCGCAATAGTACTAAATGATGTTGTTCTTGCATTTGTATATACTCTATTAATTCTATTGAACATATACATGTTTACAAAGTAATTACTATTTGATGTTGAGATAAATGTTGAATCGGTAGAAACTAGTTCAGGTAATTTAACCTTAAGTTGTTCCATTACCCTATCAGCAACTTTTAAACTTGTTGCATAAACTAAATATTCTTCCCATAAATCTATTCCCTCAACAGAATAGTCTTTTAATGAGCCAAAGTCACACAAGAAGTGTTTAAAAGCTTTCCATTTTGCATATTCTTCGTTACCATTAACACTACGTTTCTTTATACTTGCTACATATATTAAATAAATTATTGATGTCGCTAATAGGAAGAATACATATACTGTTACCGATAAATTAAGAACAAGATTTGCGAAAAGAATAATTATTCCTAAAATTATTCCTAAGAAACCATATTTAGAAACTTTAGCTTTGTCTTTTCTTGTGTCAATAAAGAAATCAAAGTTCTTTGAATCCTTTTCAATTGCTTTACGGAATGCTCCTGTTTGTGACTGGAACTCTTGAGCATTCTTATAACTATCTCCATATTTTTCAATTTGATCAAAAGTTACTTTTTTACCATCACCAATTATATTAATAATAAGGTTTAGAAGTTTCTTTTCATGTTCCATTAATCCACTTATGTCAGTAGCAATTAATTCAAGTTCGTAATCAGCATTTCTATCACTCATATCACCTAAACAAGTAAGACTTAAATATTTTCTTCTTATAAGATTTAAAACTGTTGCTGTAAAATCTTCATCAACTGTTTTTTGAAAATAATATAAGTAACTCATGACTGCCGGAGGATAGTTCGAAGGTAATTCACGATAATACTCATTATCGAATTTTGGTATGAACTCTTTATCATATCTAACATATACTAAGATAGTAATACTAATTAAACCCATTATAAGAATGACTATGACAACAATAAAGATATCACGCATTCTATTAATAAAGGCTGTTTTTCTACTTAATTCAGTTTCATAATCAATTATCTTTGTCTGCATATTGGCATCAATAGTATTTTCAGGTAAAATATTAGAAACTATGTCTTTTGGAAAAACAATTCTAAATTCTAATTTATCATCTTCTTTTACATTTTTAGCTTGAATTTCAAAGCTGTAATTACCAACTTGTTTATAACTACCTGTACTTTGGCTATGAACGTAACCAAATATTTCATCTTCACTATGAGTCGAGTTAGGAATACTTATCTTTACACTAGCATTCTTTGTTTTAAAACCTAAGTAATTAAACATTACATAATTTAACTCAGCACAATCAGAATAGCTTGTTACCATTCCTTCAATTGTATATTCATAATAGAATGTGAATACGCCATCAAATGATTCATTGTTAGCATCAACATAGATTGATTCACATGAAGTAGGGCAATAAGATTCACTACATGGACACTCTATAATGTTTCCATGTCGATCTCTATCACCATTGAATGAGTATCTAACGATAACATCATTCATAGGTTTTGCATCACCTTCGTTGATATTTCCTTTATACACCTTAACATCATTTACAATAAGCTTACCCGCATTATTTCCATAATTAACACCATTTAAAAGTGGGTTGTTATCTAAATTTTTACTTAATCCTAAATCCCTAAAGATATAGTTTAAGTAGCTTTTGAAATTAATTACCATTGTTTCTTGGATAGTTACATTTCCAGCTTTATCGACTAAAACATTAGCTTCATAACTTTCAGCGTAATTTGTTCGATTGTTAGAAACTATAAAAATCCCTACGCAAACAAGGATAAATATTCCAACTGTTACAAGTAATATTTTTTTACTACTCATATCATTCCTCCATATATTTTTTCCAGGAAACATTTGTATATGTTTCGCTTTTTTCCATTCGAAATTCTAAATACTCTTTGGTTGTTGGGTGAGTAAATCCAATGGCAACACAGCGAAGACCTAATGAATCTTCAAAATTATCCCAACGATAACCATATTTAAAGTCATTTATAAGGGCATGTCCAAATATTTGCATTTGTTTTCTTATTTGATTATATTTTCCAGTATGAAGGATTATTCTAATCACAGTGAAATCATATTTATTTAGTTTAAAATGATTAATTACACTATAATCAAGAATTGCTTCCTTACCATTTTCGCTTTCTAAAGCTTTACCTTTTTCTTTACTTAGATTATTTACAAGTCTTCCGCTATTCTCAAAATATCCAGAACATATAGCTATATATTCTTTATAGAAATTATGTTCTCGTATGTTTTCAGAAAGTCTTGAGGCAGCTTTTGATGTCTTAGCAAATACCATTACGCCTTCAACACGCCTATCAAGTCTATGTACTAATCCTAAATATACATCTCCTGGTTTATTATACTTTTCCTTCAAGTATTGTTTTAGCATTGTAAGCATATCTATATCACTAGTTATATCTTTTTGACTTAAAATACCTTCAGGTTTAGTACATACAATAATATGATTATCTTCGTAAAGAATATCAATATATTTATTTACTTCTTTAACATAAATTTTATCGATTAATCCCATTTGGAAAACTTACCTTTTTCTTCATTTTTTAACTCTTCTGTTTTTTCTTCTTTACTACCTGAAAATATTAGTGGGCAATAAAAGAAAAACAATGGGAAGAGAACGAGCAAGCTTATTATGAGTAGTGTTCCGTCTAAACATGTGAATGCTAAAACAAAGCAAGCTATAAACATTAACAAAATGAGTATTCGTTTCATATTTTCAAGTCTCCATCAGCTTCTGAAGTTGATATAAACTTATATTGTTTAAACTGACATTTCTCTGTAAACATTTTTCTTAGTTTATCTTTGTCATCAAGCTTTAATAAGTATTTAGGAATAATTAAAGCTATTTCTTGCTCTACGTAAACATAAAAGCACTCATCTATTTCACATACACTAATTGTTTTATCGATATTATATTGTTTGTAAGTATCATCTTTAGTATATGATATAGTTTCATCTTGTATAAGAATTGTATAAGGACTACCTAAAGGTGGGTTCTTTTTTATTATATTTTTAGCAATACGATTTATCCTGTATTTACGAGTAAGTATTATTACTAAACACATTACTAAAAATATTGCAAATAAATATGTATTATTCAAAACAAGACCTAACAATGATAAAATCATTGATATGATTACGGCTATAAATTCAATAACACGATAGGTGCTTCTTTTAAGAAAGTGAAATCTATAAAATGACTCCATTCGTGCTTTTGAAAAATTTGTCACAATCTTAATTCTCATTATTTATCGCTTTCTTTATCGTTATAGTTAAGTTTGATATTTAATGGTTTGTTATAATACTTTAATGGTTTTAATTCGCAAATCTTTTTAATTAATTCGTCAAGTTCAGCTTTTGAACCTTTAGTAATGCATTCTTCATTACGATCAATTATTAGTGTTGCTCCTTGCAAATATAAGAAATAATATTCATCTGTATAATGTATTTCATTTACATATGCCCATGGAACATCACCTTTTTGTTCCTTACCATCTATTTCTTGAGTCATTCTAATCTTTTCTTCATTGATATAGTAATTCATTCTAAAAGATGGATTATTTTGCATAAATTTTATTATTGCCTTATCAACTTTCTTTTCTTGTGTTAAGAATGAATAAAGTAAATATATTAAAGCTAAAGCACCAACAATTGCTATGAAGTAATTCTTAACAACTAGTGAATAAATACCTAGGCCTAAACAAACTATTGCCATTACGATATTGTAGATTTTAAAGTGGCTCTTTACATTTAAGAAGTACATTTGGCAAGTCTTTCGAGCTTTATAGTTATAATCAGTATAACACTCAATTATTGTTTCCATGACTTCTTCTTTCTTTTCTTCTTCTACAATTTCGCCTTCTACAGCTTCCTTAGCCTCATCTTCGCCTTCAACGACTTCATTTTTTTCTTCATTATTCTCTTTAACTTCTTTAGATTCTTCTTTTAAATCTTCGTTATTGATTTCTTCGTTATTCTTTTTTTCTAATTCTTCCATGGCAACCTCCTCAAGATAGAATTTCACTATATTATTATATCACATTATAAAAAAAAGATAAATAGTTATTTAAATTAATGACAAAAAGGTGTATAATTATCACATAAAAGTCTTTATGGAGGTTTATATATGGAAAATACAAAAGGCAAAAAAGTATTCATGAGTGTTGACATTGAAGGTATTAATGGTATTTGCAACTGGGATGAAACAGAAGCAGAAAGCCCCAGATATCAAGAATTCAAAAAAGAACTTCAAAGAGAAGTAAATGCAGCTTGTCGTGGTGCAATCGCTGCTGGAGCAACTGAAATTGTTATCAAGGATGCTCATGATAGTGCTCGTAACTTAGATATATTGGATTTACCTGAGTGTGTTAAGCTATTAAGAGGCTGGGAAGGCGGCGTATGCTCAATGATGGCTGGACTAGATGAAACATTTGATTGCGTAATGTTTGTAGGCTATCATAGTGCTTCACGTTCACAAGGTAACTCACTTTCTCATACAATGAATTCTTCACGCTTATTCCAGGTTACAATCAATGATGAAATCGTAAGTGAATTTAACATCAATAGTTTATATGCCTCTTACCTTAATGTTCCTGTGGCATTCTTAAGTGGTGATAAAAACTTAACAGAACAAGTAAAAGCAATAAATGAAAACATCGAAACTGTTGCTTCAAAAACTGGTTTACATTGTGCTGTAATTTCTGAGCATCCAAATGTTACAATTAAAAAAATTGAAAATGCTGCTAAAGAAGCTGTTTTGAAGTGCGGTAAAGAAAACATCGTAAAAATGCCTAAACATTTCGACGTTAAAATCCAATACAAAGATCATAACAACGCTTATAGAGCTTCATTCTTCCCTGGTGTTAAAATGATTGATAGTGATACTATTGCTTATAGCGCTAAAAACTACTATGATGTTCTTGTAGTATTTAAATATTTATTATAGTTTTCAAAAAGGCTTAACCAATAACTAAAGGTTAAGCCTTTTAAATATATCTAATAATTTTTAAATTAATCAATAAAAAGTGTAACTCTCCATTATAGCAGCTACACTCATATAAGTTTTATATATCTAATACTTCAAATATTTTTTCTTTTACAGTTCTAATTGTTCTTCTAACCAAATTAATACTTTCATGAAGAGAAGCATAAATAATAGGTAAGTAGTAATTATCATCTAATTCTCCCTCCTCAACAGCACGAGAAACTGTCATATCGTTTCCAACTATGTAGAAGGATACTTGTTTTACAAATGATAATATCAATTTATTTGAAGATTTATCTACATCTTGAATGCTTGGGAAATGCATCATATCATTTTCTGATAATTTGTATAAGTTACTCATTAAACGTGAAAAATTAACCATCAAGTCTTTCACAAGTGTTGATATATACATAAAACAATCTAAATTGTTGCTTGTTGAAAGGTAGTTTTCTGATAAAACATATTTTTCAGTTACTTCACTATTTAAGCAATCAATAAAAGCTTTTAAGTAATTTTCTTTTATATTCTCAGGTACATTTTCGCCATAACTTACTTGGAGTACAGAAGGAATAGCTTTATCTATTCTCTTTGTATCTCTTTCTAAAATCTCAGCTGTAGACTTAAGTTGATTGTAAACTAAGGTATTTTCTTTACTCTTATTGTTTTCTAGAAATGTATATAAAGTATTATATGTTTTTTTGCACTCAGCAATTAATTTCTTCGTTAGTTTAACTAAAGCAACTTTACCAACTAAAATACTTATTTCATTAACATTTTCATATAATGTTACTTTATCAATAGAAATTGGTGAAAGAGAACCTTTTTTACCGCCTAACATTTCATTGGCTCTATTAGTTATTACTTCAACACAATTTGCATTCATTCCATAGCCATAACCATCGTGAACAACATCAACTATGAATTGACCATGTAATTTACCATTAAGAATTTCATCACAACTTAACTGTAAAGCTTCAGCTTCCTTTTTGTTGAGTAATCCCATTTTGCAATTTGTCTTAACAACTACTTTTTGAACTAAGGCTAAAGCCTTAATCATTTGTCTTGATAAGCCATGTTTTGTTAATTGGAAGGCATCTTTCGAACGATCTGTAGCTATTCCATAGTAAGCTTCTTGAGCAATCGTTTTCTCGCCTAATCTATCTTTTTCAATTCTATATCTCATTATAATCACCACTTTACATAATTGTACCACATTTTTGTTTTAAATAAAAGCATTATTTTTAAAACTTGTTATATAATTATTAAAAAATGTCATTTTAAGTGGATGTTTCTTCATAAATCAAAACAGACAATCATATATATCTATATAGGTGATTATTATGGATTTGGTTATACATAAACAACAAAACAATTATGGTGGTTTAGTTACAATTAGTGGAGCTAAAAATAGTGCTGTGGCTCTTTTGCCTGCTTGCTTACTAACAGATAAATTATGTGTTATAAATAACGTCCCCGATATAACTGACATTAGAATTATTATTGAGATAATGAAAGAAATGGGCCATTTTGTTATGTATAATCGTAATACTGTAATAATTAAGCGAAATAATGAAGCTACTAGCATTTTTTCTGATAAAGTGAAGAAATTACGAGGCTCTTATTATTTTTTAGGCTCATGTATGAATTATTTTGAGAAAATAGCCTTGAAATCTTGCGGAGGATGTAATTTAGGAAGTAGACCAATTAATTATCATATTGATGCATTTGAAGCATTAGGAGCTAAATTTCATTATGTGGATAATTATTTGGTTTGCGATTCTTCTAGTCTTCATAGTGCTGAAATTACTTTTCCGTTTCCTTCAGTTGGAGCTACAATAAATGTACTTCTTGCGGCAACTCTCATAAAAGGACAAACGATACTTCATAACTGTGCTATAGAGCCAGAAGTAATAGATGTTATGAACTTTCTTAATTCTATGGGTGCTGAAATTAACTTAGAGAAAAACACCTTTTTTATTGATGGTGTATGCGAACTTAAAGGAACAGAGTATACTGTTATGAGTGATCGTATTGAAGCAGGAACCTATCTTGCTTTAGGAGCTTTACCTAATGTTACTAAAGTAATCATTACTAATGCTTCTTCAGACAGTCTTGAAAATTATTTAGATGTTCTCAAAAAAATGGGTTTAAACCTTAATTATAACAATAATAATATATCAATTAATAAAGGAAACGTTCTAAAATCAATTACTGTCAAGACAGGACCATATCCTAGTTTTCCTAGTGATTTGGCACCAATTCTTACAACAATATTATCTTTATCTAAAGGCATGTCAGTTATCGAAGAAACTATTTTTGATAATCGCTTTTCTCATATTCCCGAACTCAATAAACTTGGTGCAAATATATCAGAAAAAAACAAACAAATACAAATTAACCCTGTTAATGGATACCACGGAGGAATTTGTACTGCCCACGACCTCCGTTGTAGTGCTTCACTTGTCTTAGCAGCAATTGCAAGCGGAGAAGAATGTATAATTAAAAACATAGACTCCTTTTTCCGTGGTTATGAAAAGCCACTAGAAAAATTACAGAGTCTAGGCATTAAGTGCAATCTCATTGATTAGATAATTTCAAAATGTGTTCTCTTGAATTAATACATTTACTGATGAGTAGAATAGTAAAAATAATATTCTCCTCATCTTTTATTTTACAACCATCAATATAATAGTTTCCATTGTATTCATTTATTATACCAATCCTATATGAAGTAAATAATGTAAGTAATTCAATGAACGTTTTAGCAACATCAGTATTTTTAAACATCAAAACATTAATATTCGATTCAAAAATATTATATTTACTATTTAGATTAAAAACATCACTAATCTTACATGGATTAATGAAACTAATCTGCTTATTGAGATTTTCCTTCAATATCATTTTGATTAAATTATATTCTATACTTTCCATTTTTTTAGTATCACTTGTTATTAAGGCAACATTAGCTTTATATATTCCTAGAAGTTTCATAAACTTATGCAAAGATATCATACCTTTCCTCTTCTCTGTCATTTCGTAAGTACGATTATTAGATGCTGTATTAACAAAAATGAAATGACGTAATTTAGGTATATCAATAACATAAAAACTATTTAATGGTAATTCTTTTGCAGTATTATTCACAATTTGTTTTTGATAACTTTCATTAATTAACCCAAAGACAATTATTGATGTTTTTTTATCTTTAGTTTTTAAATAATTTACAATACATTCTTCACTTTTAATATCAATTATTCTAGATTTAATTTTTATTCTTTTGTCACAAGCAATTCTATTTATCTTTTCATAATCACCTATAATACTAATTTCACAAAAATTAATTCTTTCTAAATTCTCACAAGTTCTTAAATATTTTTCCTCATAAGGACATACAATAAATACATTCATTTCAATCACCTCTTGTGCAAAGATTATACTTTTCTAAAGAGGTAAAATATGTATTATTTTGCTTTTATTCTAAAATATTTGTTGTGATGAAATCTATGTCCCATTCTATCAGACTTTTTGCAACATTTTTATCATTAATCGTCCAAGCATTGACAATTATATTGCTACCATGAAACTTCTCTATTCTCTCACTTGTTAGTTCTTTGTATAATATGTCTATTCCTAGGTTGTACTCTTTACATATACTTATCAAAGAGTCATCATACTTACTTGAAAGATACATCATCGGTATTTTTTCATCTAGACTACGAATTATTTTTAAATTATCTAAATGAAACGATATAAATGTAACTAGTTCATAGTATGGCTTTATTATGTCTAATATCTCTTTTGCCTCATCTAAATTAATTTCACACTTTATCTCAATGATACAGTGCTTCTCATATTTCTTTTGTAATTGTAAATATTCAAGAAATGTTGGAACCACTAAATCTCTACCGCTTATCTGTGAGTCAAATTCTTTTAATCTAATTTTATCAATTTCTTCAAAAGAAGAATCAGGAATAACTAGATTAGTATCACTTACTCTTCCAGTAAAATCATCATGGCAAATAACAAGATGTTTATCTTTTGTATAATGGATATCACATTCACAGCCATAATATGTGCGATTGTCTGCCGCAACAAATGCTCTTAAAGAGTTTTCCCTTTCTAATCCACTCAAACCTCGATGAGCAATAAATTTAGTTTTACCTTTTTTTACTTTAATTGTATTCATGTTTAAACCACCTTTACTATATAACTTACTTTCATTATATCACATTATTACACTTTTGTTACAAAACTATAATAAACTATTTTATTTTTCCTAAAAATTTGTTATAATATTATATATTAATTATGAGGTGAAAATATGGCACAAACAAAAGTCGTAAGTAAAAACAAATTCAATAAAAAAATGGTAAGAAAATTTAATACAAGATATATCCTTACTCATTCATTCTTTATGTATTTTATATCTGCTCTAGGAATATATGCTTTTATAACTCTACTAACACAAAAAGAAGTTAATAAAGAGTCTTTTTCTTATGTTCTTTGCTGGTCACTTGCCATCATTGGCATTCTCTTTGTTCCACTATACATTCTATTTAGTGTCACAAGAGCTACTAAAAAAGAAGAAAAAACAAACAAAGATGTAATTGATACTTATGAAGTTACAAAAGAGAAAATAGTTAAATACGATAGTCGTGATTTAAACAAAATAGTTCTTAATTGGAATCTAATTGCAAAGGTTGTTGAGACAAATGATGCTTTTTATTTTAGTACTGTAAACGATGCTGCTTTTCTAATTCCTAAAGAAAGTATTGTTGAAGGTAGTACTGAAACACTTAGAGCCTTAATCAACAAATGTTTGCCAATGGGTAAAAATGGTAAGGTACCTTATACAATCAATGATAAGCAATACAAATTAGAACAAAAAGAAATTAAGAAAAAAGCTAAAGAAGAGAAAAAACGTAAAAAAGAAGGAACTAAAAATGATACAAAGTAAAGATTATCGTGCTTATGTTTGTGATAACAAACAGTTAATCGATGCCTTAAAAGAAAATAATAGTGTTCTCATTTCTCGTTTATCTGATGTTTTCAAAGTTTTAGATCATATCATAAATCTTGAACGTTTAAAGAAAAATATAAGCGATGAACTTGAAGTGATATTCGAAACAGGATTTAGTTATATTCATGAAGAACTTGAAATAATCAAAATTTATTATAACAACTATTTTAATAAATCAATCACTGATTTGCTAGCATATGAAAATGCTATTAATTATCTTCTTTATTTAGAAGATTTAACTGAAGCTTTATCTGAAAAAGGAAAACTTACTAAAGAATTAAAACAAAAACTAGAAGAAATAATTAACTCATTAGATAAGAAAATTCAAAACAAAGAATTAATTGATGAAAATGTATTTGAAGACTATGATTTTTTCATAGATACAAATGTTCCTACTGGAGATAACATTTATACAACTGATTACATCTTTTCACTAATTCTTGAGGAAATGGGCATATAATATGATTTTAAGCGATGTTTTCTTAAATTATTTTATAACTATTGGTGTTTTGTTAATTTTACTAGGAATAGTTACTTTATTCATTAACTATCATAAAGATAAATTAGTACATATTGAAATTGAAGAATTCTTAGCCGAAAAGAAAATTGAGTATATAAAAGAAAAAAATAAGAATTATGACTTTATTATGAAAACTAAAGATAGAACATACTATGTAGCTTTAGTTAAAATACCTTCTAATTCTTCTGTTACCATAAATAACAAAACTACATGGTGCTTAAGATTTGGAGGAAGTCGTAAAGGACGTAGTTACCCCAACAAAAGATTTTTAAATGAAGTTGAACCATTCTTAAGAATGCGTTTACCAAATGATTCTGATTTAAAAATTGTTATTTTATATCCATCAACAGAAGTAATTTTAAAATACATGAACGAAAGTGAAATATGCGAAATACATCCAAGTGATACTCCTTACGGATATAAGGTTATAGGTTTCGATAAATTTAAATCTAATTTTGATGATTTATTACGCACAAAAAGCAAAGGCAGATAACTTCTGCTTTTTTTGTATATTTTCATAACCTTATTCATATAATTTAATGGGTGATATATATGAATGAAACAATAAAACAACTTATTAGTCTTGATAGTAGAAAAGTTCTAAGGATAAGTGGAGTAGAAAAAATTGATTCTTTAAATCCTTTAGAATTCCAAATTAAAACAAATATGGGTAATTTAAAGATTACTGGAGAAAATATGGAAATGAAATCATTTGATGTTGATAAAGGTGATATGTTAATTAATGGTACAATTAATTCCTTATCTTTTTATGTTCCTAATGTAAAGAAATCAAACAAAAGTTTCATTCAAAAATTATTTAAATGATTAGTGCAGCTGAACAAGTAAAAATTATTATTTTTTATATTATTTTTGGCATCTTTATAGGTATTACATTTGATACTCTTAGGATACTAACATTTAATGATAAAACCAAGAAAAGACTTATATTAAGTTATTTTTGTGAAATTACTTATTGGATACTTATAAGCTATATTTGTACATTATTCATTATCAAAAATACTTCACATTATATTACGATCTATTCTATTTTATTTTTTGTAATAGGTATCTTTATTTATTATAGTTTATTACAAAAAGGTTATCAGAAAAATTTTCTTAATATCAAAAAGCAAATTGTGAGAATTTTTAAGATGCTTATACCTCTTCTACTTCCTCTTGAATTCTTTCACTTCTTTAAGAAAGTATTTAAGAAAAAAAGAGCAAAAAAAACTTGTGATTCGTAAACCACAAGATTTTTATTTTTTTATTTAATACGTGTTCCTACAGGAACCTTATCATCAACAATAATAACTTTGCATCCACAAGCGTTATTAGTTCCTGCTAATAACATTCCTTCGCTAGTAACACCTGTTATACGAGCAGATTTAAGGTTCGCAACTACGATTATTTTCTTTCCAATTAGTTCTTCTGGAGCATAATAAGGTTTAATTGAAGATACAATTGTTCTTTCTTTTAAGCCATCATTTAGAACTAATTTATAGCAGTTATGAGATTTTCTAATTTCTGTGCATTTTAATACTTCACATACTCTTAGGTCTATCTTTAGGAAATCATCAATTGTAATTTCTGGTAAAACTGCTTCTACAGGATCTGCTTCTTTTACTTCTTCGATAACTTCTTCTTTTACTTCTTCTGTAACAACAACTTTTTCTTCTTCAGTTTTTGGATAACTAAAGTCTAGTAATGGAAGATATCTATTTAAATCAATTGCATATAAGAATAAATACAAACGTGGACCTTTTTCTTTATCGATTAAAAGACGATAAACATTTTTAAAGAATGCACCTTGTAATTGTTTTAATTCTTTATTTTCTGTATCTATATGTCTTACTCTTTTAACAACTGCATATAATTCAGTTTGTAATTCATCAAGTGTGAATTTGTTATTCTTTAAGTAGTCATATAAAGCTTTAATTTCTTCTTTTTCAATGTCAGTTAAAGTTTCATAAACATCCCAATTTCTATTTTTACGTAGAACATTACGGTTTTCTGGAGAACATTGTTCAAGCCAGAATTTAGCACGATCAAGACGATCTTTGAAATCATCATATTTGTAAGGAGTTCCTATTTTTTCAAAAACAACTTCTAACATTGGAACATTAAAATCAACAACTGAACCTAGTTGAACTATTAATCCCATAGGAACTGTCTTAACTTCGCGTCCTTTTATTTCTGTATAGAACATTATATCTTTAGCATAGTCTTGAGCTGTACCATTTTTCACTTCATCATACATTTTATCGAATTCAAAGTATTGTCTTAAAATTCCTTCATCAAAACAGAAATCAAATGCTTTTGTTGGCTCAGTTTTTGAATATAACCATAAAAGAACTTCAGGTTCATATAATTTTAATAATGTATCAGGTGTTAGATTTAATCCTGATGATCCTGACATTTTTCCAGTTGTACCACGGATTCCTATAAATTCATAACCTTGGAAGATTGGAGGTTCATATCCAAAAATCTCACGGCTAATTTCTTTACTTGTATCATAACTACCATTGATACTTGCATGATCTTTTCCACCTGGTTCGAAGTCAACTTTTTCATAAAGCCATCTCATAGGCCAGTCAACTTTCCATGATAATTTACAATTATAATCCTTATTAAAATCGAATGTTCCATGATGTCCACAAGCACATTCATACTCGCAAGTCATTTTTTCTTCATCAAAACTGATTATTTTTGTACTATCTTTCCCACAAACAGGACAGTAAATGCTGATAGGGAAAAAGGCATCACGTTCTCCTTCTTGTGCATCTTGAGTACGATGTCTATCGATTATATCGAATATTTCTTTTCTCTTCTTTAATGCATGAAGAACGTAATCTTTATACTTTCCATCACGATACATACTTGCTTGATGACGATAATCAAGTTCGATACCAAATTTTTTCATTGATTCTTCAAATTCTTTTTCGAAGTATTGTGCATATGTTTTACAATCAGAATTTTCAGGAAATGGATTTTTAATATCAACATATGGCATTCCAATACATGATTCAAATGATTTATCAACTTTACTTACGTTTACAGGTACTTTTCTTAATCTATCAAACTCATCCCAAGAAAAAAGCAAACGTGCCTTTTTCCCTAACTTTATTAATGCTTTATAAACAAAATAACTTGTGGCAACATCTCTAAAGTTTCCAATGTGGATAGATCCAGATGGACTTATACCAGCTGCACAAACGTACTCCTCTTTATTTGGATTTTTTTCAATAATTCTTCTTGCAAGTTCCTCTGCCCAATGCATAACTTTCACCTCTTATTAAATTACTTTTTTATTATTATACCATATATTAATCTACTTTTCAAGATATCTTTTCTTCTCCAAAGAAAATATTTGTAGTTTTTTTAAAAAAACACTTGCAATTCAAATAAATATATAGTATAATATATGAGCGTTTTGATGCTATGGAAGGGTAGCGAAGTGGCTAAACGCGGTGGACTGTAAATCCACTCTCTCCGAGTTCGGTGGTTCGAATCCACTCCCTTCCACCATTTTTTATAGGGCTTTAGCCAAGCGGTAAGGCAACGGACTTTGACTCCGTCATTCACTAGTTCGAATCTAGTAAGCCCTGCCATTTTATTTACTATGTTAGTCCCTACATAGTTTTTTTATTTATATAGGGCTTTAGCCAAGCGGTAAGGCAGCAGGTTCTGACCCTGCCATTCACTAGTTCGAATCCAGTAAGCCCTGCCATATGAATTTATTCTTTTAATATTTTTATATTAAAAGATTTTTTTATTACCTCTTATTGATTTCTACTAAAACCTATGATAAAATGAATATTATATGGAGGCTACTATGAATAAATCATATTATGATTGCATATTTAAAAGGAAGTCCTTTCACCTTTTTAGGGATAACATTACAAAAACACCTTTTAAAAGTATTTATAAAATATCTACTGAGGAAATTGCTTCTATTTACAAGTATTACGACTCGTTAGTATCCATATATCCAAATATTAATACTAAAATAAGAATAGTCTCTAGCGAAGAAACAAACTGTAATCGTGGTGAAGAATATTGTATTTTGTTTTATAGTGAAATAAAGCAAAACTATTTACAAAATATTGGTTACCTTGGTGAAAAGCTTGACTTATATTTAGTCGACCAAAATATTGGAACATTGTGGTTTGGAATTGGCAAAGTTAATGATAATACTTACGATAATCTTGCTTTTATTACAATGATGGGTATATCAAAAACTATTCCATCATACTTTAGAAAAGATATGTTTAAAGCAAAACGAAAACCAATTAGCCAAATATATGAATCAACTTGCAATACTTATGAAAGCATTATTAACATTGCAAGGTTTGCACCAAGTTCTTGTAATCTCCAGCCATGGTTTATTAAGGAAGATGATAAAAATCTGTATGTTTATCGTTACTATGATAAATGTAAAAGAGGAATAATGCCATTTGATAAAGTCATCTACCAAAATCTAATTGATATTGGTATACTTATGTGCTTTCTTGAAACTACACTTAATCATTTTAATATCAGTTATAAATTAACTACATTTAATGATGATACGTTAAATACTAATGAATATACATTAGAATATCAGTTAACATGGGTGTAAAAATGAAAATAGCGATATATTATATTTCTTTTCATCATCATAATACCCTAAAACTACTTGAAAGCATTGATAAAAGTTATAACATAGACTTAATTGATGTATCAAATACGAAAAATTTAGATTACTCAAACTATGATATCATTGGTTTTGCATCAGGTATTTATTTCCAAAAATTTCATAAAAAAATAAACAGTTTAATAGATAGCTTACCTAATGGCTACCCAAAAAAGATTTTTCTCATCTACACGTGTGGATTAAACATAACTAACTACGGAAACAAACTCAAAAAAAAGATTAAAAAGAAAAGCATCAAATTTCTTAGCACTTTTTCGTGCAATGGATATGATTCTTTTGGCTTATTAAAACTATTAGGAGGCATTAAAAAAAACCATCCTAATGAAAAAGACTTCAAAAAATTTAATGAATTTATTAACGACATATATGGAGGCAAATATGAGTAAAATGATTAAAGCTTTAGGCTTAAATGAAGAAGTAAAAATATACATTTCAGAAACTACTTCAGTTGTAAATGAAGCCATAAAAAAACACGACTTATGGCCTAGTGCTGCTAGTGTGCTAGGAAAAGCAATGACTATTGGGCTACTTATGGGAGGAACACTAAAACAAGATCAAGCGCTAACAATTAAAATTGATGGTAATGGTCCTATAGGTCAAGTTGTTGTTGACGCAAATGGACATGGAGAGGTACGTGGATATGTAACTAATCCTCACATCACATTCTCTAAATCTGGAAAGATTGATGAAATAACAACTTTAGGATGCAATGGTTACATTGATGTTATCAAAGATTTACATATGAACGATTTATTTACATCTAGCACAGAAATCATCACAGGAGATTTGGCTAAAGACTTTACATACTATCTTATGAATAGTGAACAAGTCCCTTCAGCAATCCTTCTTGGTTCAAAATTTGATGTTGATAACACATGTAGTGTTTGCGGAGGAATGATGATTCAACTACTACCTAATGCAAGCGAAGAAACTATTTCTTATCTAGAAAAGGTATTAAATGACAATATAGAATTTTCTACTTTACTATTAAATAATGACTTAGAAGGAATCATTAAATTATTCTTTAAAGATAATTATAGAATCCTTGAAGAAGAAGACTGTAAATTTACTTGTCCATGTTCTCACGATAGATTCAAACAAAGTCTAATTAGACTTGGAAAGAAAGAAATAAAAGAGATGCTTGACGAAAACAAAGATATTGAAGTTGTATGTCACTACTGCAACTCTGCATATATCTTTACTGTAAAAGAGTTACAAGAAATTTATGATTTATTAACAAAATAAATAATCTATTAGATTTTAACTTTCAAACAAAAAAATCAGATTCATTAGAGTCTGATTTTTCTTTTGTAAATTCATTTCCCAAAAATGAAAAAAATTTGATTTTGGGAATTATATATGGTATAATAATGTTGTGAGGTGATTTTCTATGAAACTAATTGAAAGAAAACAATACTTAAAGAAAATGATAAACGTTATTGGAACTCCTGATATTAAAGTGTTAACTGGTGTGAGACGTTCAGGAAAATCAAAATTATTAGAAGCCTTCATGGACTATATTATGAAAAACATTTCTAATGCAAATATTATTCACATTAATTTCAATCTATCAAAATATGATAATCTTAAAGAATACAAAGCTCTTAATGAATATATCGAAACTAATTATGTAGATGGCAAAGACAATTTCGTTTTGATTGACGAAATTCAAATGTGCAATAAATTTGAGTTATGCATCAACAATTTGCATGCAACGGAAATGTACGATATTTATATTACAGGTTCAAATGCTTTTCTACTCAGTTCGGATCTCGCAACACTTTTTACGGGCAGAACTTTTGAAATTAAAGTATATCCTTTTTCTTTTAGTGAATATGTAAATTACTTTGGTTTAACAGATAATTACACTGCTTTTGATAGTTATATGCTCGAAGGTGGTATGGCAGGTTCTTACTTGTATAAAGAACAAGAAGATAAATACGAATATATCGAAAATGTTTTTGATACTTTAATTTTAAGAGATATACGTCAGAAATATAATATTAAGAATCCTGCTCTAATGGATAGAATTTCTCAATTCTTAATGGATAATGTATCTAACTTAACATCAGCAAGAAATATTACCGACACTCTTATATCAAACAAAGATAAAATCAATCATAAAACAGTTAGCAACTATTTATCTTATCTTTGTAACGCTTTCGCTTTTTATAAGTTCTGCAGATATGATATTAAAGGTAAAAAATATCTTGCATCTAATGATAAATATTATCTAAGTGACCATACTTTCCGTTATGCTAAACTAGGCACAAAAAATTTAGATAATGGTAGAGTAATTGAAAATATTGTAGCCATAGAATTATTAAGACGTGGTTATGAAGTTTACGTTGGTGTTTTATATAAAAAAGAGATAGACTTTGTAGCAATAAAAAGGAATGAAAAGATTTATATTCAAGTTTCAGACAACATAACCCCTCCTGACACTTTCAACCGAGAAGTTGAGTCTTTGCTTAAAATAAGGGATGCTTATCCCAAAATGATAATCGCACGAACAAGAAATCCTGAATATCAATATGAAGGTATAAAAATTGTTGATGTTGCTGATTGGTTACTAGATAATTAAATCACTTCCCAAAAATAAAAAAATTACAGTTTTGGGTAATTTAAATTATTCTATTAGAATTTAAAATATATGTCAACTACAAAGAATTGTTACTTTTAGATATTATAATTTCTTTTTATAAAAATTTCACAACGTAACTAATTCACTAATGATGCAGAATAAAACAAATAAAACATCAAGATAAAAGGTGTGACATTACGCCACACCTGACTCTATACTTTGCACCTTTACCATAATTTCCTTATGGGAACTATGGTAATAAAGGGTGCTTTTTTTATTATATTTATTTTATTTATTTAAAACTAAAGCTGGAGCTACACCACAATTTTCATTATCAACACTACAAAAATAAACACGACCATAAACAGCGTAACCATGATAAGAACTAGGAGTTCTCAACCAATACAATTTTTCTTTAGAAACCTTTATTTTGGCATAGTCAGTCATTTCTTTACATCTTTCTTCGTCAATTTCATAGTAATTATTTAAAAATCCATAAGATTCTTTTGTTATTTCTTCTATGCTTAATAAAAAAACTTTATCTGTAACATTTGATACATCATCTAAAGTGGAACTTTCAATTATAACTTTTTGTTTATCGGTAAATGTTATATTATAAAATTCATCATTTAGCCAACTTCTTATACTTGATATACTATAATCATTCGAACTATCATCAAATCTATGACCATCTAGAATTAATTCGCTAAATACAAATACTTTCCCACCTTTATCTTCCAAAATTTTCCATTTTATTGGTTCAACTTTGAAATAGTATTCTTTGTTTTTTTCTATTTTTTCTCCATCAGAAAATGTAGTTCCATATTCCTCATATTCTAATATACCAGCTTTTAATAAGGCATATTTTTCGCCATCACTACCAGTAAAGTATCCATTTTCATCTTTCTCGTTACTTATAATATTTACACTTGCATCTTTTATTATTTGAGGATATGAGCCAAAGTATAAATATCCATCTTCTATATAATATTCTCTTTGTTTTCCGCATTTACTACACGCATATTTTATATAATCATGTTCTTTAGTCGGTATTATATCTTCAAATACGATTCTCTCGTCATTTATTATATATGTATAAATGACTTCCCCTGTTTCTGTACATGTCGCCTCTTTTTGCACTTCTTGTGTATAGTTAACATCATCAAGTAATGGCAATTTTTTAGTTTCTATATGCTTACTATCATTCTTACATACTCTTGATATTATCCCTTCTTCTTCAGTTGTCGGTTTTTCAACAACATTCCATTGATCATATTCATGTCCTTTTGCTGGAGTTGTCCCTTCAAATATATACCCTGTACCATCTTTATCATATTCGCATAATATCAACCCTTTTTCTTCACACGTAGGTTCATATACTGTTTTTATATTATAATCTGTTGTATTAAGCTTTGGAATGATTATAGTTTCTATATGTGTTCTATCATTCTTGCATACTCTTGACATTTTTCCTTCTTCTTCTAATGTAGGAATTATATCAAAATCCCATCGTTCATATTCATGTCCTTTAGCTATTATACTTTCAAATTCTAATGTATCATCATCTATTTTATATATACATTTTCTTAATCCATCTTCAGTACAAGTTTTTTGCTTTATAATTTTATATTGATAGTGTTTATCATCTAAAATAGGCATCGATGTTTCTTCTTTGTGTAGCTTATCATTTAGACATTCTCTATATGCACTTCCTTCTTTTTCTAATGTTGGAAGTAAACCTAATTTCCATGAACTATAATCATGTCCTTTTGCTGGAATTTCAATAGTAAAACTAAGTTTATTTCTGTACTTTTTATATGTATATGTTTTAGTTCCATTTCCTTCACATGTGGGTTCTTTAGTTATTTTTTCTTTATACTTTTCATCAGATAAAGGTTCTATCGTTATTTCTTCCTTCTTTTTTCCAAATACATATCTACCAATAACTCCTTCTTCTGTTTCAGTTGGTTCAGTTATTACTTTTATTTCTCCACCTATATTCACATATAGAATTAAACTCATTATTCCAACTACTAGAAATATAAGCAAACAAATTGCTGTTTTTATTTTACGCTTTAAGTTTATATTTCTAACCCAAATTTTCTCGCAATCATAATATTTTCTGTAGAGTTCTTTATTATTATTTTGATTAGCACTTGTTAGAAGACGCTCATATTCATTTGACTTTGCAAAACTTGTTTTAGACTTAGCTAATTTTTTTACGTCCTCACATTTATACTTACAAAGTAGTAAACCTTCGTAACCTAACTCTTGATTTGTATCTGTACTTTCAATAAAATAATTATAGAACTTTATTGCTTCATCATAGTGTTTTTCTTCTTTTAAATTCTTAGCTATCTTAAATGATAAATTACTTTTTAACTCATTATCATTTTTTATTCTTTTAATTATTTTATCTAAGGCATTAGTTTTACCTTCAATATAATCAAGATTAATAATTTCATTATATAATTTTCTAACACATTTATTTGGTATTTTCTCGCAAACTATAACTTTATCAATTAATTTATATGCCTCACAATCAAGTGCTTCTATTATATTTCTATCACCTATATATGTGCAAAATAAAGTGTATAAAGAATCATCATTGTTTTTATCAACATTTAATGTTTCTAAAGCTAATGCTTTTGCTTCCTCAAAATGTTTCTTTTGAAGTAAACTTTTTTGCATTTTCACTTTGTATAAAACTTGAGACTCATTATCTAATAATTTGATTACTTTATTAAAGATTATGATATTACTATTCATAATAGCATAATCAATTAACTTTTCTCTTTCAAAGTTAGTATTATCATAATTATATTTTACTAAGAAGTCTAAAATTATAATACAACTTTCTTCATTTATTTCATTAATATTTTTAAACAATGCCAAACTTATTGGATGTATTATTTCTTTTATATCAATATCTTTATCACATAATTCAATTACTTTATCAAGGCTATCAATGTTACTTGATACTAATTCTATATTGTTTAAAAATAACTCCTTAGAACTACACTTGTTTTGAACTAGAATCAATCCAAACAAAGCTTCATATGAATTTTTGTCAGTTTCTAATATTCTTTCAAATATATTTATTGCTTTTTTATAGTTTTTTGAGGCAAGACAGCTATACGCTTCTTCTAACAAATTATTATAACTATTTTCCATATAATTCTCCATACTATAAATTATTATGTTTATTATACTATTATGTATGTATATTGTCAAATAAACATACGTGTTGTCAATGACAAAAAGAAAAGTGCTTTGAGAGATAATCCCAAAGCATTTTTTATAAAACTATTTTTCCCTATTTGTTTTTTAATAAACTCTCTAATTCATCAACTAATTCTTTCATTCTATTTGTAACTGCTTTAAATGTTTCTTCTTTTGTGAAATCAACTCCCGCATCTAAGGCTTCTTCTACAGGATATTTAGTTCCACCAGCTTTTAATAGACCTATATATTTTTCAAATGCATTTTCTTTACCATTTTTTACATCATCATAGATTTTAAATGATGCAGAGAAACTTGTTGCATATTGATAAACATAGAATGGTGTATAGAATAAGTGAGGTATATATGCCCATACATACTTTTTCACATTTTCTTTTTCTATGTCTAACCCATAATATTTTTCATATAAATCTATCATTATATCACTTAAAACTTTGTGATTGATTGGTTGTCCATTTTCTGCTAATTTTGATACAGTTAATTCATAATCAGCAAATAATGTTTGACGGTAGAATGTTGCCATAATATTGTCGATTGCTTTTTGTAATAATGATATTTTATCATCATTTGTTAAGTTACCTGTTGACATTAAATAATCAAGTAAATTATGTTCATTAAATGTCGATGCTATTTCAGCAACAAATATTGTATATGATTGTAATGTTACTGGATTTTGCATTGAATATAATGAATGAATAGAATGTCCTGCTTCATGAGCAACAGTGAATACATCATCTAGTGTATTAGAATAGTTCAAAAGAATAAATGGACGGATATTTGCTTGACTAGAAGAATATGCTCCTGTACGTTTACCTTCTTTTTCGTAGACGTCGACAAATCCTTCTTCTAAGGCCATATGAGCTTTTTCTTGGAAATCTTTAGTGAATTTTTTTAATGATTTAAAGAATATTTCTTTAGCTTCTTCGTAAGTGTATTTAGTTGTTGAAGAGGCTAAACTTAAAAACCTGTCATATGTATGGTATTCTTCTAATCCTAAGTATTCTTTTCTTAGTTTTAAATATTTTTTAACGGCTTCTGTTTCTGTTCTAGCAACTTTTACTAATGTTTCATATACCTTTGTTGGAATATTATTATTGTACAAGTAAGACTCTAGAATACTACTATAACCTTTTGCTTCTTTTATAGCTTTGTTTGCTTCCATTATATTGGCATAAATTGATGCAAATGTATTTTTGTGTTCATCATACTTACTATATAGTGTTTCAAAGATTAGTTTTCTGTCTTGACTATTTTTGCTATCAGCAACTAAAACACTCCAATTGCCTTGTGTAACGACTTCTTTCTCACCATTTGATAATGTTACTTCTTTGTTTACACCATCACTAACGGCAAGACTTGAATATAAGTCACGTCCATTTTCCATTGATGGCAAACAAAGAGAAAGAATTCTTTCTTCTTTTTCTGATAATATATATTTTTCTTTACGGAATATTTTCTCAAAACTAAAACGCAATTCTTCAAGATTCTTATTGTTATCTAAATATCTAAATACTTTATCTTTACCTATGCTTAGTATTTCAGGTTCTTCAAAAGATGTATCTTGACTAAGTTTAAACAATAGTTGTTGACAAGAATTTAAATCACTAAGGGCATCAATATCTTTCTTGTTTAAATCAGATTTTAAGGCTGCATATTCATACACTTTGCCTAGTTTTTCTTCTAATTCTATTTGCATTGAATAATATTCCACGAACATTTTTTCATCAGCTAATTTACCTTGGTAATTTTTAAACTTATCACAAAGATTTTTGACATTTTCAAAATCTTTTAGAAACTCTTCATGAGATTTATATAAATATTCTAAATTCCAATTCATTATTTAACTCCTTTGCTAAGCTCAACAATAACTCTTTCTATTGGTAGTCCCATAACATTATAGTAACTTCCTTCCTTTATCGTAACATATTTACCGAAAAGACCTTGGATACCATAAGCACCAGCTTTATCGTAAGGTTCATTTGTATTTATGTAATCCTCTATTTCTGCTAAAGATAGTTCTTTAACTCTTACAGTTGTTGTTTCATAAAACAATTTGTAGTTATCTTTAACACCTAAATATACGCCAGTAATTACATAATGATCACGTCCTTGTAACATATTAATCATTTCATAAGCTTCCTTTTTGTTTTTTGGCTTTCCTAAAATGACATTATCAATTGTTACAATTGTATCAGCACATAAAACTAATTCACTAGGGAAATCACATGATATTGATTTCCCCTTTTTTTCAGCAGTTTTCATTGCGTATTTTATTGGATCACTTTCATTAACATCTTCATTTATATCTTTTATGTATACTTTAAAAGGTATATTATATAAATCTAATATCTCTTTTCTTCTTGGAGATTTTGATCCTAAAATAAGCATATTATTTTAGCCTTTCTTTTATAGTATTATCTATTTTTTCAATTTCTTCTGGGGTTGGAAACTTGTTATTATATATTTCGAAAGCCCAACATATTGCACCCACACAAGGAGGCAAGTTTAAAACTTTTACATTACATTCTTTTTTTGTATATTTATTTATTAATATTTTAAACTCATTAACAAGTGTCGGATTACTTCCTTTTGCCCAAACACTACCAGCTAAAACTACCAAAGGATTATCTCCTAAATCTAGGTTAACAACACAACCCCCAGCACTACGAGCAAGATTATTTGCCATTTCCTTAAGCATATCAATACATACTTCATCACCTTGATTTGCGCATTCAAAAACAGCTTTGCATAATCTTTCAAGATTAACTTTTCGGTTCATTAGTCTTTCACTGATTGCTTCCATCAAATAGTATTTATCAGTAACTTCTAATTCATCCATTACAATATCATCAATTAATGATTTTTTTCCAAATCGATACATTGAATCAAAAGTTTGCCTGATTGCTCTCCTAGCAAGCCAACTGCCACCAGCCTCATCACCAACGATAGCACCAATGCCCCCAACTTGCAAATAACTTCCATCGATTCCAATTCCTCCACTTGATGTCCCTGTTCCACAAATAGAACAAACTCCATATGGACTTATTGCTTTAATACCTAGAAAAGAATCATTAACAACTTTATAATTTTTGAATCCTAAAGCTTCAATTTTCTCCTCAATACGTTTTTTTTGATATGGTGTATCAACTCCAGCTAGCCCAAAAACACTAGCTTTAATGTCACTAACTGCTATTTTGTTTTTTTCTAAAAATGAATCAAAAACACTTTTCAAAACACGATAAGTACCATCGAAGCTATCACTTAATCCTTCATGACTGCATGTTCCACCACGATAATGATCTATAAAGATTCCTTCACTATCAAACAAAAAATAATCAGTCTTAGTATTACCACCATCTACACCTAATATGTAATCTTTCATATTATTTGTTTTCCTTAAAGAATTCTGGTAAATGTAATTTATGAGCTTCTTTTAATTCATCAAAACATGGTTTTGCTTTATGATAATCAAATACTAATGGATTAATCATAAGAGCTCTCATAGCCTCATCTTCATCACCTGTTAATGCTGCTTTAACTGCATGTTTTTCATAAGCTTTCATCATTTTCATTATTTCTTTTATATGTTCATTATGGCAATTTGTCTTTATTGGTTCAGCACCATCCTTGCCAATAATTGCACATACTTCAACAGCATCATTATCATCCATAAAAGGTATAGCACCCTTATTCAAAACATTTACTACTTGAACATCACGTTTATCGTTGTATATAGAATCAACTAGATTAATAGCAACCTCAGAATAACGTGCTCCACCACGTTTACTTAATAATTCTGGTTTTGTATGTAGTTCACTATTTGAATATATCTCAAGTAATTGTTCTTCAATTTCCATACAAATTTCTCCACGGCACTTTTCAGCATTCATAGCTTTTTCTAATTTGCCATCTTTGAAATAGTAATACTCTAAATAACATGTTGGAATTGCACCAACTGTTTTAATCAATTCATGACTAAAACCACTTGCTGGGATGTTTTGCATTACAGCACCATTTAATCCTTCATCAATAGCTTTTTGTAAGTAGTCAGTGCCATTATCACGAATTCCTGTTACCCAAGCTAAATGATTTAAACCTAAATATTCGATATAAGCATTAGGTAAGTTCATCGCTTTTCTAATACTATCCATTGTATTGATAGGAACATTGCATAGTCCCATCATTTTTATTTTGCTATTGTTTAAAACTGCTTCAGCAATCATTCCTGAAGGATTACTAAAGTTTATAAGCCATGCATCAGGGCATAGTTTTTCCATATGATGAACTATATTCATAATTTCTGGTATAGTTCTCATGCCTTTAAAGAATCCACCAATTCCATTTGTTTCTTGGCCAATTAGACCATATTTAAGAGGAATCTTTTCATCTAAAACTCTTGCTGGAAGTTTGCCAACTCTTATTTGTGCTAAAACAAAATCAGCATTTTCTAAGGCAGCATCTAAATCTTTTGTTAAGACAACTTCACAATCAAGTTTTTCGGCTTCAATCATTCTTTTGCAAAGTCCACCAACTATGTTTAATTTTCTATCCTCAATATCCATCAAATATAAATGCTTTAATGGTAAAGATTCGCGTTTATTTATAATTCCTTCAATTAGTTCTGGTGTATATGTACTTCCAGCACCAATAATACATATTTTAAGTTCTTTACTCATAATTTCACCTCTATAATTATTTTATAATTTAATTATATCACTTTTATAACTTTATTAAAATAGTTTTTTATTTTATTATGAAAAAAGAGAAGCAAAACTACTTCTCTTCATTTACGTTTGTTATTTCAAGTACTTCATACATTTTCTCTGCGTCATCTTTTTTAGATGAGTTAATCAAATCAAGTACTTTAATTTTCATATGGCTTTTATAGTAATGGATTTCAATAATATCACCAACATTTACAGGAGAACTTGGTTTTGCGAGTTTACCATTTATTAGTATCTTTTCACCTAAACTTGCTTCTTTCGCAACTGTTCTTCTTTTTATTAGTCTTGATACTTTTAAGAATTTATCAATTCTCATTATTTATCTCCATCATTTTTATCATCATTTTTCTTTTCAGTATCATTATCTTTCTTTAGATCTTCTAATTGTTTTTCATACATTTTTTGAAGTTCTTTTTCTTTGTCATCAATTACTTTTTTAGCTTCTTCTTTAGCTTTTTTCTTTTCCCACCATTCTAGTTTTCCAGTTGAAACGATTTCTTGAATATCTTCTTTAGTAAGTGTTTCAATTTCTACTAGATGTTGTGATAAATTAATTAGTAATTCTTTGTTTTCTTGAAGAACTTCTTTAGCTTTCTTATAGCATTCTTCAATGATATTTCTAACTTCATTGTCTATTTCTAAAGCAACTTGATCTGAAAAGTTCTTTTCACTCATGTAATCTCTTCCTAAGAATACTGAATGTCCAGCATCTTCATATTGAACAGGTCCTAATTTACTCATACCATATTGAGCAACCATTGCTCTAGCAATCTTAGTAGCTCTTCTGATATCATCATAAGCACCATTAGTTATATCATTTGCCATTAGTTCTTCGGCAGCACGTCCACCTAGTAAACCTGTGATTTTGTCAATCAATCCATTTCTAGTTTCTAAGAATGTTTCATCATCAGGAGTCATTAAGTTATATCCACCAGTTTCTCCACGAGGAACAATTGTTACCTTTTGAACCGTATTAGCGTTTTTAAGCATAATTCCAATAACTGCATGTCCAGATTCATGATATGCAACTACTTGTTTTTCATAATCTGTATATTTACGACTCTTCTTAGCTGGTCCCATCATAACACGGTCAATAGCTTCATCGATATCATAGATTTTTATCTCACGTCTGTTTTCACGAGCAGCAAGTAAAGCAGCTTCATTAAGAAGATTTTCCAAATCAGCACCACTGAAACCAGGAGTACGACGAGCAATATCATCTAAATTAATTTTTGGTGATAATTTTTTGTTTCGTGCGTGAACTTTTAAAATGGCTACACGGCCTTTTACATCAGGATTACTGATATGAATTGTTCTATCAAAACGGCCAGGTCTTAGTAATGCAGGATCAAGAATATCGACACGGTTTGTTGCTGCCATAACGATAACTCCAGAATTTTCTTGGAAACCATCCATCTCAACAAGTAATTGGTTTAAAGTTTGTTCACGTTCATCATGTCCTCCACCTAAACCAGCACCTCTTTGACGACCAACTGCATCTATTTCATCAATGAAAACAATACAAGGAGCATTTTGTTTTGCAGTCTTGAACATATCACGAACACGGCTAGCTCCAACACCAACAAACATCTCCACAAAGTCAGATCCAGAAATAGAGAAGAATGGAACTTTAGCTTCACCAGCACATGCCTTAGCAAGTAATGTTTTACCAGTTCCTGGAGGGCCTACTAATAAAACACCCTTTGGAATTCTTGCACCAATTTCTTGGTACTTCTTAGGATTCTTTAAGAAATCTATTATCTCTACAAGTTCTTCTTTTTCTTCATCGCAACCAGCAACATCATCAAATGTTTTCTTTGTATCACGACTTCTTGTAGCTCTACTTCTTGCAAAGTCAAACGCTTTATTATTTGATGACCCAGCATTTTTGATTAAAAAGATTACTAAACCAACAAATATTGCTACAGGAACGACAACTAATAAAATGTCAATTACGTTAACTGAAGTCTTGGGATAAAATCCCTTATTGTTTGGTATCTTTTTATAATATAATCCACCTTCTTTAACGAATTCATCTTCGTATAAATCTTGAGGAACTAAAACATAATATTTAGATTTCTCACCATCTGGTGTTACATATTCACCTACAATTTCATAAAAATCATTAACACCACCATATGGTGTTGCCACTGCACTTAAAACCTTATCATTTTTTACATAATCAGTAAAAATATCTAGTGTAAGTTGATCTCTTTTATTAACAACTTTACTTACAAAAAGCCAAATACCAATTATTAGTAACAAACTAATAACCAGCATTCCTATATAAGGCTTTTTTATTTTTTGATTATTGTTATTGTTTTGCATAATTAATCAATAAAATCCTTTCCTTAATTTTTATATCAAAGCTATTTTTCGTATACTGATTTCTTTAGCACTCCTACATAATCTAAATTACGATATAGCTGATTATAATCAAGTCCAAATCCGACAACAAATTTTGGTTCTATAACAGCACCAATGTATTTAGCACTTTGACATTCAACAGTTCTACCAGCTGGTTTATCTAAAAGAGCAGCAATTTCAATTGAAGCAGCTTTTCTATTTTCTAATAGATTTCTTACTTCACGAATTGTTAATCCTGTATCAATTATATCCTCAATAAGAATTATATGTCTTCCTTCTACATGCGTGCTTAAATCTTTTAATACTGTAACAACGCCTGAAGAACGTGTACCTTGGTAACTTTCTACGTACATAAAATCAATTTCCATATCACAATGAATATGTTTAATTAATTCTGCCAAAAAAGGAATTGATCCTTTTAGTAGTCCAACAAGAATAGGGGTTTTTCCTTCATAATCTTTGGTAATTTGTTGACCTATTCTTTCACAAATGTCCTTAATGTCATCGTTCGATAAAATAACTTCTTCGATAAAATTGTCCATAGCATCCTCCATCATTTTTTTTTAAGTCTTATCACGATATTACAATCTTTTATATTATTCAATAATACGCTTTTTCTGGTACCTAGTATCGATAAAATGCATTCATCCTTCTCAAGAATAAGAACTTCATCACGCATAGTTTTAGACATCTTCATATCTATAAATAAACTTTTAAGCTTCTTTTCTCCTTGAGGTAAGGATATTTTATCACCAGGTTTACGACTTCTGACAATTACTGGAAGACTACTTATATTATAACACACATCTTCCTTTTTTAAAACTTTAATGTTGTCTTTTAAATCAACATATAAGTCAAATTTGTCATTTATATTATAAACTCCTAATTTGTTAATTTCTAAATATATTTCTTTAGGTTTCTCTTTATGAGCATAATTAATAATTATTCTATCATATTCAATAATAAAATCAAAGATATTTTTAAAATAATTACAATAATTTACTTTGTCAGATCTAATTATCCTTAATAGTTCTTCAATATTTGCTTTACTTAAGCTATCCTTTTTTACAAGTTCAAATAATACTTCCTCTTGCATAAATAAAGATAAATTCAAAAATGACTTACGATTAAATTCTATTTTTTCTTTATCCTTTGTTACGTACTCTTCGATAAATTTATCTCTGATACTATTAATTTCATTTCCAGCATTTCTTAGTACTTGAGAAAACTCATATACTTTTTCAATTATATCTGGTGATTCCTTCTTTAAAAGTGGAATAACATCTAAACGATAACGATTTCGTGTATAATCTTTATGTGAATTAGAATCATCCTCATAATACTTTATTTTATGCAACTTTTGATAATTTATTATATCTTGTTTTGAATTTCTTAAAAGAGGTCTAATAACACTATATCCATTTTTTTCAAAACAAGCTAATATTCCACTATAACCAATAAGAGAACTTCCACGAGTCATTCGCATTAGAATAGTTTCTAAGTTATCATCCCCATGATGAGCTAAAACTAAATAATCAGCTTTTTCACTCTTCATAACTTCATCAAAAAATTCATAACGTAAATCTCTTGCTTTAGCTTGAAAGTTTATTGTGTCATCCTCAAAATACAATTCCTTAACGTATAATTTAATATTATTTTCTAAACAAAAAGATCTTATATACTCTTCCTCTTCTTCGCTTTCTTTTCTTCGGTGATGATTAACATGACACACAATTATATTTATATTGTTAGTACTTTTAAATTTCATAAATAAATCAAGCAGAACACTCGAATCGATTCCTGTTGATATACAAAGAACAAATGTTTTATTTAAATAATCTATATTTTGAGACTTAAAGAAATAATATAATGTGTTGTCTAAGTTTTTCTCCATTTGTTTCACCTTTTCTTTCTATTATTTTATCACAAGTATTTTAAATATAAAAGCATTATTTAATAAAAACGTTTCTATAACTTTTAGGGAATGTATTTAATATTTATATAAATATTTCCTATCTTTAAAACAAAAGAGTAAGCTTTTAAAAGCTTACTTTTTACCTTTGTTAAAGTTTAAAACATCAGATTTAAAAGATTGAATTAACTCCCTTTCTTTATTCTTTCTACGTACACCTTCACTAATTAAATCATCAAGTAATTTATCAAAGTAGATATCTTTAGCCTCAAATAGATAATATGATAAAGCTCCCGGAATTACATTTATTTCATTAACATATAATTTTTCTTTATCTAAGTCATATAAATAATCTACTCTCATTACACCTATATCTGAAAAAATCTCATAGATTTTCTTACTTGTTTTATTTATTTTTGTTTTCAAACCATTGTCAATTTTTGCCGGAATTATTCTCTTTACTTTCTCACTTTCATACTTTTCCTCAAATCCATAAAAATCATTTTCATTCTTTACTTCTTCTATCTTTGATAAAATAATTTCATCTTTAGCTTTATAGCATGCTTGATTTAACTCTAAAAAGTTTTCTAAAACCTCTTCAACAATAATAGCATCATCATACATTAAACACTCTTCTATAGCCTTTTTAAATTCCTCTTTTGTTAAGCACTTCTTAATACCTATACTAGAACCCAAGCTCACTGGTTTAATTATTTTCATTCTTTCCCCAAAAACTCTAAACACATTTTTTGTAACTGCTACTTGTTCACTTTCCCATTTATCTTTTGTTATATAATAATAGTTAAGAGATGGTATTTTATTTTCTTTTAAAAGGATTTTTGTTATATATTTATTATGAAAAGTGCTACTTACGTAAACATTAGGGATTGTGTTAGGAACATTTAAAAACTTAAGCAAACCGCTGATAACTCCATTTTCTAAATCTTTCCCGTGACACGTGCATAAAACTATATCAATTTTCTTTCCCGAAACAAATACTCCTTTTTCATTCTTTTTTATAATTCCTAATTTGGCACCTTTTATTTTATCCTCTTTAAAATACTCTAACTTATCAAATTTACTTAATCTCCATAGAACATTATTCTTATCAAGATATAAAGGTATTATATTGTACTTATCCCTATTAATCCCATTAACAACTTGATTAAAAGTTATAATTGAAATATCATGTTCAACACTTTGTCCGCCAAATATAATTCCTAAATTAATCATTTTATCTTCCTTTCATATATATCTGTTATATCATTTTCAATCAATAAATTATTTATATTTTCTTTTCTTACAAGACTATATGCATCTTTAAATGATGCTACTATCTCATAATCATAGTTTTCTTTCTTAAATACATTTTCATAATATTTTGAAGCAGTACTAGAAACTAAGTAACACTTCAAACCGTAAGATACTATTTTTTGGGCAATATCTTCATTTATAGCTTCCATTTCTTTCCCTCCACTTACTACTCCTGGAGTAATAAGTGCTTTTTCACGTTCAAATAACATTAGTATTTTTAAAGCTTCTAAAAATCCATTTTTATTGCTATTAAAACTATCATTTATTATTAACAAACCATTTTTATCTATTATTTCTAACCTCGAGGAAACAGGTTTTAGCTTTCTTACTTCTTTTTGCAAATATTCGTATGAAAGTCCCATATATCTACAAATCGCTATACATGCTATTATATTAAGTAAATTATTTTCTCCTAATAATTTTGTTTCAAATTGATAAGTATCCTTATTATCACAAAGTTCAAACACTGTGCCTCTTGAATCCATTTTCACATTACCTAAGTAATAATCAGCACCTTTGAACTTTGAAAAGGAAATGCTTTTCTCACAATCAACTATATACGAAGAAAGTTTATTATAAAAATGAACCTTACTACATTTCATTATTCTTGTTTTCTCTAAAACAATATTTTCTTTACTTTTAAATGTCTCTAAGTGCTGCAAACCTATATTTGTGATTAAACTAATACTCGGTTTAACTACCCTCAGGCTTTTTTGGATATCATATTTGTGACTAGCACCATACTCAATAATAGCCACCTCAGTAAGTTCACTCATTTCCTCATTTATACTTCTTGCTATCCCCATATCTGTATTATACGATTTCGGAGTCATAAAGCAGTTATACCTACTTTTCAATAAATTATACAAGATGTTCTTACAAGTTGTTTTTCCAGCACTTCCAGTAATACCTATAACGATTGGGTTTATGTGATTTATTTTTTTTCTTGCTTTTATTACATAATAATTTTTAATAATTATTTCTATAGGCATTAATAGATAATAACTAATTATCACAAATGGATAAGATAAATACATAATAAATGCTTCCGAAATTATCATTTCTATAGATAAATATATAAGTACTATAAGATATAATATCTTTAAAAACATAAATCTTTGAATTCTTGGGGTAATTTTTAAGCGTAAAATATTTTTTCTCTTTAGTTTTAATAAAATATAAATAAGAACACTTATATTTACAAAGATACTTATATATAAGTTATTATAAAATAATGTAATTATAGGAATTAATAAAATATAGTATAATGGATTACATATAATTCTTTTAATAATCAAAACAAATCCATTAATGTGGTAATGTGATTCTTGAACTATTAGTAATATATAATAGTAATTGATTACTGTTAGAATAGAATATAAAATTATATTTGCATAATGCACAACTACCTATCTCCTCTTACTTCTCTATTTATAATATTTATAAGTTTATTTTCTTCATCTATATATGAAAAATGCCCAGAATTATAAAAAGGGTAAAGTTTAGAACTTTTTAAAATTTTTTGTATTTTTAATGTCTCATCATATGAAACAACATTATCTTTTATACTTCCAATAACAACGACATCACATTTAATTTTCTTTAAGCATTTTTTTAAATCATAATTAACAATATTAACAAATGTTTTTTTCATAACACTTGTTAATCCCTTATAATCACTTGACCCCTTATCTTTGATATAATTTTCATATTTTTGTTTATTAAAAATTCTTAAAAAATTCTTTACTAATTTATATTTCAATATCTTTACCTTATGTTTTATTTTTCTATTTTTAAAAGCTTTTGCATTTACTAAAAATACTTTACGAACTTCATACTTACTAGCATAGGCAATGGCAACTCTTCCTCCAAATGAGTGACCAAGCAAATAAAGATATTTCTTCGAAGGATATTTATCAACTATCCTCTTTACAGTTTCCACGTAATCATTTATTGTTAAGGGCTTGATGGGATCATCACTTGAACCAAATCCTAAGAAATCACAGATAATATAGTTAAACCCTTTTAACCGATTACAGATTTTTAGAAAGGTTTCTTTATTCATTCCCCATCCATGTAATAATACAATTGTCTTTTTATCTTTGAAATTATCAGAAATTAATAACTTCATATTACCATAATTTGTTTTTACTGTCTCTTTTCTCATACTTAATATTATGATTATTTAAGTGAATTTATGTTTAATTGTATATTTCCAAAATAAAAGGCTGTGAATATAGTCACATAACTTTTTTTCACAGCTATTTTTATAATTAAAATTTTAGATTATCTTCAATGAAATTAGCTATATTAGCATGAATAATTCCATTTCTTTTTTGGATTAGAAAGTCTGTTGTTAGAACATACTTTGGATAATTATCTTTGATTAATTCATGTGGAGCATATTCTCTGTCTTCAGTTTTAATACTATCTAAAATCGTGTAAGCAATTTGTAAATATGAATAATTTAAATGATCATCTCTTAATATAAAATCATAAAACCACTCCTATACATAACATAATTATAACACTAAGTAGTTATAAAATCAATTTAAATAGTCAAAAAATATAAATTTTCATTTTTTTGTCTATTTAAAGATAAAATAATAGATAATAAAAAGTGGCCTAATCACCACTTTTTTATTGTTTAACTTTTATTTTCATTATATAGTATTTATTAAGGAATAAGAGTATCACTGATAATACAATAAGAATAAAGCCTAAGAAAATAAATAAGCTCATTATATTGCAAAGAAACATAACAAATGTAATAGCTACAATTACTAGGTTTATATATTTGTTTTTAAATAAAATCATTACTAAGAAGCTAATAGATACAGAAAATAGATACAATGAACCATTTTCATAAAACCTAATTAATTCGTCTACTATATTAACATTTTTAAATAATATGGCTTTTGTAATAACATTAATCACTACTCCTAGAAATGCAAAGAGTATCATTATGAGTATATTAGTGTATATGTTCTTAAATATTTCTTTTCGTGTTTGCCCAAAAGCAAGATATACTTCAAACTTTTCTGTGTACGAATTAATATATATTATAAGACCTAATGACATTACATAAAAAAGTATTAATGACATTTTATTTTCTAATAGTTTTTTTGATCCCAATAAAGCTGTAGAGAGAATGATTAATAGTAAATATATGCCAATATAAAGCATTTTCTTTTTAGTCATATTTGTCACCTAAATATTCTATTAGTTCTTTAAAAGTTATTATTTTAAACTTAAGTTTACATTTATTTAAGTTCTTAAGTTCTTCTTTTGTATAATCATTTATAGATACTACAATACTATCTTCTCTAAATATTTTATTTCGTAAATAGATGTTATCATTGCATATCAAAAAAGAATCATTTCTTGATATCACTTTCGCATCATTATAGTCTGTTAAGACAATTATTTTATCAACATATTGTGACAGAATGGATAAGTTATTATTCTCAATTATAGAAGTATTATATTTACTTCTATCAGTTATTTCACTTATGACTTTAGTGATTACTTCACGTTTACCTTTTGTGTATGGATTTAGTACTAATAAATTTTCATAGTTTAAGCTTTTAATTAGGCAATAAGCACATAATTTAATTCCTAAATCAGAAAAATTATACTCATCTTTTATTAATACTTCTCTCCTTAAGTCAACTTCATTAATTGACTTTTTAAATGTATCACTATTAAACTTTATATATGAAAATGTGCTAAACGAGTCACTAACAATTTTCCAGTTTAAAGTTTTAATATATTTTTTATTAAAATCTATAAGTAGTCTCTTTTGGAAATAATCTTTATTATCAAATATATCATTTTCATTATACAAGCATTTGCCACTATGATAATTTATTCCAGAAATGGAAGTGATAAAACGAGATGTATATTCTTTGTTTCTTGAGAAAACTAAATATATAGTCTTGTTTTCTAATTCTAAATTGATATCATATTTTCCAAGTATATATTCTTTAAATTCTAAGTACACTATTATTCCTCCTATTTCATAAGAGTTTGTAAAAGTATTTATATGCTATTTATATCGATAGAAGCTTAAAATACTTTGATCTGTATCACATTTTTTTATAAACTTTTTAAATCTTTTTGTTTCAATGCCTCTAACTAATCTATTAGCAAAACATGAGATATAAAAGATGCTATAGTAAATATAAACAAAGCCTCCCACAAGAATTATGGCAATAAAATTACTATGTGTTTCTTGTCTAGAACTGCTTGTTCCATCGCTATAATAAGTTATTAAATCATAGCTTTGTGCTTCATATAATGGTAAAATTCTATATAGTGCATAGACAAAAACATTGCAATTTATGCAAGCAAAAATAATTGCTACATTAATATATAAACTTTGTTTTTGAGAATCTTGGCCTTTATAATAAAAACAAATTAATAGCAAACAACCAAAGACAACCCAATAAATATATTTAATTATACTTATTATTGTATTGATAAATCTTCTTCTTTGACCGATTGCTTTTTCTTGAGAAGCAAACATATAAGGCTCTTTAGTAAATAAAGGGGCAAAGTAGTTTTTAAAGAACACCCTTATACCTATATTATTATTCATATATTCTAAGTTAGCATTGATTACTTCATCTCTTTTAGCATTTACAATATAATCAATTAGTTCAATCACATTTAGAATGATTATTGCAAGTGCAAAATATTTACCATAATTTATTATTATATTTATGGCTTTTTCGATTTGTTCTTTATAGGTAATAGTATCAAATATATACAGGTTACTTCTTACTAAATAAAAAATTACAACAGTTACTATTAGTAAAAAAATGGTTACTAAAATTTTAGGAAATGGTTTGGCATAGTTATATCTCATAATTTGTCTCCTTTTTCTTTTATAATTATATCATACATTTATTTTAAAAGCAAAATAAAAATGAGGATTAGCTCCTCATTTTATTTATCCGATTGCTCCATTCATTTCAAGTTTAATTAATTGATTTAATTCAACTGCATATTCCATAGGAAGTTCTCGAGAGAATGGTTCAATAAATCCCATGATTATCATTTCTAGCGCTTGAGCTTCGGTTAAACCTCTACTCATAAGATAGAACATTTGCTCTTCACTTACTTTAGAAACAGTAGCCTCATGTTCAATTCTAGCTGTATTATTTAAGACAATATTAGTTGGAATTGTATCACTCTTAGAAATACCATCTAAAATAATTGTATCACATTCAACATGGCTTTTAGCGTTATATGCGTTTTTACCATGTTTTACTGTTCCACGATAGTTAACAATTCCTCCACCTCGACAAATCGATTTAGAAATTATTGTACTTGTTGTATTAGGAGCTAAATGTATCATCTTAGCACCAGTGTCTTGGTATTGTCCTGTGCCTGCGAAAGCTATCGAAATAGTTGTTCCTTTTGCACCATCACCAGCCAAAATACAAGCTGGGTATTTCATGTTTGCCATAGAACCTATGTTACCATCAATCCATTCCATATGAGCATTTTTATAACATATTGCTCTTTTTGTTACTAAGTTCAAAATATTATTTGACCAATTCTGAATTGCTGAATAACGGCAATATCCACCATCTTTTATGTATATCTCTACAACACCGGCGTGAAGTGAATCTTTTGAATAGATAGGAGCTGTACATCCTTCCACATAATATAAACTTGCATCTTCTTCCACAATTATTAATGTTCTTTCAAATTGACCCATTCTTTCAGAATTGATTCTAAAATATGATTGCAATGGTTTATCAATTTTAACACCTTTAGGAATGTAAATAAATGAACCACCACTCCAAACAGCTGTATTTAGAGCTGCATATTTATTATCATTATATGGTATAACTTTACTAAAGTACTCTTTAACTATTTCTGGATATTTTTTTACTGCTGTATCAGTATCACAGAATAGTACTCCTTGTTTTTCAAGTTCAACTAATGTACTATGATATACTACTTCAGATTCGAATTGGGTTGTAACTCCACCTAAGAAATCTCTTTCAGCTTCAGGAATACCTAGTTTATCGAAAGTATTTTTAATGTTCTCAGGAACATCTTCCCATTTCTTTTCAACTTTTTTATTGTCTTTACGATAATATGTGTAATCATCAAAATCAATAAAGCTTAAATCAGGTCCATAAGTTGGATTCTTTAATTTTACAAAGGAATCATATGCTTTCAATCGTATCTCAAGCATCCACTCTGGTTCTTCTTTGTACTTAGAAATAGCTTTTACAATATCTCTTGTTAGGCCTTTACCTGTATTAAATACATTATCAGTTTCGGTTTTAAAGTCATATTTATAATCGCCAATTATCTCATTAATTTTCTCATTATTATTCATCTTTTTCACCATTTAAAAGCTTTTCTAAAGCTTTCCAAGAAAGTGTAGCACACTTTATTCGAGCAGGGAACTTTGAAACGCCTTGATAAACCAAAGCTTCTTCTAATTCTTCATCAGGATCATCTTTGCCTATCATCATATCATAAAATTCTTGGATTAGATGTTTTGCTTCATCAACAGTTTTCCCTTTTAATGTTTCTGATAGAACTGAAGCTGAAGAACAACAAATAGAACATCCACTTCCAGCATGATTTATTTCTTCAATTACACCATCTTTAATTTTTATTTCTACAGTTATATCATCACCACATGAAGGATTGCGTAGATGAACATGATCATAGCCCTTTAATCCTTTATTACGAGGATTTTTATAATGATCAAATATCACTTGTTTATATAGATTTTCTAAATCATTCATAGTTACCATACTCTCTTAAAGAAATCTACAGTTTCTTTAACCTTTTCTATAAATTTATCAACATCTTCTTTAGTATTATATATATAGAGAGAACCTCTTAAAGTACCATTGCACATAAGCCATTTTGTTAACAGCTGAGCACAATGATGTCCTGCACGCAGGCACACTCCGCCTTCATCAAAGATAGTCGCCGCATCATGTGGATGAATACCTTTTATATTGAAGGCTATTATTGGTACTTCTGGATTTTTGTTATAAACTTCAATACCATCAATATCTTTTATTTTTTCCATCATATAATTATATAAATTTAATGTATATTCATGAATATTATCAAATCCTATAGACGAAAGATAATCAATTGCTGCTCCTAATCCAATAACTGATGCAATATCAGGTGTTCCTGTTTCAAATCTCGAAGGGATATCTTTTACATCAACATTATCTTTGTAAACTTCCTCATTCATATCACCACCATAATATAGTGGAGATAATTTCTTCAAAATACTTTTTTTGCCATACAAGACACCAACACCAGTTGGGCCTAACATCTTATGTCCAGAAAAAGCGAGGAAATCACAATCTAGTTCTTTAACGTCTACTTTCATATGAGCAACTGCTTGAGCGGCATCAACAACTACAATGATACCTCTTTCATGAGCATTTTTGATAATTTCTTTAATTGGTGTCACATAACCCATAACATTGGAAACATATGTGATAGCAATTACTTTTGTTTTGTCTGTTATAGTTTTTAAGAAATTAGCAACAGTAATTCTTCCTGTTTCATCTAATGGAATATATTTAAGCTTTGCATTTTTACGTTTTGCAAGAATCATCCATGGCAGAACCGAAGAATGATGTTCTAGTTCACTTGTTACTATTTCATCTTCTTCTTTTATGTTTTCTTCTCCATATGTTAAAGCACATAAGTTTAAAGCCTCACTTGCGTTTCTTACAAAAATTACTTCTTCTGGTTTAGAATTAATAAACTTAGCTACCTTTTCTCTAGCAAGATCAAACTCATCAGTTGCTTTATAACTAAGTTCATAAACTCCTCGATGAATATTTACACCATAATTCATATAATATTCATTCATCTTATCAATTACACATTTTGGTTTTAACGATGTTGCTCCGTTATCTAAATAACACATATTAGGGTTATTTTCAAACATTGGAAATTCTTTTCTAATTTTCAAAACATCAAGCACTTTTATCACCCACTTATAAATATTTTGAAACTATCTCAATTATATATTCTTTTATTTCTTCTGGATATGCTTTGTATATTGGATTTACAAAGCCTCCAATTATTAGTTCTTCACTTTCTTCTCTTGTTAGACCACGACTCATAAGATAAAATAAATCTTCTTCATCTATCGCCCCAATACCGGCACCATGTGAAGCCAAGCAATCGTATTCATCAATCAAAAGTAAAGGATTAGCACTAATTCCACTTTCAAGGGAAAGCAAAATACCTTTTGTCTTTTGGCTAATATTACTTTCTTTCATTCCTTGCTTGATATGACCATTAGTGTCAATGTTAATTGTAGAAGAGCCTTTACAAATTACATAATTTCTCATTTGTGAAGTTGTCTCAACATTTTCATGAATACAATTCATCACATACTTTTGAATAAGTCCACTGTTATTAATCACAACATTATAATCATTTATATTTGCCTTTTTCCCTAATAAAAGTGTATTGCTTGTATATTCTATTTCACTACCAAACAAAAATAGTTTCATACTACTACAATATGCATTTTCACATAAATTTGTTTTGGCATTTATCACTGGTTTACAATTTTTTGAAGAATAAAGAGAAATGATAGTAAGTTTGCTATTTTCTTCTATGTTTAAATCATAATTTACTTTAACATTGTTACAATAGTTTATATATTCATAAATAGTTACATCTTTTCCCTTAGAAATATTTACTTTAATTTCCACATCACTTGTAACATTTAGAAATACATTATAACAACCATCTTCGTTAATAGATATATTGGGTTGATTAACTAGTATTTGTTTCTTCTCCTTATTCAATAATTCTAATAGTTTATCCATTATTTATCTCCAGTCGTTTTCTTTACTGCACAAGTTCCTAAAACTGTTCTTACTTTTTCAGGGATTTCATCAACAATTCCTAATTCAGCTTTTAACCAGTCGTATCCTTCATTATCTATTTTTTCAATTAATTCTTTTCCACCGGTTTTCACGATTTTTCCATCCATTAGAATATGTACATAATCACAATGAACATAATCTAATAATCTTTCATAGTGAGTAATTATAATTGCTCCGAAATCTTTTGAACGCATAGCATCAATGTTTTCACCAACAATTTTCAAAGCATCAACATCAAGTCCGGAATCAATCTCATCAAGAATGGCAAAACTTGGCTTCAACATTTTCATTTGTAATATTTCATTCCTTTTTTTCTCACCACCACTAAATCCTTCATTTAAGTAACGATGAGGCAAATCTTGATTCATCTTTAAATCTTTTACTGATTTATCTAATTCTTTGATAAACTTATATAACTTTATATGTTCACCTTCAGGAAGTCTTGCTTGCATAGCTTGTTTAATGAAATCAGAATTTGTTACACCACTGATCTCATTAGGATATTGCATTGCAAGAAACAAACCCTTGCGACTTCTTTCATCTACTGGCATATCTACAATATTCTCTCCATCTAAGAGAATATCGCCGGCAGTAACTTTGTATTTATAATGACCCATTAGTGTATTTGCTAAAGTACTCTTACCATTACCATTAGGTCCCATAATAGCATGGATTTCTCCGGTTTTTACTTCTAAGTTGATTCCTTTCAAAATCTCTTTTGAAGTTTCTTTGTCAACAACATTGACATGTAAATTTTCTATTTTTAATGTTCTTTCCATTTGTAATACTCCTATATAGCTAGTTAATTATTTTCTGTTTTACTATAATAGTAATCTAATATATCTTCATATGATGTCCCAATATTCTTTACTATATAATCTCTTTCACTACCGAAAAAAGTTAGCATCATTTCTATAGCCTTGTCAATATTTTCATTTAATTCTTTTTGAAGTTTTTTAGAAGGCTCAAGTGATTTTTCCCATTCTTTATTTAAAGACTTATCTTTTTTTCTTGCTTTTAAAAGAAAGAAAAGTGTAAGTATTAAAATCACTCCACTTACTCCTAATCCAATTCCAATCCAATAAGGATTAGTAACTTCATGCAAAAGTAAAAGGATTATAACACTAAAGAATAAGCAACATGCAAGTGTAAAATACCATTTTAAATTACCTAACTTTTTCTTGCTTTTGCTTGTAAGCGGCCAGTAATAGTAATTTACAGTGTTTAATTCTTCAGTAAATTGTCTTTTCAACACATTTATTTGATCGTTTAGTTTATTAATTGACTTAGTATCCATACAATTCACCTTTTTTACTATTATACCACATATTCTTATTTTTTTAAAGAGGTTTTTACGTTTTTTAAAGAGATGTCATAATGCTCCCTACAAGAATTAAAATCATCCCTAAAATTCCTAAAATTGTTATTTTTTCATTGAGAACAAAAAATGATAAAATAAAAACTATTATTATACTGATTTTTTCTAAACTTGCAACTTTATATGCATCATTTTTACTTAGTGCTAAGTAGTAAAAAACCCACGTTGCAAAAGTTACAACTGCAGTTAAAAATAGCCATATCCATTTGTTCTTATCAATAGCTTTTATTTCTTTAATTGAATTATTTATTACTATAAAAACAAGTAAAAAAAGACATACTATTATAGATCTTATTGTTAATGAAAGAATTGGATTAATACCTTTTAATCCTAGTTTTATAAAAATCGTCATTAATGCTCCAAACAAAGCTGATAATAAAGAAAAAATAATCCACATGTTAATCACCTAACATTAGGATTATCTATTTTTGTCATTTAATTCTTTTTATTTTTAAAATTAGATATTAGTGATTCAACTATTATATTTCACGTTAATTTACACAATATCCAAAAAGTTCAATTTATGATCTATTATAATACTTTAGCAAAATTTGATTTCGTTACATCACACTAAGAACTAGAATTTTACTTTTAAATTTACATTATTATAAAAATTGAACTCACAAACACAGAAAATTATTTAAACAACAAGCTAGCAATGATTTTTGTATGACAATAAAAAGCCAACCAACACTCAGATAATATGAACATTGATTGACTTTTTTTATCAACCTAATTCTTGACAGGGACGATTTATCGTCAATAATTAAAATTTTTAATTTTAATTATCAACCTATTTTTTTACAGCCTCAAAAAAACTGTGAGTTAGTTTATACCAATTTCTCACAGTTTTATATAATTTATAGTTAGACTACTATTTTAATATAGATATATTAGTTGTAAGCATAAATTTTATGATATTATAACATGTATTTTAATCGTAATTCTTGTATTCAATGTATACGAACCAGTCAATGTGAAACATCCCCTATCATCAGCTTTTATTGTTCCCCATTTATCCATAGAAACAGTTATCTTGCTATTATGACATTTTGTATCAAGGCTCCAGTTATAATATTGTATCCATGGATATGGGCAATTAATTTTTTCAAAATTAATTTTAAAGTTTCTTCTATCTGTAAATTTAACTGTATATGTATTAATGATAGTCAAAGGATTTGCTGCTATATCATCAATAACCGAAAATTCTTTGACAAATGTCTTTGAAGGGTCATTCTTTAAAACTGCCATAATTTTAACTGTACCAAAATTTTTACCAAAAACTGTTCCGTATGAAGATACTGTAGCTATTGTTTCATCACTTGAATACCAATTATAATCTAGTCTTGAGTTTGATATTCCCAAGTTAGAATCAGGATAAATAACTCTCGTGAAATATCTAGTAATATATGTCTCTCTATAACTTTTACTAGATTTATTCATTTCGATTATATTTATCTGACTACCGCACAAAGTGCCACTATCTGGATCTGTGACTAGAGCATCTCCACCAGATAAAGAAATCAATCTTTTAAATGAAACCCTAAAATTACTTAAGTCATATTTATCAAAATATCCTATATAATACGTTCCATCAGTTAATGAAACTGTTGTTTGATATGAATCATACTCGTTTGTTAGTTCTTTTTCTATTACTGTTGTAGTTGTAGATGTATTGGTAGAGATATCATAATCTAGTTTAAGCAAGACAAATATAATATTATTATTTCCTTGGACTTCAAAATTTGTGTAAATCACAAATTTTCCAGTTTGCTTAATTAATATTTTCTTAAAATAGTCTCCTTTGCTATTTATATTTAAAATGTTTTGCGTTTGGTCTGACGTTTCAGAATAATTAAACAAATTTATTTCCTGATTTTCTAATTGTGTAATATCTAAGTATAAACTTGATAAATCATTAGCAGGAATATCAATATTTAAAAAGAAATAATCGTTTCTTGATAAATATACAATTATGCTATTCTCATTATATTTACTTTGGGCATAATTTGATATAACATCTAAATTATATTTATTCATTAATACATTCTTTAAAGCATTATCATATATTTTCAATGAACCTGATGGATAAGTGATTAAAGAATTATCTGTTTTTGTACCATATAATGAAAATTTATAAAACCCTGCACCATTAGTATTATAATAGCGATAATTCCCAATTCCTCTATTAATATTTAATAATATATTGTTGCGTTCTTCACGTAAATCCACAGAATTATCAAATATAATTTTCATTGTATAATTAGCACTATTTGTTCCTTTATTTTCTATTTCTATATAATAAGTCCCTGCATTTAGAATTTTATTAGTTATCAAAGTAGTGTTATCTACTGAACTAAATGTTGTGATTTTATTAAAGTTTTCATCATATAGTCTAATTTCACTTGGTGATGTTGAATTAAGAAGTATTTCATATAAATTTGTTCTATCAATATTCAATTTAAAAACATTCTTTTTACCCGCATTAATATTATATGAATCATTAATCATTGTTAATTCATTTAATAAATTATATTCATTATTAATTTCAATAGTATCTATGTGTCTGCAGTTTAAACATTTAAAGAAGTTTCTAATTCCGTCAGTAGCAACCAATAGCATATTTGAATTATATTTTCCGTAATGGATACAATCTTTATATTTGTTTATCATTTTTCCATTATATGTTAATCCATTAGAATCTAGTGTTATGTTTTTCATAATGCCATTACACAACGCACAAATCAAATCTATTGATCCATCATCATTAATCCTTTTCATCCATATATGGTCGTCGACATCGTGAAACCCTCTAGTAATACTAACACCTGCAATATCTTTATATGTTGCGTATGTTACATGGCTATTAGAAGTACCTCCATATCCCATCAATAATTCTGAATGTTGAGGTAAATAATGATCACATATTGTATCAACATCTCGAAGTCCAAGTACATGACCTATTTCATGCTCTCCAGTCACCTTACTCACATGGGAAAATTCTTCTTCTCGTGGATTATACATATATAAATTTACTTCAATATCCCATTTTAATACATGTGAATGTGAGTAATTTTCAGAGCCTTCTTCTTTTATATCTTCTTCAATTGTATTTGGTTCACTTTCTTGTGAAGTGCATGCATAATACAGCCCATCATCATTTTTGACTTCATATTTTGGATATATAACAATTTCAGCATTATTTTTTTCTAATGTTTCTACGATATTAATTACTTTATTAGTTACTCTATTACCCTGTTGATCATAAGAATAATAGTAAATATCATTCCATTTTAACATACTATTAACAAATGTTTGTTTTACATTCAATGCTTCTTCTTCAGTTAAATTTGTAGTCCACGTATAATTTACATTGTCTTTTGAGTTATTATTTATATAATATGAAATAGTAGTAACTTCCTGACTAAGATGTGTTAAATCTTTATAGTAAACTCTTTCCCCATGTGGATATGATACATATTTTTGTGATGAGATATAATACCACAAATTTCCCTCATCAAGATCACATATATCATATTCAACATCTAAATCTGCGTTATGTGCGTATACATAATTCTTAATTGATGCAAAAGATAAGACGACAAATAAAATAATTATAGTAGTTAAAATTGTTTTTCTTAAAAGCTTCATTTAATTCTCCTTCCTTACGCTTATTTTATTGCATTAATGAAATTATTACATTTCTATACTTTTCAAAGTTAAAATATCCTATTCTTTTGAAAAATACATCCTTACCATTAACATTTCTTGAAATATCCTCCGTTTTTACAATACATTCTCTAAACTTATCTGCATGTTCTTTGAAGATATATTCAACTAGATCAGTGGGCTCAGAACCATATTGTTCGGTAATTGGTAGCATAAAATTATTATCTTCGTCTGCTTTAGCTAGATATGCAGGAAGTGGATAGGCTGTCGATGCATCTACAATGTCAAGGAATGGTACATTCTCAAAACTCTCATAGTATTTTGTATTAACAATATATTTGCTACTATCTAGTATATTTATTGCACCTAAGATTCTAAAGTTATTATCTTTTACTCTATATGCTATTGGTGATAAATCTAATACTTCTTGATTTATTTCATTACCATATAAATCAGTAATTATTTTGACTTTGCTTTCCACTAAAATAAGTTGAGCAACATACTTATCATCATATACAAATTTAATATCATCCATAGACATATAACTAGTCCAGATAATATCATCTGTACCAAAGCCATTAATATCTAACTTATTAAGATATTTTTTATACCTATTTAAAACATCAGAGCCTCCACAATGCATTGGGTCAAACAATGATTCTTCACTCATTTTTGTGTAAATTTCTATAGGTATATATCCACAAAGATATCTTTCAAAACTTGCTTCATAATCTATCAAGTATATATTTTTCTTTTTTTCTTTATAAAGAGAAAGATTATTTGCAAATGAATATTCACTTCCAAATGTGCAAGAACCAGATGAAGTTATTAAATATAAATTGTTAATAGTATTTATCTCTTGTTCAGTTAGCTTATTTTCTTCAGGAAAAATATCTTTTTCATCATTTTTTTCTGTTTCATTATTCTTTGTTTCGTTGTTTTTTACTTCTTCTTTTCCTTTGTTTTCGTTTTCTTTTGTGTTTTCATTCTCTTTTGTGTTTTCAGTTGTTTTAGGATTTGTATTTTCGTTGTTATTGGCATTATTACAACTTAATAAACACATAGCAAACATTACTATTAAAATTAAAGATATTATTTTTTTCATTCTTTCACTCCTTTCATTAATTTTTAGTGGCATACTTTTAGCCGTATGCCATGGCTAACAAACTCTTTGATGATTTTCTTTAATACAAGATAAATTTTCATACACTACCTCCTCATACTGTTTTATCATTATTATTATATGCATTAAATATAATATAATCTATTTTTACAACACTCAAAAATCTTTATGTTATTCTATTAATATTTTTAAATCATAATTTTTATATCAAAATATTTAAATAGTCTACTCGCAAAAAAACTCCCTTTTACCTAAGAGAGTTTTACATTTCACTACATAATACTTATCCTAAATATATAATATATAGATTTTAAAATCTCTTAGGAATGAGTTTTTAGTCTCACACCTACATTTTACCATAATTATCCATATATATCAAGTGAAATTTTCATTTATTTTATAAGTTTTATTAAATCTAATAAATCATCTATAACATACGTTATTTTTAGATTACTACTTAAGTGATTAGGATTGTACCAACATGTATCAATACCATAGTTTATTCCGCCTATGATATCGGCTGTTAAACTATCACCAAGCAATAAAACTTCATCTTTATTATATTCTATATTATTGAAGACATAATCAAAGAATTCTTTTTTTGGTTTTTGATATCCTATTTTTTCAGAAACAAATATTTTTTCAAAAAATTTATTCAAACCAGATTTTTCTAAGCGCCTAACTTGTGTGTTATATACTCCATTAGTTACTGGATAAATCTTAACCTTATCTTTGATAGTTTCTAACGTTTCAAGTGCATGCACTACTAAATCACCTGATTCAGCTAATTGATTGAGATAAAAAGTGTTTATTTCTTTTGCCTTAGGATTAGGAATATATTTTTCAAAGAAATCTTTAAATCTCTGTACTAAAAGATCTTCTTTAGATATTTCACCTTTTTCAAATATCATCCAATACTTACTATTTATTTTTTTAAATTCTTCTTTTATTTCTTTTGTATCATTTAGTCCATATCTTAAGAGCGTAGTCGTAAGAGCTCTCTCTTCAGCTTTATTAAAATCTAATAATGTATTATCTAAATCTACAAGTAATGCTTTGTACATAATGCCTCCATAAAAAATCAATTGGATACCCAATTGATTCTATTCTTCACTTATAAAATTCTCATTAATTTCATCTTCGAAATCATCGTCAGTATAGTCAGTACAATCAATTTGGTCTAAAATAGCTACTCTAACTCTTGTTTCGCCAATTATTGAAGCTAATAATTCAAAACATACATCGACACAGATAGATGTACCATTTATAGATGCATTAGTGCATGTAGGCTCTTGAATTGTTTCAATAATTATTTCACGAGTATCTTTGTTTATATCTTGAACAATTGTTTTAGTATTAATTTTCTTTAAGTAGTTTACTTCGCCTCTAGCAATATCTGTTTTAGTATTGTTATCATATGAATACCATATATTTATTTCATATGTTCCTTCAACAGTTACAACGTTATCATCAAGAGTTCCTTGAAAATCATGATTAATTACCCAACATCCTAGTACACTAAAAGGTTCATTACTAGCAACAACTTCATCAGTTCGTTGGATAATCTTTTTACCTTTGCCTACGACAGCCTTGGTAACTATTTCTCTTATATCATTCATAAAATCCCTCCTCAATACAATATATTCAAGGAGGAATACGTTTGCTACAGTTTTAAACTATTTTACCCTTTAAATGCCAACTATAGGCTTTTTCAATTTTCACATTAACAAGTGTTCCAATTAGGCTTTCGTCTCCAATAAAGTTTACAAGTTTATTGTGTTTAGTGTAACCAGTTAAATAGTTTTTATTTTTCTCTGAAAAGCCTTCAACTAACACTTCAACAATTTCGCCTTCAAATCTTTTGTTGCCTTTTAAATAACCTTCATTAATTAATTTATTTAGCTTTAATAGTCTTTCCTTTTTTTCTTTTTCAGTTAATAGATTTTCGTACTTCGCAGCTGGTGTACCTTCTCTTGGTGAATATATGAATGTGTACGCTCCCTCAAAATCTGCTTTGTGTACTAAATCTAATGTTTCTTCAAAATCTTCTTCAGTTTCTCCAGGAAAAGCAACAATTATATCTGTAGTTAATGAAATACCGGGAACTGTTTGTTTTAGCTTATTAATCTTATCTAAGTATTCTTCTTTTGTATACTTTCTATTCATACGTTTTAGAATCTGATTACTTCCAGATTGTACTGGTAAGTGTAAGTGTGGCATTATATTTCCGCCATATCTCATCGCTTCAATTGTTTCATCATCTAAATCACGAGGATGTGAAGTTGTATATCTAATACGTTTTATATCAAGTTTATTCAAATCTTTTAAAAGATCAGCAAAAGTATATTTTCTGTCTTTAAAATCTTTACCATAAGCATTTACATTTTGTCCTAGTAAAGTAACTTCAATATATCCTTCTTTTGCTAAGTCAGTTACTTCTTTAATAATATCTTCAGGCAAACGAGAACGCTCTTTACCTCTTGTATAGGGAACTATACAATAAGTACAAAATTCATCACAGCCATACATAATGTCAACCCAAGCCTTTTTATTGTGACTTCGTCTAACAGGCATGCCTTCGACAATATCACCTTCTTCAGAATACACATCTATAACACGGCTATTCTTGTCATAAGCTTCATAAATATACTCAGGTAACATATGAATATTATGTGTTCCTAAAACTATATCAACTTGTGGGTATTTTTCAGTTATCCTTTTTACAACTTTTTCTTCTTGGGCCATGCATCCACATAAAACCATCAATAGATTAGGATTTTCTTTTTTCAAGTTTTTGATTCTACCCAATTCTCCAAACACTCTGTTTTCAGCATTTTCTCTAATTGCACAAGTATTAAATACTATTATATCTGCTTTAGCATCAGAATCTGTAGACACAAAACCCATTTTTTCAAGAAGACCTGATATTTTTTCACTATCAGATAGATTGCCTTGACAACCATATGTTTTTATATGATAATATTTACCATTACCTATATTTAAACATTTATCATCAATCTTATATTGTATTATTTGGGTTTCTTTGGCCATTCTTTTTCTTTCCATATTAATGTTTGGAATCACAAATCGACTAAATTCTTTTTTCATATTCTTCTCCGTTTTAATAATTTATATTAGTATATCACTATTTTGTATAAAATCAAAGGTTTTATAATAAGCTTCTTCACGAGGGATCCAGATCTTATTGAACATTTCTAAATGCTTTGTTGTTTCTCTTTTAACTAATCTTTCTTTTTGAAGATTCTTAGTTGTTATAAAGAAAACTAAATAGTCTATATAGTTACGTAAACACTCATCATAACTATATACACCTTCGATAATTACTATATCTTTTAGTTCTAATTCTTTCTTTTCATAAGTTTTTGTTTGGCAGTTTCTTGCCATATAGGTTACTTTATCATTTGATTTGATTTCTTTGAGTACACTTTTTATTCTTTCGAAATCTAGTCTTTCATCTTTATTTTCAGGGAAGAAATCATCAACGTGAATTACGGTAACATCTTCTAACATATTTGTTATTGTTGTTTTACCTGATGCACATCTTCCCTCACATGCTATTATTATTTTCTCATTTGGTTTTTTTACTTTTTCGATGAAACTCTGAAGTTTTCTTTTACGAACATCACAATCTAAATATTTTGAAGATAGTAAACGATAATGAGGCTCGTAATAATTTTTATATATTTTACTATGTGATGGAAGTAAATTATTATATACATTTATATAAAGAAGACTTGCAAGTATTCGATTCTCACATATACTAGCTCCTTTAATATAATCAACCTCATAAAAGATATCTTTATTAATTTCTTCTTTACTTGAAAGAAGCATTTTTTCATAAAGATTATCTATACTATAATATTTTAAGTATGGATAAAGATTTATTCTAACTTGCCCATTGGCTATGTATTCATATAATAAATTATCGTTTTCCTTCACTTCTTTTGCTTCCTCTAATAAGTATTTTAGAGAATTTTCATTTATTATATGTCCTGTTAGAAAAACTTCTTGATAAAGAAGTTTGAAAATATCTATAGTTTCCATTTTCGGATATTTTGATAAATGTCTTTTTACATAAGATACTATTTCTTTTCCCATAATTTTTCTTCCTTTATTTTATAATAATCGTCATCAGTCATAGCAAAAGAAATTAGATCACTAATTCTTCCATTATATAATTGGTACCCCTTTCGTCTCACTCCTTCATAAGGAAATAATAGCTTTTCGCATACTCTTTTTGATTGTGCGTTTTCTGGAAAACACATGCATTCAATTCTTTTTAAGTTTAATTCTTCAAATCCATATTTTATAACTTCCTTACTTGCTTCAACAGCATATCCAAAGCCCCAATAATATGGACTAACTGTATATCCGAGTTCTGCTTTAAAAGATGGTGTATAAGTATGAAGTTCAACAGTCCCAATCATTTTATTATTTTCACGTAAAATAATTGCAAATACACCTAATTGTCCATAATATTTTTTTCTATTAAACATTCTTATTACATTTTTTGTATATGAGAGTGTTGTGTGCGGTTCCCATCCTGCTTCTGGACCAACATAAGGTATTTTAGCATACTCATTCATGTCCTTAGCATCCTTTTCACATATTTCCCTTAAAATTAATCTTTGAGTTTCTAAGATTGGTAAATTATTTATCATTTTATCGTCCCATTTTCATTATATTTATTTAATGACTTTTTTGTTATTATTTTAATACATTTTGTGTTTTTTTTCAATATCTTTTAAATAATAAACATAAATAGTTCTAAACTCTTTTTACATAATTTAAAAAAGGACTCAAGTAATAAAACTTGTAAGTCCTTGAGTTTTAACTATTTTCTCTTTTCAACAATTAACTTAATTGCTGTTCTTTCTTCGCCTTCAATTTGAATATCACTAAATGCTGGTATGCAGATTAAATCTTTTCCTGTTGGGGCAACATACCCACGAGCAATTGCAACTGATTTAATAGCTTGATTTAATGCACCGGCTCCAATCGCTTGAATTTCAATCGATTCCTGAGTCCTAAAGGCATTAGCTAGAGCACCTGCTACTGAAGCTGGTTTTGATTTTGATGAAACTTTTAAAATATCCATTGTTTTTCCTCCTGTTAAGTTTGGTCATAAAATTATATTCGCTAGTTTATGATTTTATGCCTTTACAGGAATTATTCTATCACATGTACTCTGTCGATACGTGTCACTTTGTGCGTTAATTCATTTATTTCTAAAATAACTGCACTAAATTGCATTAATCCATCATCTTGAGGATCAAATCTGTGCCAACCATCATTCAAATATCTATCAATAATTATTTCTTTTTTAACTCCTATGACACCGTCAAGTGGTCCAGTCATTCCTACATCAGTTATAAAAGCTGTACCTTTCGTTAGGATTCTCTCGTCAGCAGTTTGCACATGAGTATGAGTTCCAATGATAGCCGTTGCTAGTCCATCAAACGCATACCCAAAAGCAATTTTTTCGCTTGTACTTTCTGCGTGAAAATCGATTATGCATATGTCATATGTTAATTGTTCAAGTAATTTCTTTGTTTCTTGAAATGGATTTTTAACTTCTTCATTCATAAATACTTGACCAAGCATTTGGATGATAACAATTTTTATGCCATTGTAATTTACCTCAAGATATCCTTTACCCGGTTTATCGTCAAGATAATTATATGGTCTAACTAAACATTTGGCATTATCAATTATATTCATAATACTACTTTGTTGGAAAGAATGATTTCCTAGAGTTACAACATTTACACCTTGTTCTAAAAGCCATAAATAATGTCCTTCATTGATACCTTTACCATGGGAAATATTTTCCCCATTTACAATAACAAAATTAATTTTTTGTGATTCTTTAATTCTCTTTATGTTTGTTTCTAAGGCTTTTCTTCCAAGTTTAGAAAAGACATCACCAACAAATAATATTTTCATATATACTCCTTTTTAAAAATGTTTCTAAGGATGACTTAGAAACATTTATTCTGTTACTAATCCAAATCATCAAAAGTATTATTTAGCTGTTTCTTGAACTCTTGTTTCTCTAATAACAGTTACTTTGATAGTACCAGGATAAGTAAGCGTATTTTCAATTTTAATGCGAATATCTCTAGCTAATTTGTATGCTAGTGTATCATCAATTTCAGTTGGTTTAACCATTACACGTATTTCACGACCTGCTTGTAAAGCATATGATTTATCAACACCTTTAAATTCATTACATATTTCTTCAAGTTGTGTTAATCTCTTAATGTAATTTTCAATTGATTCACTTCTAGCACCAGGTCTTGCAGCTGAAATTGTATCTGCAGCAGCAACCAATAAAGAAATCATATCTGTTGCTTCTTTATCTCCATGGTGAGAGGCAATTGCATTTATAACAACAGGATTTTCGCGATATCTTGTTGCTAATTCAACCCCTATATCAACGTGGCTTCCTTCCATTTCATGGTCTGCAGCTTTTCCAATATCATGTAATAAACCAGCACGACGAGCTAAAGTTTCATTTAATCCGATTTCGGCAGCAAGTTTACCAGTTAAGAAAGCAACTTCCTTTGAATGTGATAAAGCATTTTGACCATAACTTGTACGGAATTTTAATCTACCAACAAGTTTGATTAGTTCAGGATGCATCTTACCAACACCAACTTCATAGATTGCTTTTTCACCTGCTTCACGAATTTCGTTATCTAATTCCTTTTTAAATTTGGCTACTAATTCTTCAATTCTTGATGGTTGAATACGACCATCAGAAATTAATGCCTCTAACGTTCTTTTAGCGATTTCTCTTCTAATAGGATCAAAGCATGAAATTACTACTGCTTCTGGGGTATCATCAATTATTAAATCAACTCCTGTAGAAGCTTCTATAGCACGTATATTACGGCCTTCACGTCCAATGATACGACCCTTCATATCATCATTTGGTAGTGGAACAACTGAAACAGTTTTTTCACTTACTGCATCACCAGCATATTGTTGAATGGCATTAGCAAGAATCATTTGGGATTTCTTGTTACTTTCAACTTTTGCTCTGTCTTCGGCCTCTTTAACAACAACTGCTACTTCATCGGCCATTTCATTTTCAATACTTTCAAGAATTATCTTCTTTGCATCTTCAACTTTTAATCCAGAAATTTCAATTAGTTTCTTGTTCTGTTCTTCAATTAGTTCATTAGCTTTCGCAAATTGTCCATCAAGATCAGCTTTTACTTGATCGATTTTTTGCTCTTTGACATTTAAGATTTCTTCACGCTTATCAAGGTTATTACTACGATTATCCAAACGTTCTTCACGTTGTAATAATTTTTGTTCTAACTCATTAGCTGCTTTCTTTTTCTCATCAATTTCACGTTCAGCAGCAATTTTTTTAGCTTGATTTTCTTTATCACTTTCTTGTCTCATGTTACGAAGTTCTTGTTTTAACTCCATAACAGCTTCTCTACGATGTGTCTCTGCAGTTTTTTTAGCTTCCTCAATTATTTTTTTGGCATCTTTTCCAGATTTCATTAAAATATATCTTAGTACTAAATATCCACCAGCAACACCTAGTGCTAATGCAACAACAATAACAGGTACGAAGATTCCAACACTAATTCCTAAATAAACTAATGTGTTCATCATAACCTCCAATTTTCAAAAATATATTACAAAATCTAATACAATTATAAAATGAATTTAAAATAATACTATATTTCATACTTTTATATTATACTACTTTTTTAGTCTATAGTCAATGACAATTTATAGTTGATTTATTTATTTTTGATATTAGTTTTTTAAAAAGAAAATGGTTAGTCAAACTAACCATCATTTTATTCTATATTAAAATACTTATTTTTAATCTTTGTAAGTATTTCTTCTGATAAATTTGGATTTTGTCTTAAATACTCTTTTACATTTTCACGGCCTTGACCTAATTTTTCATCATTATAGGCAAACCATGAACCACTCTTTTCAATTATATCATATTTAACACCTAAATCAATTATTTCAGCTTCTTTAGAGATACCTTTACCATAGATTAAATCAACATCGCATGTCTTAAATGGAGGAGCCACTTTGTTCTTAACTACCTTTACTCTAGTTATAGAACCTATTGCCGTATCTCCTTGTTTAATTTGTTCTACTCTTCTAATGTCTAATCTAATAGTCGCATAGAACTTTAACGCTCTTCCTCCAGAAGTTGTTTCTGGGCTACCGAACATAACGCCAACTTTTTCTCTAATTTGATTTATAAATATCGCAACACAATTAGTTTTGCTAATTGCTCCACTCAACTTACGCATTGCTTGTGACATCAAACGTGCTTGTAATCCTATATGAGAATCACCCATATCACCATCTATTTCAACTTTTGGAACTAAAGCAGCAACTGAGTCAACAACAATAATTGATACTGCTCCACTTCTTATTAAATAATCACATATCTCTAATGCTTGCTCTCCAGTATCTGGTTGAGACACAATTAGATTATCAACATCTACACCTAAACTAAATGCGTAGCGAGGATCTAAAGCATGTTCAGCATCAATAAATGCCGCAATGCCTCCTTGTTTTTGCGCTTCAGCAATTGCATGTAAAGCAAAAGTTGTTTTACCACTACTTTCAGGTCCATATATTTCTATGATTCTGCCTTTAGGGTAACCACCTACACCCAAAGCCATATCCAAGGCAATTGATCCAGTTGGAACAACTTCATATTGTTCATTCACTTTATCTCCAAGTCTCATAATAGAGCCTTTTCCAAATTGTTTTTCTATAGATTTGAAAGCATCATTTAGGGCCTTATTTTTTTCTTCCATTGCTTTTGCTTTTTCTAATTCTTCTTTTTGAATCTTATCTTCAGCCATTCTAGTTCTCCTTATTATTCTTCTCTTTTAAAACATTAACATTTTTTACAAAATAGTCAATTCCAGACACAATTGTCATAATTGTAGCAAGAGAAACTAATACCAATGTTATAATGTCCTTAGCTATTCCAATATTATTATTTATATCTACCATATTAATTGCTAATACATAAATGATCATAGCCATCTGCGTTACTGTTTTTGATTTTCCTAACTTACTTGCCGCAATAACAACACCATTATCAGCTGCTAAAGTACGTAAACCTGTAACCGCAAACTCTCTTGCAAGAATAATTGTAATTACAAATCCAAAACTAATATTGAATGCTTTAAATATTCCTAATTCAAGCATTGCTATCATTGTTGCCATAACTAATAGTTTATCAGCAAGAGGATCCATAAACTTTCCAAAGTTAGTAACTAAATTGTATTTTCGAGCAATCTTTCCATCAAGGAAATCAGTAATTGATGCTAAAGCAAAAACTACTAGTAAGATCAACAATTGCACATTTACAACTCTTGACACATTTTGAAGTACAGATAGTAATGATACAACAATTACTACTGGAATCGCACACATTCTTGCTATTGTTAATTTATTAGGTAAATTCATTTTTTATTTTCCTTTCGTGCTAAAACTATATTTTACTATATTCATTATACCATATTTCTTATTAATAGTAAATACTATTAATTTTCAAAAATAGTTACAGATTATAATTATTTATTCATTTTCACCATTTTTTCTCATTATAACACTGTTATACATAATTAGACCTAAAACTATGCAAAGTACACCAGAAGCGAAAATATAAGGCATATTATACAAAATAAATGAATATATGCATATATACAATAATGAAGTTTTACCATTTCCAAAAATACTTTCTAAAAATGGACCATCAATTCCAAAAGACGCTGCATTCAAGACACCACTTATACTACTTGAAATCCATCTTAAAATTAATCCTAGTGCAAAGCCTAACACAAAGTATCCTTTTTTTCCTTCAAGAATTTTCTTTCTAAAAACAGAAATAATTGCTAGTGTGGCAAAAGCAACAATATAATCTAATAGAAATGAAATTATATTAAATCCATATCCATCAATAAAATAATTTATTAAGCCAAAAAGACTTCCACCAATGATGCCATAAACAGGTCCACACATAATAGAAATTAACACTAATGGAAGCATTGCAAAAGAAATGCATCCTCCATAAGGAAATTTCAAAAATGGAATTAATCCTGCTACAAAATCAAAGGCTACAGCTAAACCTATCATCACCGCTGTAAAAGTGATATTAAAAACTACTTTTTTCTTCATAATTAATAACCTCCCAAAACAAAAAATAGTTTTTGGAATGCTATATGTGTATAGAAATTTAAATTCCTACGCTAGCATTACCTAGATCAGGTTAGATGGTCGTTACTTTCGTAACCTCTCAGCCGAAGCTCCCATTTAAATTGTCCGACTTATTATATATCATTTTTTATTTTTTTTCAATTCATTTATTGAAGAAAACACAAATATATGGTAAACTATATATATTCGGAGGAAAGTTATATGAATACTAATGATGAATTTGAAAACAAATTAACTCTTGTGAATGATGAAGGAGAAGAAGTCGAATTTGACGTAATCGCAGGTATTAACTACAAAGATGATTTCTATTTGATTCTTTTACCTACTAGTATTCCTAATGCCCCAGAAGATGAAGCTTTCGTCTTTAAGTGCACTGAATACGAAGATGGAGATGCTGAATATGAATTTATTGATGACGATGAAATTTTAGATGGCGTATTTAAAATTTACGAACAACTTTTAAATGACGAAGAATAAAAGGCCCTTACGAGCCTTTTTTATTTACGATATTCTCTGCACATATATATCCGCTAAGCCATGCAAAATACAAATTGTATCCACCAGTTGCTCCTGCAACATCAATCGTTTCCCCAAGTATATATAAATTATTATTTAATTTACTTTCAAAAGAATTTGTAATTTCTTGGATACTGACTCCACCTAGAGCTATTTGAGCCTCATTGAAATCCCTCTTTGCTAGCACTGTATACTTTAGATTTTTTATCGTTTTCAAAATGGAGATAGTACTTTTATCACTTCTTGAAACTATTTCATTCCATAGATTCTTAGGAAAGACATTTTCTAAAAACTTTAGTTTTCTTTCGCTGACTAATTGTTTTAAATCATTAATACTATACTCAGGCATTAGATCTATATTAATAACATCATTTTCCTTAAGTACATTAGATGCATCCATTATACAAATACCCGATAATCCATTATCACGGAATTGTAATTCTCCTGTTCTACTTTCGTTTTTAAAGTTTATCTTTACTTTCCATCTTATACCATAAAGTTGATTAGTTTTCTCTTTTGTGATAATTGGAACTAATCCTGGTTCAATAGGTGTAATTTTATGTCCTAAACTTGAAAGTAGTTCATAGCAGTTAGTTTCTGCTTGGGCTTTTGATCCTGTAGCAAAAACAAGATAATCGCAATTTATACTATCATTTATTTTGTATCCAGTTTTAACCTTTTTTACAGAAGTTACTTTCGTATTCAGTAAGACATTCACTTTTAACTCTTGTAAATCAAAAGTGAGAACATCGCACACAGTTTTAGCTTGTAAACTGTAAGGATATAGTCTACCTTCTGTTCCTTCACGTAATAGAATTCCATAAGCTGTTAGCATTTTATCAATTTCAACTTTTGTCATATTCTTTTCAATAAGTGAAAAATCATTATAGAATTCTTTACTTATGTTTTTATTCATTATATTGCATTTACCACTACCTGTTTTAGATACTTTTTTTAATAGTTTATTATTTTGTTCAATTATTGTAACATCAATAGTACTATCTAAATGTTTTATTGTTATTCCTGCAAAAACACCGGAAGCACCACCACCAATTATACACACATGCATTTTTATCACCTATTTTATTTACTTCTTAGTATATTATATATTAATTATTTAATTATTGCAATTCTTAATTTAAAAAGAGGGACCTTCCCTCTATTTTTTATTAATAAACCTTATTATGAAAAAGAATACCATATAAGCAATAATTAATATCAATAACTTTTTGTTAAGTTCTTTATTTTTCATCAATGAATCCTTTTACAATATCAAATAAAATATCAAAACCAGAGTCAATAATCCCTTCTACCTTTTTTCCACCTTTATTAAAAATATTTTCTTCAACAACATTTTCTGATGGTTTGTATGTATTATCTTTTGTAGAGATTTTTCCCTCGAATTCTTTTAATTTTTCATTTGATATTCTTCCACTTGTTTCATCGTTTGGAACATTCATTACATATCCAAAGAAAAAGAACAAGAAAATTAAAAATATTACATGCCTAGGCTTCATACGGACCTACAATTGGATGTAACGCTTGATCTATTGCTTTACTTATTATTTGTGTAAGGTCAGATATGTCTAAATCAACTTCTTTTGGTGTTACCATCATATTAAAGCCAGTTGGCGTTAAAATCTCATCTATTAATTGCCTTTTCTCTTCTTCACTTAAGGCTCCAACATTACCAAATAACTCTTCACGATATTCTTTGTTTGGCCTTGGAGTATTTTCAATATCTATTTCTTCAGGCTTGTTTCGGTGAAGATTATTCATATATTTCATAATAATGTCTATTGTATCACTTGTAATTGTTACCGCGTCTACAACTGTTGGTACCCCTATAGCTATCACAGCGATGCCAATTGTTTCCTTGCTTAATTCCTTTCTTCTATTTCCAACTCCTGAGCCAGGGCTTATTCCCGTATTTGTAATTTGAATAGTTTTATTAACTCGATCTATTGATCTTGATGCTAAAGCATCAACTACTATCATATAATCCACATCTATTTTACTCTTAACAGCTTCTATAATATCAAAAGTTTCTATACCTGTAGTACCCATTACTCCTGGAGCAATTGCACTAACTTCTCTGATTCCTGGACTTACTTTGCTTGGATTAATCATAAACATATGCCTAGTAACTATTACATTATCTACAACTAATGGTCCTAGTGAATCTGGGGTAACATTGATATTACCTAATCCTACTATCAATCCTTTATCTTCGTTTTTTATGTTTTCAAACTCCATAACTTCTTTTATGACATTTGCAAGAACATTTTCACAATTCACTATGTCATCATTGTCATGAGTTTCAATTGCCCTCGTATCTATTGTATAATAAACACCTGGTTTTTTTCCGATTCGGCCACTATTTTCTTCATCAACAAAAACTCTTTTTAATTCAATTCCATTAATATTTTTCTCTTCTTCAGGTATTTGAAAATCTTTTATCGCTTCTGAAGCTAAGTCTGTTCTAACAGAATATTTATCCATTTTATCACCTCATATTTTATTATTAACAAAATATCTTACTTTTATGAGATAAAACTTAAAAATTATCTTGATTTTTTTCAAGTTTTCTTGTATAATATATAAGTATATATTAAACTAGTATTTAATGTGGAGGTGAAATCAATGGCAAACATTAAACAACAAGTTAAACGTATCAAAACTAGTGAAAAGAAAAAATTACAAAACGCTTCTTTTAAATCTTCTGTAAAAACTGCTATTAAAGCTGTACTTGCAAAAGCTGCAGCAGGTGATAAAGATGGTGCTGTAAAAGCTTATAACCTAGCATCAAAGAAACTTGATAAAGGTTTAGCAAAAGGTATTTTCCATAAAAACTTTGTTGCTCGTAACAAATCACGTTTATCTTTAACTGTTAATAACATTGGTAAATAAAAAACATCTGTCAATCAGATGTTTTTTGTTTACTCAATTCCATATAAAAATTCTTCAAAACCTATTTTTTTGTCGATTAAACCTGTTTTAATTCGTAAATCAAGGTCAGCGAGTTTTATAATATATTTTTCCATTTTTTCGGTTGTGATATTACTTACATCTTTCATCATATAATAAACTCTATTAGAGTTTAGATTAAGTTTTGAACTAATTTCACTTTGATTATATTTCATCTCCATCATTTTTTTTACAAGATAATTATCTTTAAAAGACTTAGAAATAACATTTATAAAGAAACTTGCATCCTTTTGATACTTACTTAACTCTAAATATAGTTTTATAGCTTTTTCTTTTTCACCTTTATATAATGCATTAACTAGCTCATAAACATCTCCATTATTACCTTTACTCATTAGTTCCTTTAAAGTTATTTCTGTAATTACCCCACCAGAGCCAACATAACTTGTTAACTTATCAACTTCATTTTTAGTCTCTTCAAGATTAGAACCAAAAGCTTTATACATTAGTGATAAAGCATTTTTTTCAATTCTTACATTTTGAATTGAACACTCACGTTCTAACCAACCACGAAATTCAACTTCGCTAATACCATTTGTAGTAACGACATTAGCTTTATGAAGTAATGCTTTAGTTATTTCTAATTTTTCATTAACTTTAAAACCACTTGCATTTATGATTAAATAAGTTGTCTCAGATGGTTTATCAAGGTAACTTAAAAGTATTTTTGTATTATGCATGTTTGAGTTCTTTTCAGATGATAAGAAAATAGGATTAGTTATTATAACTACTTTATTCCCACCAAGAAAAGCAGGAGTTAAAGCATCAAAAATAGCTTTTTCAAGATTCACCTCAGAACAATCATATGTAGTAATATTTATTTCATCAGCTTTACTTTCTTTTATGATACGTTGAATTTTTGCATTCGTTAGATATTTTTCATCGCCTTTATATAAATATACTCTATTTGCCATTAGAATTCACCTTTACCTTTATATAAATTATATCATAACTTTTATAAAAAGAAAATAACAAACTAAAAAAAGAGGAAGATCTAAAAAGATCTTCATATATATATACATTAAAAGAGGAATTAATTACTTTTCAGTAATTAAAAACTCTTTAATGGACAAAATTATTATTTACTAAATCTATGTTATTATACTAAATAAATGTGTGAAATAAATGATAATTTGGTCTTCAAGATCAGTACGATGAACTTCTCTATCACCAATATTTTCCAGTGCTTCTTGATGAGGAAAACCATATTTATTATTGTAACCTGAAGTTATTATAATATATTTGGGATTAACCTTTTCATAAAATGATCTATCTGAGCTCGTATTTGAACCATGATGACCAGCTTTGACGACATCTACTTTACTTATTTCTATCTCTCTTTCTACGTTCTTAGTAGCATCGCCTAAGAATAAATATTTTAAATTTCCTAATTTTATTGTAAGAACTATACTATTGTCATTCTCATCATTACTTTTTTGTTTTGGGGAAAGAACATCTATTACGTAACCATTTACATTTATTTTATCACCTTTTTTTACTTTTATTGTTTTGTTTGTTTTGCTATATTTACTATTATCATATTCACTAACAACAATATTTGTTACTTTGAATTCATTAATTATTTCACTTGCTTTTCCATTATGATCATCATGATTATGAGTTAGAATTAAATAATCAATTTTTCTAATTCCTGAACTTTTTAAATAATTTATAACATCATCAGTTTCCCTTTTTCCAGTGTCAATCATAATAACCCCTTTATTTAAGGGCAAATCAATTATTATAGCATCTCCTTCAGGCAAAGACATAAAAGATGTTTTTCCTAGCAAGTTAAAACTAACCTTATTCATAAATATAAACACTAATATAATACTAGCAACATAAATCCAAGTCTTTTTATAATACTTTGTAAATAAAAAGATAATTATATAAAATATAACTATTTCTATAATATTTAGTGACGGGATAACAAAACTTATATTAAGATTTTTAAATAAAATGTTGGCATATTCAAATGTTTCTAAAATATAGAAGTATATACTACTAACTACTGGGAAAAAAAGAGATAAAAATGTTATCGGTAATATAATATATGATACTAAAGCTATAAATATAACATTTACAAATGGGGAAATGATATTAAAAGAATTATTCATATTTATTACAATTGGTAAAGTTATTAACTGAACAAATATTGTCATTAACAAATTATTTAAAATTGGATTTATTGATTCAATTTTTGTATTTTTTATACTCTCAGAATATATAATAATTGCAAAACTTGCAAGAAAGCTAAGTTTAAAACTTATATTATAGATAAGAAATGGATTAACGAATAAAAAAATAATAAATACAATACTTACATTATCTAAAGATGATAATTTTAAATCTTTTCTTTTATTTATTATTTTTAAATAATACATGACAACAGCTCTCGAAATTGATACTTGAAAGTAATTAACAAATAGATAAATACCAATTACTACACATATCACATTTTCTCTTGTTTTACTATTTCTTATTACTTTTCCCAATAGTTTTTCAATTATACTTATAATAATCCCTACATGAAGTCCTGATATTGCAAACAAATGGGAAATGCTATTTACTTTTATGCTTTCTTCTATTTCAGTACTTAAAAGCGATGTATCACCAAAAATAAAACCTAAAATATAACTTTTGCATATTGATTGATTAAAGAAATGATCTAAGTATTTATATATATATTTTTTTACTATATAAACATTTACACTTTTCTTTGTTTCAATTACTTCAGCATTGATTATTGATACTATCCTTTTACTAAAACAATATTTTTGGTAGTCAAATGCATATTGATTGTGATTAGCACTTATTTTTCGGTTTATACCTGTAACAATTACTTTATCACCAATCTCTATAGGCGTGTAATTTTTATCATATATTATTACTTTCTTAAAGTAGTTTGTAATTTCAATTTTATTACTTTTATCTTTTTTCTCTATACATGTTACTATACCTTCAAATTCTGTCAAACCATAGTCTTTGATTGCAAAAGAATAAATTATATAGATAATAATAAATATAATGTTTATTATTATAATACTTTTACAAATAATTTTATTTCTTTTGTAAATATATATAAGATATATTATGTAAAGAAAAAACATATAATGATTATTTATAATAACTGCGATAAGAATTATGCTAAATGAAACATATATAAAATTATTAATTAAAGTCCTATAGAATAATGTATTCTTTAATTTTGTTATAAACATTTTCTTTTATGCCTATTTCAAGTAATTCTTCTTTTCTTGTAAAGCCATTATTTTTAGAATACTTAACAATTGTTTTTATTGACGTATCCGTTAAACCTAAATACTTAAATCTATCAAAATCTTTTTCCTCACATGTATTTAAATTTATTAGTCCTTCTTCTGTATTTTTAGGTACTATTATTATCATTCCATCAGACACTTTGTCAGCAAGATTTAGTTTACTTTGATTACCTAAAAAGGTTACACCTCCTGCCTTTCGTATAGCATCAAGTATTCGATCTTTATCTGTCATAGCATATGTTCCTGGGTAGCGTACTTCTCCTTGTACACTTACTAAAACACTATTCTTATTTGAAGTGACTAATTCTACTTTATCACTAGCATTTAAAATGAATCCAAAAAGTAGTAATATTAAACTTACTCCCCCAACGATTAAGTATTTAATTTTAATTTTCTTTACTAATTTAATAATTTTCATTTTATCACCTTCCACTTACATATTAACTGTTTATTAGTTTTTTTGCTTTAAAAAAATGCCTATCATAAGCGATAGACATTCAGAGAATTGTTTTTACTTTATTGTATGCATCCATACCATTTTTCTTTAATTTTTTTAACTTTTTTTCGATAGAATTTTTCTTACAAACCATCATACTTATGACTCCATAAGTTGCTGCACCAATCATCATATATGCGATAGCTTTTTTCATAACTATTTTCACCTCACTAATTTTCTACTTTAATATTATTATTTCCAAAAATATAATTTTTATTCTTTTTTGAGGTGTTTTATTTCTTGTTCATAGTTATTAATTGCTTCTAAAATTTTTTCTTTTAATTTCGTATTTCGTGAATAATCCGTATTACTAACTGCCATTTTAAAAGCTTCGAAGCTTCCTATCATTATTAAGAATTTCTTAGCTCGTGTAATTGCTGTGTAATATAGTCTTCTTTTAAGCATTATTGAATAGCTTTTAGAAAAAGGTATGATAGTCGTATTGAATTCACTACCTTGCGATTTATGTATTGAAATTGCATATGCTAATTTTAATTCTTCATAATTATCTTTTGTGTATTCAACAAGACCATTATCGAATTTCACAAACATCCCAATTATTTTATTTTCATCATATATAAATGATTCTACTATTCCTATATCACCATTCATAATATTATCATCATTCCTGTTTACTAACTGAATAACTTTATCATTAATTCGAAATTTTTGTTTACCAAAAACTATTTCATTATTAGCATCATTTAATGGATTAAATTCTTCTTGAAGAATGTTATTAATATTATCAATTCCTAAAGGACGTTTATACATTGGGATTAATACTTGTATATCTTTAAAGATACTCATATTTTGTTCTATAGCTTTGTGTATTATTTTCTTTAAACTATTTATAATAATATTTTCATCATCTATATTAATAAAATTTCGATCTTTTTGTTTCTCAAATAAATCTAAAGGTATTATTCCGTGATTGACTTCATGAGCAAGGCGTATGATTGATGAATCTTGGGCTTGTCTATGAATTTTATCTAATTTTATAGTTTTTATTTTTCCGGTTTTAATTATATCTTCAAGAACATTACCTGGTGAGACAGAAGGAATTTGATCAACGTCTCCAACAATTATAATTCTAGTTTCATTTGTTAAGGCCGAAAATAATTTACATGCTAGCACAACATCTACCATTGACATTTCATCAATTATGACAAGTTTAGCATTAATGGGATTATTTTCATTATTATGAAATGTTTTGCCATCATATGCTAAAAACTTATGAATTGTTTGTGCAGGCATTTTTGTTACTTCAGCTAATCTTTTACTGGCTCTACCAGTTGGTGCTAGTAGATATACTTCTTCCGTTAAATTTGGTGATGGGTATAGTTTTTTGTATAAGTCTATAATCCCTTCCACGATTGTTGTTTTTCCAGTACCTGGTCCACCAGTTATAACCATTATTTTTTCTATAAAGGCATTGATAATGGCTTCTTCTTGTTTGGGACTATATTCGATTTTTAATTCTTTTTTTACTTTTTCAAGTTTATCAATAATAACTTCTTTATTTAGGCTTTCGTGATTATGTATTATTAAAGAAGCTATAATTGCAGCTAATTTTCCTTCAGATTCATATAAAGAATATTCATAAACGTTAGATTCATCAATATAAATTTTTCCATCGGTTTCAAGAATATTTAAATATTTTTCGTAATCTTCACTGTCTAACTTTATATATTTATTTACAGTAATTAGAAGTTTATCTTTTTCTAAATAGCAATTCCCAGTTTCAAAGGTCATTCTATCGATAATAAATTTAAGACATGCTTTTATTCTTAGAGGATCGTGTTCGCTTATGCCCATTGCTAAAGCTATTTTATCAGCTTTTAAAAACCCAATGCCTTCAACTTTATCTATTAACAGGTAAGGATTTTCTTTGGCTACTTCTATTTCTTCTTTTGTTAGTTCAGTTAATATTCTTTGGGCCATTTGGATAGTAAAACCCATGTTTATATAATCAAGCGTATCTTTTTCTTTCTTTTTATTATCGATAAGTCCTTTATAGATAGTATCCTTTTGAATTAGCGTTAAACCATCTACTTTATCTAAGATATTTTTATCTTTTCTGATTTTTTCTAAACAATTTTTTCCGATTACTTCAAATATCTTTGCGGCAATTTTTTTACCAATTCCCGGAAAATAGTCACTCGAAAGGTATGCTATTACTGTTTCAAGAGTATCCTCATTTATTCGTGAGTATGATTGGGCTTTAAACTGAATCCCATATTTACTTTCTTCGAAGTCACCTTGAAATTCTAATTGTTCTCCTATTACGGGAAAGCGATCAAAAAATGATGTAACTGTTAAGAGATTAGTATATAAAATATCTTTATACTTTGCCATTTTTTTCTTAGTATAATCTAATTTGATCCTTAACACAGCATAACCATTTTCTTCGTTTTTGAATAATATTTTTTCAATAGTTCCTTCTAATTTTTCCATTTTTAATATTTTCTTCTTTCATTATTCATATATACTTCATCAATTGTTGAACCACCTAACATTTCATCTCCATCATAGAAGACTGCTGCTTGTCCTGGGGTTACTGCTTTAAACATTTGTGGGTATAATATTTCGAATCTACCATCACCTAAATTTCTTAGTGTAGCTTCAATATCTTTACTACGATATCTAAATTTTACATTGATTTTTCTTTCTGTGAATGGCTCTCCAAGCCAATTAATTTTGCTTACAATGCATCTATTTGAATACAAATAATCATTGTTTGCACCTCTACCCACATATAAGACGTTTCTCTTTACGTCTTTACCAAGGACAAACCATGGATCACCTTCACCACCAAGGCCTAATCCGTGGCGTTGTCCTATTGTATAGTACATTATTCCATCATGTGTGCCAACAACTTCACCATCTAGTGTTTCCATATTTCCTTTTTGCGCTGGCAAATAATTTTCTAAAAATTGCTTGAAATTTCTTTCACCTATAAAGCACACTCCAGTTGAGTCTTTCTTTGTAGCAACTTCTAATCCATATTCTTTGGCAATTTCACGCACTTCTTTTTTTGTTAAATCGCCAATTGGAAATAAAGCTTTATCTAATTGTTCTTTCGAAAGTTGTGAAAGGAAATATGTTTGATCTTTATTACTATCTAAACCTTTATATATTTTTAAAGGATCATGAGTTATTCTTGCATAATGTCCCATTGCAATGTAATCATAGCCCATTTCCATAGCTTTCTCAAGAAATGCCTTAAATTTGATTTCTTTATTACATAGGATATCAGGATTTGGTGTACGATAATTTTTGTATTCATCAAGAAAATATGTGAATACACGATCCCAATATTCCATAACAAAATCAACTCGGTGAAGTTTAATTCCCAGCTTTTCTGAAACTCTTACAGCATCCATATAATCAACTTCTTGAGGACAAACTGAATCTAAGGTATGAGGATTACCTAAAACATCATTATTAAGTAGAGAATCCCAGTTTCTCATAAACATACCTTCAACCTCATAACCGGCTTTTTGAAGGATAATTACAGCTACTGCGGAATCAACTCCACCACTTAATCCAACAACTACTTTTTTCTTCATATTACACCTATAATGTGCTCTTTATTTCTAGAATTAAATCTCTTAATGCCATAGCTTCCTCAAAATTTAATTCCTTAGCAGCATCTTTCATTTGTTTTTCTAATTTTGTTATTAAATTCTTTTTTTCTAAAGCGCTCATATTAGACATATCATTTAAATCAACATCTACTTTATCTATCGCTTCTGTTTGCGTTATAACAATTGAATCAGATATGTCTTTATATATTGTCTTCGGGATGATATTATGTTTTTTATTGTATTCATCTTGAATTTCTCTTCTTCGATTAGTTTCTGTAATAGCATATTGCATTGAATCGGTAATTTTATCAGCATACATAATAACTTTACCATTTGCATTTCTAGCAGCTCTACCTATAATTTGAATTAAGGAAGTTGTGCTTCTTAAGAATCCTTCTTTATCAGCATCTAAAATTGCTATTAATGAAACTTCCGGAATGTCTAATCCTTCTCTTAAAAGATTAATGCCAACTAAGCAATCGTATACTCCTTGCCTTAGTTTTCTAATTACTTCTAATCTTTCTAATGATTTTACTTCAGAATGCAAATAAGCCACTTTAATGTTTAAATCTTTCAAATAATTTGTTAAGTCTTCACTCATTTGAATCGTAAGTGTTAGAATAAGAGTTCTTTCATTTTTTGCCTTTCGAGTGCGAATTTCTCTTATTAAATCATCAATTTGTCCGTTTATTGGTCTTATTTCAATAAGAGGATCTAATAGCCCTGTTGGTCTAATGATTTGTTCGACAATTTCCCCATTTTCACGCTCATATTCGCCCGGTGTTGCACTTACAAAGATTACCTGTCTAATTAGCTGTTCAAACTCATCAAACGTTAGAGGACGATTATCAAGGGCAGAAGGTAATCTGAAACCATTCTCAACAAGACTCATTATTCGTGATCTGTCACCATTATACATAGCTCTAACCTGAGGCAATGTTACATGAGACTCATCAATTACCATTAAATAATCATCACCAAAGAAATCTAGTAACGTATAAGGTTTTTCTCCCTCAGCACGTAAACTTAAATGTCTTGAGTAATTTTCTATTCCCGTACAATATCCTATCTCTTCAAGCATTTCTATATCATACATTGTACGTTTTCTAATTCGTTCAGCCTCAAGTAAAAGTTTTCTATCTTCGAAGAATTTTACTTGCTCTTCCATTTCTTCTTTTATTCTTCTAATTGCTTCTTTTAATTTATCATTATTAACAGAAAATAATGTTGCTGGATTTATAGTAATAACTTTTTTTGAGGAAAGCACCTTTCCAGAAACACTTTCAATAATTTTAATTTTCTCAAGTTCATCATCAAAGAACTCTAAACGAATTCCTTGATTTTTTTCATATGTTGGAAAGATATCAACTGTATCACCACGAACTCTAAATGTTCCTCTAGAAATATCATAATCATTACGAACATATTGCATCGATATTAGTTTTTCAAAGAGTTCCTTTAAAGGATAACTCATTCCTTCTTTTAAAACTAACATATTCTCACGATAGTCATTAGGGTCACCTATATCATAGATGCAAGAAACGCTCGCAACAACAATGACATCATCATACGTGAGTAAACTACTTACAGCACTATGACGCATTTGGTCAATATCATCATTGATACTTGAATCTTTTTCAATATATAAATCCTTGCTGGCAACGTAAGCTTCTGGTTGATAGTAATCATAATAAGAAATAAAATATTCAACATGGTTATTTGGAAAAAAAGCTTTTAGTTCACTATATAGTTGCCCAGCTAATGTCTTATTATGAGCTAGTACAATTGTTTTCTTACCTGTGTTTTTTATTACATTAGCAATAGTAAACGTCTTACCTGTTCCTGTAGCACCCAAAAGTGTCATTGCATGCAATCCATCATTAATTCCTTCGGTTAACTTTTCGATTGCTTGTACTTGATCTCCAGCACCACTATATTTACTAACTAATTCAAAAGGCATATTTTCACCACCTATTTATGATACTTTATATTATTCATTATCGCAAAAGCTCGATATGTTTGTTCTAAAAAGATAACTCTCATTAACTGGTGAGGGAAAGTCATCTTTGAAAAGCTTAGCTTATAATTACTTCTTTCTTTAACATCCTTTGATAATCCGTCACTACTTCCGATAACAAAAATAATCTTACGATTATCATATGTGTAATGATTTTCTATTAGTTTTGAATAAGCTACACTATCTAGCATCTTGCCATCTATTTCTAAAGTTATTACATAATCATTATCACTTATACACTGAAGAATATTTTTTCCTTCTTCAAGCAAATTTTTATTCATATCAGGTGTATTTATCTCTTTGATTTCTGTTATTTTGAAATTGCAATAAGGCTTAATTCTTTTCAAATATTCGATTATTGCATCATCTAAATACTTTTCTTTAATTTTACCAACACAAACAAGATCTAAAGAAATCATAGTTCTATTACCTCACTAGCTTCATATTGGCTTGCAATAAGAATAGTACCTTTAAAATTGTATAATTTGTTTATAATTTCTTCATATAAGCATTGTTCAGAGTTACAATCTTCACTTATATGAGCTAAAATAACATATTTATTCTTTTCGTTTAAAACAGATTTTAATATTTCATAACATTTTTGATTAGAAATATGTCCTTCAGTACTTAATATACGATTAATCAAACTATAGTCACGATTACTATTAAGTAACTTTTCAACATTATGGTTAGCTTCAATGATAAGAACATCTAAACCACTTAAATATGGCAAATATTTGTCAGGCATAATTCCAGTATCAGTAAAGTACCCTACGCTTTTTCCTTCATATGAAATTACATATCCTAACACTTCCATGCAATCATGATTTAGTTTAAATGTATAAACATCCAAATCACCTATTTTATACTTTGCTTCTGGTTCTATGAAACATATCTTTTTTCCAACGAACTTATCTCTAAATGCTGGTTTTAAACCTAAAAAGCTTTTTTTAGAAATATAAATATTAGCCTTTGTTTTCTTTGATATAGTATCTAAGTATCCTACATGATCCCCATGTTCATGAGTAACAATAATATCTGTAACTTTGTCTAATGGTAAATTAGGATTCCTTCTACATGCATTAGTCAAGGTAATCCCCGCATCAATCAATAAACGAGTATTCCCACCTTCTACATAAGTCATATTACCTTTTGAACCGCTAGATAAAACACATACTTTCATAAACTTTTTTTCTCCTAATATAAATATTATACAACAAATATATCCTTTTATCAACATAAAAAAAGTCAATGAATATCCAAATTATCTGAGTACTAATTGACTTATATACAAGGATGTTGTTTATATTATCTATATTTATATATTACTTTGTAATTTTCACATTTCTAATCTTTCACTTTATCCCACTTAGCATATAATTTAGTTTCTATAAATTCTTCTGCATTATCTTTTTTAGGAACAATGTCAATTTCAAAATCCCATTTGCTTGTGCACTCTGCTTCTTTGTACCATCCTTTAAAAGTGTATCCTTCTCTTTCAGGGTCATCAGGTACAAATTCAATTAATTCATTATTACAATCAGATGCAAATGATTTAATGAAAAAAGTTGTCACATAACTATAAAGCTATGTAACAACTATTTACTTTTATTTTACATATAAATAATCAACTGTAACATTACTTAATAAATCACTAAATGTATAATCTTTATAACATTCAATATATTTCTTTAAAGCATCTTGAGATACTCCGTTATCAGTTGATGAATAAGAACTTATAACTTGTTCTAAAGCATTAACCATCATAATGTATGAGAATGCATCACCACTTAATTCATCTGCTATTGGAGTATAATATGTCTTAATAGCATTTTTAACTTTTTCAGTTATTTCAGTAGTATTTGTATTCTTAACATACTTACGAACTTCATCCATAGTTGGTACGTATTGATATTTATGGAATGTTTTACCATCTACAGAATCTGTGATAACTTTGATATAAGAACTTAATTCTTTACTTTCAATATTAATATATGCATGATATCCAAATGAAGTCTTAATTGGAGTTTCTAAAACTGTTACTTTATCTACATCATTAAGATCTTTGTCATTGAATACGTCTTTATCTGCATCTGCATCCCAAATTTTCTTAACAGCATCATTGAAAGATTCAACCATCTTACCTTGAGCGAAAACACCTAATGATTCATATTTTACATATAAACCTTTTTCTTTATATTCACTTAAGTTAATTGTAACAGCACCGCCATCACTAACGATTGTTCTTGCAACTTTGTTATTAGCATATGTTGCATCAGCATTTTTAACAGGAGCATATTTGAAAGCTTCTGCAATTCTTTCTAAACGAGAAGCATATGAGCCCTTTGAATCTTTAACGAAAGCAATAACTTCGTTAACTAATTTTTCAGCAGCTACTCTTTGTTCTTCTGTCCACTTTTCTGGATCAACAATATTGCTTCCGCTGATATAATCTTCAACTGTATCATAGTGTGATACTAATAAATGAATTCCTTCAACGCTGAATTTTTTCTTTGCTTCAGCTTCCATTTGATTGCTTATTAAACGCCAATAGTTATCAGTTAGTGCAGCATCGTTAGAAAGTACGAATTCGCCTTTATCGTTTAGTTCAGCAAATCTATTGATATTCTTAGCATATTCTTTTGTAATAGATTCAGCTAAGAATGAAAGAACTAATTCATCTTCGTTTTCAACTGTATATAATGATTTAATAAATAATGTCCAACTCATTTGACTAGGATCATATCCATAATCTTTATAGTTTCCATTTTTGAAGTTTTTCTTTTCAGCTTCAATTAAATCAGTTATTTCAGTTTTCTTATTATTATTTAACCATTTGTTAGTGCTCATATCATAATACTTATTGAAGTTCTTATTATATAAAGCTCTCTTTTCAACAAGTTTATCCATAACAATAGCAGCACCTTGATATTTAAGCATAGCATCATATAAATCTTTTGGTGTTACTTTAATATCAGTTGTTTCAGCAACATACTCAGCACTTTCTAATTTTGTTTTATCATATGTTACAGATAACTTAGACATTGCATTACTATATAAGTTTTCAACAACGCTATCATAGATAACTATATTTTGTTCTTTTCTTAATAAACCCATTTTTACAAGTACATAATTAGATGTAACTGTTTCATCAATTAAAGCATCAGTATATTTTTCTCTTTGAGCTTTTTTGCCAGCTTCGTCTAAATCTTCATAAGATGTAGCTAACTCTTCATTTAATTTTAATACATAAATAGCTTCATTACCTGAACCAATTTCGATTGCGTTAGGTGTGTACCATTTAGGTGCTTCATTCTTGCTATCTTCTGTATATGTTTCTAATTTATCTTTAACGACTTTTAGAATATTACTATTTAAATCGCCTTCGTTAAATTTGAATTCTTCACTATCTTTATTTAACTCACCAGTAACTTTGTATCCGTAAACAACTTTATAAAGTTCAATGAATTTTTCAAAAACTTGAAGAGCTGATAATGCATTTGTTCCATCAGTCCAAACACCATCTTTAACAGTTACGTTAATTTGTGTTAATGCTATTTCAGCTTGACGTTTTGAAGTAAATGGAACAATTATTGCTTCAAATTTACTATAAACATCTTTTGCATATTTAGCTTGGATTTTTGAATCAGCAAAATAATAATCAGTTGGAGTTTTTGGTTCATCTTTTAATTTTTGTTCTTGTTCTTCTTTTGTTAACTTAGCGTATTCTTCGTATTTAGCATCGTTTTCCTTAACATCTTTTGCTAATAATTCTTTAGCATAAGCTCTTTCAGCAAGAACTAAACGATATTTATCTTTTACTTCTGTTGCATAAGGATCTTCAGTAATAATACCGCTACCAATGAATAAATTTTCAAGAAAATCTTTTTTCTTTTCATCTTTTTCTTTATCAGTTAATTCATCTTCACCATACATAACTTTATCGATTTCTTTAACGATGTCTTCATCTAAAACTGCATCAAAGAATGTTTTTCCATCTTTGTTTTTAAGAGTACTCATTAATTTTGTATCGATTAAATCAATTAGAATAGTGCTACCATATTGTGCCTTTAAAGCATTATATGCTTCTTGGTTTGTAACTACATATTTAACGCCATTTTCAGTGATTGAGCTAAGTTCTTGAGCACCATTTGTAAGTTGAGGATTCTTTTTATCGTTTTTAGTACAACCTACTAAAGATACTGTTAATACGAGTGTTAATAATATCGCAATTATTTTTTTCATTTTATTAACCTCCTTACTTTCCATAAACATCAGAAGCTTTAACGATGTCTTGATCGCCTTCTTCTAAGTTTGCTAGATTACTTTTAAATATTGAAGCTCTGCTAATATCCATTAACTTCTTAATCTTTGCAAGATTGATTCCACTTGGTGAATCAATTGTAACGCCTTCCATTAATGATAATACTTCAGCTTGTTGAACTAATGATGAATAATATGAACTATTTAGATTTGTAATAATTGGAGTTGCATATTTTTCTACAGCTGTCTTAATTTCTGTTGTATACAATGGTTTTAATTCATCAATTTTTTCTTGAACAACTTTAGCATCTTCTTTACTTAATTTAGTTTGATCAATTGCTTCTAAAGCAGTTAGTAATAAACCTAATCTTACTTCGTATAAGCTTGGAAGAACAGATTTAAATTTTTCAAGAACATCATTTGTATAAACTGGATTTCCATTAGCATCTACTTTAATGCTATCATATTCTGTATAGTCTGAACTACTTAGATTTACATATAAATGGTATCCAAATTCAGTTTTGATTGGTTCTCCATATACTGTAACTCTATTAAATTCTTTATCTGCATAATCTTTTTTCCAAATAGATCTTGCAGCTTCTTCAAATTCTTTAACCATCTTTCCGTTTGTGAAAGATCCTAAGTTTTGATAAGTTAGTGTTAAACCAGCAGATTTATATTTTGCTAAATCAATTTTACATTCAGCGCATTCTAAATAATACTTATATTCTTCACCACTATCGTTGATGATTTTTACATATTCGTTTGTTGTTGGATCAACATATGCATATGGAGCACTATCGAATGCAGATACAACTGCTTCTAATTTGCTTTCATATGTTCCTTCAGCACTTTCTAAGTATAAACTTACTTTTTCAATGAGTTCTTTTGCAAGTTTAACTTGTTCTTCAGTCCAATCTTTTGGATCTAAAGCAGAAACTTTAGATGAAGACGAAGACGAAGATGAAGAGTTCTTTGATGCTACAGCGTCATTAACAGTTTTATAAGCAGAAACTAATAAATGAACACCATTAACAGTAAATTCTTCTTCTTGAGCTTTCTTCATTCTTTCTTCGATTAATTTCCATACTTTAGAAGTTAAAGCTTCTGCGTATGTATCTTCAAATTTAGTATCTTTGCCTTCACCTGTTACAGTGATTGTGTTAAATGCTTTTTTGATATAATCAGAAATTACTTGACTATAAAGGTTAAGGAATGCTAAATCTTTTTCATCTTTAGCACCATTTACATTCTTAAGGAATTCAGACCAACTCATTGAGCTTGGATCATATCCATAAGATGAATAAGCACCTGATAAATAGTATAATCTTTGATTTTCAATAGATGTTGTGATTTCATCACGTTTATCTTTTCCTTCTTTGCCAATCCATTTACCAGTTGTATAATCATAATATTTGTTGAATAGTGTATTGTTAACCATTCTACGATATGATAATTCACTTACTACTGAAGCAGCACCTGAAGTCTTATCCATTGCTTTGAATAAATCATCAGAAGTGAATTTAGTTCCATCAATTTCACCTACAACATTGCTTCCATCTTTCTTGCTTTGTTTATATTTAATTTTGTAAGAAGAGATTGTATTAATGTATTCTTTTTCTAAATCAGTATCATAAACTTTGAAACCTTTATCGTTTCTTAACTCAGCCATTTTTTTCTCAATGTATGAAGAAGTTAATTTTTCTTCTAACAATTTGTTTTTGATTTCTTCCTTAACATCTGCAAGTTGTTCAGCATCTTTTTCTTTGATTTTTAGAATTATGTAATACATATTTCCACTTGAAACATAAGAAGCAGAGAACCATTTTTCGCCGTTCTTACTTGCTGATTTATCACCTTCACCATAAGGAATGTATTCAATATAATTGTTTTTGAATTCACTTGGTAAATTGCTATCGTAAGCTTTTAAATCACTATATGAATAGAAGAATTTGCTTTCTTCATTGTTTGTATTAAAGATATAAGCCACACCATCAAATTCGCTAATAAACTTATTTAATGTTTGTGTTACTATAGTTGGGTCTTCAGGAGTTTCGTTTTTATCGTCTTCTTTAGTCTCATAATTTAGAGAATCAGTAAGTGAAGTAATAATGTTTTGAATTTTCTTAACTTCTGTTGTATAAACTAACATTTCAGAAATTTCATCTAATTTAGCTTGGATTTCAGTAACTTTAGCTAAAGCAGCTTGTTTTTCTTCATCTGTTAATTTACTTCCATCTGCAGGAGTCACTAAAGGAGTAAGCTCAGTAGCTAATGCTTTTAGTTCTGCTAATTTATCAGCACAACTTACAACTGCATAGTCACATCCTTCAGGAACTCTATATGTCTTCTTTTCAGAATCAAATATTGCATTTTCAACTTTATATCCGTAATCTTTTTGATAACCATAAACCATTTCATTAAGTTTAAGAATAGTTTCGATTATTTCATTAACTGTTAATTCTTCTTTACGATCTACTTCATAAATTCCAGAACCAACTTTGATTTCTTTCAATTCTGCATGATACCATTTATCACCACTTCTTACAACACCAAGTTGTAATAATGCACTCTTAATGCTTTCACTTGAAGCAAATGGAACGATAATTGCATAATATGATTTATTATAATTGTCTTTATAATAATCATCAATTTTTGTATCAGCGATATATAAATCATCACCATCTTTTGCATCTTTAGCTTCTTCATAAAGTTTTTTATTCGTATAAGCTTTTTTTGCAAGAACTAAACGATAATGATCTTTGATTTCGTCTTCGTTTTCATAGCCATAGCCTTGTAACATTGACTCTTCAAATTCTTTTTTCTTTTTATTTCTGTTTTCTTCAGTTAAATCTTCAGGGTCTACATCTTCACCATATGTAGCCTTTTTGATTTCCTTTTCGATATCTTCTTCAGAAACAGATTTCATTTCTTCAGCTAATACTTTCTTGTTAGCTTCAGTAATGAGTGTGCTAAGTCCGATTCCACTCTTTAATTCTTCATACATTTCACTACGAGAAATAACGTACTTGTACTCTTTTCCGTTAATAGTTTCTTTTATTGAAATGTACTCACCATTAGGATTTGAAATCTCAGGTTTGTTTGTTTTTCCAGTTTTAGCACATGTTGTTACTAATGTAATTAAGCATATCATTGCAATTACTAGAACTACTGGAAATACTTTTTTGAAAATAGATGAACCATTCATAAAAATCATTCTCCTTAAAACTATTATTTTTCATCTTTTGTTTTAATAATATGTGTGTATGTACACTTTTTTAATGTAACATTAGTATTATACTACTTTTCTAGTAAAAAGTAAACATTTTTTTTAATTCAATGGTAACTTTTCCATTATTTTGTCATATTTTATTCTTTTTATTCAGTTTTTTTCATAAATACCATCAAAATAGTGTCTTATTTTGTTATTTATTTTATTTTATGTCATGGTAATGTCTAAAAATAAATCAGCCAAAAAATAATAATTTTGATATTTTTGAGATGAAAATGAACCAAAAAAGCGAGTAAAAAAACAAAATGCCCTCAACAGAGTTAAGAGCACTTTGCTTTGATAATAGTAGGAAATAAGAAAGAGAGGGTCTACTAACTAGGGGTTTAGTAGACGATATCATATGATGTCCTAATTAATAGGACACTAATATTATATACCATTAGGTTTTTTTTGTAAAGAGTTTTTTAAAAATTTTTTTATTTTTTTAAAAACAAAAGACCTCTAATACTGTTAGAAGCCTTTTGCCTTGATAATAGTAGGAAATAAGAAAGAGAGGGTCTACTAACTAAGGGTTTAGTAGACGATATCATATGACGTCCTTAACAGGACTATTTTATTTTACTACATTTTATTTTCTTTGTAAAGCCTTTTTTGTTATTTTATGTCAGGAATATAAAATATTCTCTTATCAAAAGCAAACACTGGTTCAGTATATTCTCCTGGCTTTACTTGTTTCATAATTTCTGATAAAGAAGCAAAACGTGAATCAGAATAATCTAAAATAAATATTAAAGCTGCTTCTGGTATCTTAGGTATTATTGGTGATCCATATTCTTGTTTACCATGATGAGATAAAATTATATGTTCTAGTGCTAAAGCTTCCTCGGTATTTTCTAAAGATAGTTCTTTACACACGTCATGAAGCATATTTACGCCAATTGTTATATGACCTAGTAAATTACCTTCTGCTGTATAGGCTGTTTTATCAACACCACTTAATTCTTTTACTTTACCCATATCGTGAATAATTATTCCTGCATATACCAAATCAGAATTAAAGTACTTGTATTGTTTTAAATATACCTCTGATAAAGTTAACATAGAATAAACATGATAGGCAATACCACCTAAATAATTGTGGTGAATTGACACGGCAGCTGGATAAGAAAAATATTCATTTTGTATTTTCATTATGGCTTTAGTAACAATATTTCTCAAGTTATCATTTTGTATCTTTCGAATGTATCTTGAGATTTCAATTTGTAATTCATTGATTTCTAAAGGGCATTTTATTAAATAATCATCTGGATTAACGTTAGCTTCTGTTATTCCATCGTTATCTATCATAAACTGTTTCTTATCATTAAATAGTTTAATTTTACCTTTGCATAAATATATACCATTTTCAGTAATACGTTTCTTAATTTCATCTGTAACTTTCCAGATCCTTACATCTATTGTTCTCTTATCACAATCTAATCCTGTTATACTCGCATATTCTTGAGAATCTTGTCTGTTTTGGGGAAAGTATTGAATTTTCGTAAACTTCAATATCATTTCTACAGGTTTACCTATTTCACACTCACTGATTTTCATTTACAGTCACTCCTTTTTATCACTTTTGTATTGTTTTAATTTACTATATTTTTCTGTTTTTAATAAAAACTCATAATAAGAATTATAAAGTGAGTCGTACGTATCCTTTCTTTGCTCAGGGATTACATTTTCTAATATCTTCCCTTCATCAATTTTTTTTCGCACTTCGTAATCTATTTCTCGCTCTAAATCTTTTACTTCTAGTTCTAATAATCTTTTATGAAATTCTTCTTGTTGCTTTTGTAATCTCTTAAAAGTTATTACATCAATGCTTTCGTTATCGTTTATTTGCTTAATGATTTTTTCACCATTCGCATATACTTCATTACTGTTATCATATCCATTCAACTTATTTAAAATAAAGTCTTTAAGGATTTCTTTTTCATTTTTTATTTTTTCATTTAATATTAAATCAATTACTTCGTCTAATATTTCATTAATGCGTTCTGGTGAATAATTTCCTAAAGACATTATGTCTTCGCCTTTAAATGCTAAATCACATGTTTTTTTGATAGGTAATTTATTATATTCATCACGTATTTTTTTATATTGCTTTTTGGCTTTTCCTAACAAAAAATTAATTCTATTAGCAAGAACACAATTTTGCACACCATATGTGTAAAGAGTAAGTTTATCATATTTACCAGTAGGATTTGTAATTGCAAGGTTAACAAACATTTGTAGTTCATATTCGTTATCAGCTGTATTTCCTATTACTGGTTCATACTTTTTCCTTTTTACCATTTCATATCCTAAAAAGAATTTATCTGTCTCTTTACGATATCTTTTATATAAACGGAAAATAACATCTTTATACCATTCTAGATTCTTATATAGTTTAGTCTTAACAAGTATTTTAAGAGCTTTTTTGAAATATTTTCCTCTATAAATCTCATACATTATTGTAGCTACTTCGTTAAGCGGAACTTTTTTTATTTTCTTTCGCTTTGATTTAATCGCTTGAAATAATCTTGTATCTAGCTTATAACCTGTTTGGCTAACTACTTTTATAGCGTCTAGCATTTTAATTGGCTTAAGATCAAAGTAAGCTTTTACGCCATAATATATAGAGCGAACAATTCCTTTCTCTATATCCTTCTTTCCATAATAGAAATCAAATACAACATTGTTTTGATTTAAAGCAAGTGCATAAATAGTATAATCTATTTCTTTCATTTTTTGAGAAAGTAATTTTGAGTAATGTTTTTTACACTCTAATGTTTTTATTTTATTCTCTTGTAAACTCTTGTCAGTTAGTATATCATATGTGAAACCAAGATAACCAAGTTGATAAATGCCTTCGTTTATTTTAATAATATTATAATCTTTGAATAACTCATACATTAATCTTTCCTCAAGATTTATGTAAATGGTTATTTTATCAAGATTTTCTTCATTAATGATTTTTAGTACGCTTGAACCAATAATATACCCTTCACCACCAGAGAAAGTTATTTTTTTTAGAATATCTTTAGCTTTGGCTAGAAATTCTTGACTTCGATTATCCATGTTTTCACCACACTTTTCTCTTCGTTTTTACTTATACATTTATTATATATTATTTTTTTCTTTTTTTCCATATTTTTTCGTCAAATTATTCTTTTATTTTTTTAACTTTTAGTTTATAATTATCTTGGTGAAATAAATGATTACAATTAATAAAGAATACGTAGAAAAACAAATCATAAATAAAAGTGAATTTATATGTACACTTATACCTATCACAGATAGTAATGACGCGAGCATAAAACTTTCCGAAATTAGAAAAAAATATTATGATGCTACTCATAACTGTTATGCTTATATCTACGGCTACGACGGCGAGAATGTCAGATTTAGTGATGATGGTGAACCTAGTCAAACAGCAGGCGTAGTTATTCTTGATTGTTTAAAGAAAAACAATTTAACAAACGTTTTAGCTGTTGTTACCCGTTACTTTGGAGGAATTAAATTAGGAGCATCAGGTTTAGTAAGAGCATACTCTTCTACTACCGCCCTATGTGTTAAAACAATAGTCCCTCTTCATTTAACTACTTGTGTATATATGGAATTAAATGTAAGTTATAATAATTTTAATAAAATATCTAGATTACTCTTAGAATATAGCGAGCAAAATAAGTCATTTAATGATGATATTTATTTAAAATATTTAATTCCTTTTTCTGAAAAAGAAACTTTAAATAAAAAACTTATTGAACTCACAAAAGGCCAAATTTCAATCACTTTTTCAGAACCTATATCACTATTCCTATAGACTATTTTAAAAGGAGATACAATTATGTCAGTAATTTTATGTGAAAATGTTTCTAAAAACAAAAAATTATATAATTTTTCTTTTAACTTCTTAGATAAGAAAACATATGCTATTCTTGGCAAAAGTGACTCTGGGAAAGATGTGCTCCTTGACATCTTAGCTGCTAATACTTCTTATAACTCTGGTAATGTCTATTTAGATGGTAATAAACTATCTAAAAGAAGAGAGTGTAAAAATAAAATATGCTACATAAACAAAAACACATCTTATCCAAGCAATTTGCTTATTAAGAATCTATTTAAATATATGAATAGAACTTTCCCTAAGTGGGATAATTATTATGCTTATAATCTTTGTAAATTTTTTAATATTGACTATAGCAAAACCTGGAAACAAATGCCTCCTTATAAAAGGCATCTTATAATTGGTATATGTGCTTTAGCTTCAAGAGCAAATATTACTATTATCGATGATCCTGTATTTGACGCAGATATGAAAATACGCTACGACTTTTACAATCAATTGTATTTGCATAAAGAAAGATATCCACGAACTATAATTTTATCAACTGAAAAAGTTGATGATATAAGTTTTCTTTTAGATCGTGTATTATTTCTAGATAAAGGTAAATTAATTGATTTCTTTAATCTACCTGACTTTGAAGACTTCAAACTATTAACAGGAAAAACTGAAGTTCTTTTACCACTTCTTAATGACATTAAAATTATTGGTAAAGAAGAAAGAAACGGCACTTTATCAGTTTGCATATACAAAAACTTATCAAAGGATGAACGCCGAAAATTCCAAAAATACTTAATCGACATCACAGATATATCTATAGAAAAATTATTTGTTTTCCTAACAACTCTTAAAGATCATCGTGATGCAAAAGTTGAACTATTCTAACCAAAAAAAGGGCTACACAAAATAGCCTCTTATTTTTTATTTTTCTTTTCCAAGAATATCCTCTGGGTCAACAAATTTTCCATCAATTGATACGCGGAAATGAACATGGTTTGATGCAACTTTATCATATTCAGCTTGACCACTTGATGCGATTGTTTGACCTTGTTTTACAGTATCTCCAGTTTTCACAAGCACTTTTGATACACCTAAATACTCAGATTTTATATTATTCCCATGATCTATTGTGATTACATTTCCATAAAGTGGAGATTCTTGAACATTTGTTACTGTACCACTTAATGTTGCACATACGTCAAATGAAGAATCATCTTCTTTCTTGTAGGTAATACCTCTGCTCATTTGATATTTAGAGCCTATTTGAATTAGTGACATTTCTTGAGTTGCAGCATCATCTTCAAGAGAATAGAAATGCCTAATTATGCTACATGATAAATTATCGCATGGAGCCTTGTATTTTTCAGGTTCTGGTTTATCAGGAGTTGGATTATCAGGAGTTGGATTATCAGGATTATTTATATCTGGATCATCTGGGTTAGGTTTATCAGTATTATTGCTTTTAAAAATTGAAAACATAAAAACACCAAACACTAAAACAATCATCGCAAGAAAAAGTAATTTTTGAACTTTTTCTTTACTAAATGCATTTAATATCTTTTTCATTTTTATCACCTCAAATGTATTATTTACGATGATAAAAATAATATACATTTATTTATAAATATTTATTTTATATTTCAATAATTAATTTTAATATTTCTCCAATTCCGCTTGCAATACCAAAAGCTACTGAAGCTGATACTGCCATAATAACAATTTTAATTTGTGTAGTGCTATTTTGTTTAAATATCTTTGAGAAATCTAATGCTTGCAAAGCGTAAAACATTAATGAGAATATAGTAACAAAAACTAATACTTCCCATATTAATATATAAATAATATGTTTATCCATTATTTTGTACCAAATAATCTATCTCCGCAATCTCCTAATCCAGGAATAATATATCCATTTTCGTTTAACTTTTCATCTAATGAAGCAAGATAGATATCAATATCTGGATGTAATTCTTGTACTTTCTTTACACCTTCAGGAGCTCCAACTAAACCAACATAACGTACATCTTTTGCACCTGTTTTTTTAACGATGTCTAATGCGTGGCAAACACTTCCACCAGTTGCAAGCATAGGATCAACAACTAGTACTAGTGAGTTTTCCATGTTTTGAGGAAACTTAACGTAGTATTCATGTGGTTCTAATGTTTCTTCATCACGATATAAACCAATATGTCCTATCTTTGCTGTAGGGATAAGATTTCTAATTCCATCAACCATTCCTAGGCCAGCTCTTAAAATTGGAACAATTACTACTTGTTTTGCAATTTTCTTTGTTTTTGCTATTCCACATGGAGTTTTTGTTTCACATTCTTCAGTAGGAAAATCTCTTGTTACCTCATATGCCATAAGCATACCGATTTCTTCGACAGTTTGACTAAAATCTTTTGTTCCTGTTTTTTCATCTCTTATTAGTGCGAGTTTGTGATGAATAAGTGGATGATTAAAAACAACTAATTTGCCCATTTTGTTCCTCCTTTTATTGTTCAATCATATTAACACGACGTTCATGGCGTCCACCTGCAAAAGGTGTGCTTAAAAATATATCTATATATTTCTCAGCCATAGCTTTCGTTGTATATTTGCTGCCTAAGCATAACACATTACAGTTGTTATGCTCACGACTTAATCTGCACATATCTTCATTATTAACTAGTACAGCTCGTACTCCTTTTACTTTATTTGAGGCAATGCACATTCCTACTCCTGTAGTGCACACTAAAATTCCAACTGATACTTCGCCATTAGATACTAATTTGCATACTTTTTGAGCATATAATGGGTAATCAACACTTTCTAAAGAATTACAACCCAAATCAATAGTTTCTATTTGTTTTTCTTCTAAATATTTCTTGACATCTTCTTTTAGTAAATATCCTCCATGATCGCTTCCAATGGCAATTTTCATAATTATTCACCTCATTTTAATTTATATTATTATATCACTTACTTCATTTTATTTCAATTTATTTTTTCAAGTTTATATGTTTTTTATTCTTTTAATTATAAAGTAGCATGTATGTTAATATTATATAATGGTGATTACATGAAAACAATTCATAAAAGATTATTTATAATCGTATTTATATTTTTAGCTCTTTTTATCGCTCTTCTTGGAAAAGTTGGTCTTGTTGTCTTCAGTAAAGGTGAAGATTATATCGAAAGAGCTTATGATCTTTGGACTAGAAACATTCCTGTTAGCTATAAAAGAGGTCGTATATTTGATGCAAATGGAAAATTAATTGTTGGAAATACGTTGTCTCCGTCAATATCAATTATTCCTAAGCAAATTAAAGACAAGGAATATGCTATAAATTATTTATCAACAGTTTTAAATGTTCCTAAAGAAAAAATTAGTAAACACTTTGAAAAAAATGTTTCCGTAGAAATGATAAAACCCGAAGGTAAAAATATTGACATTAAAAAAGCCAAAACAATTATCAGTTCTGGGATAGAAGGTATTTATATTACTGGTGATGTTGTTAGGTATTATCCATATAACAATACTTTAGCTCACGTTTTAGGGATTGTTGGCAGTGATAATCAAGGTCTAACTGGCCTTGAATTTGTTTACGACAGCCTTTTAAGAGGTGAAAAAGGGAGTTTAAATATTTTTACTGATGCTCATGGAAAAAAGATTGATAATTTAAGTGACACTTTCACAAAAAGCGGTAATGGAATAGATATATATCTAACAATTAATATTGACGTGCAAATTGCCTTAGAAACTGTTTTAGATAATGCAGTATCGTTATATGATAGTGAAGAGTCACTAGGACTTATGATGAATCCTCAGACATCAGAAATTATTGCTATCGCTAGTAGACCTACTTTTGATATCATTAATTATCAAAATTATCCTCAAGAAACATACAATCGTAATTTGCCAATTTGGATGACTTATGAATATGGTTCAACATTTAAATTTGTTACTTATACTGCAGGTTTAGAAGAAAAAGTATTTAATACAAACGAGCATTTTAATTGTTGTGGATATCGAATAGTTGATGGAACAAGAATAAGAGACTGGAAGGCCGGTGGTCATGGTAATGAAACATTTTTCGAAGTAATGCAAAATTCGTGTAACCCTGGATTTATGGAAATTGGCCTGCGCTTAGGAAAAGAAAAACTTTTTAAATACATTAAAAACTATGGTTTTGGAGAGAAGACTAACGTTGATTTACTGGGAGAAGCTAAAGGTATATTATTTGATTTAGATCGTGTGGGTAACGTTGAACTTGCTACATCTAGTTTTGGTCAAGGAAACTCTGGAACAGCTATCCAACTCGTTAATGCTTCTTGCGCTGCTGTTAATGGCGGTATGCTGAATAAACCTTATATTGTAAAAGGAATTGGCATCGAAAATAGTAAGGTATTTTATAAAAGCGTAGAAAATGTTAGAAGAGTTATTTCTAAAGAAACTAGTGATGTGGTTTGTACTGCTTTAGAACGTGTTGTTTCCCTAGGAACTGCGCGTTCAGCTTATATTGAAGGATATCGAGTTGGCGGAAAAACTGGTACAGCCCAAATACCTGTAAATGGCGTATATCTTGACAACACATATATTCTTTCCTTTTTGGGAATTGCGCCAATGAATAACCCTCAAATTACTTGTTATATTGCTATCAAAGCTCCTAAAACTTATGTCCAATATGGAGGTGTAGTTGTTGCTCCTCTTGTAAAAGAAGTATTAACTCAAAGTTTTTCAATTATGAACATCGAAAAACAAAGTGGAGGAATATCTATTGATTCAAGATGGTATGTTGATTCGTTCTATTATACTGTGGAAGATTATATAAACAAAAATGTAAAAGAAGTTTTGCCTCATCCATTTTATAAAATAAAAATAATCGGTAAAGGTGATAAAATCATAAATCAAATACCTAAACAAGGAGAAAGAATTATACAAGATAATTATGTATACCTTTATACAAATTAGTTAAGTGTAGAAAAATGTAAAAAATGCTAGAAATTATCTATTAAAAAATGTAATATTCTTTGACTTTAATACACTAATATGATATAATAATACTGTAAGGAGGTTTACTATGGAACGTAAAATTTATCAAAAGTTACTTGAATGGAAAAATAGTGACTTCAGAAAACCATTAATATTACAAGGAGCTAGACAAGTAGGTAAAACTTATATTGTTAACTTATTTGCTGGAAGAGAATATGTTAATTATGTTTATTGTAATTTTGAAAAAGAAAAAGATTTAGAAGACTTTTTTAATAATTTAAATCCAACAAACATTATTCATAAACTAGAAAACTATAAACGTAAAGAGATTCTACCCAAAAATACCTTAATTATATTTGATGAAATTCAAGCGTGTCCTAAAGCCATTACATCCTTAAAGTATTTCAATGAAGAAGCAAATGAATATCACATAATTGCCCTTGGTTCTTTACTAGGTGTTAGCGTAAACCGCAGCAATTTTTCTTTTCCAGTCGGAAAAGTACAGTTTTTAAATATGTATCCAATGGACTTTGAAGAATACTTACTTGCTTGCAATGAAAATTATTTAATGGAACAAATTAAAGAATCATTTAACAAAGACTTACCTCTAGATAATCTATTCCATGAACGAGCAATTGAATACTACAAAGAATATTTGTATGTCGGTGGAATGCCTGAAGTCGTTGAAAATTACATTAAAAATAAAAATGTTGAGATGGTAAGAATTGCTCAAATGTCTGTTTTAGAAGCTTATCAAAATGATATGAGTAAATATAATAAACAATCAGAGATTCCTAAAACAAAAATTGTTTATAAAAATATCAGTACGCAACTTGCAAAAGAAAATAAAAAGTTTCAATATAAATATGTGAAATCTGGAGGAAGGGCATCTGAATTCGAAGGAGCTATTGAATGGTTATGTTTGTCTGGTATTGCGAGCAGATTATATCGTGTTGAGCAAATAAACTTACCTCTTAATGCTTATAGATCCCTAACAGATTTCAAATTCTACATGAATGATGTTGGATTGTGCTCTGCAAGTCAAGATATTCACTTTGATGATATTCAAAGAGATAATATTTTACTATCAAACTTTAAGGGTGGGTTAACAGAAAACTATGTTTATAATCAGCTAACAAGTAATGGGTTAAGTTTATATTACTGGACAAGTGGAAATCAAGCAGAAGTTGATTTCATTTCCAGAATAAAAGATGATATAATTCCTATTGAAGTAAAAGCATCTGATAATACACGTTCAAGGAGTTTATCAGTCTATATAAACAAATACTTACCAAAATATTCTTTAAGATTATCTTTAAAGAACTTTGGCTTTGAAAATGGAATTAAATCCATTCCTCTATATGCTATTTTTTGTATTGAAAAATAACACCTTTAAATAACGACTACCAATTAACTATATATACAAACTAAAAAGGCGCTGATAACGCCTTTATTTTGTTTTATGTTTCAAGTCTTCAAACTCTGAAGATTTAATAAACTCTTGTGTTTCATCATCTGCTATTATATAGTCAATAGTTTTATCATTCAATAAATATGAACTATAAAAACAATCAGATGCTTTTTTATATTTTTCCATAATTGAATATAAACATCCAAGATTATACCATATACGATAATCATCTTTACAGTAGCCTAATCCTTTGATGTAATATTCTTGAGCTTTCTCATATTCTTTTATTTCTTTGTAATAAAGAGCTAAGTTATAAAAGGCTCTATAGTTAGGATTAGCATTAGCAATTTCTAATAAGTAATACTTTTCCATATTTTCATATTCTTTAAGTCTTGCATATAGATTTCCAATATTAAAAGCAATATCTGGATATTCTTTATTATTTGAATATGCTGTTAAAGCATATGATAAAGCCTTTTTTATTTTTTTCTTTCGCTCATAAACTAAAGATATATTGAAATAAGTATCATAGTCATAGCCACTTCTTTTTATAACATTCTTATAATACTTAAGAGCTTTGTTTAAATACTTTTGGTTATTTTCACTAAGTTCTTGATAACAAAATCCTATTCTATAGTTTACTTCCCATAAGCCTTTGCGTAAAGCTATTTTATACTTCTTTATTGCATTTTTATAATCATTTTGTTTAGCATAGTATTCACCATAATAGTAATATCCTAAATATTCACCATGAGTTAACTTAAGATAGTCCTTTATAGTCACTAAAGCTTCTTCTAACTTATCAGCTCTTAAATAATAATATATTAAATCAGCATAATCATTTGAATGTATTTCATATTTAAATGCCATTTTATATATAGCAATTGCTTCTAAGTAATCTTCTTTTTCAGCGTACTCTTGTGCTTTTTTTATTAACTTATTATATTCGTTAGATTCCATATTGTACTAGATACATAATGCCCACTAATAAATTATTTAACATATGAACACTTATTGACACATATATGTTGTTTTTTGAAAAATGATAAACTAAACAAAGAGGAAAGGCGAGGGCTAGATACTGAAAGATATATACGAAACTTTGGCAATCAGTAACGTGAATAAAAGCGAAAATAAATGCGGAAACACAAATAGCAATAGTAGAATTTAGTTTGAATGATTTTTCAAATGTATCTATTATTAGTTTTCTAAATACTATTTCTTCACATATTGGAGCAAATATAACAACTGCTATTAATAAATACCATTTACCCGTTGATTGCATCATCAATTGAAGTGTACTTTCATTAACACTTGTTCCACTATCTCCAAGAATTGCATAAATTATATTTACCATATATGAAAGAGCAAGCATCGAGATGAAACCTATTAAAACAATCAGCATGTTTCTTCCAAACTCACTTTTCATTTTTTTGGCATCTTCTAATAGATCTTTCCACAAGAAAACACCTATAAAGATAACAAGCGGAGCATACGAGAATAACTGAAGTAAAGCAGATAAATGTTTAGCAGCATTAAAATAGTCTGGATTGAGGGTAAAATACTCACTTGCAAACTGAGCGTATGTTTGACCATTTTCAAATATTTCTGTACTATAATAGTTTGAAAATAAGACCAGTATTTTTTGCGTAAATTGCAAACTATAGCCAAATTTTTTATATGCTATTAGACATACAGGAAACATACCAAATAATGAACCAATTACAAGTAAAATTAATGCTCCTATTAGAAAGAATAAATAGCGATATCTTTTTACTAAATCCATTTATAACCCCTCTTATAACCTTTTCATTGTTCTAATTTCTTCTTTTATCATTTGTAAGAATTCATCAACTGATACATTTACTTGGGCATCTTGACCATATCGACGATAAGTGATTCTTTCTTCACTTACTTCTTTGTCGCCAATTACTAATTGATAAGGTATTTTCTTTGTTTGAGCTTCACGAATTTTATATCCTAATTTTTCTTCACGATCATCAACTTCAACTCTAATATCTTCTGCAAAGAATAAATCTTTTAGTTTATTAACATAGTCTAAATGATATTGGTTATTAACTGGAATTAATTTAACTTGAACAGGAGCAAGCCATGTTGGGAAAGCTCCACCAAAGTGTTCAGTAATAATACCAATAAATCTTTCTAGTGAACCAAATATAGCACGATGAAGCATTACTGGACGAGCTTTTTCACCTTTTTCATCGATATATGTTAAATCGAATCTTTCAGGTAATTGCATATCTAATTGGATTGTTCCACATTGCCATACACGATTCATTGAATCTCTTAATTTAAAGTCTAGTTTAGGTCCATAGAATGCGCCATCTCCAGGATTTATTTTGAACTCTCTGCCTACAGAAGTACAAGCATCAGCAAGAGCTTTTTCAGCAATATTCCATGTTTCAATTTTACCTATGTACTTGTTTTCAGGTCTTGTTGAGAGAACAATACTATACTCTAAACCAAATGTTGAATAAATTTCATCAAATAGTTTGATTAGTTTTCCAACTTCTGTTACGATTTGACTTTCGCACATAAAGATGTGAGCATCATCTTGAGTAAAGTTACGAACTCTAAATAAACCATTTAAAGCTCCACTGGCCTCATGACGGTGTACTAGACCTAACTCACCAACTTTTAGTGGGAAGTTTTTATATGAATGTAAACTGTTCTTATAAACTAGCATACCACCAGGACAATTCATTGGTTTGATTGCAAATTCATGACCATCGATTGTTGAAGTATACATATTTTCACGATAATTTGCCCAGTGACCAGATATTTCCCATAATTCTTTGTTTAACATAATAGGTGTTTGAATTAATTGATATCCTTCACGTAAATGGATTTTTACCCAATAGTTTTCTAGAGTACGGCGAAGAATCATTCCTTTTGGTAACCAGAATGGGAAACCAGGACCATATTCAGAAAGCATAAACAATTCTAATTCTTTTCCTAGTTTACGATGATCACGTGCTTCACGTTCTTTTAGAATTTCTAGATGTTTAGTTAATTCTTCTGGTGTAAAGAAACATGTACCATAAATTCTTTGTAATTGTTCATTTTTGCTATCGCCACGCCAATATGCACCACTTACAGCAAGTAATTTGAAGTTTTTCAAATATTTTGTTGATGGAACATGAGGACCTCTGCAGAAATCACTATAATCACCATCAGTATAAACCGAGATTATTTCGCCTTCTGGTAATTCATTAATTAGTTCTGTTTTATATTTATCGTTTGCAAACATTTTTAGAGCTTCTTCTTTTGATACTTCTTTACGTTCAAATTTTAAATCTGCTGCTACTAATCTTTGCATTTCTTTTTCAATTTTTGAAAAATCTGCTTCTGTAATTGTAATTCCTTCGCCTGGGTTTATATCATAATAGAAACCTTCTTCAATATTAGGTCCTACTCCAAACATTGCTTTTGGATATAATTTGTGAATTGCTGAAGCAAGTAAATGACTACATGAATGATTTAAAACAGCATATGCTTCACTACTTTCTTTTAAAACTAATTCTAATTCGCTATCTTCATTGATTGGTTTATCTAAATCAACTAATACTCCATTAACTTTAGCAACCACACTTTTTTTAGCTAAACTTGGGGAAATAGCCATTGCTATTTTCCCTGCACTCATTCCATTTTCAAATTCTTTTACGCTTCCGTCTAAAAATTTAATTTTCATAATAATGTACCTTCCTATAATTTATTTATATTTTATTATTTTTTAATATTTTACAAAGGGCTGTATATTCTCTTAAATATAAGCCACGCTTCATTTCATTAGAATCTTCATATTTTTCGTACTCCGAAAAAATGTTTATTGCTGTATCAATATCTACCCAGACAGGTTCAGCTCCATTTTCTTTTTCTCTTTGAGTTAGATGTGTAGACGTTTGCCCAACTACTGTGCCTAGATAATATTTATTAAAATATTTACTATCCTCATAATATTCATCAATCTCAAGCACACATTCTGATGTTTTTACAATGTATCCTGTTTCTTCAGAAACTTCTCTTTCGGCGCACTCAGTATCGCTTTCATCAGATTCTTTTCCTCCTCCGGGAATCATATACTGACAAATATTCTTTTCAAATGTTAGTAATACTTTCCCATCCTTAATAACTAAGGTTCGACAGCTTGTTCTCTGTTTATGCCAAGAACCTAAATAGTTCTCACCAATTATTTTTATTATCTCCATGTTTTACCTTCCTTTATTAGGGGAGCAAAATAAAAGTCCTTTGTAAATTAGTATCAAATTGATTCTAACTAACAAAAGGACGAAATTACCGCGGTACCACCTTTATTCATTCATAAAACTTTATGAATGCATCTTCATAGTTATAACGCTCCAAGCGGGCTCTATTAAAGCCATTCCAATGAGAGTAACTACTAAATATAATTTGTACATTTCCACCATCAGTACATCTCTATATATTACCATCTAGTAATCATATTCATTATCAACATTTTCAGATAGTATTATTATACACCTTTATTATAAAAATGCAAAGACTTAAATTGATTTTTAACTAATTATTTCGAAAATCTTTGTCATTTAGTTCATATTCTTTCATTAAGAATTTTAACCTCTCAACAAGTGCACGAGCTTTTACCAAGTCAATAGTCGTATTGGTTTCGCTTAAATGCTTTTCAATCATTTCAAAGTTTCTATTTGAAGACATAAACATTGGTAAATTATTATCAACACGATATTGTAAAATAGGTCCTAAAACTTCATCTCTTATGTATTGTGTGTTTGCTTCGCGACCTATGTCATCGATAACAACAATATCAGTTTGTTTTAAACGAAGAATAAGTTTTTCCTGATAAGTTGTTCCAAACGAAGATTGCAATTCACGAACGAGATCTGGGTAGTAAGCAAAAAGAACTTTAGCTCCTTTACCTACTAATGTTTGTGAGAACTTATATAGTAGAAAACTTTTTCCACTCCCACAAGGTCCCCATAGATAAATTCCTTTAGGATTTTTATTTGAGAAATAATCATCCATAAACTTATTTAAGAAAGTTAATAGATTATATCTTGGTGTCGTCATTTCTAATTCTATATCTTTTTGTGTATAATTTAGAACTTCAAAATTATTTGCATTAACACTAGCAATTATTGGGCAATTATACAAATTACTGATTACTTTCCCATTTTTATATTCAAGTTCAATCTTAGTATTTTTAGTTTTCGATAAGCATTTTTTACCATCACACTTCTTGCAAGCTTCAACGCTATCTTTATATGATGAAAACTGTGCAAAATTACTTAACACTACTTCTTTAGAAAGCTTATATTTCTTACAGAAATCTTTTATCTCTTGACAGCTATATAAATAATTTATAATATTATCATTCATATTATCCAAACACCTTCTTTAAAAGTTCTTTTGCTTCATCGTCTGTGAAGTTCTTTTCTTCTTTAACTTCTTTCTTTTCTTTCATCCAATCTGGAACAGCAGCGACAGATTTACGTCCTTTTTTGACTTCTTCTTTTGTTTCTTTCTTTTCTCTTATAAAGATAAGAGCATCTTTAGCAGTTATTATACCAGCTTTAATCCAGTTACGAGCAACTTTTTCTAGATAATTAAACGAAAGTCCTTCGCCACCTTTTATTCCGCACAAATGAAAAATTAATACATTTATAACTTCCACAGGTAGACCAGTTACATCACATAACTTTGTGAAGTCACGAATATCAGCAAGTGATCCCTTGCCGCCACTAAACATTGCTAGCATATCACTTATCGATTTCGTTGTCGCCCATTTTAAAATTTGATTTTCATCACTTGTTAGATCAACAATATATTCTTCTGGCTTTTTCTCCTTGAATAGTACTGCCTCAGGGGCTTTGCTTTGATATATGTATCCAGCTCTTTGCCTAATATCTTCAAATCTTAAATCATGATTTTGTTTGATTGACTTAATGACAGCATCTTTCATTTCTTCTTCGTTTAAAGAATATTGATAACTTATTTTTAATATTTCTTTTTCAAAATTTGAATCATTTAATAAATCTTTGTCAATTTCATTATCGTCAAATAGCATTTTAAAAACAACATAATCAAATTTTTCATTCTTGACAATTATATTATCTTTAATTTCTTTAGGAACATTAGCTTCAAATACTTTATTTATGGTTCCTTTATTTTTAAAGACTTCATCAAATCTTTTAGTTTCTAAATTATATCCTTTTAAGTTATCCTCTTTCACAAGATTTGTAAAGGCTACTTCACCAATATTTGAAATCAACATATTAGCAAGTAATGAATTATTCTTAAATGATTCTTTGCTTACAGGTCTTATGAAACTATACAAATATCCTTTTGTTTTGCTTTGATATTTATTAACTAACCCTAAAGCTTCTAACTTGTTTAAAGAGTATTCCAAAACTCCAACATTTTCAAAATGAAGAAAATCTAATATCGTTCGAACATATATTTCTTCTTCTGAGTTATTTAAGAAAATATATAATCCAAAGCTATCGATTCCCATTATTGGCATATATAAATTTGTAAGAACAAATAGATCTTCGCCACCAATTTGGATTTTTCTTACTTGTATTTTATCATTTATTGTAATCATTACTATTTGTAAAGTGATATCCCTTTATAAGATAATTTACTGTCTAAATCTTTATAAAGGTTTTCAATCACTTTTTTCCCTTTCCCAAATGAAATAAAATTATACGTTGTAACGCGAAAATCAATAGCAATTTCAACTGGCGTTGTAGCAATAAGTGTTACTGTACAATTATAACTTGGAGTTTCATAATAAATTTCTGAATATTTTTCATTATCATCAATTATTTTACCTTTTTCTCGTTCAATTAGATCTAACACTTCTTTTTTAGCTTCTTCAAGACGAGCACGATAATAATGTGTTCTCAATGTTTCATACATATGATCTTCTTTAGTTTCAAAGTTGTTTGAAAAATAATCTGAAAACTTCATACTAATCCTCCTTTAGTTTTTTTAACTTTTGTTTAATTATACTACAATAATAGTATATTTACAATTTTTATTTTAAATTGTTTTTAGGAAATCTTCAATTTGTTTATATAAACTCACTATATCTGTATTATTATTTATTACATAATCCGATCTCTTTTCCTTTTCTAAAAGGTCCATTTGCGCATTTATTCTTTTTTCAGCTTCTGTAAGAGAAAGGTTATTTCTTTTCATAAGTCTATCTATTTCAACATTTCTACTAGAAGAAATACATATTATTTTTTGAAATATCTTTACCATGTTGGCTTCAAAAAGTAAAGGTACTTCCACAAATACTAGTCCATTAAGTTCTTTTATTTTATTAATTACTAAAGGATGTATTATTGCTTCTAGTTTTTGTTTATTAGCATTATTATTAAATATTAGGTCTGCTAATTTGTGACGATTTATAACATTTCCTTCTAAAACTTCTTCTCCAAAAGTCTTTACTATTTCATTCTTTACTTTACTTTCTAAAAGTAAACTATGAGAATATTCATCACAATTAAATGTTTTATATTTATTATCATTTAAATACTTCATGACCTCACTTTTCCCACAAGCTATGCCTCCTGTTATGCCAATAAGCATCCTTTTAACTTTTTGACAGTTTGGGCAATAGTATGTTCCACGGCCACCAATATATACTTTTTTTATCTTGCTTTGGCAAATTGGGCAATTAGTTTTAGTATGCACCAAGAGTTCATTTTGAAACTTACCTGTAATTTCATGGCTTGACATAAAGCTTCTTATTGTTGTTCCCCCAAGTTTAATTGCTTTCTCTAAAACTATTTTTGAATTTACACAAATATTTTCAAAATCAATCGTACTTAAGTTTTTACCAATTTCATGAGGGTTTAATTTACACATAAAACATACTTCATCAGCGTAAATGTTACCTAGACCTGATATTATTGTTTGATCAAGAAGTAAGGTTTTTATTGGTTTGTTACTTTTCCCCATCTTGCTTTGTAAGTATTGAGCTGTTAGCAAATTACTAATAGGTTCGATTCCTAGGGTATTTAATGGGTACATTTCTTTGACCTTTTCAACGTTTGTTTCTTTAAACAAATAAACAACTCCGAATTTTCTTGTGTCTACATATCTTAAGGTTTTTCCATCTTTGAAAGCATATATGATATGTTCATGTTTATTTATTGGTTCATCTTTATGAAGAAGGTATTTACCTTCCATTCGCAAGTGGGAAACCATAATATAATGATCTAGTATAAATATTAAAAATTTACCTTTTCTCTGAATGTCAAGAAAGTGCTCACCTTTGAGAGAGTTTTCAAAATCATCTTTAGAAATGTTCTTAAGTATTTTATCATAATATACTTTAACGTCTTTTATTTCTTCGCCTATAATTAAATCTTTTAAACTATTTTTTACGGTTTCGACTTCTGGTAATTCAGGCATAATTATTCTCCTTTATTTTGCTTCAAACCAGTTCTTTCCAGATGCTATTCCCACTTCAAGTGGGACTTCTAGTTTCACAGCATTTTCCATTTCTTCTTTGACTAATTGTTTCATTATTTCGATTTCTTCTTTTGGGCAATCAAAAACTAATTCATCATGTACCTGAGCTATCATTATTGATTTCAAGTTTTTACGCTTTATAGCTTCACTAACTTTATTCATAGCGATCTTTATAATGTCAGCTGCCGTTCCTTGAATAGGTGAATTCATTGCTGTTCTTTCTCCGAACTGTCTTAAGTTGTTATTTGAACTGCTTAATTCTTGAATATATCTTCTTCGTCCATATAAAGTTTTTGAATATCCATTTTCTTTGGCATATTTAATGAAATCATCTAAGCAGTTTTTCGCATATGGATAATTATAAAAATACTTATTTATAAATATATTAGCTTCCATAGGAGTTATTCCTAAGCTCTCGCTTAATCCCCAAGGACTCATACCATATATTATACCAAAGTTTATAGCTTTTGCTGTTCGGCGCATTTCTTTTGTTACATCTTTCACATCAATATCATAAATTTGACTAGCTGTTTGCGTATGAAAATCTGTATGACTATTAAATGCACTTATCATTTTTTTATCTCTAGACATATGTGCAAGAATTCTTAATTCTATTTGTGAATAGTCTGCACTTAAAATTATTCCTTCAGTAAATCTTGAAACAAACACTTCACGAATAACTTGTCCTAATTCTGTTCTTATAGGCATATTTTGAATATTTGGTTCTATACTTGAAAGCCTTCCTGTATTGGTAAGGGCTTGTTTATATAATGGATGGATATAAGTGTTTACACATACATCTTTTAAGCCATTAACATAAGTGTTATTAAGTTTTGCTAAGGCTCTATAATCTAATATTTCTTGAACAATTTCATAATCTTTACTTAGTTTTTCTAATATATCGGCACTAGTGCTATATCCGTTATGCCCTTTTTTCTTTCCCTTCACATAAGGTATTTGTAATTTATCAAATAATACTTCTCCCAGTTGTTTTGGGGAATTAAGATTAAATTTTTCATGAGCAAGTTCATAGATTCTTTCTTCTTTTTGTAAAGCTTTTTCAGTAAAATCTTTGCCTATCTTTTCTAATTTGTTTAAATCCACTTTTAGTCCATCATATTCCATCTTTGATAAAACTTGGGATAAGTTCATCTCAACAAACATTAAGTATTCTAATTCATTATCTATTACTTTGCTAAACACTTCATCTTTTATTTCTTGAAGTGTTAAACATTTCTTCAAAATATAATTTTGATATATCTTTTCTTCTGGTTTATGAAGTTTAGTATTTGCCCCAAAAACATTCTCATAATAAGGCAAATCAGTTAAACGATAATTCTCAGCAACTACTTTGAAATCATCACTTGCATATGCAGGATTAATTAAATAACTTGCAATAAGTAAATCAAATATTACTCCTTTTAGTTCGATATCATATTTTCTAAAAATATATGCTAAACCTTTATAATCAAAGACATATTTATAATACTTTTCGTTTTCAAAATATTCTTTGACTTCTTTCTTCTTTAAATCTGAAGGTGTCAAAAAATATTTTCGGGAATCAATAACTACTCCAACACCCAAAAACTCATCTTTTATATAATTTGAACCAACCACATCATAGACCACATATCCATTTCCATTTAATTCTAATTTATCTTCAAATGTAATTTCATGTTCTTCTATTTTTGTATCTACTTTTATTTTCTTAATAAATGAATTAAATTCCATTCTTGAATAAAAATCTATTAACCCTTTTGTATTAGGTTTTTGGATTATTACATCTTCTTCTTTAATTTCAACTTTTGCATTTCTTTCGAGTGTTGCTAATTTCCTGCATTTTAACGCTATATCTTTTGATTCTATAAAGAGATTTCTTGTTCTTGTTGTTAAGGAATCTAAATGTTCTAGAATTCCTTCTATGGTTTTGTAATCATTTAATAACTTAATAGCTGTCTTATCGCCAATTCCTTTTATTCCTGGAAGATTATCAGAGGAGTCACCAACTATTCCCTTATATTCTATTAATTGATTTGGCAAGAATCCTAACTTTTCTTGAAAGTTTTCTTTCGTATAAATATCTAAATCACCAACACCCTTTTTTGTAAGGGCTACACTTACCTTCTCGTCAACTAATTGTAATAAATCATGATCTCCCGTTATGACTATAAATTCATCGAAATCTTTATTTAAATAATTAGCACATGTTGCTAGTAAATCATCAGCTTCATAATCTAATGATTCCATACGCTTAACACCTATTGTATCTAGGTATTCTTTTATCAAAGGTATTTGAACTTTTAATTCTTCAGGTAGTGGTTTTCTCGTTCCTTTGTATGCATCATATTCTTTGTGCCTAAATGTTTGTTTACCAGCATCAAAAGCAACGAAAGCATATGTTTCTTTTTCAAGTAATTTGTTCAACATATTACAAAAACCAAATACAGCATTAGTATAGAGTCCATCCTTTGTTTTCATCAGATTACCTGTATACGCTGTAGCATAATATGAACGAAACATTAAGCTATTTCCATCTATTAGAAGTAATTTTTTCATAAGCATCACCTTTTTTTATATTTTAATTTATTTTATCATACTTTTAAAAAAAACACAAATACTATTAATATGAAAAAAATAGTATATTTATCTTTATTTGTAATTATTGTTATTTTTTTTCTTTCTTTTACGATAGAAGGAAAAAGCGATGAAGAAGTTTTTCTCAAGCAGAACTTCACCTTAGAAGAGCAAAATTATATTGAGGAAAATAATATAGATCTTGATATTTTGAAAAAATATTTTTCTTATAAAAATTTTAATATTTATAATTTTTTTGAATATGAAAAAATTAGAAGTAGTTCTAATAACTTCCTTGAAGCAGTTAACTTAATTACTTACCCTGAATTCTATCATTCTTATGTTAATACTAAACCTGCTCTTAATCAAAATACAAAAACAATAATTGTTAATAAGCACTTTTATTTAAGCGAAAGTTATATACCCAATAATTTAATCAGCGTATCTTGTTATGATGTCGATTACATAAAAAGAGAAAATGAGAATATGAAACTTAATCAAGAAGCATTAGAAAAATATTATGAAATGAGTCAAGAAGCTAAACAAATGGGAATTAATTTAACCATTTTCTCTAGCTATAGGTCTTATGAAAAGCAAAAATATCTTTATTATGTTGTTAATAAAGAAAATGATAATTATAGTGCTAGACCAGGTTACTCAGAGCATCAAACAGGTTTAGTAGTTGATATCAGCACTAGAAATATAGGCTTAATCGAAGACTTTAAGTACTCAAAAGAATATCAATGGCTAAAAGAGAATGCTTATAAATTTGGATTTATTGAAAGGTATCCAGAAAACAAAGAGATGTATACTTTATATTCATATGAACCTTGGCACTATCGTTATGTTGGCAAGGAAACAAGTACTTATATTACTAATAATAATTTAACTTTAGAAGAATATATTATTAAAAATTATGAATTATAACCATCTTGTCTTTTTTGCATATAATAAAGTAGAGGTGAAAGTATGCATAAATATCAATGTTTCGGACCTATTTACCCAAATACGCGTTCATGTCAAGAAAATTTTGGTGATGAGAGATTTGGAGGCTTTCTTGTTCCGTTTCTAGCAGGAGCTGTTGTTAGTGCACCTTTCTGGTACTTAGGTGCTAATAACAAATACCAACAACAAATGTATTATCAAAATCAACCATATCCTATGTATTATCCATATCAAAATCAAGGAAATGGTTTACCATCATATTATCCTTATCCACCATATAAGTAAAAAAAGAGGCTAATAATTAAAATACATGATTTTAATTATTGGCCTTATTTTTATTTTTTGAATTTTAATATTCTTTCCATATCTTCAATTTCTTGAAGTTCTCCTCTTACCTTGTGAATTTCTTTTCCATTATTAGTATAAATTAGTAAATCTTTTTCTTCAGGAATTAAGCAATGATGTACTCCACCTTTACCATTCATACTATTTTGATAAGAACCTGTACCAAGTATTGCTACAAAAACCTTATTATCAAGTGTTTTCTCAGGCATCAAAATATATCCTTTATCCTTTTCATAATATATGTCATCGCAATCACAAGTGATACCCGCTAATCTTGTTTTTATCATTTTATCATTTATATTATTAACTGGATGTAATAAGATTTCTTCTCCTAAGGCATACGCTTCTGGCATAGCGATTAATAGGCTACCATCAATTATATACCATGGAATCTCATCAGTATTTTTAACACCAACTATTTCGTAAATATTTATTGTGCTATCTTTTTGACTATACTTACCATTTTCGCTAATTATATCTGGCATTGTTACGCCATAAGTGATTGACAAATCTTTAAGAATATCAACTAATAATTTAGCCCATGAACTATAATCAAAATCATAATGTACTGGAAGTGGTGTTCCCCCTCCCATATCAAACTCACAACATGATGGGTACTTTTTATTTGCTCTTACATAATATTTCTCAAATGTTTTGCAAATATTTTCTTCAAATTTATCTTTTTCATAATCAAATCCTCTTTGGTGAAAATGAATAGTTTTCAAAATAAGGTTTTGATGATTTTCAAGGTCATTTAAAATATAGTCAAACTCTTGACTTGTTACACCAAATCTATCGTTTTTGATTGTTTCATCTTCCTCAGCATATAATGCTTCAAGATGCACACGGATACCTACTTCTAGTCTGCTATGACAATATTTATTTAGTAAATCATATTCTAAAGCATTATCTATTATGCAAGAAACATTATAACCACTTTCAGAAAGTTTTATTATTTCTGTTATGTAGTCAATTTTTTTGTATCCATTACACACTATAGGTTTAGTCTTCATTTTGGGATACTTATTCATTATGTCTACTGTAAGTAGTAAATCATGATAGCTAGAGCACTCTAAACCATCAGCATATATAAATGCTGTTTCAATTTCTTCAACACCATAATTGGCTTTGTTAGCATTTAGATAGATGAATTTTCCTTGATAATTATTTTCTTTTATAACTTTATCAAATGTTTCTTTTAAAGAAACTACTCTTTCTTTGATTAAATCAAGAAATGTAACTTTTAATGGTGTACCATATTTTTCCGCTAAACTGTTTAAGTTTACATTGTTGTAATAAAGTTGTTCATTTTTTACTTTAATTTCTTTTTTCATATTCTCTTTATTTTTTACATGCAAAATTATAATATAAAAAGATTTATATTACAATAATTTTTTAAAAAAAGTTTTATACATTTTTTATATACCTAAAAATAAAAAGATAAGCTTTATATTTTGCTTATCTTACGTTTTTTATTTTCGTGTAAATTTATACATTTACTAAGTTTAAATTGATTCTGCGTCAAAATACGTACTTTATTTACAAAATTAATCGTTTTTTATATGTACATCAAGTTGATTGTATGGAATTTCAATATTTTCTTCGTCGAAACGTTTTTTAACTTCTTCAAGCATATCAAAATACACATCCCAATAGTCTTCATTTTTTGTCCATACTTTAAGACATATATCAATGCTACTTGTGTTATGATTAGATATTCTGATAAATGGTTTTACATCTTTTATAATTAAAGGATGATTTGCGCATATATCATTTAATATACCTTTAGCTTTATTAACATCTGCTTGATAACTTACAGAAAAAGTCATATCTAATCTTCTTTGTTCTTTTTCTGAGTAATTAACAATACTTGCTGAAGAAAGTGAACCATTTGGTAAGTATATTACTCTATTATCTATCGTTCTTAGTTTTGTATATATTATATGAATATCTTCAACTGTTCCTTCCTCATCAAGAGCTTTAATGTAATCATCTACTCTGAAAGGTCTTGTAACTATTATAAGTAGTCCTCCAGCAAAATTTGATAAAGCTCCATTTAATGCCATGCCGACACCAACACCAACAGATGCTAATACTGCTGATATACTTGTTGTTTCTATGCCTACATATCCTAACAAACATATAACTACTAATATTTTTAATCCTACTGTTATTACATAATTTACTACTTTTGTTAAGGTTTTATCAGTTTTTTTCTTTAATAGTTTTTTAGTTATTCTTTTGTTTAAGAAATTAATTAACTTAAAGAAAATAAACCATAAAATAAGAGCTATCACTATCTTTATTCCAGCAGTAGTAGCCCAGTCAATAACTTTTTGAAAGAATTGTTCTAATGCGGTTAATTGATCTTGTGTTTCTGCTAATAATACCATATTTATCTCCTTTACTTTTTTTATTTTATCACAAAATATTTTTCATTTCAATAAATCATTCAAACAAATCTTTGAAATACCATCTTATTTCAACATTTTCTGATTTAATATCCTCAAATGTTATTCCAAAATATTCTGGATATAAAAGTGTCCAGTAATTATTACCAAGTGCTTTGCCAATTTTTACGATTAAAGCCTTATAATAACCTCCTTCAATTATCTTTCCATTTAATGACTTAGGAGGGAATTTTGCTTTTTCTATCGAAACTATTATTTTCATATTTATTCTTTTACTTACTATATCTAAATCATTCTTTATATACTTTAAATTATTTTCTACGTCTTTCTCATTATTATCTGCTTTTATATATTTTTTAATTATTTTAAAGCATTCTTCTTTTATTTTTATATCATCACTATCATTTGAATTTGCTATAACACGAATACGAAAGTTATCCTCTGTAGATTCTTCCTTTGTATTTCCAATAAACAAAAATACACATACAATAATTATCAAACATACTATTACTTTATATTTCATTTTATCACCTATTTGTATTATTTGGTAATTATTGGTTTTTATGCAAAAAAAGAGCTTTCGCTCTAATTTATTTTTATACTTCCTTCTCTAAGTACTTTAACAGTTTCTTTTGTACAGTCAATAACTGTTGAAGGAACACGAGAGAAGCTTGCTTCATCTGTCACTATATAATCAACATATTTACTAAATCTATTTTCAATTTCTGAAACGGTGTTGATTTCTTTTTCACCACTATAATTTACAGATGTTGTATATAATGGTCCAAAATGATCTATTACTTCTAACGCAATCGATGAATTAGGAATTCTAATAGCAACAGTTTCACTGGTTACATTTTTGTAAGGTTTTGTTCTCACAACAATTGTTAATGCTCCTGGCCAAAGATTTGTGTATTTATTATTTTCTAGATGAGATATCTCATTTGCTTGTTTTAGACTACTGCATAAAACAGGTAATGGTTTACCATAATCTCTTTTTTTCATCTCATAGATTTTTTCTTTGCCTAAATCATCACCATAAAGACAAGCAACACCATATACTGTATCTGTTGGGAAAACAATTATTTTTCCAACTAAATCTGAAGGATTTAATTTAATTATTTCTTTTAAAGTTACTTTTTCCACAATTCACCAGTTTCCTCATAATATCTATCTTGAGATATTCGTTTTTCGTTTTTGAGTTTTATGAGTTCAAGCATAACACGATTTTTTTCTTCTTCAGATAAAGAAGCATAATTTGTTATATAACCTTTTTCGCGAAGGTATGCTTTGATATCAACAACTTCTTCAACTTTTTCTTCAGTTGTATCTTTTTCTTCTTTTTTGAAGTATTCATTTGTCTCAATATGATCTTTGGTATCTTCTTTCAAAAGTTCACGCATATTGATTACATTTTCATTTATTTTATCTTTTCTAAAGATTCCTTTACGTTTCAAATAGAATATAAGAATTAAACTTCCTGTGAGAACAATAACTGCTGCTAGAATAATCATTGTTATTTTGATAAAATCAAATTTTTGAGCATAGATTGACACTTCACTAAAACTTCCACCTTTGTTTTCGCCTTTACTGATATCATCATTCTTTTCAAAACTTATTTGTGTGAAAGGAAGTAGTTTTTCTATCTCTGTTTTATTGTTATTTTCGTCAACAATATCTATGTACAGTGTACTATCAATTGTAAAAGCTATTGCCGTGTCAGCTCCTTCTATAAGTTTTTCACTTAATGAATAAGCTATTCCATCAGTAATTAATATTATTTGATATTTTGTTTGTGATGTATTAGTAAAGCAAAGTCCATATGTTGGTTTTTTATTATAGATTCCTTGAACAATAGTTAAACTAAATATATCGTTATCATTATTTTGATACACTCTATATGTATCATATCGTTTATTCACTTCTTCCATAAATTCTGTATGACTCTTTATAGAACTTTGAGCATCAATATTTACTGTTAATGGAATTAGTGAAATCAAAAAAGTTAACAATAATTTAAACATTTTTATCACCTATTTCAATTAAAACTATCCTGTCTAGATTGTTATAGTCTTTATATATTTTTACTATAGCATTAGGATACCTTTCTAATATAATATTTTTTATCAATTCCCCTTGATTAAAACCTATTTCAAATAAGACATATCTCTTTTCAATAGACCAGTTTAGAAACTTATCGATAGTATTAATTATCTTTTTATATACATCTAAACCATCACTGCCTGCAAATAATGCTATTTTAGGCTCGTTTTCTTTTACGTAATCATCGATAGCAAAAGATAATGGAATATATGGAGGATTACTAATAACAAGGTCATATTTGTTCTTACAATTGGTAAAAACATCACTTTGAAAGAAATTTATATTTGCTTTATACATAGAAGCATTTTGTTTTGCTACTTCTAATGCCTCATATGAAATATCTACGGCATCAATATTTAGTGTTTTACTTGAAACTTCTTTACAAATGGTTATAGGTATTATACCTGATCCAGTGCCTATATCAATAATATTATTTAAGTTCTTTTCTTTAATTAATGCTATTGCTTTCTCACAAAGTAATTCAGTTTCATTCCTAGGTATTAAGACATTTTCATTGACGATATACTTTCTTCCATAAAAGTATTGATAACCTAATATATATTGAACTGGTTTTTTGTTTCTAACATACAAATTGATTACTTCATCATATTCTTTTGCATTTATCTCTTTATCAAGATTAGTAACTAAAGTATATGTATCATTAAAGAACTTTTCTACTAGAAGATATTTTACACCTTCTTTTTCAAGATTATTATTCTCGGCTTCTTCTGATTTTATCCTTATATACTCGCGTAATTTCATTATTAGTTTTCTTCTGTTTGTAATTTTCTCTTTTGATCTTCAGCTATTAAAGCATCAATGATAACATCAAGTCTACCTTCCATAATTCTGTCTAGTTGTTGGACAGTAAAACCTATACGATGATCTGTAACACGATTTTGAGGGTAATTATAAGTTCTAATCTTTTCTGATCTTGAACCTCTACCTATCTTGGCAAGTCTTTCTTGGCCTTCTTTTTCAGCTTTCTCTTGCATCTTCAAATCATAAAGACGTGCTTGCAATACTTTTAGAGCGTTAGCCTTATTTTCATGTTGGTTTTTACCATCTTGGCAACTAACAACTATACCAGTTGGAATATGTGTAACACGAATTGCTGATTTAGTAGTATTTACACATTGTCCACCAGGTCCAGAAGCACAGAAAATATCGATACGTACATCATCCATATTCATTTCTGCATCAACCTCATCAGGTTCTGGCATAATAAGGACTGTTGCTGTCGAAGTTTGAATTCTTCCTTGGGCTTCGGTTTCTGGAACTCTTTGAACACGATGTGATCCTGATTCATATTTTAGGAATGAATATGCACCCTCACCTTTAATCATAAATTCAATTTGTGAATATCCACCCATATCACTAACTAAGGCATTAGTAATTTCAATTTTCCAATTTTTACTTTCAGCATATCTTGAATACATTCTAAATAAGTCTCCAGCAAAAATATTTGCCTCATCGCCACCTGCTGCTCCACGGATTTCACAAACAACATTTTTGTCATCATTAGGATCCTTAGGTATTAACATTATTTTAAGTTTTTCTTCTAATTCAACTTTATTTTTGTTTGCTTCTTCTAAATCCATTTCTGCAAGTTCTTTGATTTCTTCATTTTCGTCTTTAACAAGTATTTTAAGATCCTCTATTTGGTTTAGAACGTTTTTATACTCATGGTATACTTCAACAATTTTTTCTTTATCTCTTCGTTCTTTCATTAGGGCTGTGTATTTTTTTACATCTTTTACAACTTCAGGATCTGAAAGTTTTTCATTTATTTCTTGATATTTACTTTCGATTAATTTTAATCTATCTAACATAATAATCACTCTTTACCTATATAATTTTCAAATAATGTACACTCTGCTCTAAAGAAGAGATATACAGTGCCTGTTTCACCTTGACGGTTTTTAGCTACATCAAGCATGACTTCACGGCTCTTTGTTTTTTCATCAGTTTTATCTTCAGCATATAAGAACATTACAATATCAGCATCTTGTTCAATACTTCCTGATTCACGCAAATCAGATAATACAGGTCCTTTGCCTTCTTTTTTGGATCTTGTCTCAGGTGCACGTGATAATTGCGATAGAGCAAGAATTGGAACATTTAATTCCATCGCTAGAAGTTTTAAAGAACGTGATAATATTGTAACTTCTTCATAACGTGACATAGTTTTGCCTTTAGTATTGTCTTTATTTACATTTAGAAGTTGTAAATAGTCAACAATAATGAAATCTAATTTATTTTCACGACGTAAGCGACGGCATTGTATCTTTAAATCTTCTAAACTATTACTAGATGTAACATCTAAATAAAAGTTCAAATTATCTAAAGAAATACGACCTCCTAATAGTTTTGTTGTATCATCTTCTTCTAAGTTACCACTTCTTATTTTTGATAAAGGTACGTTAGAAGCCATACTTAATAAACGCATAAGTATTTGCTCACTACTCATTTCTAGTGAGAAGAAGGCAACATGCTTTCCGTGATCCATACAAACCTTACGACCAATGTTTAAAGCTAAAGCTGATTTACCTATACCTGGTCTTGCCGCTAAAATAATTAGTTCACCGGGTTGAAATCCAAGTGTAAGTTCATTTAACTTTTCATATCCTGTATCAAGGCCTATTAAAGAACCATCTTTATGTCGGTTTTCATCGATAATATTAAATACTTTATCCATAGACAAAGATATAGTTTGCATATTACCACTACTTTGTTTATCAGCTATTTCTTTTATTCTTTTTTCACTTAAAGCAAGTAAGTCACTTACATTGTCTTCACCAGCTAATACTTTACTTCCAATTGTTAATGTTTCATAATAAAGTTCTCTCTCGATTGACTTTTCTTTTAAAACTTGAATATATGATTCAATATTAACTGTTGTAGGTATCATATCTGTCAATTCAAAAAGATATGCTTCTGTAACTTGTTCATAATTTCCTTGAGCTTTTAAAGTCTCAATAACATTAATTACAGAAATAGGCTCTCTTTTTAAATACAAAGTATTTAAAGCATTGAAAACATATTTGTTCTTTTTGATATAAAAATCTATTTCGCCTAATGACGAACAAAACTCATTTGCTAGTTCTTCATCTATTAGTATACTTCCAAGAACATAATTTTCTGCTTCACGACTGCAAGGAATTTTTGCTTCTGCCATAATCAACTCTTTTTCTCAACAACATATAGTGTAATATTAGCTATTACTTCTTTATGTAATTGAATTGGAATAGTATATGTTCCTAAAGCATCAATATCTTTTTCAAAAAGAATTTTTCTTTTATCTAAAGAAACATTATATTGTGTTTTAATTTCATCAACAATTTGTTTATTACTTACTGAACCAAATAATTTTCCTTCTTTACCAACTTTTACACCAATGCTTACTGGATGAGACTCTAAGAATTCCTTTAATTTTCTCATTTCATCAAGCAAATTTTGAGCGTCAATTTTATCTTGTTCACTTTTCTTTTTGTATTCATTTAAATTATCAGTACTTGCAACTATCGCAAGTTTATTTTTAATCAAATAGTTTGCATGTCCTGATGGGATATCAATAATATCTCCGGCTTTACCTTTTCCTTTTACATCTTTTACTAGTATAATTTTCATTGTTTCTTCACCAACGCTTTCATCTTTTCTGAGAATTTCAATTAATTTTCTTTCTATTTCTTCTATTGTTGCACCTTTGATTTGGGTTGCAGCATTATTAAAGTGACCACCACCACCAAGTTGTTCCATTATTAGTTGGACGTTAAAGTCGAAACTACGAGCACTCACACCAATTGTGTCTTCCGATATTCTGCCTATACAAAAACCAGCTTTTACAGTATTTAATGCTATGATGTTATCAGCAACTTTAGCAATAAAAGGACGAGTATATATATTTTCAACATCACATAAACAAATTCCATACTTTTCATCTATAATATTTAATGATGATAAAATAGCAATTCGTTTATTATATGAATCTGCATCCTCACGTAAATAATTTTGTGCTTTTGACATTTCAGCTCCGTACAACTGCAGTTTACTCATTACAGCAAATGTTTGTGCCGAAGTTCGATAAATTAGATTATTTGTATCTACTAATATACCTAGAAGCATAAGTGATGCTTCTATACTTGTTATATTTATCTCACCATCGATATAATCAAACATCTCAACAATTAATTCAACTGATGAAGATGATGTTGTTTTATTGTACATATATTGATAGTTAGAAATAGCTTTACTGCTACTACGATGATGATCGATAATCGCAATTTTTTTAGCTTTTCGGTAAAGCTTAGGACTGATTAAATTACCTTCATATTGGACGTCAACCAAAATCAATAGTGTTTCACTTGTGATTTGTGATATTGCTTTACTTGATGTTATGAAGTAATCATTCATTCCGATATGTTCAGCTCTAATTTCGTTTAATATCTTTTTGACTGTTGCATCACATAAGTCTTCATCGATTACGATTTTAGCTTCTTTGCCTAAAGCCATACATATTTTTAGTAAACCAACGCAAGCTCCAAAAGCATCTGTATCTGAATTACTATGTGCCATTATCATTACATCTGGAGATTTTTCAATAAGTTCACATAAATCTTCAGTTTTCATTCTTACATATATTGGAAGTCTTATTTCTGAACCTATTTCTTTGCCTCCGAAATATCTAATCTTTCCATCGATATAAACTGTTGCTTGGTTTCCACCTCTATTTAAGGCTAAATCAAGCATATCACTTGTTTTGGCCATTAAATCAGTTATTTGTACATCGAAACAGGCTACACCTATAGAAATAGATATTTTCAAGCCTTGATTATTACAATACTCATTTACAGCATCAACTACATCAAATTGTTCTTGCATTACATGTTCTAATTGCTCTCTGCTCATTAGAACTAAATATTGCTTTTCAGAATAACCTCTTATAAAGAGACCAAACTTTTGACACCAATCACTTAATATACCTATTATATCACTCACTGTCATCGCTCTTGCTTGGGCATCAACTGTTGATAAGGCTTCTTCAAAGTTATCTAAGCTTATGATTGCGGCAGCTTGAGTTCTATCAAAGTATTTTTTTTCTAATTCAAACAATTCAGTACGATTTGTTAGAAACATTATATTATCATCATGTAAAACATCTACTTCATACTCATGACCATATATAGTAATTGTAAAGTTCTTTAGCGCTCTTGCTTTTACTTCTAAATCAGTATCAACTAATGAAAGTTTTCGATCAACTAAAGGTGATAAAAATATTTCTTTAGCATAATTGTTTGCCCATTCAATTTTGTAGGAATTATCAAAAACAATGATTCCTAAGGGTATTTCTGTAAAAGCTTTTTCACCAGCTATTTTTACACGATAAGCTATACTATTTGTTAGTTTTATCCTTTCCTCTAGCCAATCTATTTGTTTTTGCCTTTTTAGGTTTATTGTTGAGGATATTATTATGCCTAATAGTAAACCTATTATTATGAATAAGCCAAAAATAACATATCTATTTTGGTTAAATACGATTAGAATAATTACCGCTATACTAGAAAACATTAAAAACAAGTATTCTATAGTATTTAGTATTTTAATTTTTTTCATATATTTCACCTATAATTAACTATTCATAACTATTATATCACATTATTATTAAAAATAAAATCATTAATTTTATTTCTTAATATATTTTATGATTATAATCGTCATAAGATTAAAGTAATTGTTAAGCACTTTTTTCCTCATCGAAAGTCTATACAAAAAAAGTCCTTTTTCAAGGACATTTGTTTTTTGTTTATGATTAAACTACTCTCTAACGAATGGTAATAATGCCATATGACGAGCACGTTTAATAGCTACTGCTAATTCTCTTTGATAAATAGCTTTAGTTCCTGTTATACGACGAGGAAGAATTTTGCCACGATCAGAAACAAACTTTCTTAAAATTTCAACGTTTGTCCAATCTATTTTTTCAATTTTATTATCAGTGAAATAGCATGTCTTTTTTCTTTTACCACGAAAATTGTTTGCCATTTTTATACCTCCTGTTTACTAAAATGGTAAATCATCATCAGATACACCCGTTTTTGTTTTTAAGTTTGCAAATGGATCTTCTATCTGATTAGGTGATTTTGTATTCACACTTGGTGTAGTTTTTACTGCACCAAATACATCGTCAAAGCCTCCACCTTGATAGTCGGGAATATCATAAGTATTTACATCTGAAAAGCCTCCACCATCACGTGTATTCTTTGCTTCTAGGAAATGAATATTGTCGCATATTACTTCAGTAGCATATCTTTTAGCACCAGTACTATCTTCATATGTACGAACTTGTAATTGGCCTTCTACACCAATTTGACTTGCCTTACGCATATATTTTGCAAGATTCTCAGCTTGAGTTCTCCAAGCAACACAATTGATGAAATCTGCTGTTCTTTCACCATTACGAGAGTATGTTCTATTTACAGCAAGTGTAAACTGAACCACAGCAATATCATTGTTTGTTTTTCTTAATTCTGGGTCTTTTACTAGTCTGCCAACTAAGATAACTCTATTCATTCTCTTTTCTCCTTATGATTTTGAAATTATTCTTTAACTAGAATGTGTCTAATAATATCTTCTTTGATATTACAAATACGATCGTATTCAGCAACAGCTTCTTTTGTAGCGTTAACTACAAATTTTACATAATAGCCTTTTCTGAAATCATTGATTTCATAAGCCATGTCGCGAATTCCCCATTCATTAACTTCAAGAATACTACCACCATTGTCAGTAAAAATAGCATTGATATCAGCTATAACTTTTTGATATCCTTCTTCAGTTAGTGTTGGACGAATAATGTACATACCTGTATAAGTTTTCATTCTTCGCACCTCCTTCTGGTCGTTGGGCTTCTATTGAAGCAAGGATGAAATTTTACAATTTCATTACGTTATATTATAACATATTTTTTTTAAAAAGTAAATGTTTTTTTATAATTTAATAAAAATACTGATAGGGTTAGTATCAGTATTAATAATTTTAGTGATATAAATCTCTCATTTTTTTATCCATTGGTATTATATGTAATAATCCAAGAATGAATTTAACACATATCATAACAGGATAAGCTGCTTGAAGCAAGATTATTAATAATAGCCATTCCGTACCAGTAAAGTTAGAGAACATAAATTTAAATTTCACACTTAAATCTGGAACCACTAGAACAACTAAAATACATACTATAATAATTGATAAAACTATTTTACGGAATCCATTAAATGGTTTACAAACCTCAATAAAGCACATAAGCATAACTGCTGTAATAACTAGAGCCGAGATTGTTTCAAAGACAAAGTATTTACTTTGAGAATCAGCAAAATGAGGGAATAAAAGAGAACCATTAGCAGGGATTTGTTGGACATAGAATAGTATTATTTGGAATAGTAAAACCGTAATAGCTCCTGGAAGAATTTCTTTTATGACATTAGAAATAAACTTACCACTTACAAGTTGTGTATTTGGTTGCATTGCTAAACAAGTTGTACCGAATCCCAAAATAATTGTTTCAACTAAGAATAAATGACTTGCTTGAAGTGGAAATGATCTATTATATGTGAAATTCTTATCAATTGAAAATCCTATAATTATGTACATAATTGCAAGTAACATTGCAAATAGATTCTTTGTAAGATAAAGTGAAGATGTTTTTTGAATATTGTTTATTACACGTCTTCCTTCATTAACAACTTTTGGCATTGAAGAGAAGTTAGAATCTAATAGTACTAAATGCGAAACGTATCTAGTTGCTTCACTTCCTGAGGCCATTGCTATACTGCAATCCGCTTCTTTCAAAGCAGGAATATCATTAACTCCATCACCGGTCATTGCTACTATCTTACCATTTTTCTTCAATACTTTTACAATCAATTTCTTTTGACTTGGCGTAACACGGCCAAAAACAGTGTACTCGAATACCTTTTCTTCGATTTCTTCGTCTGTCATACCATTTAGATTTATCCATCTATCAGCATGTTCAACGCCAACTCGATCAGCAATTTTCGATACTGTTTCTGGATTATCACCAGAAATTATCTTTATGTCGACATTGTTTTGTTTGAAGAAACTTATTGTATCACTCGCATCTTCACGTATATGATCTTGAATAACAATAATGGCTATTGGTTTTACATTCTTAGGAAGTTCTTCAGCTTTTAGTTTTGAGGAAACAAAACCTAAGACTAAAACACGGCATCCTTGTTCTGAGAATCTTTTTACTTTAGCACTAATTTTATCATATTGGTCTTTAATAACAAAATCAGGAGCTCCAATAATAAATGTTCCTTCTTCAACAAAAGTAACTGCGCTATACTTTCTTTTCGAAGAAAAAGGAATAACTTCTTGAGGGGTTAAAACATTATTTTTATCAAAATATTTAATCAAGGCTTCGCTTGTTGGGTTTGTCTCTTCAAACGCATTCATCATTGAACCAACTATTTCCCTGATTGTATAGTCTGTATGATTATTAACTTCAACACAATCACATACTCTCATTGTTCCATCTGTGATTGTTCCTGTTTTGTCTAGGCATAAAACATCAACACGAGCAAGCATCTCAATACAATATAATTCTTGAACTAAAGTATTGTTTTTACTTAATCTACCTACACCCACAAATAATGCTACACTAGTTAACAAGAATAATCCTGATGGTATCATTGCAAGAATTATAAATGATGAATCTTTAAGAGTTTTTCTAACATCTTCTAAATTCCATTCAGAAAATTGGGTTCCCAGTTGTGCAGTAACATATAATACAATAATTGGGAATATTAAAATTGAAATTATTTTTATTACAGTTTTTAATGTCTTCAACAATTCTGATCTTGGTGGTGAGTATTTTTTGGCATCAGCACTCATCTTTTCTATGAAACAGTCTTTACCAACGTGATCAGCACGGGCAACACAAGTTCCACTTGATAAAAAACTTCCAGAAAATAATTTATCTCCAGGTTGTTTGATAATGGCATCTGATTCACCAGTTAACAATGCTTCGTTAACTTCAACATTTCCTTCTAAAACTATACAGTCAGCACATATTTGCTTTCCTGAAGAGAACATTACTATATCATCGAGCACAACTTCACTTACTGGAATTTCTAATTTCTTTCCATTTCTTATTACTAAAGCAGTTGGTGCTGACATTATTTTCATTTTATCAACAGTCTTTTTTGCTTTTATTTCTTGATATATTCCGATACCTAAATTAAATGTAACTACAAGGACAAAGAAATAATTTGTAATTTGTTTTTCTTGTAAAAGAATTAAAGCTATAAAAATGATAAAGTATAAAATGTTAAAGAAAGTAAATATATTACTTAAAACAATTTCTAATATTGATTTTCCTTTTCCATCATTCGTATCATTTGTTAGTTTTTGTTCTATTCTTTTGTTTACTTGTTCATCATTTAAGCCTTCACTGATATCAACATCTAAAAATCTTTCGACGCTTTCATCCACTACTGTTTCTTCTTCCATTACACTATTGTCTTTTTCTTCACTTGTATATTTCTTAGGTTTGTTAGCTACTGCTTGTTTTTTTAAAGCTTCTAATTTCTTTGAAGTTTCATCATCACGAACAACTACTTCAACCTTTTCTTCTAATTTTTCTTTTTCTTCATTCTCTGAATCAATTTCCTCAATCAGCATTCTTTTCTTTTTAATTTTTGAAGAATCCGTTTTTTTGTCTCCCATTATTTTCACCGCCTCGTTTTGGGTATATTGTACCATATTTTGTCTTTTACTTCAATATAATTTTATAAATTACGAAAATAATTTTTGATACTTAAATACCCTGCTTTGTATAAATCTTCTTTATTATCTAGACCTTTAGAGAATTGGCTTGCTCTTAATCCTAATGTGTCAATTTTGATTATAAAAGAATTGTTTATTTCTTTTTTTTCATCGGAGCTTTTAAAAACTTTGTTTTGGAATGATTTTATAATCTGATTGTCTTTTCCTATCTTTAATCCAACAATAGGATTTTTAGAATTACTTAGTAATTCAATTGGAAATTTATTTGTTGCTCCTCCATCAATAAATTTATAATTATGATATTCATAAATCGAATAAACTAATGGCAAGCAAGCGCTCATTGCTAAAGCTTTGCTTACTTTAAATGAATCTTTATCAATATGATACTTAGGCAAATCATCGGGAATGACTACTTCTTTTCTCAACTTGTAATCTGTTGTTACTACTTTCAAACGATAATCATTTCCGAACTTTATATCTCTAAATGTAGATATGTTTTTGGCTTTTAATATTTCATCGAGTTTTTTTTCAAGTTCATATATGTTATTCATTCCTAAGCCTTTTATAGACGTAACAAATTTATTTCGAGAAATTATTGTTTTTATGTCAAGACTTTCAATAATCACTTTGATTTCTTTTACAGAAAATTTTGCAACTGCTAAAGCTGCGAAAATCGCACCGACACTTGTTCCTACTGCTTTATGAACCTGAAATCCATTTTCTTCAAAATACTCTAAAACACCAACATATGTTAATCCTTTTATCCCTCCACCTTCAAAAACACAATCAACAAACAATTTAATCACCTATTTTTAGTATATGATTAATTAAATATTTTAGTCAGTTTCTTCTGTTTTATTTTTGGTAAAAGCTTTAATTATTTTATTTGGAAAGTAAGCAAAAGCATCTTTTATAACTCCAGGTATAATTTTTAATGACTCTTTGATGGCTTTTGTTCTTATTTCATCTTTGTTTAGTTTTCCTTCAGAGAATAAATAATTCCTTGTTACTACTCCAACTCTTAGTGTTAAAAGGGCATTAGAGATTCCTCCGATTAAACTTGTTGCTATAGGTTTAACTAATGGAACATCAGCTAAATAGTTAACAGTTGATTGAGGAAAAATGTCAGAAAAGTCTAGTCCTTCTAAACTTTCTGCTATTAGTGCAGTTGAAAAGACTCTGACAGCAAGTTTTCCAAGTTTAGGATAACTTGGTCTAAATCCACATTTAACAACTATTTCTTTAATCATTTTAATGTTTATGCTGATAACAGTATACATATCTAATTTCCCACTTTGACATATTGCTGTAGATACTAAAACTGTTTTTGCATTTTTTCTAATAATACGATTTATTTCTTTTTTTATAGATGAATTAAATACTAAGCTTAATTCTTCACGTAGTTCCCCAGATGTTTCACAGCTTTCTAACCTTTTAACATCATCCTCATTAATGCTTTTGGCATCTTTTAATGTTTTTACAATTCTTTTATATACTTTTAAGTTCTTTTCATTTTCTTCATCTACAACCGTTACAATTGAAAAACTTGGTGAGAACAAAATTATTCTTAAAGGGTTAAAAATTAGAAAATAAAACAAAAGAACAGTTAATACATAAAAGCCATATTCTAAGTATGGACTTATTTTTCTTATTTTTTCTCCAGCAGCAATTATATCTGATATTAGAATAATCATAAAAAATATCATTATTCCAATACCAACAACAATCCATAATTTCTTTACCTTTTTCATTTTAACACCTCTTTATAATGAATAAATGCTCTTCTTTACTTTTTCCATTGTTTCTTTTCCAAGCAATTTTTTCACAATTTCTAGAGCAAACTCAATAGTGTATGCCATTGATTTTGCAGTAATGAAGTTCCCAGAAACAGTTACTCCTTCATTAGTATATATTCCTGATATTCCTTTTTCACAGCCAGAAAAACACGTAAACTTTTTGTTAGCAAAATATCCATGTTTACCTATTACCATTGGTCCTGCACATATTGCACATATTAATTTCTGTTCACTAGCATATTTTCTAACAAGTTTCTCTACTCTTTTATCATTATATAATTTTTCTTTTACAGCTTTTCCTCCAGGTATTATTAGAAAATCATAGTCATCTTCACTAATCTCATCAAACTTAAGAGGTACTAAAACTACATTTTGATATTGTGTTACTACCTCTTTACTGCTTTCCATATTTACCTTATCTAAAGCAATTTTTGCTCTTGATAATATATCAATAGTTGTTAGAGCTTCTGTATCTTCGAATCCATTTGCAAGTATTATTAATCCTTTCATTTTGACGTCCTCCTTTTTTTGTCTTTATTTTATCATATTTTTGATTTGGTTTCAATTAAATAATTTTTATCAGTTTATTAAAAAAATTGGCACTAAATAATAGTGTCAACTTTTTTTCTTAATTTAATATTTCTTTCAATTTATCATTATCAAAATCTTCAATTATCTTTTTGGCAATTTCTTTTACTGAATTAACATCATCTAAATCTACCATTGATGCTGGAGAGTGAATATATCTTCCTGGTACTCCTAAAGTTGTTGCGAGAGTTCCATACCCTGCATACTGTGCCGCACCAGCATCAGTTCCACCTCTTGATCTAAACATTTGGTATTTGATATTATTCTTTTCAGAAAGTGATATGATATAATTCTTTAACTTTAATGGCATTATACAACCAGGATCAAAGTATCTTAACAAAAAGCCTTTTCCAAGTGCGCCTTCATTTGGTTTTCCTAAATAATCCATCATCGGGCTCACATCAATTGTCAAGAATAAATCAGGGTTTACAAGTGGAGTTGCAACTCGTGCACCACGTAATCCTACTTCCTCTTGAACAGTTCCACCTAAAATAATTGTATTAGGATGCTTTATGTTTTTGATTTCTTCAATTAATTCTAAAACTATTGCACAACCCATACGATCATCAAAAGCTTTATTTACCATTCGTTTTCCGTTTTCAGTTACATAGAAATAATCTACAGGTGATACAAAACATCCTATTTCGATTCCTAAATTTCTAACTTCTTCATCACTTATTGCTCCGATATCAAGTGTTAAATCTTCGATTGCAAGTTTATTATCTTTGGAAATATGTGGAGGGATTGAACTGATTACTCCCTTAATTAATTTTCCATCTTTTGTTTCAATATTTACATTTGAAGATACTAATACTTCTGGATTAACACCGCCAATGCTTGTTATTTTCATAAATCCATCTTTCGTGATATCAGTTATAATTGCACCTACTTCATCCATATGAGCGCATATCATAATCTTTGGTCCTTCTTTTTCTCCTTTGAATACTCCAAAAACTCCTCCCATACGGTCTTCTAAAATTTCATCAGCATCTTTTAGTGCTTCTTTCATATATGCTTTCATATTATGTTCATTGCCACTTGGGCCATGCATTGATGATATTTTTTTGTATAATTCAATATTCATTTATTTCACCTTCACTTTTATGTAATATATTACATTTCCCATTTGTGAGAAACGATCTTCATATTCTGTAGTTACGATATCTTCTTTTTGACTGTTATGTAAATCAAATGATATATCCAGAAACTCATATCCCTTTTTATTTAAAGATATCACAGAGTACTCAAATAATCCTCTATTATCCGTTTTAAACTCTATTTCTGAATTGTCTTTTAATATTTTCTCATAAACATTCAAAAAAGCATCACTAGTTAGTCTTCGTTTTTCATGTCTAGATTTAGGCCATGGATCACTGAAATTAAGATATATTTTGCTAATTTCACCTTTTTCAAAAACAGAATCTAACTTTAAAGCATCATAATTTATTAATAGTAAATTAGGAATTCCGACCATTTTTTTGGCTGCTTTGTATATTATGCTTTCACTCAGTTCACATCCAATATAATTAATATTCGGATTTTTTTGGGCCATTTCCATAATGAACTTTCCTTTTCCCATACCTATTTCCATATGTATAGGATTATTATTACCGAAAAGTTTATGCCAAGAACCTTTTTTTGACTCAGGCTCAAAAATGATAAACCCTTCATATTCTTTTATTTTTTCTTCAACGTTCTTAACCTTTCGTAATCTCATATTAATCCTCTTTATTGACGTTATAAATAGCATCAGTTATGATGATTCCTGCTTTTATTAAACTATCAATTCTAATAAATTCATTTGCTTCATGGGCCATTTCTTCTTCATTTGGAAATTTAACTCCGAATGCAACGCCATTAGGTATATCACGAGCATATGTACCTCCACCTATTGTTTTAAGTGGGGAATTATCGTTTGTATATTTTATATATGAAGCATGTAATGTTTTGATAAAGTCAGAGTTTGGATTTACATAATGAGGGTTTGTGTTACTTACCACTACAACTTCTTGACCATATTGGGCTGCTTTTTCTTTGAAACTATTTACAAAGTTATCAAAATCAAGAACATTAGGATATCTTATATTAATACCTAATTCACAGTTCTCATCCATTTTTAATAAACCAATATTCATTGTAAGATCGCCCATTTCCTCAGATCTCACATCTAAGCCCATACTTTTAAGTCTTGTATTCATAAGATTTTCATATATAAAATCAATGAATTTACTATTTAATTTTTTATAAGATGCCTTAACAAAATCTTTAATAGCATTAATTCCATTATCTGGTTCCATTGCATGAGCACTCTTACCTTCTATATAATACTCATCATTATCACAAGTTACATTTGATAAATCCTCTAAATATTTTGTATCGATAGTTTTTTTAACTTTTGTCCATGGAGCAACTACATTATATCTAACTCCTCCAACCGCTCTAATACCACTTTCATTTTTAGACTTTATCATTAAAGAGGCTATTCCTTTTTCACCATAAATAATAGGAAAGTCTGCATCAGGAGATATTCCTAATGTTGGTTTTTCTTCTACTTCTAAATATCTCTTTAAACCACGTGAATACGTTTCTTCATCTGTACCTACAATTAAACGAACTCTTCTCTTTAGTTTCACATTAAGATCTTTTAAAACCTTTAGTGCGTAAAGCGAAGCTACAGCAGGGCCCTTGTCATCAGATGATCCTCTTCCAAAGATTTTTCCATCTTCAATCCATGACTCAAAAGGTGGATTATTCCAATCACCATCTGCAGGCACAACATCTAAATGGCATAAGCACGCAAAAATTTCTTCACCTTCACCATACTCAACATGTCCACAAACATTTTCTATGTTTTTTGTTTTAAAGCCCATTTTACTAGCTAAAGATAAAAAGTAATCTAAAGCTAATTTGTTATTATATCCAAATTTATAAACCTTGCCTTCAACTTCTTCATTTTCGTTTAGTACACTAGGAATGTTTATAAGTTTCATAGTTTCATCAATAATTTCATTTTTATATTTCAAATATTCTTTTTCAAAATTAATCATTTTTAGCACCTCAGTGTATAGTATATCACATTTTGGGTTAAATTAATATAGTAAATTTATTTTTGGAGGAAAAATATGAACTTAGATTTAAGAAAAGCTGTTATTGAGAATTTATCAACATCTAACACTGAGGCAATAAAAGAAATTATTGATGATGCAACAACTAGTAAATCAGAAACAATTTTGCCAGGTTTAGGTGTTATGTTTGAAGTTTACTGGAATAATTTAAATAATAGTGAAAAAAGTAATGTCGTGCAGAGAATATCACAAAATTTAAAGTAAATGCATAAAAATCATCTACTCAGTGAATAGATGATTTTTTATCTTTTTGATTATTTATTTATAATTTCTTTGATTTTTTGAACTATCTTTTCTGTAGTAAATCCGAATGAGTCTAAGACATCACTTGCTTTTCCTGATAATCCAAATGTTTTTATATTAATTACTTCGCCATCCTTAACATACTTATACATATGAGCTGCTTCACTCATTTCAATTGCAATTTTCTTTACCTTTGTTGGAACGATGGTTTCTTTATAGTCACTATCCATTTTATCAAATAAGAACATTGAAGGCATACTAACTATTCTTATATCTATACCTTCGTTTAGTAAAACTTTTTGAGCACTTATTGCTAAAGGAACTTCTGACCCTGAGGCAATGATTACAGCATCGAGATTTTTTTGTTCTTTACTAATTATATATGCACCTTTTAAAGATAAATTTTCTTGAGAATTTTCTTTTGTACGACTTTCTAAAAGTCCTTGTCTTGAAAGAATAATGGCTGTTGGGTTATCTTTTGAGTTGTAAGCTATCGTAATAGCTTCTTTTACTTCTTCCCTTCCACATGGTCTAATCACATTAAGATTAGGAATTGCTCTAAGCATTGTTAATTGTTCAATAGGTTCATGTGTAGGTCCATCTTCACCAACGGCAATGCTATCATGTGTAAAGAAATACATTACAGGTAAATGCATTAATGCTGACATCCTAATTGCAGGTTTCATATAGTCAGAGAAGACAAAGAATCCTCCACAGAAAGCCTTTGTTATTCCATTTAGAGAGATACCATTGCAAATAGCAGCCATAGCATGTTCACGTACTCCAAATAGAATATTTCTTCCTGTTCTTGTTGTATAATTGTAATTGCCATCAGCACCTTTTATACAAGTTGATTTTGATAAATCAGCTGAACCACCAATTATGATTGGGCACATAGAAGTTAATGAATTCATTACTTCTCCGGCAGCATTTCTTGTTGCTTTCGAGTATGTTTCATCAAAATCTAACATAAAATCATTCTTAGTAATTTGGTCATTACCATTATAGAATAAGTTGAGTTCAAGATAATCTGCTTTATATTTTTCCGCATATTCTTTGAGAACTTTTTCTTCTTGTAGATATACTAGATTATTTTCTTCACACTTACGTTTATAACATTCATATACTTCTGGAGTAAATTCAAATGGCTTACCACCAATAGCTTCACGCATTTTAATTACTTCTTCTAAAGGTAATGGGGACCCATGAATTGCACATGTATTCTCTAAACTAGATGTTTTACCAATAATTGTTTTTATTTCTATTAGTGTTGGCTTATCGCTTTTCTTTGCAAGTTCTATTTTGTTTACAATGTCGTCAATGTTTTCACCATCAGCAACTCTTAAATAGTTGATATTCATAGCTTCAACTTTCTTTTGTGTTGATTCTGTATTACAATCAGCAACTTTACCATCTAATTGAATGTCATTTGAATCATATAAAATTATTAGTTTATTTAGTTTTAAATTACCAGCTAAACTTAGAGCTTCACATGTAACTCCTTCTTGCAAGTCACCATCGCCACATAATACATATGTATAATTATTGAATAAAGTGATATCTTCTTTATTATATTTTGCTTCTAAAAATAATTCAGAAAGTGCCATTCCTACAGCCATAGGTATTCCTTGACCCAATGGTCCACTTGTTGCATCAACACCATCAGTATGTCCATATTCTGGATGTCCTGGTGTTAAACTATTTATCTTTCTAAATGATTTTAGATCTTCAACTGATACTTTATATCCATATAGATGAAGCATAGTATATAGCAAACTTGAACCATGTCCTGCCGCTAATACAAATCTATCTCTATTGTGCCATTTACTATTTTTTGAAGTAATTTTAAGTACACGTGAATATAATGCATGCATAATTGGAGCAGCACCTAATGCTATTCCGGGATGACCCGATTTAGCACCTGTGATCATTTCTTGTGTTACAACACGAATATTAGCTATTATTTTTTCATCAATTTTATTCATAATTTACCTATTTCATTATATTATATACATAACTAACGCGGTCAGAGAAAGATGCGCGTACTTCATCACCGATAATTAAAACATTAACGGCACCTAATTCTTTTAATTTTTCAGTATTTACAAGTTCCACATTATTAACTTTTACTTTTATTCGACTTAGTTCAGATGTAACTGATGTAACATTACTTTCACCACCATATGCATCATAGAACTCTTTTCTAACTTCAGGATCAACCTCAGCATTAGTATTATCTTCTTTTGTTAATTTTGATTTTGATACCTTTTTAAACTTCATTACAAAAGCAAGTACAATTAAAACGGCAATTGGAATAATACAAATACCTAGCATTATTAAAGCCATATTTTCATTTGTTTGTGATGCTTCTAAAAACATAATATATTCCTCCATATAGTCTTTTTCATATATTCTATATTATACCACCATTTACAAAAAAAACCAATATACTTTTTAAAAGTTTATTAAAAATAGTTATATAACATTACCATTTTTTCATTTGTTTCATATTATAGTATTGAAAGTGAGGTGAAATAAATGGCATGTATTAATCAAACTCCTCAAACTACTACTCCAACTACAAATCGTGGTTTTATTTATGACACACTTGCAAAAATCGATCAAATGCAAAAAGCAGCAACTGTTCAAAGTGCTTGTGAGGGATGTGAAGGTTCTTTAATTTCTGCTTTCTATAACACTAAACCTATTACTTGTTACTTGTGCTGCGGAAACACTTATACAGTTACTTTGCCTGAAGTTGGTTCAACTGCAACTACTAATGTTTTTAGAATTGAAAACATCAAAAATGATTGCGTAGTTTTACGTTTAATTACAGTTACAGATAATGCTTATACTTGCACTAACTATACAACAATTTTAAAGATTGATTGCATTTGTGGCTTACAATGTCACGCACCTATTTGCTGTGAAGCTTGTACAGGAACTTGTGGGAACAACTAAATCTCTAATATTTTGAAATCTCTAATTTTTGATAAATCAACTTTTATATGTTCTTCATTTACTAGAACATCTAATTCTTGTTTGTCAGGAGTTATAAAAATATCTGTTGGTATTCCCTCATAAACGATATCATCTAAAGAAATCTCACATACTACAGGCATATTGTGTTTATATAGTACAACAACATTTTCTATTTTACTTTTGTCAATTAGAATTGTTCTAATTTCTTTAGTTTCTACTTGTTTTTTTACGAAGCGACTGTCAAACTTTTTTTTGCCAGTTTCAAAATTCTTATTTTCTTGCACTGTATTAATAAACATTAATGGTCCTTTATTATTCAAAAAAAATCACCCATTACATTATATGAGTTATTTGTTCATATATGTAAGGATGATTTTTTTATTTATTCTTTTCATAAATAATTTTTAAACCCTTTATTAAGAGTTCGTCATCAAATATATAATCTTTATCTTTGAAAAATTCTTTTAAAAGTGCTGCTTCACCACCAGTTATAACAACTTTGAACTCTCCAAGTCGTTTTTTATACATTTCTATTAATCCTTCAATAAGGCTTAAATATCCATAAATCATACCACTTTGTAAACAACTTTTAGTATCTGTTCCGATAATATCTTTAGGTTTTTCAAAAGAAACTTCTTCAAGTTTTGCTGCTTTAGACATCAAACTAGAAAAAGATGTATGCATTCCAGGAAAAATAGTTCCTCCTAAAAGCTCTTTATTTTCGTTTACATATACCATTGTCATTGCGGTTCCGATGTCAATTACTAAACAATTACCACCATATTGACTTACACTAGCTACTGCGCCAACTAAAATGTCTGCACCTAGCTCTTTAGGGTTATCAAGTCTTATTTTAATTCCACTTTTAACTCCTTGTTCCACAAACAATGCTTCACAATTGAAATACTTTGCACACATCTTCTTTATGGCAAGATCTATTTTGGGGACAACGCTACTTATTACAAAATCATATTTTGTTGCATTTTTATAATTGAAATTTAATATTTCTTTTATTTTGATTCCTAGTTCATCACTAGTAGCATTAGGATTTGTACAAATACGATAAGTTTTTAATTCCTCATTATTATATACACCTAACACTATATGTGTATTACCAACATCTAAACATACTAACATTTTTTTCACCTTTTTCTTAGAAGTTTATATTATCATACAAATATTTTTTCGCTTTTGAATTTAAAATTGATTCTTTTTTTATCCTTTCGCTAAGTGGATTTATCCACATGCCTTTTTTCGTTTTTTTAAAACCAAATAGAAGTAAATTTCCTCTTAAACTGAATATGTCTGATTTATAATTATATGTTTTATTATATGCTACAAAATATATTTTTCTTTTGCGTTTGTAGACACAATCAATATTCTTTAATGAAAATCTCTCGTAATATGCACCAATACTTCCATAAACATACAATTCATTTACATATAGGATATTTCTAATAATTTTGATTATTTTTATTTCGTCTAGTTTAGAAATATCTATATTGATTTTACCTTCTACTATGTTATTCTCATCATCAATGAAAACATAATAATTTTCTTCAGGCAAAGTATCATAATAAGATATATCAATAGGCAAATTAATTTTTGATAAATTAATTTTAAACATCTAAAAATTAAAAGCTAATAGATAACATCCATCAGCCTTTTTACCTTTTTTATTTTTTTATGCTCTTGAACAATAAGATCCATCGTTAACATTAACAATAATCTTATCGCCTTCTTCAATAAATAGAGGAACTTCTACTTCGAAACCAGTTTCAAGAGTTACTTTCTTTCTAGCTGTTTGTGATGTATTACCTTTTACAGCTGGTTCAGCTTGTGTAACAGTTAGTGTAACCTTTTCATCCTTTGTTTGAACTCCAAGAATTTCACCTTCACACATCATTACGATACAAACTGTTTCGCCTTCAATCATAAAGTTTTTATACCATTCTAGTCTTTCTTTTGGAAGTTCAAGAGTGCTATAATCTTCATTATCCATGAATACATAACTATCGCCTTCAATATAAGAAAATAACATTTCTTTTTTGTCAATAATGCATTTCTTGTATTTATTGTTTGGATTTAAAGTAGTTTCAATAATTGAACCACTTCTTAAATCTTTCATACGTACACGCATTACAGCATTTCCTTTTCCAGGTTTCATAAAGTTTTGATCTAAAACTTGCCATACACTATTGTTATACTCAAATGTATTTCCAGCACGTAGATCTATTGCAGAAATCATTTCCATAAATATATCTCCAATCTTTTTTTAAAATTTACTAACTGATTATATCACATTTTATTAAATTTATAAAGGGTTTTTTAAAAATTTTTGTAAATATAATTATTTTAATATAAATTCTTTTAAGTAATCTAAAGTGTTTGTATCGAAATCATCTCGTATAAACTTAAGATTTTCAGAGAATTCTTGAGGGAAAATTGCTACTGCATAGTTCATCGAATTAAATATTACTTCATCAAATCTTTTTCGTAAATCATCCATAAAGCTTTCTTTATTAACATCTAAGCTTTCTATTTCGTTTTCCAAGAACGCAGTGACTATTTCTTTATTTAATGTTTTATAGAACGTTGTTTTCGTAATCAAATTGTTTTTTGATAACTCCCTATAATCCATATAAATATTTCTTTCATTAACATTACTTAAATAATCAAGTATATACATAGGCAAAATAGTACGTGATACTTCTATAAATGAACGTATAGCATTTTTACCAGGTTTCTTTATGATTAATAATTCTTCAAAATAAGCTAACATTTTCTTTGTTATATCAGCTTCTTTTTTCTTATTTGGAACATATTTTGATGGGAATTGTTTCTTTCCTGAGAATATGTTATCATCTTCGCCAATATCAAATGTATATTCCTTAGTTCCGATTTCAATATTGTCAATTACTCTATATTCAACTGGTGGAAGAGGTTCAAACTCTTTAACTAAATAATATCTTTCCATCCTTGAATGTAACACTGGCATTCTAAAGCATGTTATATAAACTTCAGATGTATCAATCTTTGATAAATCAGACACCGGTACAGTTGGAAATTCTTCAATTGGGCATGCTGACAAATTAGATGAATTGACATTCAAATAAGCTACTTCAGATATTTTAGCTTTCTTCCCACAAGCCTCTGAAAAACTCTTCATAGTATAGAAATCATTTGTACCAAAGAATAATCTCATGTTACTATTTTCGATAATAACATTTGATACACCTTCACCATAAATCATTTTAAGTTGGCTATACGATTGAACAATCATTGTATACCATATATTATAACTACGGCTCACACTAATCATTTTGGCAAACTCATTAAATTTTGGGAAATTGCCAAATTCATCTAAGATAAAATGCACAGGTTTAGCAAGAGTTCTTCCAGGCATTTTCTTAGCTATATTTTTGATTTGTTGATATAATCTTAATATTATTAATTGAGCTAATTTGTAATTAGATTCTTTCAAGTCATCCATTTTGATAAAAACTGCTTCTGGTTCATCAGTAATTCTATCAAAATCTATTGTATTCTTAATTGTAACCTTTTGAATAGCATAACTCTTAAATGGTGAAAGTTGTGTCGATAAAACGCCAAAATAACATGATTTAGTTTTCTCTGCTTCCATATTAACGATTCTTGTTGCAAATCGATAAGCTTCCCCACGTCTATCGCTATTGTTAATAAATCTCTTTAAATCATCTTCTCTTGATGCTAAGATGGCATTAACAATGTTTCGTAAGTTAAACTGATTCCTTGTTAAGCATTTACCATCTTCAAGTATTGTACGTTCAAGCATTGCAAAGATTACACCTGCAAACAAGTCACGAGCTGTATCATCCCAGTGAGGATCATCTAAGTTTTGGGTTACGATAAACATATATGATAAGTCGCGTATTTCTTCAGATACATCGGCTATTAACTTTTCTTTTTTATGACTTATTGCTTTATTAAGATTTGTTAAATCACTATAAGCAACATCATCAAATTCATACCATACACTTGGTTTCCCTTTATATGCAAACTTTGAAAGATTTGGATAATCTGAGATACTATCTGTATGTTCAACAACTTTCTTGACAATTTCATGTGCTTCTATATATTTATCATAAATGCTTAATAAAGGATTCCATGATGCACTATATTCTGGTTCGTCTAAATCAATAACTTTTATATTATATCCTTTTTCTTTCAAATGACCACTTAATTTATCATGAAGTTCTCCTTTTACATCAATGATAATAAATGATGGTTTATTTTTAAGAGATGATAAAATATTAACTTTAGGAATTACTAAAGAAGTTGTTTTTCCTGCTCCTGTACATCCAATACCTAAAGCATGAGAAGGATCTCTTGAAAATACAACTTGTAATTTGTTGTTATCATCATAAAAGTGAGCAATAGGAATACAATTTGTTTCATAGTTTTCAAGTTCATTATAAGGAACACACTTACCAAAATATTCATTATTAGGATCTTTACATAATTTTTTTATATCCTTAAAATCATAAAATGGTGTGTTTTCACGATTTTTACTAATTAAATCAATTTTACGATTCATAATTTACCTCCTAAAACCCAATTGTACGAGAGTTTTTAGCTTGTACAATTATTTCATTAAGAACATCTTCAGTTTCGAAACTAACACGTGATACAACTTCATTGATTACTTCAAATATTCTTTCAAATGATATTGTAGATGCTATTTTATCTATATACTTATCATATTCTTTTGAATATTCGATTCCTTTGTTTTCTAATTCAATTAAGAATTTTGTGCGAACAATTTCTTCTTTTTCTTCTTCTGTTTCTTTCTTTAAAGTTATGATATTTGAAGATTGTAAAATGCGGCTATCTAATGAATGTAAATTTTGTACAAAGATAATATTAATTAAATGACTCTTATCAACAGATGCCATCAAATCTTGAATGAAATACTTCTCATTAGGATTCAATAAACTTAAGAACATTGAAAGATTAGAATCTTTTACTTCATGTAAGTTATGATATTTCATAACTATATTATTAGATCCATTTTGAGTTACTATTTGATATAAATAGTTATTTTGTGCATATGTTCTTAAAAGAGCATTATAATCACATCTAGTGGCATCTAAATCTTTTACGATATCATTTTTAAAATATTCATTAATAAAGTTAGAATATAAATTAATAATTTCTTTGCTTTCACAATTTATAATTAATGGATAGTTATTTTCTTTACTTGTGATAACTTTTAAAGCTTTAATCAATCTTTCTTGCTCATCAGCACGGAAACTATATTTTATTTTTGATAATTCATATTTTTTCTTTTCGCATACTAAAGCACTTACATGTGAAAAATCCATTTTTTGTTGTGTGAAAAGTAAAGCTTTCTTTTCAGTAATATTAAATGATTTATCATAAAGTATTTTTGATAAACTTGGATTATAAGTTTGTAAGTTGTATTGGCTACTTGCACGATCATCTTTTAAAAGTTTATGTATTTCATAATCCTTTTCAACTTCTTTTTCTATTTTTTTGATAACATTTTTTGGCAAATCATATTCTTCACATTCTTCTAAAAAGTTCATTTTCATCGCCATGCGTTCCCAATATAAACTCTTTTCATAATCTTTTTGTTCTTTATAATTTAATGCTAAGGCTAACATAGCAAATTCATTATTCCATAAAGCATTCTTTATAAAGTACATATTAGCTTTATCAACATTTATATCCTTAAATATTCCATTATAATAAATTACTCCATATATACTATTAGCAAGAATTAAGTTTTTACTAAAAGCTTCTTGTAAAGTTTCAAATGATTTAAGAACTGAAATACTATCATCTTCAACTTTTATTTCTAAGCTTGTAAATAAGTTAATACTTTCACGTGCTACTTCATATACTTTTTTTACTTCTTCTAATTCTCCAACTTCATCTCCATCCAAAAGCATATATTTGTATTTTCGGAAAAAGAGATTTATTTCTTCAAGAGATAATCTATCATTAAGAAGAATATCTTTAGTTTCATCATCTAATTTATAATTAAATACTTTTTCAAGATAATTGATAATAATTTGACGAACCTCACTTGAAGCATTAAGTCCAAATAAATAAATTGTGTTTACGAAGTTACGAATGATTTTTGATTTTAAAATACTCATATACACTTCCTCCTTTTTACGTATACATTATACTCCATACGTACTTTTTAATGTTTAAAATCTACAAGTTGAAAAGGACACCTAGTTAAGTGCCCTTATTGTATAACTTGCTGTGAACGATTCACCCTTCTTTAGTTTTACTAGATTATCTTTTGTTAGGTATTGACCATTAGTGTCTACCTTGTCATTATATCCAATCCATGGTTCAAGACAAATAAATGGTGCTTCATTATATGGAGTCCAAATCGCAAGCGTTGAAAAATCATCATATATGAATTGAATTCCTTTATTATTTTTATTCACAAGTTTTACTTCTTTTGATTTTACATTTGTTATTAGTATTGTATCAATAGTAAATATTTCTTTATTTAGTTGTAATTCTTTTATATTCTTTTGCTCATATACTTTAGTACTAAAGTCTAATAATCCCCCTGCACATACTTTGGGAGAAGCAAATGATTCTTCTTTAGAGAAAATAATCCTATAATCTGAAAACTTTTCATCTTTTTCTAATGGGCAATTAAAAGCAGGATGACCACCTATATTAAAAGGCATTATGTCTTCACCTAAATTTGTTATGGTAATACTTGTTTTTACAGAATCATCATTAATATCATATCTAACATTAGCTTTATACTTAAATGGATATAGCTTTAGTGTTTCTTCTGAATAAGTGTTCTCAAATTCAATATAATTACTATTTTCATTTTTTACAATAAATTCTTGATCACGTAAGAATCCATGTTGCGATAGAAAGTATTCTTTTCCATTAATTATTGTTTTTTTATCTTTTATTGAACCAACAATTGGAAATAGAAATGGTGCTGATCTACCCCAAAACTTAGGGTCAGAATACCATATGTATTCTTTTCCAAAAACATTAAATGACTTAAGTTCTGCTCCTAACTCATTTATTTTTATTGAAACATTATTATTTTTTACTATCTTCATCTTTATACCTCGTTATGCCCTTATTATATCATTACTGACTTCTTTTGTCTATTGATTTATAAAAGATTTTATTATATTAATACTATTTTATAGGAGTGATATTTACAAGGACATTTTTATTTACCCATGTATCTTCAAATTTACCTGACGCTTCATATCTTATATATAAATATTCTTTTAATTCTCTATTAGAAATTGTTTCTGTAAAAGAATATTTTACATAACTAGTTATTTTTTATCTGAATCTATTTCAAATTGATGGCCATCGGCACCATTTAAACAATACTTATCATTTGTTTCATCTATACTAAAGAAAAATATATGCCGATATCCAGCATCGATTTTCTTCACATCTAATGTTCCCGTTATCTTAAATTTGTTATATCCCGCTTTTCTTAATAAATCTATGTCGTAATATTGCGTCAAATAGATTTTATCTAATTGCATTTGAATCTGCCTGAATCAGTAATAGTTGCCTTAACATCTCTTACTTTTATTTCTATATGCTTTAAAAATTGTCATTAACAAATTATTTATATAAATTTATCTTTATGTATGTACATTTTTGTAATTATACATTTATGTATTTTTTCCTATTTACTTTAATATAATTATTTGAAGAATTACTTTAAACCTATAAAAAGTGTTAAAAAATGCAAATGTAAGCATTTTCTTCTTGTAGTTTTCAAAAAGATAGTGTTATAATTTACACAAAACGGAGGTGTTAAAATGAAAGATTATAAACCAATCTTAAATCTACTAGAAACTGAAGTTGCTATTAAGTTTGTAAAAGACAATTTTGAAAAGCTTCTAGGAAAAAAATTAGAGCTTACACGTGTATCTGCTCCATTATTTGTTATTCCGGAGACTGGACTTAATGACAATCTTAACGGCTACGAACGTGCAGTTAGATTTGATATTAAAGCAATTGGTAAAGACGTTGAAATCGTCCAATCCTTAGCAAAGTGGAAGCGTATGGCTCTTAAAAAATATAATTTTGAGCATAGTAAAGGATTATATACTGACATGAATGCCATCCGTCGTGATGAAGATCTTGATTTACTTCATTCTGCCTATGTTGATCAATGGGACTGGGAGAAAATTATTTCTAAGAACGAAAGAACTTATAGTTATCTTAAAAAGATAGTTAGTAAAATATATGCTGTTATTCTTAAAACTGCTGATTTAGTTACTAAAAAATATCCTGAATTAACTTTTGACTTACCAAAAGATATTACCTTTATCTCTACAAAAGAATTAGAAAAAAGATATCCTACTTATTCACGTAAAGAACGAGAAAACGCGATTGCAAAAGAATATAAAGCTGTCTTCCTTTATCAAATAGGTTGGCCTTTAAGTGATGGTTCATCTCATGATGGAAGAGCTGCTGATTATGATGACTGGAATTTAAATGGTGATATTATTCTTTACAATGAAGTTATTGATCGTGCATATGAAATATCTTCAATGGGTATTAGAGTAGATGAAGATAGCTTGGTAAAACAATTAGAAGCAAAAAACGAAATATACAAGCTTAGCAATCCATACTGCCAAAGCATATTGAAAAAAGAACTTCCTTATACTATTGGTGGAGGGATCGGACAATCTCGTCTATGTATGTTTTTCTTAAAAAAGGCTCATATTGGTGAAGTACAATCTTCTGTATGGAGTGAAGAAGACATTGAAAGTTTAGCTAAACAAAATATACATTTATTATAAAATATTTTGGACTTTGTTAACATCCTAACCCTCACTATTTGAGGGTTTTCTTTTTATTTTGTAATAAATTATTTAATGAAAGTATTAAAAACATAATTAGTATTATATATAGAATGAAAAAAGTTGTTACTTAACTAGAAAGCTATGTAACAACTTTTTATTTAAAATATAATTAATTATAACTTCACTTAATAAATCACTAAGTGTATAATCTTTATAGCATTTTTTAATAATCAGTTAATGGTAATACTTCTATATCAATCCTTACTCTATAGTTTTGATTATATTTATACTTTCCATAAATAACTACGCTACCAACTTCAAGTGCATTTATTGTTCCAAAACTTGATACAGTTGCTATGCTAGTATCACCCGAACTCCATTCAAAATCTTGAATGCTCAAACTAGGACTATCACTACCTAAACATATCAATCTTGTATTACCTAAATGAATAGTCACATATGGACTAGATGAAACTTCTATTATGCTGCCACTTCCGCTTGTTACTTCTGTTCCAGATATTGTTCCATCTACTCTTACGTCCATTCCATAATTTAAATAAATTATTCCCTCACCAGGATAACCAATTACATCAATATAAATTGTTCCAACAATTGTTTTATCTAATTTATATATCGGCATTATTTTTGTTCTTCTTGGAGATATAGCAGTAATAGTACCATAGGCACTAACTTTAGCAATTCCTTCATCTGCAGAAATCCACTCATAATTTAATCTAGATCGTGAGTCTGGTGCGTCTGGGCCTAAATAACATATTCTAGTTAAGCCTTGATGAATTATAGTTTCGCCATATGGACCAAAGCCTAAATTTACTTCTGAACCAACAGTATAACCACTATTTGGATCAACTAATATATCAAAGGATTGAGCTATATTTCTTTCAATCGTTATTTTAATTGTTCCATCTGAAACACCATCAAAATATCCTAAATAAATTACATCATCATTACTTAAATTTACTATCATTTCTCTATGTTTCATATGAACATATCCACTGAAACTTGTAGAATCCATATACATAATATTATTACCATTTTGTTTTAAAATATAAAACTCATGGTTAGAAATGCTATTTCCATAATAATCAAGTGAAATTTTATATTGAGAAGTTCCTTTAACAACCCATCTTTTAACTGCATCCCCATAAATCAAAGCTTCTTCACTATTATAGTCATCGTAAGCTCCAAATGCAATTTGTTCTACTGGTTCTAAATTTAAATACAATTGGTCAACATAAATCTGCGAAAAGTTAATAACAACATAATATATTTTATTTTGTTCTACAAAGAAAACAATACTATTTGCATTTTGAATGCTTTGTGTGTAATTAGAAAAGTTGCTTATATTTACTTTTTTCATAAGACTATCTTTATAATAAATTTCTATTGTTCCAGTTCCAAATGTAATATCAAAATCTGATATTGCGTTTAGTTCAATTTTATATAACCCAGATGTTGCCAACGATAAAAGATATTTTTTCTGACTATTATGAATACAATCTACTATTTCAATTTGTTGATTAACATTTAAACATTCTGATGTATTATTTCGATATTCAAACGACACATCAACATTTGATATTATATTATCATTATTTGTGATTTTTAGATAATAAATTCCAGATGAAAGTGTAGGAAAAATAAACATATCTAAATCATTATTAATCCTAAATCCGTTAACATTGCTAACTAGATTTTTATTATAATCAAGCAAATACATATTAGTTCCATAAACAGAATTTGTTTCTATAAAATACATTCCTTGACATTGAATAGTTAATTCAATGAAAGATTCTCCACTAGGTGATAAAACTATTCTTAGAAGTATCAGAAAGACAATTTAATTTTATATAATATTGTGAAATGATTGTTCCATTTAATCCTGATAATCCAAATGATCCATCGTTTCCATCATTTCCATAAGAGCCTGCCAATCCCCCTGTGCCACCAGCTCCACCTGTTCCTCCTCTTCCGGGAGTTCCATTTTGTGATCTATTTCCATTCAAATCATTATTATTAGCATATTGTCCAGACCCAGCATTTCCGCCGTTTCCACCATTGCCTCCATTTCCTCCATTTCCAGGATCACCAACACCAGTAAAAATACTAGATGAATCATCAGAAGCACCATTACCACCAGCTCCACCATTACCACCGGCTCCACCATTGCCTCCTCTTCCACCAGTCAAAGTTAATTGATTACAACTATTATAATATCTAGAAATTGTGTAAATAGCAAATCCACCATGACCGCCATTTGTTCCATTTGATCCATCTGTCCCATCTGTTCCAGAATCACCTTGAATTGGATCAAAAGCGCCACCGCTAGGACCATTTACTCCATCCATTCCTCTTTCACCATTTGTTCCATTTAATCCATTACTTCCATTACCACCCGTGACACTTAGTGAATCACCATAAATAAATAATCTATATGCTAATATACCATAATATCCTGATAATCCATTATCATTACCATCATACAAACCACTTCCTCCTATTAATGAATTCGTACCAACACAGTTAAGATGCAATGAATAATTTCCTTTACCAGCATCAATACAATGATATCCATTAGGAGAAATAAAATCTACGTTTTCTAAATTAATCAAAAGACTTGTTGATCTATTAGCAATATTAATTCTAGCTCTATATCTTTTCGATGTGCTTCCAATAAATGTAACCTGAAGAACATTACTTGGAATATTAAAGACTATTCCTGTGCTCGGTGTTGTTAGATTAGATAGATTAATAATTTCTGCTGTACTTGATACATTATGAACTGAAACCATACCATTCAAATTAATAGTCCTACCAATCCAAATAGCTTCAATCACTAAATCACCTTGCATTGTCGGTGTAATTACATTTGTCATTACATCATTTATTTTCCATCCACTAAAATGATATCCGTATCTTTTAGGCTCATTTAGAATAATAGTATCGCCATAGCTATATTTTAAAGGATTATTTGGTGATATACCATTATTTAAAACATAAGTAATATTATATTCCTTAGGTGTATAAACTGCATACAACACGCTATCATGGTCATAACTCCAATTATTAATTAATAAACCATCATTAGTTGTTATTCTATTATAACTATCTGATGGCCCATCAAACCAACCAATGAAATCATATCCATTTTTATATGGTACTGGCAAACTTGCTACTGCACCATAACGTATTAATTCATCATTTAAAAAAATACCTTCGTTATTTAAATATATTATATACTCATTAGGTATATAATGTGCATATAGATTTATTTGGTCATCATATATATTTAAATATGATCCTGTATTGTATATTTCATTAGTATTTTCATTTTTCCAGCCAGAAAAACTATAACCTGTTTTATTTTGTTGTCTTATATTATTTATTATTGAGCCAAATAAAACTGTTTTACTATCAATTATAACTTGACCATCATATAATTTCAACATAACACTTTTTGTTTTAATACTATTATAATATTTTGAAAATTTTGTATCACTGCGATATCTATCAAGTCCTATTTGAGGAACATATATATTCATAGTAGACTTATTTATAATACTATTATTAAATATTACGCATGGTATAGTTCTTAAAAAATATATATCATTTAAATTTACACAAGCTGCTAGGCCATTTTCACCAATATACTCTATACTTTCATTTAATATTATTTTTTCTAATTCAAAGGAATTGAATGCATCGTCTCCTATTGTGCTAATATTTGATGGAACTACATAAACATTGTTATTTTCATCATCATATTTTACAAGTGTTTTACCAATTAGTCTAATATTACTATTATCTAACCATGGAGTGTTATAAAATGAATTTCTCTTTGCCCTGTTAACATTGCCTGCATTAACAAAATTCTCTAAACTTGTACATTTTCCAAATGCATAAGCACCTATTTCAGTTACATTATTTAAAGAAATAGATGAAATGTTTTCATTTCCATAAAAAGCATAATCTTTTATCTTAGTTATATTATCTGGAACAACAAAATTTTCATTTGAAGAATTGCAACTAATTATTGCGTTGTTAATTACATCATATAATGTATTATTACTAAACGAAAAATTCGTATTTTCATTTATTGTTACTACGCTTAAATTACAATATGCAAAAGCTGCATCTCCTATATTTGTTAAGCCGCTTCCAATATCAAGTGTTGTTAAATCTTTACATAGATAATAACATCTATCACCTATTGACAATACTGAATTAGGTATACTAATACTCGCTAAATTAATACAATTTCTAAATGCAGATTCTCCAATATTCCTAACATTAGATGTATTTGAAAAATAAACATTTTCTAAGTTCACACAATCATAGAAACTACCTTTTTTTATAGTTTCAATAGATGTAGGTATATAAATTGTATCTACTAATTGAGAAGATTTTAAATTTGAAAAAGCATACTCACCAATTTCAACAACAGTTTTATTATCAATAACAGAAGGTATTACTAACATATTAATTAATGATTTGCCTATATATGATTTTATTCCAACTGAAGATTCATCAATCAAATATATTTCATAATCCGATGGATTTTTTCCAATCATTGTAATATCTTGCATTATATGATTAATTATTATTTCATCTCTAGACTCTAAATTATGCACTATTGCTGTGTTTGGCTGTGCCACTTTATTTAAATTACAGTTGTCAATTTCAAAACACCTTTTGAATTCCTTAAAGCCTAAATAACCTGTACCTAATTGTGACTCAAGATCTATAAATAAATCATCTTCGATAACAAGTCTTCCTGTAAAAAAATCTTTAAAATGTTCTATTTTGAGTGAATCTGTAAATTTATTAATTGCAGCTCCCCATTCATACTTATCACCAAGTTTACCAATTAATGCTGTTAATCCTATAATGCTATTTTCTAATATTTTTATTTTATTAATTAAAGAAGTAATAATTCCCACCCATTGAGGTACATTAAAAATATTATATAAAAGCATTTCAGCAATAAAATCTATTGAAGAATAACCACCAATTGCATTAAAGTTTATATTATTATATAATATTTCGTAGTTACTATTCCATCTATTTTGATATGCCATATACAAATTATAATCTAAAATATCATTTATACCTTCATCTTTTTCTTCATATATAAAACTTATAATCAAATCTGATGAGCCTAGTTTTGATCCTAAAAAAGGTGAACCTATTGTGTACACATTTTCAACTAAATCTGGGTGATCTAAAGTATACTGCATTACTGTTAATCCACCTCTACTATGAGAAATTAAGTTGACTTTTGGTAATTTATTTTCATTTAAAACTTTAATATCATATACAATCTTATCTATCACGTAATCTAGTTCTTCATAAACGAAATCATTACTATTTTCTGGTTTAAAAGATTCAAATACAATTATTGAATGTTTTGATATATCACTAATTTGTCTTACTATTGTTGCATTTTCTTTATATGAAATTAAATTTAATTCTTCATACGTAATTGTCCTATTCACTTGAAATATATCTGAAACATATTTTTCTTGTTCAGATAAATCAGGCAATTGATATAAAACAAATGAATCATGAGAATTCATTTTTGCCCAATAAACATTTGCATTTGATACATGTCTTAATCTCTCAATTATTGAATCAGAGTCGTAAGCAAATACCATTTTTCTTTTTCTTTCTTGTTTTTTATCCTCATCTTCACCTTCAGATTTTACAAAATCTGTTTTAGGAAAATATTCAAAACTATTACTCCAAACACTCGCTTCACTTCCATATCCAGGTACAAGAACTGTTAATAGTGGTTCTGAATCATCGACCATTTCAGTTGTTCTGCTATATACGAAATTATTGTTCTCATAATCAACAGTTGTAAAATTTGTCGTAGTAGTTTTTTCTTTCAATGTATTACGATCAAGTGTTGACGAATACCCTGTATAGATGTCATCAGGTGATATTGATGCATAAACATTAATGTTTACAAGTCCAAAGCACGTAATAATCAGTAATATAATTATTGAAAAAAAGAATATTTTTGCTATTCTATTTGTATTTTTCATTTTTTACTCCTTTATTTGTTTATTTTATCCCACTTAGCATATAATTTAGTTTCTATAAATTCCTCATCATCTTTTTCAGGAACAATGTCAATTTCAAAATCCCATTTGCTTGTGCACTCTGCTTCTTTGTACCATCCTTTAAAAGTGTATCCTTCTCTTTCAGGGTCATCAGGTACAAATTCAATTAATTCATTATTACAATCATCAATAAAATAATATCCATCATTAGGAGCATCTTCATAGTTATATATATAACTTACATTGGCTGGGGCTAGATTAATTGATGAATAATTTTTATCATTATTTATCTCATAATATCTTTTTGATGTTACATAATTACAAATACATCTTGAATAAAAGTCTATTTTATTTGATATGACAAATACTTTAGCATCTCCTCCTATAATTAAATACCCCAAAGTACTAATTTCTACTGAAACATATAACTTTTCAAGCACATCACTTTGCAATGTGACTAAATCTGTTAATATTGATGTCGAGCTTATTTCAACTTTCCAGCCTTTAAATCTTCCAGGCACATATAAATATTTCTTTTGCTTACCTTCATCTGTTAATCCTGTTAGATGTATAATGTTTTGATTCATATAAGTTTGATATCTATATTTAAAATTTTCATCTCTGTATTCTTTGTTAATTTCACATCCAAAAAGTCCTATACTCAAAACTAGTAACAATACTATTAAAAATAATTTTTTCATATTTTCTTTCCTTTCTTTTTATTTGTTTTTATGATTAGTATATTAATAGCTAATACACTAATCCAAAAGACTCTTTGATAATTCTTTTCAAAAATAAATAAAGTTTCATTTTAACTCCTCCTCGTATAATATTCTATTAATTAATAATCAACAAATACGCAAAAAAACCCTTTACCTAAAAAGAGTATAGATTGTGCTACGTATATTGCTGCGGATATTATTACGTGTTTAAGGTGTTTTTTATAGTGTATTATTAATTATTACAACCATATTTTACCATATATCTTTTTATAAAGCAAGAATTATTTAACTAAAATTTTAGATAAAATGAATTTCCCTAGTAAATAAATGGTCAACTATGAATATGTATCAGTTGACCATTTTTTATTTGCTTATTATTTAATTAGTTTCTTTCCTACTTCAAATGCTTTACCTACAACACCATCTACCTTTAAATAATCACCAGAAACATGATCGAAAACTAATGGTTTGAATTTATCCATTGATATTTTATCTTTTTCATCAAGAACTCTATCGTTTACGCTCACATTTACTAACTTTCCAATAACATTACCTTCTTCAGTTATTCGGACTAATTTGCACTCCCAAGTAACAGGAAGTTCTTCAAATATAGGAGCATTCACATGTTCTGCTTTAACTACTGTCCAACCTGACTTTTCGATCTTTTTTGTTTCTTCATTACCAGATACTAAGCCAACATAATCACTAGCTACAACATTATCTACATCAGCAAAACTAACTGTGAATTCTTTTGTTAATTGAATATTTTTGAATGTTTTTTTGTTGTGGCCAATATTAAATTCAACCATATCAGCATCGTACAATCCACCATATGCTGCATTCATTGCATTTGGAATTTCGTTTTCATCATATGTTCCAATTATTAAAACTGGTAATGGATAAAACCATGGTTTACACCTAAATTTTTTCTCATGAATTGCCTCATTTGTATATTAAAAGTTCATAAATACTATGAACTTATTAATAATTTTCTTTTCTTACTTCGAAATAACTTTGTGGATGGTTACATACAGGACATACTTCTGGTGCTTTTTTGCCGACAACTATATGTCCACAATTACGGCATTCCCACATTGTAATTTCTGATTTTTCAAACACTTGTTGCATCTCAATATTTTTTAAAAGCTTACGATATCTTTCTTCATGTTTTTTTTCTATTGCGGCAACTTTTCTAAATTTATTAGCAAGTTCAATAAATCCTTCTTCTTCGGCTTCTTCAGCAAACTTTTCATACATTTCTGTCCATTCATAATTTTCGCCTAAGGCAGCATGTAATAGATTTTCTTTTGTTGTTCCTATACCTTTTAATTCCTTAAACCACATTTTTGCATGTTCTTTTTCGTTATTTGCAGTTTCCTCAAAGATACTTGCTATTTGCTCGTATCCTTCCTTTTTGGCAACACTTGCAAAATAGTTATACTTATTTCGTGCTTGAGATTCACCAGCAAATGCTTCCATTAAGTTTTTTTCAGTTTTTGTTCCTTTGATATCCATTAAATTTCACTCCTTTTTCGTAAATAATAAACCATATATTTCACTTTTACCAACTCCTCTATCTTTAGCTACCATTTTTAGAGCAGTCTTAGAATCGATTCCTTGGTTTAAATAATAGTTGTAGTGTTCTTCAACTTTTAGATTTGAAAGGTTTACTTTTAAGGCTTCTTTTTTACTGCCTTCTAATATTATAACAAGTTCTCCTTTTAATTCTAAATTCATATTGATTAACTCTTGAACACTCCCACGAATATACTCTTCATACTTTTTAGTAAGTTCTCTAGCAATTACTATTCTTCTATTACCCATTACTTCATTAATCACTTTCAATGTTTCATTTATTCGATGTGGTGATTCATAAAATATAAGTGTATCTTTAAAATCTATTAAATTAGTTAATTCTTTTTTCTTTTGACTAATTGTATGTTGAAGAAATCCATAGAAGTAAAAGCGATCACAAGGAAGTCCTGATGTTACCAAGGCCGTTAGAGAAGCCGTTGCCCCAGGAATTGTAGAGACACATAAACCTTCGTCTATTGCTCTCTTAGCAATTAAATACCCAGGGTCACTAATTCCAGGATATCCAGCGTCACTGACAATTGCTGCCGTTTTTCCTTGTTTTAGTTCTTCAATTATTTCTTTTGATCTTTCATCTTCATTAAATTTATGATAGCTTTTCAAAGGTTTTTTTATATCATAATGTGCTAAAAGCACTTTAGTATTTCTTGTATCTTCCGAATAAATAGTATCTACACTATTTAAAACTTCAATACTCCGAAATGTCATATCAGAGATGTTACCTATTGGAGTAGGAACTAAGTATAAGTTTATCATTCAAATACAAGCCTTTTTACTTTTTCTCTTAAGTCTTTTTCAGCATAAATTGCTTTAAGCAATTCAATCTTTTTCTTATTTGTTATTAATAATTCATGTTGTATTTGATCAAGTATTTCATGAACCTCAACAGAATAAAATTCATCGGAAAGTGAAACAAAAACGATGTTATAATAAACAATGTTTTTTGTTGTCTTTGGTTTTGATGCAAAATACTCAACAAGTTTTTCAAATGGCAAGTTACTATGACGATGTTTATTTATATCATCACCCATTTCTGTTTTATAAATTTGAAGAATTCGTTTTTCAAAGTCTGTTACTTCTCCATCAGCAGTAAATACCTTAGTTAAAAGATCTAAAAAATAGTACTTTTCTTCTTTTGATAATAAATTCAATAACATATAAGTCCTCCTTCTAACAAGTTTTTTTAAAATTAAATATTTTTAATACTTCATCTGTATATCTACCATTATTATGTACAACTAATGGTTTGATAATCTTTAAATCTGTTTTTTTGTTTTTTTTACTTTCAATGATAAACATATATGCATTACCATCTTCCTTTGGATATATAAGTTGCATTCTTTTGATTCCAAAGTTTTTGTTATCTAATAATTTTATTATTTCCGGCATTCGCTCAATTCTATGTATGATATATAATTTGCCTCCATCAACAAGTAGTTTACTTGCTTCTTCGATAATATCATTTACATTAGCCTTTACTTCATGACGAGCAATTGTTAGAGTATCATTTTTATTGATAATACTTGTATCTGATACTTTGAAATATGGTGGATTAGAGCAAACTATATCAAACGTGTTTGCTCCTAATTTTTTATAAATACCTTTTAAATCATCCTTAATAATTGTTATTTGATTTTCTAAATGATTTAGTTCAACACTTCTTTGAGCCAGGTCAAAAGGTTCTTCTTGAATTTCTATTCCATATATTTTGGCATTAGTCTTAAGAGTTAAAAATAGAGGAATAGGAGCATTACCCGTACCTAAATCAATTATCTTTTGAGCTTTATTTGCGTCAATGAAGTTTGCAAGAAGCATTGAGTCAAGCGAAAAACTAAATACATCATCTTTTTGAATTATTTTGATATTTTCATAACCTAATAATTCATGAATCTTTTCACCATTATTAATCATCTTCAACATCATCAGTAAGGTCTTTTGCAGAAATTTCTTCTTTATGACCTTTTATTTTTATAACATCTTTAGCATTCCACTCTGTTACAACTTCGTCTTTATCCATTACTTTTATTCGTTCAGCTAAAATATCAACGCCAACGACTTTACAATTCTTCGCATTAGGAGTATTAACGATATCGCCGGTAAGAGGGATGCGCTTTCGTATTTCACAGTAAGTTTCGTTCTCATAGCCTATGCAGCACATTAACTTTCCACATAGTCCAGCTATCTTTGAAGCACTTAAACTCATATTTTGATCCTTTGCCATTTTCATTGTAACTAAATCAAATTCTCGTAAGTGTTGTTTACAACATATTTCTCTGCCACAAGGACCAATTCCTCCGATTATCTTAGCACCTTCACGAGGTCCTATTTGTCTTAGCTCTATACGTACTCTAAATTCACTTGCTAAGTCTTTTAATAATTCTCGGAAGTCTACTCTACCTTCAGCATTATAATAGATAATTATTTTTTGTTTATCTAATGTGTACTCACAATATAATAATTTCATATCTAATTTTCTATTGCTAACAATTTTCTTACAAGCTTCAAAATCTTTTTCAGCTTTTTCAAGATTGCTGAGATAGTTTTTAATATCATATTTATTAGCCATACGAACTATTGGTTTAAGTTCATGTTCTAATTCTTCATCAGGTATTTCTTTTACATCTGTCTCAACGAAACCAAGTTCTAAGCCTCTTACTGTCTCAACTACGACTTTGTCCCCTTTTTGAGGACTATATGGTTCTGGTTTAAACCAATATATTTTTCCAATATCTTTAAACACTATACCTACAACTTTTGCCATTTTTAACCTCACATTTATTTATTACATCTAATAAACATATCCATATACAATAATTCTATGTTTACATTGTATTCTATTTTTCTACGGCACTCTAATAATATATCCATTCGCTTAGATATATTTTTATAATCTACCTTACTTTTATCGACATCGTATTCCATAAGTTCTTCAATCGTATTAACAAAAACGATATTATCTTTTTCCCCAAGCAAATAGTAAATAGCATCATTTGTTATTGTAATTAACAAATCTAAAAATATTTGATGATATTTCTTATCTTGTGCTTGTAATAAAAACTTACCTTCGTCATTCATAGTTAGCTCAGAAACATCGTTATTATAAAATGTTCTATTAATACTTCTGACTAAAGAAATTATTTTATTAATTGTTTCATCTTCTAAAAATGTTAATCCTTCTTTAACATTATTTGTTAGTGTACATAATATACGAGCTAATTCTTCATTTGTTCCTTTACTCAAATATGCTTCTTTTAAAACATTTTTATTTATTCTTTCAAGAGTAACAACTTGGCATCTCGATTTAATAGTCTCTAATACTTGGCTTAAATTTGAAGTTATTAAAACTCCGTAACAGTTTTCTTTCATCTCCTCAAGAAACTTAAGCAAACTATTTTCAGCACTCAATGTTGCTTTTTCAATATCATTTATGATAAATACTCGTGGTCCTTTTTCTAGTCCACTATATGAGAATTCTTCTTCTAGAGCATCTATTTGTTCTTTTTTGATACTTGCACTTGCACCTTCAGCTTTTATTGGTTCAAGTGTGAAAAGACGAGGATGAACGCCTTCTTCAATACGTTTACAATTAATGCACTTCCCACAGAAATCATGAGTATCACATAGTATCATATTAGCAAGATACATTGCTGCTTGCATTTTAGGAGTTCCTTGTATTCCTTCTATTAGGTATACCTGGGCTAATCTGTCTTTTTTAAGTCCATTATTAAAAAGCTTAACAATTTTGCTTTGGGTTTTTAATAAAAAACTATAATCCATATTAACTCCTTAATTTAAGCCTTTCTTCAATAATTTTCTTAACATCTTTATATACATCATCTAAAGGTTTATTTCCATCTACAATAACAATTCTTGATGGGAACTTTTTAGAAACTAGTAAGTATCCTTCATGTACTTTTTTATGAAAGGACATTTTTTCTAAATCTAAACGATCAACTTCACGACTATTCTTTTTTATTCGTTCTAACCCCACCTCAGGAGGTATATCTATTAGAATTGTAAGGTCTGGAAGAAATCCATTTGTAGCATACATATTAATATTATAGACATTATCTATTCCCAAATTTCTAGCATAACCTTGATAAGCAAGCGAAGAATCAATATATCTATCACATATTACAAGTTTACCATCATCAATAGCTGGTTTTACAACTTCTTCTAAGTGTTGGCGACGACTTGCAGCATATAGTAAAGCTTCAGTCATATAATCCATATTAACATTATCAACATTAAGAATCACATTACGTATCTGTTCAGCTATTTTACTACCTCCGGGTTCTCTTGTTGAGATAGCATCAATATTTTCTTTTTTCAAATCTTCGAGAAGTAATTTGATAATACTAGTTTTACCAGATCCTTCTCCACCTTCGATTGTTATAAACTTTATACTCATAATTTTCACCTTATTATTAATTATCTCACATTTATTAAAAAAAATAAAGAGATTTTTTGATTAAGTTAATTTTTCATGACTATATTCCAAATTATGTCTAAAACTTTATCATCTATTTTAACTTTTTTTATTTGAAAAATAAAAGAGTTAGTGAAACTACGCACTTGTGTTTTACTAACTCAATAGTATTTACAATAACTTAACTTTATAATTTAACCAATTACTACTAAATTATCGTTAAATTGAACCGTAATCATATCTTTATAACTTATTGGAAAAGCTACTACAATTAGCCCAGAAGTTACTATTCCACTAGGTGTACCTAATATTTCCACAACTTCATAAATTGTCATACCCTTTTTTATTTTATCTTTATCTTTTAAAGACACTTTTCTTTTTGGAAATCTTTGATAATTTACAATTATAGAATTATTATCATCATTCTCTCCAAATTCTATAACCAAGTTAGCATTATTTTCTTCATAGCAAGCATACTTACCAAATTGAAATAATGATAAACCTTTTGTTTGTTCCATAAATTCACTATAACTCATTCCTTTTTCAATATTTAGATTTCTTTTACATGAGCATAGTATAATTGCCAAAAATACATAAATTACAACTATAGCTATTTTTTTCATTTCATTACCTCCATTGTTCCATATAATTTAAAATGCACTATCATGCCTATATTGTATAATAACAAAGAAGATATTTCAACAACTAATTGTAATTTTTGCTTAATTATAAGGTTTAAAATATAAAATATAGATTTTATATAAAACAATCATTTAAAAGTTTACAATTGCACCAATAAATATAGGTAAATTATTTTTATCAAGTATCATATAGATAAATGGTTTATCAAGAATAATTGGTTTTAACATTACTGCTGAATCATTTGTCATCCCAATACTTGTTACCGCACTTGCTTTTGTTTTCATCTCATCTACTGAAATGTGTGTTTTATGAATAACGCTTCCTATATACATAATTCCATTTTTACTAGTTCCAAGATTAGTGAAATCACCATATTCTTCAAATGCTTCATTTACTCCTAGTTTCTTTAGAGTTGGTTTCATATCAAATGTGTTTTCAAAATCAAATTTAGGTAGGCCTATTCTAATAGACTCTTTTTGTGCATTTGCTAATATTTTATTGAGTTCTTCGCCAGTAAGAGAATTCATATATTCTTTGATTGATATATCTTCGTTTGGAAGTAGAGCAGCAAATTTATAATCCTCATCTGCATATGATTTTATAAATCCTTTGGCATTTTTAGACTCAATATAAGTATGTTCTGTAGCGAACATCATAGAAACTTCTTTTTCACTTTGTAATCCATGGAATGTTTTATTTACGATTTCATTCTTCTCAAATTTTTCTTTCCATTCTGACTCAAAATCAAGAGCATTAATTAAGAAAAGTATTTCATAAGGTTCAATTTTTTCGATTATATTGCCAATACCACCTCGTGTATTGTTATAAACCCAATTATTGATATCTTTTACTGTATTATCATCAAATTCTGATGAATAAACTTGAGCATGATAATTATTCTTAACAATATCTAAAAATTCATCTTTGACTGTTACTTCATCTTTTCGACTCCATATCGAATTTGCTAGATATAATTTCTTACTTTTTCCATTTTTACTCATTAATGATGCAAAATAAGAATTAAATGTTTGGACATCAGTTCCTAGTAATGACTCCAATTCATCTTTTGTTTTTCCATTTGCGCCATTTGTAACCATACCAAAAGCAGCAGCTATTGAAAGTGGAGATATACAAGTATTTTCTTCTTCATATAACTCTTTCATCATCTTCACAGCAAATTCGCTGTAAATATTTTCGAAAGTTATATCTATATCCTTAACCTTAATTTCTCTTGTTTGGACATTACTTGTAAGTTCACTAGACATTATTTTTCTTTCAGTAAATAATCTATCAGAACAAGCAAATAAACCAACAAACAAGGCAAGCAGTAAGTATAGGCTCATAATCTTTCCTAATTTTTTCATTTAAATATCCTCCTTATATAATTTATAAGGTTATGCATTTATCTACATAACCATTTCACTTTATCTCTTTTCATTCAATGTGTAGGTTTTATAATATGCATCTCTTATACCTTTGATTTTATCAAAACTAATAATACTATTTACTTTAACATCTTTAATATTATATCTCTTAGGAACTAAAAGAACATAATTATATGTTTTTTCAGCACACATTGTAACTAAAGGTTCATATGTTTTTTCACATATTTCTAAAGTATTATTATTCATATATACTTCATTTATTTCTTTTTTAATATTCATATATGGCACAGATAATGTTTTTGTTATAACAAGATTATAATCTTCAAATACATTTTTATCGATAAATGCCTGATTTTCCTTAGCATATTCATCATATGTAAAATAAATACCTGGTTTAATATTTTCTTTAACATTTAGTTCTTTATAATCAACCTTTTCAAGATTACTACTACTAGGTAAACTTGCATAAATTGTGTTATACTTAGAAATATATGTAATCTTCATTTTTTGTTTTGCTTTTTCGAAATCACTCTTTATGTTTTCATTCCAATTACTATATGGAATATTATAATATACATTATTTGAGTAGTATTGTTTTATTCTATAGTCATCATATATATCTAAACCATTTTCCGAAAGCACTTTCTCTTGATTTTCTTTATGATATCTGACTAATTCGTCGTCATCAATTTCACCATTTTCATAGACTAGCGTCATAAAGATATTTACTTTTTCAATGTCCTGACCATAAATTTTAGCCCTTAAACCTGGTAATTCTTTTTCATTTGTAATAACAAGATTATTCTTTTCGTTCATTTCTTCTTGTTTTACGCTAGTTTTGCTTTTTTCATCTTTTTCCTCTTTACATCCAATAGAAAACAAACATGCTATAGCTGTGAATAAATAGATAATTTTTTCCCAAATGTTCTTCATAACATTCTGCCTCCTTTTACCTATAAGACATTTAATGTTATAAATTGGTGACAATTATTTTAAAAAAGGTTAATAGATAAAACCTATATAACCTTTTAAAATCCTTTATTTTATTATTATTCTATTTTGTGTTGTTGAATATTTATCGCCAACTTTACCACCTAATATATCACGTATATATGTGATTAACACTTGATTATCAATTAGTGTCTCATCTTGTATTAATTTATTATCCATAAACATATTAATACCATCGCCACCATTTTTAATAATATAATTATTTGATGCTAAAGTGTATGTTTTATTAACATCAATTAAAGTATAGTCGTTACCACTTAGTACATAAACATCACAAACTCTTCGTTTACCATTTATTTCTTTAAAGAATCCTTTTTCATCAAAGACAACACTTGATTTAATACTTGTATCAATTGTATATTTTATACCTGACACTTGTAAGAAACCTCCGTTTTCACCATATGCAAGACCATCTTTTTTGTATACTAATTCAGTGTTACGTGAGGCTACCTCTAACATATCTAGTATCTCTTGCCCTGTTGCTTCAACAACACAAATCATATTTCCAAATGGATGAATGGCGATTATATCTTCGTATGTTATTTCACCTTGAGGCAAACTTGCTCTAATTCCTCCTCCATTTACACATGCTATATCAGCTTCTGTAACTAGTCTATAGGCGTCTGCACAGAATGAGCCAATTGTGGTTTCACGGTTACGAACCATTCTTACGCCTTCAGTATCTGCTATAGATAATGAAATATCACTTGTGGCTATTTTTTCTTTTAATATTTCATTGCATGTTTTTCTAACCTCTTCAATCTTATTATTAACTTTTGTATCTTTATCAGTATAATCAGTTATTAAGCTTGTTGTAAGGAAACCATCATGTGTTATTACTAGTTGCCCTATAGCATCTAATTGTGTTCCAGTTTGTGATAGTAATACTTTCTTTTTATCTTTATTTTCTATAAGCTTTGTTGAGAAAGCGTGATGACTATGTGCATCTAAGCAGACATCTATTCCTTTTGTGTTTTCAATTAAAGACATCGATGTAATACCACTTACTCCTACTTCATCACCTAAATGTGATAAAATAACAACATAATCTGCACCTTTGTTTTTGCATTCATCGATTGTGTCTTGAACTCTATCATAGAATTTTTCATTAGATTCACCAAAAAATCCATAAACAAATTCATTGTCTTCTTTAAAGTTAGTCGGATTTGATGACACTAATGTGTCAGGAGTACTTACGCCTATATATGCTACTTTTTTATCATCATATTCTTTTATCTCATACCTTTTAACATTTGATAATTTATTTGTTTTAGTTCCACTATACTCAAGATTACATCCTAAATATGTAGCCTTAGATTTATTTATTAAGTTTGATAATTGGTCTATTCCATAATCAAATTCATGATTACCTAATATAGCGTAATCATATCCTACTTCGTTCATTAAGTCTATTATAAGTTCACCCTTAGAGATAGTTCCAATTGCATCACCTTGGATTGCATCTCCACAATCTACTAAGGTAACATAATCAGTCTTCGTTTTTACATAGTTTTTATAACTTGCTAACCCAGCATAACCTATTTTTTCATCTATTTTACAGTGAACATCATTAGTATAAAGTATTACTATGTCGCTACTTATGATTTTTTTCTCACAAGATACCATTATACATAACAATATCATAACTAATAATCCCAAACTAAGCATTTTAATTTTTGTTCTCATAATCAAACCTCTTTAACATTAATTTATGTGTATTATACTATTATGTATAATTGTTGTCAAATGCAAAAGAAAAAGGACAATAAAAGTCCTAATTCATATATTCAATTGTAATACTAGCTTCATTTATGTTTACACTATTAATTTTAATATTAAAATTAATTAGTTTTCCATCATTTCTAGTATACTTAGGAAATACATCTTGTAATGACGTATTAGCAAGCCAAAGGTCTGTTGATGATGCATATCCTTCACTTGATTCAAAGTTTGTATCGCCATCAGCTTCAATTAATTTTATTAAAGCATATTCAGACATTGAATTGTTGTTTGTTGTGAATGATCCATAACTATCATTATATGGTTTTTCAATATCAGAGGAAATATGATATATTCTAACTCCATATTGACATAAACCATATAGATAAGTCATATCGCCATGAAGTTTATTTAAACCAGTATTTGTATATAAATCTATTAATAGATATTCTGACATATATGAGTTATTAAATTTTAATGGTACTAAAATTACATCACCACTTGATTCAAAGTCTTTGATAGTTATTGTTTTAGTTTCTGTAATAATTGTTGGTGTTACCCATCCCATTATTGTTTTTGTGTACGAATCATGGTCACCATAAGCATTATCCATCATTGCTGCACCACCTAGACCTCTATCACTACCTTCACCTTTGTTATAATCGTAATAGTCATCCATTGAAAGCATATGGCCAGTTTCATGAATAAAAGTTGTTGAGTTAAGTTTTAATCCTTTTATAATGCCTTCATATTTATAGCCTGTTTCTGTATCTTCATCAACAAAATAATAACTTGCAAATAAATAATAATATGCTGATAATCCATCATATGTCTTTTCATCAGGTTGTGAATACCATGAAACATAAGCCCAGTAGAAATCGCCATCATAATCTACTTCATTATTGTATATTAAATATACTCCATCAATGACTTTATCGTTGTCATTATCATATTTTGTTAAATCCATTTCTGGATCTAACTTACCCAATACTTCTTCTAGTATTAGCATTGACCCATCTTTTGTATCTTGCGTTCCATCATCCCAAATTACTTGTTTAGAATATTTTTCATAATAACTAACTGAATTTGATAAATCTACTGGATCTACGATATCAAATGTCATATTTAATTTTCCAAAAGATGATGTTTGATAATATGTTTTTACGCTTTGCCATCCAGTATCTTCTACTGTTCCGTTAAAAGCTTTATTTAAATTTTGTAATTGTTCGTTTGTATATTTTTTATATTCCTTAAATTGTACAGGAACTACTAAAACATTGATGTTTCCTTCACTAGGTAAGCCTATAGAATCATCACTTTCTTTGATATAATCTTGTAAAGTGTTATGATTAAATGTTTTTGAATCATAGTTTTGTTTTTCCATGTATTCATTTGCTTCACTTCCGCTTCCGGTACTTGCAAATGCTATTGATTTGATATAGATAGATTTTTTTGTGGAAGTAGGTATCAACTCTACTTCAATAACACCATCTAGTAAATCATTTGCCGTAAATGTTACTGTAACCGTTTCATTAAAATTAGTTTTTGAGATTGTAACTTCTTCTTGGCCATTACATTTTAAATATACTGAACCAACCTTGACTTTAACTTTAGCACCTAATTCTTGATTTGTAGCGAGAACAAGTGTAATACTCTTTACATCCTCATATGATTTTTTAGATGTGATTTTTACATTTCCTACATTTTGTAAGAATTGCACTCCACGAATATTATCATAAGAATTAGCAAGTTTATCTGCTGTATATTCAGGACTAGAACTAGATACTTTTAGGTCTTGATCTAGAAATACTGATTTTTTTCCTTCTGTTACGATTACTTCTTCTTGAACTAGTTTTTTGACTTTTTCAATATCAATAGTAACTTTATCATAATCATATATTTCAATTGTATCAATATATGTATAATATTTATTTGTTCCTTCGTCAAATACTTTACAAGTGAAAGTCATTTTGGAAACATAATCATTATTAAGTTCTATAGCAACACTTTCCACAGTATAATTAGACTCATATTCACCTAAGATTTCGTCATTTACTGTTTTTGGATTTTCAAAATAATACACATCACCTTTCTTTATTACTGAATAAGTAAGAAGTTTAGAAAAGTCAATGTCGGTGATGTATTGGCTTAATAATTTATAGTTACTTGTTCCTTCAGCATATTTTACATATTTAGCTTCTTCGCTAGTATAATAATATTTAACACCATTATCTGTTATTAAGTAATCAACATAATTATATCCATCATATTCATATGTATAAATTATATTTTCACCATCATAAGAATATTGGTCACTAATAACTTGACTTACTTCTTCAATTAATGTTGTAAAAATAAGTTTAAAGTTCCATTTTTTCTTATCAACAAGTTTATTAAATGCTTTTGATAAATCAACTTTTTCAACGTCTTTTACTTCAATTGTAATTGATGAGCTTGAACCACTTCCTGTTATTGTAATAGTTACAGTTCCAATTTCTAAAGCCTTAACAACACCTTCACTTGTAACTGTAGCAACTTTTTCGTTATTTGAACTAAATTCTACATTTTCTTCATTTGTTTTATATTCTAGTTTATGTTCATCACCAGGATTTAGTACTTTAATACTATCTGTTATTTCAAGATATTTTTCTTCTTCGATAACTTTAACCTTTAGTGTTTTGGATACATTTTCAAATGTTAAAGTAACTTCATAATCTCCAGGTTTAGTTATATCAACATTACTTTCAAAGTGAACATTTTTATCATTTTCTAGATTTACTTCTTGTTCATCTATTAAAACTTTAAAATATTTCTTGTAATCAAAGTTTGAATTTACATAAACATTTATTTCATCTTCTGATAAAAGTATTTCAATTTGTTTGTTAATAACTTTAACTTTTAGTGTTTTTGATACATTTTCAAATGTTAAAGTAACTTCATAATCTCCAGGTTTAGTTATATCAACATTACTTGTTAGATATTCATCAACAACAACTACTTTACTATTAGCAACATATACTTCAAAATATTTCTTAAAGTCAACTTCTTGATTTACTTTGATTTCAATTTCTTCGCTTTCAAGAAGTATTTTAATGTCTTTACTTTTATCACATCCAAAAGTTAAAAGCATTATAAATACTAATACTAATATATTAATAATCTTTTTCATTTTTACCTCCGTTTTTATTCGTATTTTACTTCATATAAATATAATCCATTACTTGGAGCAATTTTAGGGGCATATACCCTGTTTTTTTTGTCTAGAATCGATTTTAAATCATCTTTCGACAATTTACCAATTCCAACCATAAAAAGCATTGCAACTAAAATTCTAACCATGTTGTGTAAGAAACCATTACCAATAAATTTAATTATAAGTATATCTTCAGTTTTTTCAAAATTTATTGAATATATTGTTCTTACTGTATTTTCAATCTTATGATTTTTTGTAAATGACTTAAAGTCATGCTCACCAACAAAAATACTACTTGCATCTTTCATTTTATCAATATCAAAATTCTTAAAAGGTGGATAATATACATAATTCTTTCGTAAAGGATTATATTCATCCAATCCTATTATGTAGTGATACTCTTTTCTTTTCGAAGAAAAACGAGCATGGAAATCTAGTGAAACTTTTGATACTTCTTTAATATAAATATCGCGAGGAAGGCGCGAGTTTATCGCATTTTTCATGTTCCATTCACCCATATCTATTTCTGTATCAAAGTGAAATACTTGACCTATCGCATGAACGCCTGTATCAGTTCTTCCCGAAGGAAAGATCGTAATTTTCTTTTTACATATTATTTGTAATACTTTTTCAATTTCTTCTTGAACTGTACGTAGGTTAGGTTGTACTTGAAATCCATGAAAGCACGTTCCATCATAACTAACTATACATTTGTATCTCATTTCATCACCTAAATAACAATTGTTACGACTAGCATAATAGTCATTAGACCAATGCATATATAATCAATTGCACGCATTTTTAAGATATTGATTGTAGTTCTTTTCGCATCAGGATCATATCCTCTAGCTTCCATTGCATCTGATAAATCATCAGCAATTTGATAAGATATAATAAACATTGGCACTATTAAGGAAACAATTTGACCTATTTTATCTTTTAACTTAGCTTCTTTAAAGTCCACTCCACGTGAAGCTTGAGCTTTCAAAACTTTATCAGCTTCGCCTATTAGTTTTGGTATTTCTCGAAGTGCTATTGACATAATCATTGCAATAACAGCTGGATTAATTCTAAATACTTTCAAAAACTTCAATAGTTTTTCTAAACCATTATTTAAGTCTGTAGGTTTTGTTGTTAATGTCATTAATGATGACATAAGCAAAATCATAATAATTCTCAAAATAATAAAACTTGATGATATTAGACTATCTTTATAAATTACAATTTCATAGTCTGTTATTTTTGTGCCTACTTTAAAATAGATTTGGATAAAGAAGCACACAAAAAGCGTTAATACAAATAATAAGAATCGAAATTTCTTTATTACTTTTCCTGAAAGAAAGTATAGAAGAAGTAAAACAATTCCTATTGCTAGATTAATATATGTTAAAGTAAATTTAAATTCAGTCAATACTTCTCCCGTTTTTCTAAATAACACTTGACAAACAAATGCGAAAAGTAAAAGATAAGAAACTGCTTTAATGCTTCCTAAAAACTTTAAAGCAGGTATTTTAGAACTAATTACGATAATAATTAATCCTAAAAATATTCCTAATAGAGCATACAAACTATCAACAAAGAAAACAGATATCATGAATAATAATACGGCAATTATTTTGCTTCGTGGATCTAATTTATGAATCCAAGAATTGGTATTATAGTATTGTCCAAAGATTATTTTATTATTCATTTCCAAACACCTTTAGAAGTTCATCAAAGGCATCATCAATGTTCTCTTTATAAACGTCCATGTCCTTTCCTGTTTTTTCTTTAATAGTATTCATTATCTTGATTATATCAGGATAATCTAAAGAATGTTTTCGCACAAGTTCTTCGTTTTTAAATAATGTGTATTTATCGCCATCATAAACTATTTTTTTGTCATCTAAAACTATCACACGTGTAGATACTTCCCACAGAGCATTCATATCATGAGTTATAATAATTATTGTTTTTTCTTTGTTTATTTCTTTTAATAACAAAAGTAATTCTTTCTTTGTTTGTGGATCTAAGCCAACAGTAGGTTCATCAAGAATTAACACATTAGGCTCACTTGCTAATATTCCAGCAATGGCTACTTTACGCTTTTCTCCACCTGATAATCTAAAGGGGCTCTTTTCGTATTTATCTTCATAAATTTTAACGCTTGTAAGTGCTTCTTTAGCTTTAGCAACTGGATTTTCAAGTTTATAGTTTTTAGGTCCAAAACAAACATCTTTTAGAACTGTTTCTTCAAATAATTGATATTCTGGAAATTGAAATACAAGTCCAACGTTTTTTCTTAACCTCTTTAAGTTTTTTTGTTTTTTATAGGTAATTTCATTTCCAAAAACTGTTACACTACCTGTTGTTGGAACTAAAAGAGCATTCATCATTTGTACTAATGTACTTTTACCACTGCCTGTGTGTCCAACAATAGTTATGAATTCGTTTTTTTCTGAAATTGTTAGATTTATATCTTCTAAAATATATTTGTTTTTAACTTTTTTCTTTTGTGGTGCGTACGTATAATTTACTTTTGAAAAGTTAATTCCCATAATATACTCCTTAACTTCTCCTTGTCTTTAATATTACTTTTTTCAATTAATTCTAATAATTTCATTGAATCAGTAATATCAAGATTAGCTTCTTTTAATTTTTCTTTTTCTTTAAACACTTCAAATGGAGTTCCATTTAAAGTAATTTCACCATTGTTTAAAACAATAACTCTATCAGCATAAATTGCTTCGTTTAGATTGTGTGTTATTGCTAGTATTGTTTTTTTACCAATTAATGATTTAATTGTATCATTAACTTCTTTCACTCCTAGAGGATCTAGCATTGAAGTTGCTTCGTCAAGAATTATTATTTCTGGTTCAAAAGCTAATACACTACTGATAGCCACTCTTTGTTTTTGACCTCCACTTAAACTTTCAGGATTTCGATCTAAGAATTCGTTCATTCCAACAAGCTTAGAATAATAATCAATTCTTTTCTCCATTTCTTTATATTCTATTTGCCTATTTTCCATGCCAAAGGCTATATCATCTTTTACTGTTACTCCAACAAATTGATTATCGGGATTTTGAAAGACAATTCCAACATTTTTTCTAATTTCATTTATATTTTTTTCGTTTAATTCTAAACCATTAACTTCGATTTTGCCTGATTGATGCTCTAATAATCCTATTATTAGTTTGGCTAGCGTACTTTTCCCACTACCATTATGACCAAGTAGTACACAATATTCACCTTTTTCAACAACAAAAGAGACTTTATTTAGAATAGTATTGTTTTTGCTATATTTAAATACCACTTCATCAAAAACTATTGCTTTATTTTCATCACTCATTTTTGGTCTCCTTTCAAAGTATGATATATTTTATCATAATTTTGCTTATAAGTCCATTACTTTATTTTTATACGTCATATATTATATCTTATGAATTTTAAAAATAATTAAAAAACTCTTGCTTTCGTACATTAATTGTACTAAAACAAGAGTATTTTCTTTTACATAAATAATGCAGCTAAAGGTAATGATGTTTCAAAGTTAATTCCTTGAAGTGAACTTTCAGTTACAGTTATACCTATTTTACTTAAAGAATCTTTATATTTCTCATTAACAATAGTAACTATCACACTACATAACATTTTAGATTCTTTACACTTATCTAAGAATCTTCCTATAACTTTAGCATTAGCTTGTCCAGCAGCAGTTCCATTTATTTCTGTAGATGTAATAGTCTTTAAGACTTCTAGTGCATTAATAAGTTTATCGATTTCACCTAGATTTTCTTCGTTTCCATTCCAAGCTAAAACTTTCTCATCATAATTTGTGCCATCATAAACTTTAGCAACAGTAACTGTATCTTTTCCACCAAAGAATGTATTGTCAACGCCTTCTTTAACAGTTTTTTCAATGCATGCGATATTTAAAATTCTTGATTTGGCAACTTCTTTGAGTATCATTTTTAATACTTTAAGATCAGTTTCTTTTACATTAATACCACCTAATGTAAGACTATTAGCATTTACTAAAGAAATTATTGTACTAATGTTATCTATTTCTTGATCCCATTCTTCTTTAGTAAATACGTATGGATCCTTATACATATTATCGCCAGAACTATATTTCCACGCATCCACATTAGCAGTTGTTTCCTCAACAAACATAGGAATAATACCACGTAAAACCATAGAATCATTAATACGTTTTAATGGTGTAGCAATAAGACTAGCTTCTTTTATGTTTTTATTATTCTCTATATTATTAACATTAGTAAACTGATCTATGCATGTTAATAATCTAAATATCTTTTTAAATTCACCTATTTCTTTAGTTTCTGGATTATCTAACCAGTAATTTCTACCTTCAGTTTCAGTTTTATCCATATCTAAATTAACTGCTTTTCTCATATCAGAATCTACGCCTAAGGCGCCATCTAATACTTTACCTATCATTTTGCTTAATGAATTACAAATTATTTGTGAAGTAAGTAAGATGTCACTTATTTCATCTGCTTTAGTTTCATCATCACCTATTTTCTCCTTGAACTTATCAAAAGTAAATTCAGTATAATTTATACCTTTTTCATTTAAATCTCTGATTACTTTTAATAGGTTAGGTAAATCACTACTTACTAAATCAACATCTTCTGATTCATTACCACTTAAATTAATATAATCTTTTAAAGCACCATCGTTTAGTATTTCATATGTTTTTTTCGAAGCACTATAACGAATTATTTGTGAATCTAATAATGTTTCAATTTGCTTGTCATTTAGAACAATAAATTTATCAAAAGATATATTATTTATATCTATCTTTCCTGTCTCATCAGCAAACACAAGTTTTGAAGAAGCCACTAGAGCTCTAATCTCTACTTTCCACTCATCAAGAGAGTAGCTTATAACTCCGTTTGTATTAATCATGTCATTTTCTTTTGACAATTTGATTATTTGTTCTGAGATTGTCTTAACAATTATTAAGCTTTGTAATACTTTTGATAAATCATCGTTTTCATTTGTGTCATCATATAAATCTACAATAGTTTGAAGTAAAGTGTTAGTATCACCATTTAGTTTATCAAAGTTTACTTTCTTTTGTTCGCCTTCGCCTTCGATAAATAATTTATTTGAAGCATAAATTATGCCTTTAACTTCATTTATCCAATCATCTTTAGTCCAAGAATCAATATCACTTGGTAAATAAATTACTTTTTCTTCGCCTTCACCTAATTCTTTTACAGAACTTGTTAATGTTTGGTAAACTATTTCACTATCAATAATTTTTCTTATCTTGCTTTCATCTTCGCCAATGTTAACTAAAATCATGATAATATCATCTTGATTTCCGTTTAATAGTTTGGCAGTTTGTTTTTCACCATTTTCATCAATTAGTAACTCTTTAATCGATGCGATTAATTTTTGAATTTCTACTTTCCAACTTTGTATATCATATCCTTTTACTTCATCAGATATTTTTATAACAGCATTTTCTTCATTTGACATGTCTATAAGAACTTTACTTATTGAATCAACAATGATTACACTGTCAGTAATCTTGATAATATCTTCATCTTTAACATCAAGTAAAAGATTAATTTGTTCTTCTGCTGTTCCTTCTGTAAACACTTTAAAATTATTAGTATATGTTCCATCTGGATTCTCTTTAATCAACAATGATTTTGCTGAAGTGATTATTTTATTAATTTCATTTCTCCAGATATCTGTTTGCGTACTGCTCCATTTTTCATCAGTTTCTCTAAAGTCATTACGGACAACAAATAGACTATTTTCTTGGTCTGCCATATTAATGATTAAATGAGCAATTGTATCAACAAGTATTTCACTATCTAAAAGTTTATTTATGCTTTCTTCTTTTAGTTTACTAATGATTTCAATGTATTCTTCTCCTTGCAATTCAAAACTAATTACATTGCCTTCACTATCAAGTAGTATGTCTTTTAATCCTTTTAGCACTGTCTTCATTTGACTTTGCCAATATGCATCGTCTCTAGTTTTGTTTTGTAAGAAGATTTGTAATTTATTTTCTTCTTTACTATACTTTTCAATAAACTTAACTGCTGTTTTTAAGATTATTTTACTATCTAAAACTTGATCTATCTTTTCATCATTAATCTTTAATAAAACTTTTATTATTTGTTTTTCATCACCTGTTTTTAGATCATTAATGATAACTTCACCATTTTCATCAACTAAAACATCTTTGGTAGCTACTAATATTTTTCTTAGTTCGCCTTCTTCAGTTGTATCTTTCCAGTTAATATCTTCTGGTATGACAATCATATCAGAGATTTCTTTACCTAAGAACTTATCAAGGTTTTCTAAATAGTAAATTAACGTATCAGAAATTACACTACTTGACAAAAGTTTTCCAATATCATCATTTTCTTTCTTGAAGTTGCTATTTAATTTAGAAATATTTTTAACGATTTTTTCCACAGCTTCATCTGTGTTTTCTAAATTATCCACTCCATCAATTAATTTAATTGCATTTGATAATATTGTTTTTAATTCACCTTCATCTCCATACCAAGAAGGATCATCTCTATCAAGGTTAATAATTACTTTTTCGTAAAGTAATCCACCTTCACTTGCTTGAGCACATAAGTTGTAAACAATATTTAATGATATGAATTTTGAATCCAAAATAGTATTTATATCATTTTCATTTAGTTTCAATAGAGTGACTAAAAGATTGTTTTGATCTCCGCTAGAAGCTTTAACCATCTTAACGATTATTTTCACTGAATCAAATATACTATCTAATTCTTCGGTAGTCCATTCATCTTCATCAAGAGGAGCAATTGTTGCATTTAGTTCTTTTAGTGATTCTAAATTTGAAACTACAGATACTATATTATTCATATTCTTCTTTAATAAATCTGAAGTAGCAATATTTTCTTTTAATACATTAGCTATTTCATCAATTTCTTCATCTGTTAAACTATAAAAATCTGAAGTGATTTTATTGCCATGTTTTAAACATACATTCAAAACATTAAATAGTTTATTAAGTTCTTCTTTACTATTATTCTTCCAGTCAACAGAAGCAAAATCTAATTTCATATCTGGAGCAAAAACACTAAGTGCGTAGCTTGCCACCGTATTTATGTTCTCAACAATAATACTTGATTTAGCTAGATTTTCTGATAATTCATCTTTTATACTATTGAAAATAGTATAAACCTTTGTATAATCGATGTTTCCATCGGTTTTTAATTTTCCATCTATATCCCAAATTACTCCTGTGCTTGCAACTACTTTACCTGCATACACAAGTGATGCTAAATCTTCACTATCAAATTTACATCTACTGAGCAAATTACGATACTCATTTGGTAACATATTATTTAAAATAGCATATATATTATCTTTACAATTACTAATAATTTTAAAGTCCAATAAACTCTTAAATAAGTTATCTATTTTATCATATGTTGCTTTTTCTAGATCATAGCTTCCTTCAACTTGTCCTTTTTCAATTAAAAGTTGAATTTGACTAAATGAATTAATATCTAAATCTTTAAAGGCTTTGTATAAAGAGCCTATGTTTTTAACTTCATCTGTTAATTTTATTCCATCAAGTTTTATTTTAAAAATACTACCACTAGCATCTAAATTAGTCTCTTTTCCATCAACAATCCATTTGTTATCTTTACTAACTTTAAACGATATGTTCTCTAATGTATCTTTATCCCACAAAATATTAGTTTTAATACCATTTATAACTAAATAGTTTTCATCTAAAGTAACTTTTGGATATAATAAAATTATTCTATTTAAATTCTCGTTATTGTTGAGATAATCTTCAAGAGTTGGAAAAGTAATTTCTTGGATTAAGTCAATTAATTCAATTTTAGAAATGGCATCAAATACATTTGTGACTACATTTGTATCAACTTTTAATAGTATATCAACAAGTTTAGAAACTGTATTTCCATTGTCTTCTGAAAGTAACTCACTGATTTTATATCCACTGCTTTTTGTAAGTGTTAAAATAGCTTCAGATAGATCACCAATTTCTCGTAATAATTCAGAGGCATTTATTTCTTTACCTTCTAATCTTAGTAAGATATCTTTTAAGTTTACATATTCTTTGAAGATCTCACCATCGTTTTTAGCAATTATGATTCCCGTATTTAAACCAACATTTACTACAGCATTGACTAGTTTTAGTTCTGATAACTTGTCTAATGAATTCTTTATCGTATCACTAGATAAATTATCTAAAATAGTTGCAGTATTTTCATTTTTAATTAAAGGTATTATTATCTCATCTTTTAATGGTTCCATAGCCTTTAGACATACATCTAATTCTTTTCTTAGAGCTATTTTTTCTCCTCCAGCTTTGAATGAGAAGATTCCATCAAATAGTGCACAATCTAACGGCGTATCTTTGCTTACTTTAATTCCAAAAATTTTTCCTAAGAATGTTTTACGATAGACATATACCCATTCTTTATTTTCGTTAGCAAATTCAACGAAGTCTGGATTCTCATCTAAATCAATAACTTCTTTGTTTAAACTTAATTTGATAACATCACTTTCTTCAGTCTCAATTAATTTAACTGAACTTTCAGCTAATGAAAAGACTCCTGAAAGAGGTATACATACTATTAATAAAATACAAATCATATTAACAGTTCCAATTAGTGAACCAATTAATCTTGATTTCATTGTTTTTTTCTTTTGATATTTATTTTCTCTCTTTGGTTTAGTACACAAATAAACAATAAAGAAGATAAATCTAAATAATGTCCAATTTAATATAATAATAACAAGAAGCAACGCAGCTCTTAATAACATCTCAACAGCACTTATAAGTGTTTGATATATCATTGTTTCGCCAATATTTATATTTGTTTCTTTAAGGATTAATACTCCTTCGTTTTCTGTTGTTAAGCCTAAAAGAACACGTGAATATATATCCACAGCATCTTTTACTGAGTTCACTTGAAATCCTTCAACAGATTTATAACCTGTTACATTTATTATCTCTAAATTAAATTTGTGTAAATCAAGTGATAACAGTTTGTTTGTGAATATCGGCATGATTAACCATAGGCCCAATATAACAACTATTGAAACAATAAAACGATAACTTGCGCGATACGTGCCTCTAATAAATCCAATCAAAAAACCTATGAGAATAACTACAATACTTAAAATTGTCAGTCCAGTAGCTACAAATGATGGCGTTAGCCAAGTTGGCATATTAATACTATCCATAGAATACTCCCCCTTATGATAGATTATTATTTACCTTTTTATGGTATTTATACAATTTATTAACTTTTGTTTATTTTATTTTATCATACTTTAACTTAAAAGGCAATTATTTATGCAAGTTCAATATGAAATTAATATATTAATTATATTTTCTTTAGTTAACTTTTATTACTATTATATGAGACACATTTATAAAGGAAAAAACAAGTTTTTCAACTTGTTTCCTTCCTTTGTAATAAATTTTAAGTTATTAGATATAATATATTATTGATTATTAATATTATTCATGCCTTGATTCATACCAGGGCAGCATCCACAATTTTCTTCACAATATACGTTTTTCTCGCAACATGTATATTTAGGAATAAATTTGTGACGTTTAATGTAATGATTTACATATTGTGTCTCCATTTCACAAATATGTGGTTGATCAATATAAAAATATCTATTAACTACATTAGTTTGTCTTGTAACAATTGGTGGATTAACAGTAACATTTTGATTGAAGTTTCCGTTCATTCTTTCACCTCCCATTACATTATATGTTTACTAAATTTTTGTGAATGTGCGTATACCTTGTATTTTTGCTTTACTTTTGCAAAGAATTATTATATACTATTAATATAAAAAAAGGAGGAAATTTTATATGTATATACCTTATGTAATTGAAAAAACTTCTAATGGGGAAAGGTCATATGATATTTACTCACGTTTATTAAAAGATCGTATTGTTCTTTTAAGTGGGGAAATCGATGATAATCTTGCAAATTCTGTTATTGCACAATTATTATTTTTGGCAGCTGAAGATCCCGATAAAGATATTTCTTTGTATATATGTTCTCCTGGAGGTTCTGTAACTGCGGGAATGGCAATATATGATACTATGAATTATATTAAACCTGATGTATGCACTATTTGCTTAGGTTACGCAGCAAGTATGGGAGCATTCTTATTATCTTCAGGAGCTAAAGGCAAACGTTATAGTCTTCCAAATAGTGAAATAATGATTCATCAAGTTCTTGGTGGTTATCAAGGTCAAGCTACGGATATTGAAATTCATGCTAAGAATATTTTACGTGTTAAGGAAAGACTTAATTCGATTCTTGCTTCTAACACAGGAAAGACATTAGCTCAAGTTAGTGCTGATACTGAACGTGATTATTTTATGTCTGCTAGTGAAGCTTTAGATTATGGTTTAATTGATAAAATTGTTGAGAAAAAATAAAAAAAGAAGTCTTATGACAACCGTCATAGGACTTTTTATTTTATGTATCCTGCTTTATTTAAACTAATTATTAGTATTGGAATTATTATTAATTGGACAAGTATTCCTGGCCATGCTACTATAAATGCTCCTGATAAAAATGCATTAAAAGTAAAGACATTAGTTTTATCAATTAATCCCATAATAAAACGAACTAAACCCCATCCAAGTCTACCTAAAAGTTGAGCTGATATAAGTGATATAAAACATACTAATAATAGATTAAGGTTTTTATTCTTTAACTTTTCAAATAAAAAGCCACTTACAAATCCATATATACCAAGTTCTACACTCATACTTATCGCTGTAGGATAAATTGGAGGCATTCCCACTATTACACTTCGTAAAAGTGGACAAATTATGCCAATTAATAATCCATACTGCCATCCGCAAATAATTCCGCATAGTAAGATAGGAATATGCATAGGACAAAGAACAGATCCTAATTGCATACCAGTAAGGAATGGTAATACTATTCCTAATGCTAGTAATAATCCAGATAATGTGATTTTAAAAATTTTTGTTTGTTTCATTTTTGCCTCCTTAAATCAAAAAAATATCAATACAAAAAAGTATTGATATTCTTCATGAATATATTTATTCTTTTAATAACCTTTTCTTCGCACCTTCATGATGCATTACGATAATATTCTATCATATCAATTTATTTTTGGCAATACTTATTTTGTTTTTAATATTCTAATTACTTCAGTAATTTTATCATCTAAAGTATTGTCTTTTACACCAACTAGTAAATTATTGCATTTATTTATCGGTATTAATATTCTTTTAGCGTTTGATTTGGAAATTGCCAAAGCCATTGTGCTAGTTATTTCCCCAAACAAAGAGTCAGCAATCACTATCCCAATTGGTCCTATAATATAATCAGCATTTTTTGTATTAACAACTACCGGATTTTCACCTGTTGCCGCAAAAGTAGGTTTTGCTTTAAGCATAGCTTGGGTTGCAATTGCATTCGTTCCAATAGCTATTATCTCACTATCAATCTCACATTTATTTAGCGCACTAATTATTTCGTATCCAAGCTTTCCTCCTTGGCCATCAATAACAATAATTTTCATATAAATCTTCCTTTTTATAATAAATATTAGTTTGGATTTTGTTCTCTTTAACAGTTATTTTAGCTTTAGGATCTCGAATTGGACTAAAGACAGAGTGCAATTTAATATCTTCTATAAGTAAATCTCGCATAATAATTCCTGTAGAATAAGCAGTTTCATTTTGAGGAAAATCACCTCCATAATAAACATAATCAACTACAGCAACTAGGTATTCTGTATTCATTTCTAGTTCTCCTAGATTTTCCTTTTTTCCAAAGAACATTTTTCCGTTTTGCATAAACTGTGCTAATAAGTTTCCCTTAACTTTCACAAGAATTATTTCATTATCAAACGGATTAATCATATACATATTTTCAATAGTAATATTACTTCCTTTTTTGATGTTTCCATTCGATCTTAAACCCCCTGTATTACAAACAGCGACATCAGCACCCGTTCCACTTACTAACACATTTCCTACCCATGGAATTAAATCATATTGTGTTTCGATAGTTTCGCCAGCCACAGAATATACTTCACTCAACTCACTTTCGTTTTCTTTTCTTTGCTTTCTAACAACTTCCTCAACTTTATCATCATAGTTTGTATCGGCTTCATAAACGTTATGGCTTTTAATTACTGAAGCAATAACTTTTTTAGATTTTTCATCAACTTTTAAAACTATATCACCTAAAGCTTTACCATTACATCCAGCTTGAACAACTGGTAATTTTAAACCACTAGTTCTCTCAATATATCCATTTTGTTTTGTATGAGTATGCCCATTAATTACGGCATCAACTAGATATCCTTCTTTATATTTAAGACTAGCTAATTTGTTATTAACAACATAGTTTTCAACACCACTAGAGTTTCCTCCATGAACTGCAACAACTATAATGTCACAGCCTTCATCTTTTAATTTTGTTCCTATTTTAGAAACAGTATTTTCTATGTTATTTTCAAAATAATAATCTTTCACACGTAAATAATTAATTGATGTATAAACATCGCCAATACATCCTATAACACCAATATTAATTCCAGAACGGTTAATAATTGTACTTTCAAAAACATTTCCATTCTCTACAGTAAGTAACGTGCCTCCATTTTTATAAACATTAGCATTTAAAAGTTGAAAGTTTGCTTCACCATTACTTAAATCTTTATCAAAATATTGTAAGACTTTTTCAATTCCCCAATCAAATTCATGATTACCTAAAGTCATACAATCAACTTTCATTGCATTCATAATTTCAACCATTGCTTTTCCATAAGTTATATTAGACAAAGCAGTTCCCTGGAACATATCTCCATTAGCGATTAAAACTGTGTTTTCATTAGATTCTTCTCTTATTTGGTTAATTATATAAGCCATATTGCTTAAACCATTTTTACCGTTTTCATCTTGCATACAATATCCATGAGTATCATTCATTTCCAATATATGAAGATCTAACATTGATGTATCTTCACCCATATCAAAGCTTTCCTCAACAGAAGTAATGGCTAAGTCAAGCATTGAATTATCTTTTATTCCAACAACATATCCTTTTACTTTTACATATCTATCATACATTACTTCAAGCTTTGTACTATCAAATGCATTTTCAGTATAAGCTTTTATATCTAAATATTTATTATTTACATAAAATATATCATTGTATTCTACATAACCGCTTATTTCAATTTTACTTGTTTTGTTTACATCTACTGAAAAGTTTTTATCAACTTTTTCAATTTGCTCATCTTTTACAGCAAATGTATCAATCAAGTCAATTTGAGTAATTTTAGTTATCTGTTTAATATTATTTATTTCATTAACTTTTATTTTTATTTTATAGCATTTACTTGTGTTAACATCTACATTTTCATTACTAGTTTTATACACTAATATTCCTGTATCATCTCTAAAGATTATATAAGAATTTGACACGTATTCACACTTTGCATTAATTGTATATGTATCACTAGTTCCATTATATACTTCTTCAATAGTATAAATTTTAGAATTACATGCTCCTAAAAAAACTATTAATAATAATGCAAGTATAAATGATATTGTTTTCTTTAAATTATTCATAAAATAGCTCCTTTTTCTAATTTATTATAACATATTTACTAAATAAACTCAAGTATTCACATAAAGAAAAGCGCCCTAACAAGTTAGAGCGTTATTCATTACATTTCATATTTTCCTGGAACAATTGACGATAATGTGATTTTTTGAATGTCATTTCCTTTCTTTACCGTAACAGTATATGTTACACATGTTGTAAATTCTGGAACACTTATGACACGTCCACGGTTATCAACTATGTTAGGATTATTTGATATGAATGTTATTTCGTAATCTTTATATGTTGTCATCTTTTCATATTCAGCTTCAACAAGTTTGATAAATTCATGCCATATTCTTAAATCATTTTCAAGCATAGGTTGAGGACAATTTTTAGCACTGAAGAAGTGATGTCCTACAACTCTTGTAATATCAAGATTATGCCTAATCATTATATCAGCAACTAATTGTGCTGTTTTTTGCCATGTATACCACAAATCACTTCCTTGGTTAACACAAGATTCAATTCCTATAGAATTATTGTTTCCGCCTTTAGAACAAATTCTTCCTTCAAGAATTTGTGTATGGCACCACCAAGTTGTACCCATATAGTATTCACCATCTACAATCTTATAAGCTAATCCCATATTATTAATCCATTTACTGTCTGTTACTTGTCCATTTCCTGGATAAGTTATAGTTCCTTTACTATTTTTGTATGGACCATCATATGGTGTTTTAATTGTAGTTTTATTGCCATTAATTGTAAAGTAAGAATCACTTGATATTCCCCATTTTGGAGTCTTCGGATCGTTTGTATTATATTTAACTCCTGTAGGACTCCATTCAAATTTTACATCTCTTCCATCGCCAGCATGGAAACCAACAAACTTCTCATCTAACGAAGAATATATTCCATCATTTCCAGTTACATAATGAATTGATGTTCCCGAACCGCCATTAGAAAAGTATGAGGCATTAGCAGCTCCATCAGCACCTTTAGACATATTACCTGTATAGTGAACTGTGATAAATTCTGTACTATCTTTTACAGGTCCAAAGTTTTTCTTTACATAATTGCCATTACTATCTTTTTCTTGTTGGACTGCATAATATTTATCATTAACAGCAAACTTTTCATTAAGTATTTTACTTACACTACCATAAATATCAGCATCATATGTTCCACCAATTGTAAGGCCTAATTCTGTAAATATATTAGCATTGTTTTCGCTAGCAATAAACTTTAAAATATTACTTGATGATGGTGAAATAATTGTAACTGTAAATTCCATTACTAAATCATTATTTCTTTCAGAAGTTGCCTTTATAACTACGTTTCCTGCCTTTAAGCCTGTAACTACGCCATTTTCATCAACAACGGCAATAGAATTATCACTTGTTGACCAAATAATTTTATCATTAGAATTATTAACTTCAGCATCTATTTTAATTGTTTCATTCTCAACAACATACGAATTATCCACAAATTTACCAGTAACATATGATGGAGTATAAACTTCAAGTTCAAACTTAACATCAAGTTCACGGTTTCCAAACACTTTCATAGTGATTACTGTTTTACCATTTGTATGAGCTGTTATTAGTCCTGTTTTGCTTGTTACTGAAGCAACATTTTCATTGCTTGATGTAAATTCAACATCTTTATTAGAAGCATTACTTGGATTAAGATTCCATTCTAATTTATATGTTTCAAATCTCTTTAATTCACTAATTTGATTAATTGTTACTTTTTCAACTTTTGTTTCTTCTTCCCACTTTGCATAGAATGATTTATTACCATAATCAGTTACTTTAATTTCTGTAACTGGACTTCCTTTAAAGTCTTCTGTCTCATACCAGCCTAAGAACTTAGTCCCTGTTTTAGATGTTAATATAGGAAGAATTACTCTTTGACCACTTTGATATGTTTTTTGAATTTCTTCAGGTATTTGAACAGTTTTATACATTTCTGGAAGGAATGAACCAAAATATTGATTTCCTTTTCCTGTGCTCCAATCTTGTGCTATAAATTGATTTAAACGTACCATAGTTGCATATGTATCTTTATAGAATGATTGAGTTGCATTTACTTTAAGCATTGCTTTATCAAATACTTTAAAGAATTCATTCCATTTTTCATAATATTTAGGTATATTCAAGAAATATTTAGTTGTACCATCTTCATAAGCACGATCTCCTATTTCTGTACTTCTTATATTTATATCTTCATATTTTGAAAGTTTATCACGAATACTCTTTTCATAGTTTTCAAAAGTACCTGTATAACCATTATCCTTTGCCCACTCATATATGTCTTGTAAAAGAGCGTTGATTATTTCAAATCTATCTTTAGCATCTCTTGTAGGCCATTCACCTTTTTCTGTATAATATGTTATCATGTATATTTCACCTTCTATTGATTTCCAAGAAGCTACTAACGTAATATCGTTAAGTATATTTTTAGGTAGTTTTTCAATTATTTTACCATCTAACATCCAACCAAGAAAAGCATGATTTTCTTTAACTGGTATAGGTAAGATGTTTATACCTATTTCACTATCATATATTTTACTAACATTTTCTTCAAATCTTCCGCCTTGTAAATCATATTTTAAAATGAATTTCGTATTGCTATTATCTAAGTATGCATTTAATCGAGCATCATCACTTGCTACTAGAGAACCGCTTTTCACACCATTACCAGTTACTTGTGTAGGGACTTCACTTAGTGACTTTCCATTTACATCTAGATATAAGTTCTTATCAAATTCAACTTCTTTTCCATCATTGATATGGACAAATTTAGTTACATTTTTGAAAGTATTATATTTAACACTCACTAATGTTCCATTTACACCACATTCAAATAAACCATCAATTGCTTGAACATCAGAAATAAATTCATTGTTATATACAATTGCTTTCCCTGATCTAACTCTTAATAATGCAGCATTAACGTTCGCAACTGCTCCACATGTAGAGGTATCAATTACATTTCCATCTAAATTTATTTCATTTATACTTTTTGTTACCCATAGTAAGAATTGACCTATGTAATCAATTTTACTATTTAATATATTAATATTAATTTTATTTTTACTTTCACTTACAAATTTTATAAAAGTATTCATGCTAGTAATATGGGAATTCTTTACCGTAAATTCTGTTAAATTACTTCCATTTTGAAAGTACACTCCTGTAGTGGTAGCTTCTCCACCTGTTCCTCGTAGAGTAACTCCATCAAACTCGATTGTCTTAGCATTTAAGTTTCCAGCCACATCTTTCTTGACATTAATAGTTGTGTTATTGATTCCTTTTCCTTTTATTACAACTGATTTATTAATAACTATTGTTAAGTCATAAGTTCCTTTCTCAAGCATAATTGTGAACCCATCTTCACAGTTTTTTATTGCTTCATCAAGGGTTTTATAATCATCATCTTTATTTTGAGAAACATACAATACTTTTATATTACATATCATAGTATATTCATTCGAATAATCTGAATCTAAGTAATTTATTTTGTCTCCCTTAGCTTGAACCTTTATTTGATAAGTTCCTCTTCTTGAAAAAACAATTTCTTGATCACTATTAAAGTTTTCAATTATTGAATATTGAATATTATCTTTATAAACAATTGCTGTATAGCTTTTTGCATTATCATCTCTTGTAAATGTTATTTTTACAGTATTTTCATTAATAGTTCCAGTGATTAAAGGAGCATCTAACTTTCTTACTTCTTTTTCCCATTTAGCATATAAAGT
>HF988733.1:42357-152058 GCA_000431235.1 Coprobacillus sp. CAG:698 | reverse complement strand
AAATAATCACAAGAATTCTTTACAGAAATCTTCACAAGAGATTTTGACAGGGACGATTTATCGCCCTAATTAAAAATTTTAATTATCACAAGAATTTTTTACAGACCCAACATTTCATAAATCAACTTTTAGTATTAATATAAATTTATAGACTAACAAGATTTACATCTAAATTGAAAAGGCTCACTTTGGCACGCATGAATAAGAGCGTGGTGAAATCTATTGATTGAATTATAGTAAGATTTAAAATCGAAATAAATACTTCCCTATATTTTTCAACATTTACTAGAGACTTTTAAGACAAAGAGATAATGTAATGTGACAAAATGGTTTCTCTCGAACTACCTATTTTACATAGCTCTAAAAATAATGTATTTAATTCACAACTAAATCCATAATTATAATGATATATCTCATCTTTTTTTAATATTTTTATATTAAATTTGTTTAGAGCACAAAAAAACTTCTTTTATTATTTCTTCTACTTTTGATATATTTATCACACCAAGATTACTTAATTTATATTCATTATCTTCAATATAAAACTTATTTTTTAAAATTTTTATTAAAAGTTCTATATTATTTTTATATTCATCTTTACTATTTCCGTTAATTGAAAAATCAATAGGAATTCTTCTAATTTTATAGCAAATGTTCCAAAAATCTGTTAATTGTTCATTAAAATTATATATTAATCCATTTTCATAATTTAACATATAATTATTTATATTTTGATTAATCTTAAGTTTGTTATTAAAATATGAATATGCGTTTGAGCCAAATCCTATCCAATTTTTACCATTCAATTGATTTTTACCATATAAATGAGAATTACATTCTTTTTTCTCAAAATGATATATAGAATATCTTGTATATCCCATTCTTAACAAAGCACTAGTAAATATATCATTTAATAAAATCTTTTTCTCAGAATTATATATTTTATTTTTTTTTAATAATGGATAACAAGAAATATGATTTACATCAATTTTTTTAATATATTCTAAATCTTCTAACACTAATTCACTTGTCATTTCATCGCAATCAGCAATATAATCTATTCCTATAACTTTAAGTTTTGATTTTGCATATTCTATGATTTTTATTGCATCATTACTTATATAATTTCTATTGGTTTTAAAAAGAATATCATCATTAAAACTTTGCACTCCAAAATTTAGTGTACACTTTTTGAAATTTGATAAATATTCTATTAATTTATAAGTCGTGTATTTTGGGTGTGCTTCTATTAGTATTTCAATATCATCAACATTAGCGTATTTACTAATTGTATTTATTATTTTATTAAATTGCATAGTATTCATTAGTGATGGTGTCCCACCACCAAAGTGAACGCAAGTTATATTCAATTTATTTAAAATGTTTTTTTTACTATTGATTTCTTTTATTAATACATCTATATAATCATTCACCAAATTTTCTTCATATACAACTGTGCTTATAGGACAAAAAGTACATTTTGTTTTACAAAATGGGAAATGAATATATATTGAAATATCATTGTTTATAAAGGAACTACTAGTATTTATTTGATATTCCGTTATTTGATAATCTAAAATATTGGGAATTGTATGTAATGGAATATTATTCATTATATATCCATACCTCCTATTACATTGTAACTATTCACTAAAATAATCTATAATAGATTCAAATAAATTATTTAAATGCTTTTCATCTCCTAACTTATAAATAGGTATTTTATAATGATTATTTAGCTTATTTTCTAATTCAAGGAATCTTTCATTTGACAAAGTTTTTCTTTTATTTAATAAACTTGAAATGTTATCTATATCGAATGGAAAAACACATATTGCAATAACTTTACAATCAACACTGGCTTCTATATATTTAATACTCCTATCTATATAATCAGAATCATCAAATGGATTTATACATAACACAACTGCATCAGGTTGCGTTGCCTGCAAAAATACTTGTTGCCTAAGCGGAAAATAAGAAATATTACCAACATCAAATGGTAAAATACTTCCTTGAGAACCAGTAATTATAATATCACAATTCTTTTTGGTTAGTTCATTAATACAATTATTTAGATATCTAACACAATCATGAGAATGTATATAAACAGAATTATTAAATCCCATCGGGTAATCATAATCAAAGCCAAATAATAGTGAACTTGCTTCAGTTCCAATTTGTCCAATTTTATATCCATTACTTAGAAATCTTTTTCTTAATTCTAATTGTACTGAGAATTTGCCTTGAATTGAACTTGTTCCATATATTCCTAATATAGGTTTTAATATCCTATATAATTTGCCATATCTTTCTGGTTCTAAATTTTCTTTACATATTTTAGGACAATATAGATTATTATATTTATATTTCTTTTCAATATCATCAAACGAAAAAATATTTTTATTTTTTTCGATTGCATTAATTATTACATTATTTCTTATTTTTTTTAAATCATTAGCACCAATTGGTATATGACCTATAATAATTGTATCGAAAGTTTCCCAATCAATTTTTTCAACGTTTTTGATTTTAAATGATTTCACATTATCTTTCATTATATGATTCGTTGTAGAGTTTAAATATGCAGAATATTTATAATCATAAACATCAACTATATTAAAATTTAACAAATCTTCATATCTAATTAAAGAATGCATTTCTTTATTGAATGGAAATATTACAGCATTTTTTATTGCAAATAAATTTTTTTTATTTTTTTTAATCAAATTATTAAATTTTGCTTCTTGGCCAATTTCTTTAAATTTATTAATTATTTCTTTTAAATCGATTTTGTTTTTATATAGAAAATTCGCTACTTGCACAGATACGTGAGCACATGCAAAACTATTGCCTTCTATAAAAATGTAATTAGGCTCTAACCAAGCAACTCTTTGAATAGTACCCTTTGCACCTATATTAACTATTTTGTCTTTAAATACTACAAAATCAGTAACTTTTTCACAAAATTCAGATGAGGTAACGCCTATTACATTTTTAAACGAAGCTGGATAAGATAAAGATCCCGTATTATCAAATGCACTTATAATAATCGTGCCTTTTTTATAAAGTTTTTCACATATTTCTTCTAATTCATCTAATCTTTCAGATAAATTAATACCAAGGCTTAAATTTATTAAATCAAAATTATAATTTTGATAAATCATGTTTAAGCAATCAATCAATATATTTTCATCAATTGTACCATCATTATTTGTAATTTGAAAATTAACAATTTTTGAAAAACCATTTACTTTTCTAATTATACTATATATAGCTGTTCCATGGCCATGAATTAAATTACTTTTACTATAATTTATAATATCAAGTTTATCATTTTTAAATAATGGATGATTAACATTAACACCGCTATCTAAAATTGCTATGTTTAATTTATTCATTATTAGTACCACTTTTTTCAATATAGTATTGTGCTTGCATATTGAATAATTCAGAATAATATCCATTCATTTTCATTAATTCATTATGTGTACCTAATTCAATAACCTCTCCTTTTTTAAGTACAACAATTTTATTACAAAATTTTGTACTAGCCAGCCTATGTGTTATATACAAAATAGTTTTATTTTGTGTAAATTCTTCAAACTTTGAATATATTTCATATTCAACTCTTGGATCAAGTGCTGCAGTAGGCTCATCTAAAATGAATATCGGTGAATCTTTATATAAAGCTCTCGCTATAGCAATTCTTTGAGATTCACCGCCAGATAATAAAATACCATCTTTATCATATATTTGCTCTATATATGTATATATCCCTTTGGGTAATGAATTTATTTTTTCACCTAAACCTATGCTGTATAACGCCTTATTCACTTTTTTATCGATGTCTTCGCGTCTTTCACTTGATAAAGCAGACACATTTTCTTTAATTGTGAATGCAAATAATTTAAAATCTTGAAAAACAGTTGAAAACAGTTTTCTATATTCATCTATTTTTAAATTTTTGATATTTATGCCATTAAATAATATCTCTCCTTCAGTTGGATCTATCATTCTCATTAGCAACATAACTAAAGTTGTTTTACCAGATCCATTCTCGCCAACTATTGACAATTTTTCACCTGTATTAAATTTTAATGATAAATTTTTAATTGCATAGTTTTCTTGATTTGGATATCTATATGATACATTTTTGAATTCTATAATATTATATTTCCTTACAATCAAATCCTGTTTCACACTTTCATCTTCCTCAATATTATTTATTTTCATAAATTCAAAATAATCTTTTAAATATTGTCCATTATTATTAATTTGCAAATGTGATGTGAAAATCCTTTGAATAGATCCATTAAAATTCACCACTGCAGCTAAAAACACAGAAAATTCTGCTATACTTAAATTCTTATTAACAAGCACTCTATAACCTAAGTATAAATAAATTACTATATTCAAAATAGCTTGACTAATATGAGAAATTGTATAACCAAATAATGATAACCTACGCGTTTTATTAACACCTTTATACATTTCCTTTTGTAAATTAACGTATTCATTTACCACATTATTGTTCATAGAAAATAATTTCATTTCTTTAATATATGAATAATTTGAACCTATACCCATAAAATATTGGATTTTTCTGATAATAGGATTTATGTCTATTTCAACTTTTCTTTCATACCTATTTCTATATATAACTGAAATAGAATTTACAATTACTATAGTCAATACAATAAATAATATCCATAAATCTATTTGTGCTAATAAATATGAAATTCCAGTTATTACAATTATACTTGAAACAAGATTATGAAATGCGACAGTCATTACAGAAAACCTACTATTATCAATTATACGTAATGATAACTCCCTCATTTCCTGAATGTTTTTATCAATTATTTTTTCATAATCAAGATTTAATGTTTTAATAAAAATATTTTTATATAAAATTACACTAATTATGCTACCATGTAAATCACGTTTATAATTTAAATAATTATGACAATAATTTAATATTAAATTACCAATAACTAATCCAACTATAATTGGTACATAATTTTGAAAATCCGCACCAGTTTCTAACATATTTATTGACTCTTGTACTAAATAAACATTAACGAATGGGATTATTGACCATACAATTATATCTAATAATAAATAAACAATATATTGTTTATCACTTTTCCACATTAATTTTAACATTTTACCTGTATAAGAAAAATTACTTATTATATTAATGAATATCTTTTTCATATCTCAACACCTCCTTAATAAAAGTTTTAAAAATGGACATAGAATAAATGTTAAAATTTATTAGCATTTACTCATATTAACAGTACAACATTGACAATTTTCATTTGAATATAATAAAAATCGGGCTACACTTTTATTTTTTTTGTTTTTCTTAATTAATTTTTTTTTCATACTATAACCTTTCTACTAATTGCTAGCACAACCACTCATATTAACAATACAACACTGACAGTTTTCATTTGTTGTTCCATATAATATAAATTTATTATAGTTTATAACTTTATTTTTTTTAACTAATTTTTTTTTCATAATTCTACCTTTCTATTATTTGTCATTACATTCATATATATTGATTTAACAATTCTAATAATTCAGTTTATATACAATAAAAAATTGACTACTAACTTATTTTATTATTCTTTCAAATTATAGTTTTTTATATTAATTTTCTAATAAATTCATTTATCTATGCCCATTTTTAAAATTCTTATTAAGTTCACTATTATTGCATTAATATTTTTTCACATATATACTACTAAATTTTTAGCTTACATATTTTTATCATCTTTTTTTATTTCAATCAGCATATTTATAAATCCATAAATTGAAGATAAATTATCATACAATAAAATTTCGTCTGGTAATTCATAACCTAATTTTTTTTCCAATTCAATTATAAAAGTCACGTGTTCAAGTGAATCAACTAAATAATCTCTTAAATCAATGTCTTTTTCCTTTTCTTCATTAGAAATATAAATTCCACTTTCATCAAAATATTCAAAAATATATTTTTTTATTTTTTCAAACATTTACATCCTCCATTTTATACTGCAAACATTAAATTTTTGTAAATAAACTTATATGAAATCTTTCTAAAAACGCATATAAATTGTAACCTCCCATTGGAGGACATTGGTTTTCTTCAGAAATCAAATTTTGATATGGACATTTCATAGGCAAACAACTTGCTCTATTAAAACATTTTTCACATTTTTTACTCTTAGTTTTTAAAGGGTTAATCCATTTACTATAATTATTATTAAAAATTATATGACCATTTTTATCTAATTGTCCTACATTATTTTCTGGTAATTCAAAATTTCTTGTGCATTTATAAATTATACCATCTGACCCTATTACAAGATGTCCCAATTTTGCTGCATAACATGTATTTAACTCACATTGTAATTCACTATAATGACTCGAATTGCTTAAATATATATCATGTTCTTTTAATTTTTTTAAAACATACTTATGAACATCACCTGAATTTTTTGTTCTAATCAATTCATTTGAAAAGTTAGCAACTTGTTTTCCTCCCCAATCACTAGCTTTTTGAATATAAAAACTAAATCGCATATCATTGCCAAAATTTTCTTTATAAAATATTAAATATTTATCAATATTATCTATAATAGATTTTGTAAAATTAGTTCTAATTATAATTGTTGTCCCTTTTGTATTTTTACTTTTAATAATTTTCAAATTAGCGATAATTTTTTCAAAACTTCCTTTTCCATTTTCTAAAATTCTTTGCCTATCATGTTCTGTTTTATATCCATCAAGTGTAATTTGATAGCTTAAAACTTTTAATTTGTACAATTTATCAAAAGTTTCTGAATCAAGATTATATCCATTTGTTGTTATTCCTGCAACATATGTTTTCTTTGCTATTTTACAAATCTCAATAAATTTTTTTGATAAATTTTCAACGACATCTAGTGCTTCTAATGGTTCTCCACCAAACCATGATACGGACAACCCTATATATTTAGATATATTTTTTCTTACAAAATCTATTAATGAATTTTGAGTTTCTTCACTCATTTTGCCTTTTTTCAATTTTTCATAACAGTATTTACACCTAAAATTACATTGTTCGGTTGGCAATATTATTAAACTTAAAAATTTTTCTCCACATATTGTTTCAGCAATTTTAATTTCTAGCTCCTTATCCTCATCTTTTTCTTTTAAGACTAAGTATCCATATTTAACTAAAACTTTAATAATATTTTCGGGTAAAATTTCATAAGAATCTTTTCCATCCAAAACATTTTTTATCATTTTGCTTTTTTTTGGATCCATTACACATATAAGACTTCTATTTCCTATCATAGAATTATACATTCGTAATGAACCATCGTTAAATATTATTGAATAATTATATATTGAATTTTTGTACATTTTAAACCTCTTTTTTTATTTTTTTTGCAACCATAAATATTTGATAGCCATCAAAAATTTCCTCAACAATTTCCACTTTGAAATTATGTTCTTTAAAATAACTCTCTATTTCCTCATTAATCAAATAATTATAACAAATTTCAAAATTAATTATTGATTCATTATGATTTTTAACGGGAATATAAGAAAAATTACACCTATGTGTTCTTTTAAATATATCATTATTATGCTCTACGATAATAATATAATATTTTCCATTTTTACATTTTAGTTTTGTCATTTCTTTATTATATAACATATTATTATTTAAATCTTTTTTAAAAAAATCAAATATAATAATTCCGTTTTTCTTTAATAACTTATAACAATTATTTAATAAATTTTCTTTATTAATCTCAGCTAAGAAAAAAATACTATCCGCTAATATTATCGCATCATATTTCTTTTTTGAAATAAAATTATTAATATCTTCATTAATAAAATTAATCTTCTTTCTTAATTTTTTTGAATAACCAAATATTCTTTCTTTAGCTTTATTTTGCATTTCTAATGACAGATCAACTGTATCAACGTATATACTTCTTTGCATCATAGCTTCTGTTAATAATCCTGTAGTCGTACCTAGCTCTAATACTTTTGTTATTTGATATTTATTTAAAATTGAAATATAGTTTGCAATTATTAATTCTCTATCCTTTCCAAAATACGGAGATATATCATATATATCAGCCATAAATTGATTATATATTTTTTCTCCCATATTTAATTATTTATCAATTAATAAATTTCAATTTTTTTAATTCTTGCTGCATAATCAATACCTCCATTAGGTTTAGTAATTAATATTTTCAATTTCACAATTTTAATTTTATCAAATTCCACAATGTTAATATGCTCATTATTATTCTCTATATTGTATATAAGTTTTCTTTTTCGTTCAATAGTATAGCCAAAAATTTTAAAGTTCTTTGTTATATAAACGTTTTTATCATGATGATAAATATATATTTTATTAATTTCTTTTTCTTGAACAAAATCAATTATCAACCAATGATTTTTAAATTTGTCTTCACTTTTCCAAAATGAGAAATTATCATTAACCTTTTCGTCCTTTTTTATATTATTAAGTTTTAGAAGATTATTTTCACTATCAGAAAATAACTTTATTTCATTTGATAACATTATATTAACTTCTTGTTGTTTTTCAAACGATACTATATTTTTTCTAGATTTTAAATATTCATATAAATTGCTATTACATTGTAAAATATTAGTCTTATACGAATTTAATTTTATGTAATTAGCACTTCTACAAAAATATGTATTTTTAACGATATAATTAATTACTTTTTCCTTAATATTTAATAAATCAGTTTTATAATTTAAAAATTTTAAATCCTTTGATAATTTATAATATTCTTCTAAAAAATCCATTATTGGATTTAATGAATGGTAGTAGGTACGTCTAAATTGTTCACCAAGAAAAGTATTTGGGAATGTATTATTTTTTAATATTTCATCTATTTTTCCGCATAAACCATCATAATTTGAATTTAGTAATTCATTAAAATTATTTACTATTAAATTATACACATTTTCGACTACTATTTCTTTTTTTAAGTTCAAATAATATATTGAATTTTTTTTATAAAATTGTTCTCCAAGACTAACTTTTGTAATTCTAAATATTTCAATGACCATATCATATGTCAATTGGTAATCAGAAAATGGCTTAGATTTTGTTAAATGATCCAATACCTTCGTATTTATATTATTTTCCTTTATAAATAAAAGCTTTTTATCTTCATCATAGCCGTTAATTATTAAACTATGATTGATATTTTTTATGCTATTTTCTAAATACATTGATGAATAAAATAATGCCGCTGAATGAGTATTTAATATTACCGGGTAATTTTCATCAATTAACTTTTTAATAGTATCAATCAAATTAGTTTCATTTATATTATTAACACCTATTAACTCAATTCCAAGTATATCCAAAACTTTTTTTGTTATATTGACATTTTTATTTCTTTTATCATTTGAAAATAATCCCCATAATACACAATAAATTTTTAAGTATTTTTTATTATAAAAACTAATGGCACCAGCAATATTATAATCTAAACAATTATTAACACTTACACTATAACCATTTATATGGGAATCAATATTTAATAATTTCATTTTATCCTCCAATTCTGTAATTTCTTATGTTATTTAACAAATATTAACCTTTGGTTTTTACAAAATATTTTATTAATCTTTTCTTAGTTAACATTCAAAATTTACACACAAATTTTCTACACACTGAATAATGCTATTTGTAACTACGACTACTTTTTTTGAATTTTTAGCAGAAACACATGGCAACAAATGATTCTTATCTACCACAGTCACTAACTTTTAATTGCATATCAAATATTTGTTTCTATATCAATTTAAATATAATAATTTTATTTCCAATAAATTGTACAATTACACCATCCATATTCTCACATCTTCTGATTGCTATCATCTTATTCTCTATAAAAACAATGCTTCCGTATAATGTTACAATTTTCTTTTGTCTACATTATACATTATATGAAAAATTTTGTCAAGGGTTTTCATTTTTTTTAAATGAGCATTTTTTATATTAATTTTTAAAAATAAAAAAAGTGCTCAATATTAATGAACACTTTTCTATTAAAATTGGTTTTTTGCATTTTTCTGCCCAAATTAAATTTTTTTCAAAATATTTATTAATGAACCCATTATTGCATGTTTTCCTAAATTCTTTAATATCTTATGATCCCTATGACTTAAGTAATATATTAATAATTTTAAATATTTAGCAGAATCTTCATCAAATTCTTCCAACTTAATATTTTCATCTAAATATTTTTTATATAAATCTTTCTTACTAACTGAATGAAGGGAAACAAGTAAACATGTAAGTAATGTTAGATTAAAATCATCTCTATTGATTAAATCTTTTATTATTCTGTTATATTCTCTTAAACCTAATAATGATACATATAAATACTTTTCAGTTATATTTATTTCACTACTTCCAAGGTTTAAAGAATTTATACAATAATAATGTTTTTCAACTCTGTTATAACAATCTTGATAATTACCTGCATATAGTAAACTACTCATTAGAGTATGATTAACAGTGATATATCTTTTGAAGTTTTGGTCTTTTATCATTATCTCTAAAGCTTGTAGTGAAAAGAATATCGCTTCAACATATCTTTCTTTCGCATAAAACCTTGATGCTAATATTTGATATGTCATTGGGTTATTATAATTAGTTACCCATTCACCATCATTAATATATTCATCTTCAAAAAATAATGAGGTAATTTCAAATATTTCTAATAATTCATAAGTAAGGAATGTCTTATACTTTTTTGTTTCTTCATACAATTCTTTATATTCTTCAAGAACTTTTTTTGGAGATATGTTAGAATTGATAATTAAAAATAGTTTTAATAGATTTAATACAGGAAACATTAATGTTTTATAAGTTAATGATTCATCGATAAAGTTTAAATCATTGTCAAAAGTATCATAGACTTTATAATACAAATTATTGTATATTCTAGTTGTTACTTTTTCTAATTTATCAATAAATGAATCGTTAGGAATTGTTAGATCATAATTATCTGATAATTTCTTTATAATTTCTCTCCCAACAGTTTGTTCATTATCTCTTGCTCTTCTATACGAGCTATTATTAATGTTTAATTTATTAAATACATTTTCTTTGTTCTTTTCAAATTGTTTAATATAAACATCAAATAATTGAAAATACTGTTTAGATTCTTTATATAAATCAAAATTAAAATGTTTCATTGTGATTTTCTCCTAACATAATAAATATAATATACCATAATTTTCGACAAATTTCAACATTTTTTACAGATTGATAGATTTAAATATAGATGACCGCAAAACATCGTCAATGTTTATTCTTTTACCTTTGTATTTCTAATTTGAATAAAGAACTGACAAAGGCTTAAAACTTGAATAAAAGTTGGTAATGATACTAATATTCAAATTCTCTTGTTATTAAAATTTGAAATTAGTTCAACTCCCTATTCTACCAGTAAAACTAAGATTCAACTCACCGTACAATTCTATATTTTTTGAATAAAAAAGAACTATTTCCAGCAAAACAGTTTGTAAATAAAAATATGCCTCTTATTCAAAAGGCATATTAATTAACTTTAATGGTGGCCCCGGTCGGAGTCGAACCGACACGGTATTGCTACCACAGGATTTTGAGTCCAGCGCGTCTACCAATTTCACCACGGGGCCATAACGACAAGTGTATAGATTATACTACTTTTCGTTATATAAATCAATATTTATTTTATATTTTTTTAATATTAGTCAAATTTAACAAATCACCTACGCTTAGCAGGTGTTTTCCAGTCAATATCATATAGTTCTTTAAGAAGTCTTTTTCTTATGGCCAAAAGTTCATGGCATGAACCACGCCCACCTATCAAATCACCATATTCTTTCTCAATTATTTTATCAACTGCTGCAAGCTTTTCCTTGTCATCAAGTGATATATCTTGTGATTCTGACTTAATACCTAAATCTTTTTTTCCTCTTTCTGTTTCATTTTTATCACTTTTTATAGTTTATTAGGATCAAATATTATTCCACAGCCATCTTGATCATACATTCTATCATGTGTAAAGCAATAAGAATTCAAATCATCAAAGTTATCAAAAGAAACTTTTACAGATTTACTTAAGTCTATTTCTTCAGCGATTTTTAAAAATGCATACATTCTTTCACGTGGTAATAATCTTGCACCATGTCCAACTAAAAAGTTATCAAAATCATATTTTAATAATTCTTTTAGATATTTGATATATACAGTAACAGTTGTTGATTCTTCTAAGAATATCCATATGAATGGACATGTTCCATCAGAAACAAGAGCTAATTTCCATTCCTTTATATATAAAGCAATTGAGCCTTGGGTATGGCCAAATAATGGCAAAACTTCACATGTTACGCCACCCAAATCAAATATTTCGTGCAATTTAAGTGGAATTATATTTCCTTCTCTTTGTTTTAAATAATTTTCTTTAGAGAAACCTTCAACAGTAATTTTATTTTTTTCTAAAGTATTAATTGTTCGTTGACGCCATTTTTCACTATTATGTTTTTTTACAAGTTCAAAGTCATTTTCATGTAAATATACTTCAGGAAATTGATAGTTACCTCCTGTATGATCCATATGTCCATGACTATTGACAACTATTAGTGGTTTATTCGTAATTTTTTCAACCTCTTCTTTTAAGTTACCAACACCATAGCATGTATCAAAAAGAAGCGCTTTATTTTCACCGATAACAAGAGTAGAAAGAACTCCTAAGCGATCTTTTATTTGATATAAATTGTTATTATATTTTACAACATCGAAATAACTCATTTTATTCTCCGATTATATCTTTTACAATATTTTCTTTTTTAATTTCTTCTTTAACAACTGTATATGCATTTTGTATCATTTGCACAGCTTCTGATGTATTTTTGCCATTAGTATACACCTTGCATATCACTTCGCCTTTTGTTATATAATCACCTTTTTTAGGATAGAAAACTATACCAACTTGAGGATCGATTTTATCTGTGATTTCTTCACGACCAGCACCAAGAAGCATTGCACTAACCCCTAAATCTAGGGTGTTTATTGTTTTTACATAGCCTGTATCTTTAGCTTTAACACTAACAACTTCTTTAGCCTCACCAAAGACTTTATAATTATTTATGCAATTTGCATCACCATGTTGATACGTAATCATTTCTTTAAGTTTTTCTAACGCCTCACCAGATTTGATTTTCTCATCAATTGCTTTGTAAGCTTCTTCTGTAGTTTGGATTATTCCTGCAAGTTTTAGCATTTCAGCACATATTGAATAGCATAACTTTGTAAAGTCGGAAGGAGCGTTACCTTTCAAAGTTTCTATTGCTTCAATAACTTCTAAACTATTTCCAATTGCATTACCCAATGGTTCATCCATATCAGTAATCATAGCTACTACTTTTCTTCCAAAATTAGTACCAATCTTAACCATTTTTTGAGCTAAGACTTTAGCATCTTCAATAGTTTTCATGAAAGCTCCATCACCGACTTTTACATCTAATAGAATAATTCGAGCTCCACTAGCTAACTTTTTACTCATTATTGAACTTGCAATTAATCCAGTTGAATCAACAGTTCCAGTAACATCTCTTAATGCATATAATTTCTTATCAGCAGGTGCAACATTTGCAGTTTGACCAACAACAGCTAAACCAATTTCATTTACTTGCTTAATGAAATCATCGATTGGAATTCCAATTTTAAATCCCGGAATTGACTCAAGTTTATCCAAAGTTCCACCTGTATGACCTAATCCTCTTCCACTCATCTTCGCAAGCTTCAATCCAAAAGATGCACAAATTGGAGCAATAACAAGGGTAGTTTTGTCACCTACACCGCCAGTAGAATGTTTATCAACACACAAACCATTAATTTGTGATAAATCAACTTCATCACCACTTTTAAGCATTTCATATGTCAAAGCAAATAGCTCATCATCTGTTAAGCCCTCATAACAAATTGCCATTAGTAAAGCACTCATTTGATAATCAGGTATTTCCCCGTTAACAAATCCATTAATTAAATAATGGATTTCATCTTTTGTTAGTTCATAACCTTGTTTTTTCTTGATAATTAAATCAACAACTCTCATATGTTAACCTCCTAAATGAAAAAAAGATAGTTTAAAACTTACCTTTTTCTTCAATAATTATTTTTACTCAGTAAATGTATTCTTTACTTCTTCTAAAGCTCTTTTCAATCCTTCAATACGTTGATCATCACGTACAGCTGCTTTCTCTTCTTTTTCAAGTTCTTTTTGTAAATATAGTAATGGACTTTCACCAATTGATTGAACGTGAGTACATTCTTCCATTGCAATATCATACCAACCTTCACTTGTCATAATATAAGAAATATTACCTTCAGCAAGTTTTTTATTTAATTCTTCTGATTTAATTCTTGCTTGTTCTTTCAATTCATTCAATTCTGCTTTTGAAGTATGAATCAAGTATGCAAATTCACAAATTGTTAAGAATAATAAAGCACAAATAACTATTAATATTATTAATAAACTTTTTGTAAAAGCCAACATAACTCCAAAAGTTACAACTTGTAAATTCTTTTCAACATTTATATCTTTGCGAAGTGATTTATATTTTTTTATCATATAATACATTACAAAGAATAAAACTATATCAATAATTATAAATGCAATTGATATACCTTTATAATCTTTACTATCAGCAGTACTTGCGGCAAATACACCGTAAGTATTTAAACCAATAAATGCAATCATAAATAATGTAATCAAAGCATATTTAAAATTCTTAATTCTAGCAATTTTTTTATCCATAGGTAGTCTCCTTAAAATATAAATATATTATACAATATTTTTACAGAAATGTCAAAGAGTAGAAACATAATTTTTAATACTCTTTAAGTTTTCTTTCTTCTTCTAGATTTTGTATCATAATATTCTTTATATCATCGCCTAATTCAGTAGTTAATTTAGTGCCATATTCTTCATAAGTTAATACTTTACATACTTTTAATAAAACTTTAGTTCTTTTAAGAGGAAAGTTTTTAAAAATATTATAAGTATTATCAACAACACAAACAACTATTTTACATTTACTCTTCAATGCCATTTTTAACGTAGCATCATGAAATTCTCCAATATTGGGGCCATGGCTCCTCGTTCCTTCAATGAAAACACCAATAGATCTTCCATTGTTAATGGCATTAATAGAATTAATTATCGTAACAAGACCTTCACGATTATTCTGGCGATTCACAAAATAATATCCGGCATTATGAGCCCATGCTCCTAAAAGAGGTGCTTTTCTAATTTCTTTTTTCATCAAAAAACATACTTCTTTTTTCTTTGTCCCTGTAAAGAAAATTACAGGATCCAAAATCGATTGATGATTTAAAACCACTAAAATAGGTTCATTATTAGGAATAAGATTTATATTCTTCTTTATAATTTTAACACCACATAACACATTTATATAATTACAATATAAATATGTAATTATAGAATAAATAGCATATGGTTTTTTTCTTTCAATAATCTTTCCATCTTTACTTTTCTTATAGTTTTTAAAAATAAATGTTATCAAATACAAAACAAGTAAAGATATAATATTTATTACAATAAATGTTCCAATAAAAATTAATAATAAAAGCCACCATGTTTTAACTAATTCAGTTATAAAGAGAATAAAGGTAACTAATAAACTTATTATAACAAATGTAAATAGTAGAAACATTTCTCTAGCCTTCTTTTTTTATTCTCTCATAAACACAAAAATCTAATTCATCAATTTTATTAGATTTAATTTTTTTATATTCTGAATAATTAATTTTTGGAAAATAAACATTACCTTCATATTCTCTATTTATATGAGTAATATAAAGTCTATCTGCGTAAGGAAGAGATAATTCATAAATTCTTTTTCCGCCAATTATAAAATATTCTTCACTAACATCTTTTATTGTTTTTAAAAAACTTATTAAATCGTTTATAACATTAACATTTGGATAATTAAAATCATTGGCAAGTGTTGCAACATAGTTTTCACGATTTGTTAATGGTTTTCCTATTCTATTAACGATAGAAAAGAAAGTATTTTCACCCATTACAACTTTTTTTCCACTTGTTACAGCTTTAAAATATTTTAAATCCTCAGAATAATGCCAAGGTAAATCATTATCTTTACCAATCAAATTATTAATATCCATTGCGAAAATTAATGAAATCATACTGACACCTTTCCTTTGATTGCTGGATATGGGTCATAGTCAACAATCTCAAAATCTTCATATTCAAAATCTTCAATATTTTTTACATCTCTTTTTATAATTAATTTAGGTAACTTACGAGGAGTTCTTGATAATTGTAAATTAACTTGATCTAAATGATTTAGATAAATATGACAATCACCAAATGTGTGAATTAATTCTCCAGGTTCTAAATTACATATTTTTGCAATCATCATTGTTAGTAAAGCATATGATGCAATGTTAAATGGAACACCTAAAAATGCATCCGCACTTCTTTGGTACAATTGACATGATAATTTTCCATCACTTACATAAAATTGAAATGACATATGACAAGGTGGAAGTGCCATTCTATCAATATAAGCAGCATGCCAACTATTTACAATTAATCTACGCGAATTAGGGTTAGTCTTAATTTCATTGATAACCCATGCTAACTGATCTTTTTCAGTATCTTTGCCTTCGAAGCATCTCCATTCGTGGCCATATACAGGTCCAAGTTCACCCCATCTAGAAGCAAATTCATTATCAGTTTTTATTTTTTCGATAAATTCTTCCATAGTTTCATTTTTGTATTCACTAGAAGATTGATATTTTTGATAAGGCCAATCATTCCATATTTTTACGTCATGATCAACTAAGTATTTTATATTTGTATCACCCTTTATAAACCACAAAAGTTCATAAATTATTCCCTTTAAAAAAACTTTTTTTGTAGTTAATAGTGGAAAACCTTCAGATAAATCATATCTTGTTTGATATCCAAATGTTGATATTGTTCCTGTTTTAGTTCTATCATCTTTTTTCTTGCCGTGTTCTAATATGTGTTTTAAGAAATCTAAATATTGTTTCATTATACTTTCTCCCATATGTTTTTATAAATACTAGTTTTACATCTTTATAAGTATATCATAAATTATCATAAAAAGGAAGAACAAATTTCCCATTTTGGTAAAATAATAAAGCACCCTAAAGGTACTTTATAAGTTCTTCTTGTTTTTATCTTTACGAATACGTTTATTAGCTGGTTCATTCTTTTTCAAACTATCATCAAAGCTTTCAGCGTACTCTTCTCCAAGTTCATTATAATACTTAAAGTTAGGAATACTTCTTCCACTTTCTCCAAAGTTTGAAAATGATTTATCAGCATATTTGTTATTTTTAGAATTCATGATATTACCTCCACATAAATATTATATGGAGTTTTTTTCAATTAATTAATCTTCTGATAGGTAATTCTTTCCTTTAAATTTTTCTGGTTCAAATTCACATAATCCAGGAAAACCTTGTTGGCGTAAAGCTTCATACACGATAATCGCAGCTACGTTACTAACATTTAAGGCTCTAACTTTGTCAGTCATTGGTAATCTGATGCAATTATCAATATTATCGTGAAGTATTTGTTTAGGAATACCAGTTGATTCTTTTCCAAGAATAAAATAATAATCTTCATCGGTATTTGAAACATCTAAATCATGAATAGAATGTACACCATAGCGACTTAAATAATACATTTTTCCTTTGCCTTTGTTTTTTTCTATAAACTCATCATAATTTTTATATAGTATGTACTCGACATCTTTTATATAATTAGCTCCAGATCTTTTAATTTCTTTTTCACCTAAACTAAATCCTAAAGGTTCAATTAGGTGTAAAACTGTGTTTGTAGCAACACAAGTTCTCATAATGTTTCCAGTATTTTGAGGAATTTCTGGTTCATATAATACTAAATTAATTTTGCCCATATTTTAATCCTTTCATAACTTTTTCAAAGACTTCACCAATGTTTTCATTTATAACAAGTGAAGCATAATTATCATAATTTGAAACTGATTTATTTATAATAATTAAGTTTTTCCCATTAAAATAACGAACTAATCCTGCTGCTGGATAAACAGTTAGACTTGTTCCACCAATAATCAGTGTATCAGCTTTTTCGATTTCTTCAATGGATTTAGTTAATACATCCATATCCAAACTTTCTTCGTATAAAACAACATCTGGTTTTACAATTCCTCCACATTCATCACATTTAGGAACACCATTGGTATTAATTATATAATCAATATCAAACCATTTGTTGCACTTCATACAATGATTACTATATATACTTCCGTGTAAATTATATACATTTTTGCTTCCTGCCATTGTATGAAGATTATCTATATTTTGAGTTATAACACAAGATAATTTACCTATTTTTTCAAGATAAGCCAAAGCCATGTGACATGGATTAGGCTTTGCATCTAAATATATCATTTTATTTTTATAAAAATCATAAAACTTATCTGGATGATTTATAAAGAAAGTATGCGAAAGAATACTTTCTACTGGAATAATAGATTTTTCACTATATAGTCCATTAGCACTACGAAAGTCAGGGATACCACTTTCAACGCTTACACCAGCTCCACCAAAGAAAACAATATGTTTGCTTCCCTCAATTATTTCAATTAACTTTTTCACTTTGTCCATTGTTATCACTTTCATCTAAATGATCATTATTTTCATATGTCATTGAAGAATATTTATATTTATTTTTTATAACAAACTTATTATCTAAGAATTCATTTTTTGTAACAGAGGAAATAATGTAGTTTTGTGATTTACCAACGGTTACTAATTTATTTTTTATTTTTAAAATTGCTATTTCTGATAAATCAACTATTTCCTTGTATGTTATGTATTCTTTGAATTCTATTTTTAGATAGCTAAGAATACTATCTAAAAATACAATTGCATCAAGTTGTTTATTCATTGCATTCTTACAAACATTTTTCACAGTTTCAAATGATAATGCTGTTTTTGTTTGTTTATTCATAATTAGTTTTTCTAGATCATCACATGGAATATTATAAAGGTGATTATATTTGAAATCTTTTTGGAATATATTTTCTTTTAATATACTTTCCTTTGCAAGAAAAGCAATATTTTTATGTTCATATTTATTATTTACATATTCGATTAAATTGTTTGAAAGGTAATAAATTATAAAGTTTGAGCTATCAAAAAGTTCTTTGCACAATATCATTAACTCATACGATAAACATATTATTATTTTCACACCTTTATTCAACAAGCAATCAATATTAGCTTTAATATGAAGATTTAATTCTTCTGTATCACTAATATCTCCGTTAAAGAATTTAGCATCATTTATATATATAAATGATTGTGCTGGATATTTTCTTGTTAGTTCATTAAAAATATTAATTCCTTCAAAACCACCATCTAATAATCCAATTGGTGTTGAGTTATCTTTATATTTCAAGAAGAAATTTTTTATTTTAGCAAATTTTTTCATCAAATCACCTTAACTTTACTTCATTTATTTCTTTAATAGGATGTTTAAACCACTTAATTTTTTCCTCAAAATCATTTTCTTTTTTGGTTAGATTAATAATCACTTCGCCTTTAGAATCTCTATTTGACAACAAATTATTTTTTTGAAGTTCATCAAATAATTCCTTTCCTGTAGGATAAGCACATTCAATAATCTTAGCTTTAGGAAATAATTTAGAAAATTCATTAGAGAGTAAGCCAAAGTGTGTACAGCCACAAATAATAACATCTATATCTTTATCTATATATGATTTAAGTTTTTCTTTTACAAATTCAAAAGAATATTTGGTATTTGTTTTATTTTCCTCAACAATATCAACAAATTCACTACATCTAACATAATATCTTGTACCACCAGATAAATTACTATCGAGTAAATTTTGATATTCATTTGAGTCAATCGTTACATTAGTTCCCAAAACAAGGATATTTTTTCCTAAACTCAAAGCATATTTTGCCGTTGGGTCAATTACGCCTACAATAGGTAGTGTAAATAGTTTATGTAAATGATGGCTTGCACTTGTAGCTGTATTACAAGCAATACAAATTGCTTTAACAGGATAATCAACTAAATACTTAGTAACATTATTAACTAAGACTTTAAGCTCTTCTTTTGTTTTAGTTCCATAAGGCAAATTTAAAGTATCACCAACGTAAACAAAATTTTCATTTGGAAATATTTCTATTAATTTATCTAAAACAGTCAATCCTCCAATTCCCGAGTCAAATACTCCTATTGGCAAATCTCTTTTTTCCATTAGATCACTTCCCTTGTTTTCATATATATTATACATTCATTTCCTTTTTTTTTCAACAGTTGTTTTTTATAAAAATATGGGGTATAATATTAATGTATAAATTTTTATTTATGAGGTTAAACATATGATTAAAATAAGTGAAAAAGTTAAAAAAGCGTTAGATAATAATTTACCTGTAGTTGCTTTAGAGTCAACTATTATTTCTCATGGTATGCCATACCCTGAAAATGTGAAAACTGCTTTAAACGCGGAAAAAGTTATTCTTGAAAATGGAGCCGTGCCAGCAACAATTGCCATTATAAAAGGAGTTATTACAGTAGGCCTATCTGAAGATGAAATTGAGTTTTTAGGGAAATTCGGACAAGAAGCTTTAAAAACATCTACTCGTGATATTCCTTACATAGTAAGTAAAAAATTAACTGGAGCTACAACTGTTTCAGCAACTTCAAAAATAGCTTCTATGGCAGGAATTAAAGTTTTTGCAACCGGAGGCATCGGGGGCGTTCATCGAGGTGCTCAACAAACATTTGATATTTCAAGTGATTTAGAGGAACTAGCCGAAACTGACATTGCTGTTGTATGTGCGGGAGCAAAATCAATTCTTGATTTAGGACTAACACTTGAGTATTTAGAAACAAAGAGAGTTGAAGTTATCGGTTATCAAACTGAAAAACTTCCTGCGTTCTACACTTCTTCTTCTAAATACAAAGTTAACCATCGTTTAGACACACCATTAGAAATAGCTAGTTTAATGCAAACAAAATGGAATTTAAATATGAAGGGTGGAATTCTTGTTACTAACCCTATTCCTGAAGAATATTCAATGGATGAGAAGACAATTGATAAAGCTATTGATGAAGCTATTATAGAAATGAACAAACTAAATATTACGGGAAATAAAACTACACCTTATTTACTTGCTAAAATAAAAGAAATTACAAAAGGTGATAGCTTACATTCAAACATTGAACTTGTTTACAACAACTGCAAATTAGCAGCAAAAATAGCTGCCGAATATTGCAAACTAAAATAAAAAGCTTGTGAGAAAATCACAAGTTTTTTTATATGAAAGCAATTACTAATATAGAAATAACAATTGTAGGTATTGAAATCAAAATTCCATATTTCATAAAAGTATAGAAAGAAAATTCAACTTCATTTTTCTTTAGAATAGACATCCACATAATACCCGCTAAAGCTCCTATCGGAGTAAGAAAAGCTCCGATGTTAGATCCAGCAATAACTGAAAATGTAATTTTCATAATACTTGGTGAAGAAGCCAAGCACGAAATTATTTTACTAAAGAAAACACACATTGGAATATTATTCATTATGTTAGAACAAATAAATGATAATAAACCATAACCCATAATAGGATAATTCAAACAAACATTTTCTGAAATAATTTCTGGTAAACCTTTTATTGATAGTCCTAAAACAATAACAAACATTGAAATTATGAATGGTATTAATGTCCAAGGAGCCCTTTTCAAAGTATTTACGATTACTATTTTCGATTTTTTTCTAATAGCCAAATATATTAATGAGATAACTAATAAACTTATTGCAAAACAAAGAGTAATAATCCACATTTCTAAATTTATATATGATGAAATTGAAAGCAAGATAGTGCAAGAAATTAAATGAATTAAACCAATAATTAATAAATTCTTATCCTTCAATTGTTCTGAGCATTCGATAGGCACTATTTCTTTTTTTAAATCTTTATGAAAAATAATCATAATTATCAAAAATGATATAATCCCACAGGCAATTGTTGGCAAAGCCATAACTTTAAAATATGTAAAGAAATCAATGTTTGCTTGTGTAGCTAAGAATATATTTGTAGGATTTCCAATAATTAACATCATTGACCAAGTGTTTGCACTTACAAATTCACTTACTAAATAAGGAATAGGATTTATTTTAGCATTCTTGCAAAAGTAACAAATAAAAGGTGTAAGTGTCAAAATTATTATATCATTTGATGTAAAAACTGTAAGGACAGATGTTAAAGCATATAATGACAAGAAGATAGATATCTGCTTACATTTTGCTTTCTTAATAGCTATAGAAGCTAAATATTTAAAGAATCCTAGTTCATCTAAAAAGACTGATAAAATGGTCATAGAAATAAAAAGTGTAAGTATTTTAATTGGATTAACATTTGTATCTTTAAATAATTCACTAGTTAATTCTTTAAAAGGAACCAAATTAAAAATAATTAGTAATATTGCTCCAATTAAAGTGATAAGCCAATAAGTTTGAATGCTTAACTTACCAATTTTTATTCTCGGAAAGAAAATTATTGAAGCAACCATGATAATTATAGTTATAATTGAAATTAATAACACAGGTAACATATATTCCCCTTTCAATTTAAAAAGGTGTTTATGAAAACACCTTTTCAATTGTATTTTTCTTTGTATAAACGACTTTTTCTTTCAAGCACATTTCTAATTCTTCAAAATAAGGATTAGCTGAAGTTTTTAAATTAGAACTTGCAAATATTTGATTTGCGAAATCAGGGTTATCAATAAATGGATTTCGATTTCCCTGTATTTCATATGCTTTTTGATTACGATTCTTTTCTAAGGCATCAACAGGATCTTGAGCATTCCATTTTAAAAGCATATCCATGCTACTAGCTACTTTAGTAATTCTATAGCCATCAGACTCAGGATATCTTACTAAAAGATAAAAGATAATACGAGCAACATCCCCTTTTACCTCATCTCTTGGCTCGAAATAGGTTTTATTAGAATATCCATAGAAAAGGCCATTTGTAGTTTTCTTATGGTTTTCACGATTACTAATTTCACTATATGGGTTATTTCCTCTTGAACTATTAGCACTAGGGTTAGAAGGACGCAAATGGTGAATATCTGCACCGGCACCAGAAGTTTTAAACCATCCTTGGCTTTGTGGCCATATATGTTCCCTATTCCAAACGCTAACATTCCATTTTCCAGAAACAGAAGCTCGCGTATAAATAAGAATTATATTACCACTTTTATTTAAGTCAGCATCAGTTTTTGCTGTCTCAGTTTTCAAGTTATCATATGTAAGCACTCTTTTATGTGTCGATTTAATTAAATTTCGCAATTCAATTTTTAAAGCTGTGCCTCTTAAAGATAAATTTATTGAATTATAATATGTAGGTAAGTTACTATTTGTTTTTACATAAATATCAATAGAAATGCCATCATATGTTTGACCATCTACTTCAACTTGATATGATAGAGTTACTTTAGTTGATTCTAAGTTCTTGCCAACTTTACCAGTGCTACTTAGAACATTTTCATTTGAACTTTTCCAAATTATTGTAGAGTTATATAATGAACTAGTTTTTAAAGTTATATCACTTGTGATAGTTTGACCTGAAAGAATTAAAACACTTTCTAGATCATCTTCAATCTCAAACAAAATATCAAGAATATTCTTTTTTTGTTCAATTTCATCAAAATATAAAACATAATTATCTAATATTTGTTCTATTTGACTTTTATCTTTTACATTTTTAATTTCTTCTTGACCTTTTTCAAAGATTTTTTGAAGTTCTTTATAGTTTTCTTCAGTATAATTTTCTTTATTATATTTATTAAATAAATTTGTAAAATCAGTTAAACCTTTTTCAATACCACTTGATAAATCAGATTTTCCTTGATTATTACCTTTTACTAAAACAGTAATATCTTGTGAATATTTAACTCCATCAATTTCAACAATGACAGTTAAAGTAACTTCAGTATCTTCACTAGGAGCAGTTATAACACCATCTTCAGAAATAATCTCAGGATGACTACTTATATAAGATACTTTTTTATTATCTATCGAAGTTAAAAAAGCATCATTTTCACTTATTTCTTGACCAATCTTACTAGTAACCTGGTCAATATAATAACTTGGTGAATAATCACCACATCCAACTAATACAAATCCTAAAACAAATACTATTAATATCTTTATTATTTTTTTCATATCATAACACCTTTAATTATTTATGTTTATTATACTCCATAATAAGAAAAATTGCAATAATAAATGATTATACAATTCTAGTAATCTATACTATATTAATCTGTATAAAGCTGGAACAATACCAGTACCATCATCATTAGGAGTTACACATTTTACATCACCATGACGATCTACACAGCAGACATGGTAATATGTTCTACCAGTAAATGCATCATAATTAGTTCTTAAGAAATATCTTCCTTCTTCTAAGGCACAAACTCCCTTTGCTTTCGCATAATCGGTAGTTTTTTTGCAACGGAAACTATCTAAACTCTTTCCATCGGAAGCAAAACCAAATTTTTGGTTTTTCACATCATCTCCACTTAATAAGAAAATCTTATCAGTTTCTTTAAAATTATCAAGTTTTACATCTTGAACTAATAGTCTATTTTTTTCAGGTAAAGCTTTCTTATAAAAATCATTATTAAGATATTTTCTTACACTTGCTTCTTCGTAGTTATTAGTTTTTGGATCAAATACCATAGTATCTAGAATCTTATCGCTGAAAATTAAAGCTTTATCATCAATTACATCTAATACTTTCCATTTTATTGGTTCAACTTTAAAGTAATATTCCTTGTTATCTTTAATTAATTCACCGCTAGAAAACCTGCGTTGAGCTCCCTCTAAAGCAAAATGATATGGTTTAGCTTTTACAAGAGCATATTTTTCCTTGTCACTACCTTTATAATATCCATCGGCATCAGGTGTCTTACTTATAATTCTAACACTACTTTTCTTAATCGTTTGTGGGTAATAACCAAATGTGATGGTATTTTTTGCCTTGAACTGATTGATTTTTTTGTTTTTTTCTTCTAACAATTTATTTATTGTTATTGGATTTAATCTGTTATCTAAATCTTGAATATCTTTTTTTCTTTCATTAGGTACTAATCTCTTTAAATTCTCAAAAGCTATGGGAACATTTTTATGATTATTTTCTTTTAAACCTTTTGTTATTGCATATAGATAATAATACCATAATTCAAAATTATTCTCATTATATGCTATTTCTTCAAATAGTATCTTTTCAGCTTCTTGATAATCTTTCGTTTGATTAAGCAAAAACACTGCTTTTCTAAGTACATCTTTTTTAGTATCAACTACTTCAGGAGTAACTTTAATATTTGCATTACACTCCTCAAGCAAATCTTTTATATAATAAACATCATTTACTTGTAATAATTTAGTTTTAGCTTCTTCATACATATTACTTCTCATTAATATTTTGGCATTAATGATTAGTTCACATATTTCTATAAACTTATCTATCTCTAAGTCTTCTGATGTTTTCTTCACTTCTAAAAATACTTCTTTAGCTTTTTCATATTCTTTGCTTTCCAAGAGCTTTTTAGCTTCTTTCTTTAGCTTTGCTTCTTTAGTCTTTAAATCATATACTTTTATAAGTAAATCATTAGTATTAGTTATCCACTGTCCTGTAAAGAAAGCCTTAAATAATGTTATATCTTTAGATTCATCTAACTTATATTCGATTCTTTTCTTTTTATCTAAATCACTTGCTATTTCTACTTCACGTCTGCAGTCATTACTAGCCATTGTATTTATGCTATTTAAACATAAGAAGATATTACATGATTTAATGGCTTTTGTTATATTATCCCAATAGTTATCACTATCCCATAGTATATTACGTGATGATATCCAGCATGTATTTCCATCTTCTTCTAACGTCTTTAATATTTCATTTACTTTATTTTTATCTAAAGATGAATGACAAATAAATATATCTCTAGGTATATCACTAAATAGTTCTATTTCTTCTTGTCTTCTTAATAGTGCCTTATCTATATCTTTATTATATTTTATTCCATAGAAGTAATTTGCAAGTCTTCTAATTATTTCTTCTTCTCTTTTTTTTGTTGAAGAAATAATAACATTTATTATTTCATCCATTTCTGTTATTGTTGCTTCATTAATTAAAGATTCCAAAAATGATTCATATGCAAACGGATCTTTTTCCCTATTTACATATTTTAAATAAAATGTTGCTTTGACATCTTCTGGTAAAATTCTTAATAATTCAGTACAAGTATCTACTAGTAATACATTATCAATATGGCCTTCTAAGGCTTTATCCATTAAGTTTCTTAAGTTTTTGATATCAACACTTTTACCTTCTTCTAAAAGTTTCCTATATTTTTTTTCGAAGTTTACTGCTTTTTCTTTCGTGATTATTGCATCACAACTTAAACATTTATATTCTGTTTCACTTTGTTTTTCTAAATGTTGTGATCCACATCTTGTACATATTTATGATTTTGTTTCTTCCATGAGTTTCACCTTTTATGTATACAATTATATCATTAATGTTTATTTTTTTCAATAAATTATTCAAGGCAATAGTTATATAAATTGATAAAAAAAGAAAAAAATATTATAAAAATATTTAAAATTGTGATATAATTAATACTTGGTGATATTAATGAAAGTGTTAGGCTTAATACTAGAAATTAATCCTCTCCATAATGGTCATGTTTATTTTATTAAAAAGGCCATTGAAGAAATAAAGCCTGATTACACGATTTGTGTAATTAGCACAAATTTCACATCACGAGGAGAAATTTCTGTTATAAACAAATTTGATAAAACAAAGTATTTATTAGACCTTGGTATAGATTTAGTACTTGAAAATCCATTCATAGGCTATAATTGTAGTGCTGATTATTTTGCTTACAATAGTATAAATATTTTAAATAAATTTAAAGTAACTGATATAGCCTTTGGAGTAGAACTTTATGACCTTGATATGCTAAAAAACCTTGAAAGGATTTCTTCCTCTTCATCTTTTGATGCAAAAATAAAAGAATATTTAGATAAAGGATTTTCATATAGTACAGCTGCAAACAAAGCTATCTTAGAATTAACAAATAATCCGAACTATGCTCTTGAATACAGTAAGCCTAATAATACCTTAGCAATTCAATACATTCGCAGTATAAATAAAATTAATAATGGTATCAATATCCACCTCATAAAGCGAATAGATAATGACTATTTTGATGAAAAAACTAGCGGCAAATTATCTAGTGCTACAAGTTTACGAAATAGAATAAAAAATAATTTAAGTATCGATGAATTTACGCCTTATAAATTAAATATTATAGATTTAAATGAAGCTAATAATAATATTTTTAAACTTCTTAAGTATAAAGTTATAAATAATGACCTAAACTATTTAGGTGTAAAGGAAGGTTTTGAGAACAGATTATCTAGTGAAACTCTTAAAAACTACAAATCAATTGAAGAGTTAATTGATAACTGTGAAACAAAAAGATATAAAACTAATTATATTAAAAGAGTTATAATGAATATTATTACAAATCTTGATTCTAACACTAATCAAAAACTAGATTACCTAAGGGTTTTAGGATTTAATGCAAAAGGTAATAAACTCATCAGTAAATTAGATAAAGAAACAAAGAAAAAAATCATTACTTCACCAAAACTAAGTGAATCTAAAATATTAGATAACGAAATAATGACAACAAAACTATATGGATTAATAACTAATAATTTTAATCTATATTTAGAAGAATATAAAATACCCATTAGAAAGGAATAGAGTATGGCAGAATATACAATTAATGATATCCGCGAAAAAATAAAAAACATAATTGACCCCGTAGCTGGAAAAACATTAGAAGATACAAAAGGTATTAAACATATTGGAATTGATAATGATAAAAATCTTGTTATTCTAATTATTGTTTTAATGAAATGTGGTGGTGAAGAAGAAAAACTTGTCAAGAGAGAACTTGCAAGAATAATCAAATTAGATATGGGTTTTACAGGCATAAAAATCACATTTGAGGAAAAAAGAATCATCGAAAGTATTGTAAAAAGCAATGTAAAATTTATCCTTATCGAATCTGGTAAAGGTGGAGTTGGTAAATCAACTGTTAGTGCTAATATTGCTTATGCTCTTAGACGTATGGGCAAAAAAGTTGGTATTATTGATGCTGATATTTATGGATCAAGCATTCCTCAAATCTTAGAAATGAAACATGCTTATCCAAAAGCTGATGAAAATGGTAAAATTGTTCCTCTTGAAGCCTATGGAATGGAAGTTATCTCAACTGAATTCTTTGCTGAGGAAGGAAAACCAGTTATATGGAGAGGAGCAATGCTTAATTCAATGATTCAAAACTTCTTCTATGAAGTTGTTTGGAATCGTGACATTGAATATATGATTGTTGACTGCCCACCTGGAACTGGTGATATAGCTTTAGACCTAAGAAATATTGTTCCAACCGCTAAAGCCATAATTGTAACTACACCTCATCCTTCAGCAAGTCATGTAGCAATTAAAGCTGGTTACACTTCAATGCAATTAAAGCACCAAATAATAGGAGTTATTGAAAACATGAGTTACTTCGTTAACCCTGTAAATGGCGAAAAAGAAAACATCTTTGGTCAAGGTGGTGGAGAATTAGTTGCTGAAAAATTGAATTCAGAACTTTTATGCAAACTTCCTATAGAACAACCAAAACATCATATTTCGTTATTTGAAAGCGATGAAGAAAGTGGACAGATTTATGATAATCTAGCTATTCTTCTTTCAATACTTCCATAAAAAAGGTAGACTTTGAATCTACCTTATTTTTTTACGCAATTTCCCATTTTGCATATAATATTAAATTTCCAGTCGTACCTTTTTCAATTTTTGTTATTTTATCTCCTGTGCATTCTTTATTTAAATACCAACCTAAAAACTTATATTTACATTTAGCTTCACTTAACACTATTTCATCATCGATTGTATAAGAAATAAAATCTTGAGGAAGTATGACTTCTATAGTTGATTCGTTAACTATATATTTTTTAGGAAGAACATCAAAAGCAACAATTGTTGTTCCTTTTGCCCATTGATGGAATCTAAAGAATATTTGGATTTTTCCGTTTGATAAAGGCTTATAAGTTTTACTGTAATTAGGATAACCTTTATTTATCGCATTTATAAAATATTCATCTAGTGCTTGATATTTATCTTTATATTTTTTACTATTTAAGAAATAATCTTCACTTAATTCGATAACACAAGTATCATCACTATTTCTTACAACTGGTTTGTATATAAAATTAGATAAAGTTTTCTCAAAATCATAAATATCAATTTTTAGAATGCTTTCATAACTATCGAATGAAACATTAACGCCATTTAATGATATACTTACTTTATTGTCATTAATAGTTACTCCACTTAAACCTTGTCCTTTTTCAATGAACCAATTATAAAAATCTGTATAAAACTCAGTTATAAAAGCACTTTTAGATTCCCAGCTTGATTCTTTGATTTCATTTAAATTATCTACATAAGTAATTTTATATTTCACAATTTCATATTGAGCAATAACAATCAAATCTTCTCTAACATTTTTTATGCTCTTGTCCCAACCAATAAAGTCATAACCATTACGTGTTGGACTTTGTGGTGGAGCTGCAGTAAATCCTTCTTTTACTAATGTTTCTTTTAAAACAGTACCATCATAGTCTTTAAAGATTACTTTGTTATATTTAACATTTCCATCATCCTTAGAAAGATTAAGATTGCTCATAATATGCCAATCACAAGTCACATAATCTACACCTTTATCAATCCATTTTTGTAAAACATCATAGTCAACGTATTGCGTAAAAGTATATGTGGAAATTTTTAATCCATTTTCTTTGTATCTTGCAAGCCATTCATCACTATTACTTGCATTACCAGTAACATTTATACTTACAGAAAAATTATATTTAATACATCTTTCAAGTATAGTTTCATCTTCACAAGAATTAACTAAATACTGACATTCAATATTATTATACCCATGCTCGCGAACCCAGATTAAACATTTATATTGACTAGCTAAGAAAATTGTATTGTCAATCATATTATTTTTATGAATAACTTCCATTAAAGCTTCCATACGTGATTGATCATTATTATTGATACCATTTGAGTATTTGAGTTCAATTACGGCTTTCGCATTATAAGCTTTACATAACTGTAAATAAGTATCTAAAGTACATAATTTTGTTGTATATGGACTATTAACAACACTACCATTTTGCCCTGGTATTCCTGATTTTCGCGAATTAGTTACTGTTAAATTCTTTAAATCATCATAATTTGTTGAAGCTAGTGCTTTTCCAGCAAATGAATCATCATGTGATAACACAAAAACTCCATCCTTTGTTTGCTTCAAATCAACTTCAACAGCTTGATATTGCAGTTTTTCTAGAGCGTATCTTATAGCTTCTTCAGAATTCATAAGTCCATAAAAACTACCTGCATGTCCTATAAATTTAACGCTATATGGCCAGTATACTTCAACTATTCTTGAAAAAGTTGCTTGATTATTTGAAGAATCACGAACACTATAAGTTACTTCATATTGACCATATTTTTTTGTGTTAACATTTCCTTTATATGTTACTTTATTTGTTATATCACCATCGATGTTATCAGTTGCAACAATATCTTGTAAAGGATTAAAACTACCATTTATTTCAACTTTATATATTTTACTTGCTCCTTTAACTAATTTTATTTCCGGAGCAATATCATCTTTTACAAATACTTCTATTTCTGCTGACACATTAGATCCATCCTTTGCTATTGTTTTAACTTTGGTAATGCCTCCATTAACTGCTTTGATAACACCATTTTCATCAACTACGGCTACATCTAAATCTTCACTTACAAATTCAACTTCAGATAAAGCTGCCTCTGGTAAAACTTTGTACTTTATTTTATGTTCACTATCTTTTGTCAATCTAACACTTGGATTAGTTACTTCTATTGAAGTCACTAGTGGTTTATTAACAGTAAATACTATTGAATTTTCAATGTCTTCTGAAACTGCTTTTATAGTTACTTCACCAACACTTTTTAAAACTAAATAATTATTTTCAATGATGGCAATTGTTTCATCACTTGTACTCCATTTTATATCTCCCTGAAATCCTTTTGTTATCGCTACTAGTTCTATTTTTTCACCAACATAACCACTTAAAGGTAACTTAATTTCTATTTGTTTTGGCTCAAGAACTTCAATTTCAAAAGAATCTTCAAATTTTGCATAATCAGTTTCTAATGTTGCCTTAATAATTGCTTTTCCGATTCCACAACCTTCAATACTACCATTTTCTACCTTTACCACTTTTTCATTATTAGATTCCCATTTAATATTTTTGCTATTGTTATTAACATTAAGATCCGTTTTTTCACCTAAATATATTTTATCTTTTCCACTTATTTTGAAAACATATGGATTTACCTTTATCACAACATAAATAGGATTTATTTTATTATTATCTTTAACAGATATTTTGATCTTACATGTTCCTGTTTCTAGCACTCTAACTTTACCATCTTCTATGTTTGCTTTTCCTTCAACAATCTCATACTCAAAAACTATGTTTTCTAAACCTAATACCTGAGGATTTAATTCGATTAATTCATAATTAACCACTTCTAACTCTTTTTTTTCTAAAGATATTTCTTTTTTTTCGTCACAAGAAATGATAAATAAAGTCAATAAACAAATAAAAATTAAGAAAAGTTTTTTCATGTTTGCCTCCTGTTATAATAAAACTTCTTTAAAAACTCTAAGTGTATTTTTATAAAATACTTTTTCAATTTCATCATCAGTAAAACCAGATTTCCTCATTTCTTCTTGCAATAAAGGTAGTTTATCACAACTATTTAGTTCTAAATTATTACCAATACCATCAAAATCAGATCCTAATCCAACATAATCTATGCCTACTAATTCTTTAATATGTTTTATATGTTTTATCAAGTCTTTCACATGAGAATACTTGCCATCTTCATTAACAAAGCTTGTACAGTAGTTTATTCCCAAAACTCCACCTCTACTAGCCAATTTTTTAATCATATCATCTGTCATATTACGTGTTGACAAACACTCACTACGAACATTTGAATGACTTGCCACAAAAGGTTTGGATGTATTTTCATATACATCATAAAATCCCTTATCAGACAAATGTGAAACATCTATTATCATTCCTAGTCTTTCCATTTCTTTTACAAAAGCAATTCCTTCCTTTGTTAAGCCTTTTTCCGTTTCTGGTTTTTTGAAATCAGGTTTTCCATCAATAGTTTGAAAACTTGGATAGCCTATACCATTCTCATAATTCCATGTTAATGTAATCATTCTTACACCTAAAAGATATAAGATTCTAAGAAAACTCAAATTACCTCCAGTTACACCTCCATCTTCTATAGTAAGCATAGCTGACATAATTTTATTTTTCATATTTTCTTCTATATCACTATAACTAAATACAGGTCTAATATAAGAAACATTCTTTTCCATTTCTTGATAGTATTTATCTATCATTTGTAAAGTTCTTTCTAGAGGTTTATCGTATCTTTTTAAGTCAATAAACATAGCAAAACATTGTAATAAATAACCGGATTCTTTCATTCTCTTTATATCTAATTGTCCTTCATTAGAATATAAATCACCATTATCATCTACAAGTCTTAAAATTGTATCACAGTGCATATCAACAGCATTAGTTTTTGTCATTTTAAACACTCCTTTATTTATGTTTATTATAGCATATTTTTATTTTATTTGCAAACGATTTCATAATATATATAAAAAAAGCAATACTAATTTATAGTACTGCTATACGTTTTGTTATTCTTCATCATCATGGTGATGGTGACAGCAACAGCAATCACAATCATCTTCATCTTCATCGTCACAATCGCAATCACATTCATGTTCTTCAGCAAATGAATTAAAAACTTCAGCAAGCATATCCCACTCAGCTTCATCCTCTATAGGTGATAAATCACCGATTCCATTTTCTTTTGGTTCGTATGAAGCTACACCAACTTCTACTTTTCCATCTTCATCTTCTGATCCTGTTGGTGAGAAGAATACATAGCTCTTTTTAAATTCAGGTGAATCATATGTAAATATAATATCACATAATATTTCATTACCTTTTTCATCAACAAATACTAATTGGTTTTCTTTAAGTTCAGTCATCTTTTTTCTCCTTAAAATTATTTTTTTGTATCTAAATAAGTTTGAAGAATAATTGTTGCTGCAAGCTTATCAACATTCTTCTTTCTTTTTTTTCGGCTCATATCAGCTGCTAGCATAATTACATCAGCTTGTTTTGAAGTTAATCTTTCATCAATCATAATTACTTCAAGTGCTGTAGCCTCTTCAAGCATTTCTTTAAACTTTAAACAATATTCAGCTTGGGGACCGATTGTTCCATTCATATTCTTAGGAAATCCTAAAACTATTTTTTCTACTTGATTTTCTTTTATGACTCTTTTAGTCTCTTCTAAAGCACTATCTAAATCTTGATCTTCAAAACGGAATGTACCAATTGGATTTGCAAGAATTCCCAGAAAATCACTTATAGCCATTCCTAGAGTTCGATTACCCAAGTCAAGTCCTAAAACTCTCATAGCTTGCCCTCAATAAATTCTTTAACAGTACTTAAAGCTTCGTCAACTTTCTCTAAGTCTTTTCCACCTGCTTGAGCAAAATCATCACGACCGCCTCCGCCACCTTTTGTAACAGCAGCTGCAGTTTTAACAATTTCTCCAGCTTTAAGTTCTTTAATTTTACTTTTGGCAATAAATAATATTTTATTTGAAGCAATATTACAAGCTAATATAAAACTATCATCTAATTTATCTGATAATTTATCAACTAAATCTTTAACTGTATTAGCATCAGCATCATTAACTTTGAAAATTAATATATTATTTCCAGATATCTTTATTGTATATGGAAGATAATCTTCAGGATTTAATGTGTTCTTTTCACGTTTTTGTTTAGTGAAATCTTTATCTAAATCTTTAACAACTTCTTTTAAGGAAGCAAGTTCATTACGATAATCAATTATTGTTTGATAACTTGCTTTATTTATTGTTTCTTTTACTATAGGTGCATTTAGTTTAATACCTTGATTATTTGCCTCGACAATTATATTATTTGCTTTATTTCGTAATTCATTAATTTCTTTTTTAATTTCTTGAACATATTGTTCAATTTTTTCAGAAATACTTGCTTCTGAGCCAGTGACACACTCTACTCTAAAAATGCCTGAGCCTTTACTTTCAACACTTAAGACAGCAAGTTTTTGAATATCTTTTGTATTTTTAACGTGTGTTCCTCCACATAATTCCTTAGAGAAGCCAATTGTTACTACACGAACTTCCTTACCATATTTTTCTCCAAATACAGCTTGAACACCAAGTTTTTTTGCTTCTTCAAGAGGCAATGTAACAATACTTACATCACTTGCCTTAACGATTTCTTTATTTACAAGGTCTTCTGCTTCAAGAAGTTCTTTATCAGTTGGTAGTGAGAAATTATTAAAATCGAAACGTAATGATTCAGAATTAACACTAGAACCTTGTTGTTTTACATGAGATCCTAACACTTTTCTTAAACTTTCGTTAAGTAAATGTGTTCCTGAATGATTACATGATGTTAATAATCTTATCTTTTCATCAACTTTTAATGTGACTTTATCTTGTTTATTTATATCTATAACATAATCTTTAGTATCAATTTTTACAGCATGTTGTGTATTAGGCATATTGAAAGAATCTAAAACAGCAAACTCTTTATTATCATAAATTACTTTACCTTGGTCACCTATTTGTCCTCCACTAGTTGCATAAAAACAAGTCTTATCAAATACTAGTGTTAAGACACCACTTGCCTTTTGAACAGATTTCCCATCCTTGAACACGCCAATAATATGACTATCACAACTTAAAGTGTCGTAGCCAACAAATAGTGATTCCTTTTTAAAGTTAAGCATATCTTCATTTTGCAAATTCATTGATTCTTGATTTACTCGTGCTCCTTTAGAACTTGCCTTTTGTTTAGCTAGTAAATCTTTAAAACCTTCTAAATCAACTGTTGCATTTTTTTCAGAAGCAACTTCCTGAGTTAACTCTATTGGAAATCCAAAAGTATCATATAACAAGAAAGCAAATTCTTTAGAAACTACATTATTACTATTCAAATAGTCATTTAACTTCTTTTCACCAGTTTCAAGTGTTTGCAAGAATTTTTCTTCTTCTGTTTTGATAATTTTCTTAACCATTTCTTTTTGATTTTCTAGATATGGATAATATGGTTTCATAATATCACAAACTATATCAACTAAATTATACATAAATGGTTTATGCATACCAAGTATTTTACCATATCGGCAAGCACGACGAAGAATACGACGTAGAACGTATCCTCTTCCTTCATTAGATAAATTAGCACCATCACTAATTGCAAATGTTACACTACGAATATGATCAGCTATTACCTTAAAGGCCATTTGTCCTTCATATTTTACATTTGTCATTTCTTCAAGTTTATTTATAAGTGGCATAAACAAATCTGTTTCATAATTTGTTTCTGCACCTTGAATTATACAAGCCATTCTCTCAAGGCCCATACCTGTATCAATGTTTTTACTTGGTAATTCTTTATATTCTTCTCGTTTAAGTTTAGGATCAGAATTAAATTGACTAAATACAATATTCCATATTTCAATATATCGATCGTTTTCAATATCTTCTTTTAATAATTTGATTCCCAAGCCTTGAGGATCATATTTTTCACCACGATCATAGAAGATTTCACTATCTGGTCCACATGGTCCTTCACCAATTTCCCAAAAGTTATCTTTTAAAGGGATAATATGTGTGGGATCAACACCTAGTTTTGTCCATAATTCATATGATTCTTTATCATCTGGATAAATTGTAAAATACAACTTATTAATGTCAAAACCAAACCATTTTTCACTTGTCAATATTTCAAAAGCCCAAGTCAATGCTTCTTTTCTAAAATAATCACCAATTGAAAAATTGCCTAACATTTCAAAGAAAGTATGATGGCGAGCTGTTCTTCCAACATTATCTATATCATTAGTTCTGATTGCCTTTTGAGCATTACAAATGCGTCTGTTTGTTGGTACTTCACGTCCATCAAAGAATTTCTTTAAAGGAGCAACTCCAGCATTAATCCATAAAAGAGTAGGATCATTTACAGGAATTAATGAAGCACTTGGGAAAACTTCATGACCTTTGCTTTTCCAAAAGTCTAACCACATTTGTCTTATTTCATAACTTTTTAAATATTTCATAAATCTTCTCCATTTATATCGATAATTACGGGGATAACTATTGGTGATTTACGTGTTATTACACGTACTTCACGAGTACAATTTTCACGTATCATATTTTTTAATTCGTTCCAATCAATAACTTCTCTTGTTCTAAATATCATATTTATCGTTTCTAATGTGACATTAGCAATTGCGGCCTGTACTCTTTGAAACTCTACAAATGTTCTAAATCCCTTAGTATAAACACTAGGACCAGAGATTACACGGCATCTCTTAGAATCTATATTTGTAACAACAAGCATTGCTCCTTCTTCTGATAGTTGTTCACGATCTTTTAAAACAACTTCATTTATATCACCAATTACACTTCCATCTACTAAAACATCAGATACAGGTACTTTATCTATTGTTTTTGAGAGTATACCATTTTCAAAAACAATTTGGCGGCCATTATCTAAAACAAGAATTTTGTCTTCACTATACCCTGCATCAATAGCAATGTTTTTATGTAAATACTGATGACGATATTCACCAATTACTGGTACAATGTATTGTGGTTTAAGAATTTGATAAACAAGTTTTAAATCTTCACTATCAGCATGCGAACTTCTTAAGTTTGTTCGAGAAATATTTATCACTTTTGAACCAATTTTACTTAATTGATCTAATACTCTTGTTGCCATTTTTTCTGTTCCCACTGCAGGAGGACATATAGTAACTACTGTATCTCTTTTACTGATTTTTATTAATTTATCTTGATCATTCATCATTCTTTGTAACATAAAGAATGGTTCATGGCGTATACCAGTTATTATAACTGCTAAATCCTCATATTCATTAGTTACTCTTTCATCTAAGAAACGTAAATTAACTAAATTCTCACTAGGAATTTTTAAATAATCTGTATTCATAGCAACATTAACAATTCTTTGTACTTTACGACCTATAATAGCAACTTTACGTTTATTTTTTATGCATAAATCAACAACTTTTTGAATACGATTTAAATCAGAAGAAAACATAGTAAAGATTACTCTGTTTTTGTCTTGTAATGCATCATTTACGATATGATTAAAATTATAATCATTTTTAACTCTATTAAAATTATTTACGCCTAAACTTTCAGCACAAAGCATTAAACATTTGTTTTTAGAAATCTCACTTAATTTATTAAATGAAGTTTGATAATGATAATCTTTTGTAAAGCCTAATGAAAAATCAGGAATATAAACAACTGATCCATCTACAGTGTTAATAGACACACCTAAACTTTCAGGAACGCTATGAGTTGTATAGAAGAATGTAACTGAAACATTTCCGAATTTTAATTCTTTATCATCATTTATGCGAAATAGTTTGTAGTCTTCTACTTTCATTCCTTTTTCAATAAGCATTTGTTCGATTATTGAAATTGTAAAATGTGAACCATAAACAGGAACTTGTAAAGCCTTTAAAAGTTCAGGAATAGCTCCACAATTTTCTTCATGGCCATGGGAAACAAAGATTCCAAATACTTTTTCTTTGTTATCAACAAGATATTCAAAGTCGGGAATTACAGCATCAACACCATATAAATCCACACTTGGATATTTGATTCCAGCATCTAAAACAAAAAATTTCCCATCTACACTTACAACATATAGATTTTTTCCGTTCTCTCCTAATCCTCCTAATGCACAAAACTTTATTTTACTCATTTTCATTCTCCGTTTTCGTTAATTTTATTTATATTATTTTATCATAGTTTTAAATAAATGTAAAGACAAAGGATTTAATAATTTAAAAAGATGCAAGACGAATATTGTCTCGCATCAACTTATTTATTTTTTCTCAAATGATTCGCAAACAGTATCTTGACGGCAATCAGCGTTAGATCCGCTTATTTTAACATTCTCTTTATGACAAAGATCATTTTCGTTATACTTACATTTTACGCAATCACAATTAATACTTAAATGTTCATTAGCTTCATCCATATAAGCAAATTCTGTATCCATGTTTTTAAAGTCTTTTTCTGGAGCTAACTTAAATGTTCCACATTGAGTTTCGTCCTCATATATAGCTTGACTTCCTTGAATATGAATTCGGTTACGCATGCAATAACGACTTTGATTATACATACATTTGTTAACACTACATCTTAATTTTGGCATGATTTTACCTCCTTTCTTATCCTTTTGGCTTTACAAGAATACCAGCTATAAATGCAAAAAATATGGCACTTGTTATTCCAACATTTACGTTTTTAAAGATTCCTGTAAAAATACCCATAAATCCACTTGTTTGTATTTCTTCGTATACTCCATGACATATTGCATGTCCAAATGAAGAAATTGGTATCATTGCTCCCATATGGGCAAATTCCACTAGTTTATCATATATACTGAAGAAATCTAATAGTGCTCCAATAACTACTAAAAGACAAGTTACGTAAATAGGCATTATTTTTAATTTATCCATTATAATTTGCGCTATAGCACAAATCAATCCGCCAACCAAAAAAGCATAAAGTATAACCATTACATCACCTCAATAGAAACAGCATGACATATTGAAGGTATTGTTTCTTTTTGGGCAAGCATAATAGGATTCATTAGGGCTCCTGTTGCACAAACTAATACTTTTTTATATTCATGTGATAGTAATTTTTTGAGAATATATCCACTTAAAACAACTCCTACACAGCCGCATCCACTACCACCAGACATAACCTCTTGATTTTCTTTATCATAGATTATGTTCCCACAGTCTTCATATTTATTGGAAATATCAATCCCATCTTCTTTGAATAAATCTATTAACAATTTACTTCCATAAGTTGATAAATCTCCTGTAAAGATTTTATCATATTCATCAATGGTCAAATTAAAATCAAGTAAATGCCTTTTTATTGTATGATACGCACTAGGTGCCATAGCTCTACCCATATCTTGACTATCTTTAAAATTTCCATCAACAACGCGACCAATTGTTGCTCTGCGTACAACTAAATTTGTCTTTTCGTTAGTTAGTAAAATACTACTAGCACCTGTTACAGTCGAAGTATACGTTTCAGCCCGTTGAGTCCCATATTCATTCGGATATCGGAATTGTCTCTCAGCAGTACAATTATGACTTGAAGTACATGAAAGTGCATACGAACCATTATTTTCAAGGTAAAACGCTGAATTAATTATTCCTAAAGTGCAAGTTGAACACGCAGCAAATATTCCAATGAAAGGAATATTTATATCACGTAAAGTATAACTACTTATTGATATCTGATTATTTAAATCACCTGCAAAACAAACATTGACATCATTTTCTGATAAATTAGCTTTTGTTAAGCAAAGGCTTATTGATTTTTTATTCATTGCAATCTCTGATTTTTCAAAACTTTTTTCACCATCAACTAATAAAGAATCAAAATGTTCATCAAAATATTTTCCAATTGGACCATTATATTCTTTAAGACCAACTACAGATGAAAAACTTTTTATATAAACGTTATGAAAAAGATAACTACTTTTACCAACCTTACCCAAAAATTACACCTCCAAGATATCTGATTAAACCACTTATAACTCCACATATAATCGATACTGAAATAACACTTCCAGCAAGTTTAAAAATATTATTTAAAACTCCTAAAACTAAACCTTCACTATGTGATTCTATTGCTGAAGAAGTCATTGAATTGGCAAATCCTGTTATGGGAACAATCGATCCACATCCAGCAAATTGACCAATACGATCATAAATACCAAAACTAGTAAGTATGGCAGCTATAAAAATAATCGTAAGAATTGTATAACTATTAGAAACATCTTTATCAAACTTCATATGATAAAGCATAAAAATTATTTCGCATAAAGCACAAATTATTCCGCCAACTAAAAAAGCTTTTAGACTATTTTTTAAAATGTTTCTTTTAGGCTCATTCTTTTTAATTTTTTCAAGTTTATCCTTTAAATTAAAATCTTCCATTTAATCACCACTTTATCTTATTATTTCATGAATATATAGTTTTATACAAGCAAAAAAATCAAGCATTACACTTGATTTTAGAAATTACTTTTTTTTCTTTATTTTTTCTTTTATAATTTAAATCTCTGACAATGAAAATCATTTGAATTGACAAATAAGGCAATAAACCCATTATATAAGCAAAGGCAATTTCTTCTAGTTCGACTGAAGCAATAGCAAACATTTTATGCAAACCTTCAACAAATAATAAGCTATTAACAAGCGCTAGTCCAACAACAATTGAAAATAGCAAAGTTTTATTGATTTTTTTCTTATGATTATTTGCAAGTATAAAAGAAACTCGATTACGACAATTGAAACTATAAAATAACCTTGCAACTGTAATTGTAACAAAAACCATTGTGCGAGAAACATACATATCATTCTTTAATCCGTATAAATACGATAAATTTGTAAAAAAGGCAATTAAAAATCCTTCAATAAGTATTCTTCTAACAACTTTTGGGGAAAGTAGGGGACTACTCTTCTTACGAGGATATAATAATTCTCTCTCGTCTACACTTCCTTCTTCAATGCCTATGGCTATAGCTGGGAGACTATCATTTATTAAATTAATAAATAGCAAGTGAACCGGAGCAAAAGGAATTGGTAGATTTAATAAAGATGTATACAAAACTATAAAAATTCCAGCAATGTTTCCAGCAATCAAAAACAAAATTGCGTTTTGGATGTTTTGATACACCTTTCTTCCTCTTTTTACTGCTTTCATTACCGTTGCTAAGTTATCATCCATTAAAATTACATCACTAGCTTCTTTTGATACTTCTGTTCCGCTAATACCCATAGAAACGCCAACATCAGCCTTTTTTATTGCAGGTGCATCATTAACTCCATCGCCTAAAAAAGCGACACTATAACCCTTTTCTTGAAGAAGAGTAACAATTCGAATCTTGTCACTAGGGGATACTCTTGCATAAACACTAACTGTATCTAGTTTGTTCTTAAGTTCATCATCAGACATTTTCTCAAGCATTTCCCCTGTTAAATAATTATCATTTCCTTCATTTATTCCTGTCTTCCTAGCAATGTTCAAAGCAGTTAAGACATGATCACCAGTTATCATAATTGGTCTTATATGATACTTCTTTAACTCTGTTATCGTTTCATATGCTTTTTCTTTTATTGGATCAACAATAAAGACTAAACCAATAAAAGTCAAATTATCTATAGTATATTCTTTAGGATTCTTTTTATAAGCTACACTAATTACTCGATAACCTTTAGCACTTTTCTCATCAATAACTTTTTCAATTTTTTTCCTTTCGTTATGTGATAATATGCAAGCATTTAACAATAAATCACTAGCACCCTTTACAAACATCATTTTATCTTTTTTATAAAGATTAACCGAAACAGCCATTTTACGTTTAGACGAAAAAGGAATCTCATAAATTCTTCGATATTGATCTTTCGTTTTCAAAACTTCTTCTTCTTTGAAAAATCTAATTATAGCATCATCTGTATTTACAGTTTTACTATTTTTATCATTATTACTATCGTTGCATAGTATTAAGGCATCTTTAAAAAGTTCATTATTGATACTACTCAATTCTTGATTATCATAATAAAATCCCTCAACAATCATTTTATTCTCTGTTAGAGTTCCTGTTTTATCCGTACATATAACATCAATATTTCCTAAAGTTTCTAAGGCCTTAATATCCTTTACAATAGCTTTCTCTTTAGCTATTTTTTCAGTTGATATCGCAAGAACAATAGTAACTATTGTTTGCAAGGCTTCTGGTATTGCAGCAACAGCTAAACTTATAGCAAACATTAATGAATCTAAAAGAGAGATATGTCTATATACACTCATCAAGAAAACAATAAGACAAATTACCAAAATAATTATGGCTAAGTCTTTGCTGAATTTATCAATATCTTTTTCTAATGGGCTCTTTTTTTTCTTAATCTTTTGCATCATTAAAGATATTTTACCTATTTCTGTATCAGTACCAACTGAAAATACTACACCTTCTGCTTTACCAGTAATTATTTTCGTTCCTCTATATAATATATTTTTTCTTTCACCGATAGGCAAATCTTTATCAATTACCTCACTATTTTTTTCACACAATGCACTCTCGCCAGTAAGCATACTTTCATCGCACTCTAAAGATGAAGCGGATATTATTCTAATATCACTAGGTACAATATCACCACTTTTTAAAAACACATAATCTCCACAAACCACATCATTGGAATCGATTACAATTTTTTTATTATCTCTTAAAACATATGCTTCTAAACTAGATAATTCCTTTAAGCTTTCAATGCTTTTTTCAGCTTTGAAATATTCAAATGTTCCTAAAATAGCATTTAATGTAATAACAACAAGAATAACTATTGTATTTTCTATTCCTCCTGTAAATAGCGATAATATAGAAGCAATAATTAAAACAATAACTAGTAAGTTACAAAATTGCTCTAAAAATACCATTATAATACTTTTTCGTTTAGTATCTTGGATTTTATTACTTCCATATTTGTTCTTGTTCTTCGAAACTAATTCTTGGTTTAAACCACTCACAGATGATTGATAATATTTTAAAACATCATTTACATTTTTTTGATAAGCATTACTAATATTTCTCATACTTCATTATATTCAGATAAAAAGAAAATAAACCTAAAATTAATAACTTTTCCGAAGAATTTCCAAGGCTTTTTTCTCTATTCTTGAAACACTTGCTTGACTTATATTCATTATTTCTGATATTTCCTTTTGCGATAAATTCTTTACATATTTTAATTTTATAACTTTTAATAAATCTCCTTTCAAAATTATTTCTAAATCATTTAAGAATGAATCATTTGATGATGATTTTATTAAATCTATGCTTTCAACTTCACAAGATTTTATATTATCCTTATACATTAATCCTGTATAAATTATATCATCAGCAAATCCCGTTACTTCTTTTATTTCTTTCAAAGTATAATTATCATGTAACAAAGTAATAACTTTAGTTACTTTCTTCCCCGTCTTGATAAGTTTATTGTTTCGCAATTCTCTTTTTATTTCTCCTATTATAAAATAAGAAGCGTATGTAGAGAAAAGCACACCATATTCATCATTATATTTGTTTACAGCTTTGAAAAGGCCCATTAAAGCAACTTGACGCAAATCATCACGTAAATAATTATAATAATACAATTTATTAATAATCCTATCAACAAGATCTATATTTTCAAGAAATAGTTCATCTTTTTTATCCATTTTATGCAATATATTTGGTTATAGCCACTTTGGTTCCTTCATTAACCTTTGAGAATATCTCAAGTTTATCTGAGAAAATATCCATAATTGTAAAGCCAAGTCCTGCTCTTTCTTTACTTGATCCTGTACTGAAAAGAGGTGTACGAGCTTCCTCAATATTCTCAATTCCAACGCCCTTATCAATAACCTCAATTTTTAATACATTATTATCGTAATCAATGTTAAGACCTACTATTCCTTCACCATTTTTGTATCCATGTATAATAGCATTTGTAACTGCTTCACTAACTATAGTTTTAACTTCATTAATTATATTAATATTAACATCTTCGTCCATAAAAAAACTAGCAATTATTCCACGGGAAACAATAACATTTTTTAAATCAGCATTAAACTCGCAATTTATGAATTTTTTCATACATACCCTCCACCAAATAGTTAGCTTCTTCTTCAGTCTTTGTTAAGTTGACAATACGTGATAAACCCGAAATATTCACTATACGAGTTATTAAATCATTCATTTCACAAATAAATATCTTCCCATCAATTAATTTCAATTGATTATATCTTCCAATAATAAATCCAATTCCCGAACTATCCATAAATGTGAGTTCCCGACAATTAATTACTAAATACTCTATTTTATAATTAGTAATTAATTCACTTACTCGCACACGGACTTTTTCAATTGATCTTTGATCAAGTTCACCAGAAAAGCGAACATATAAAACTGTTTTACGAATAAAGAATTGAGCTTTAAGCATTTTTTCACCTATCCTTTGTGCATTAATTGTACATTATTTTATTTAAATAAATATACCTAAAGACATAAGAAGATAAAAAAAGACCCTTTTAAGGTCTAAAATACTTATCAAAAAAAATAATTATTAGCATTATATTAATGAAAAATATCATATTATGTCATAATGAAAGTTAATTAATCTAAAATAACATCGTAAATATTAACATTACTTTTTATGATAATTCGAAAATTACATTGTGTACATACGATATGGCTTGTTGGCGAGCTAATCTTACCATTTTCTAAACATCTTTTATTTGGGCAATCAGTCTCATCAATCCAAATCATATCTTTTTTGTATTTTATAGTGATATGAACACCATCAAAATCATATTCTTTTTCACCATTTGTAAAGACACTTGAAAGATTAATTCTATCTAGAAGAACATTTTCATGCCAAACTTCAGCAGTCAAGTTTTCACCAGCTATTCCTGTTTTACTTATAATTATTATAATTATAATTAAAAAGATCATTCCAAGAGTTAAAAAAATATCAGTTATATATTTTTTATCCATATATATTTTCCTTCTTTGTCTGATAAACTATTTCTTTATCTTTAAATATTAGAATATCAAAATTATATTTCAAATAAAACTTAGTAAACTTTTCGGTTTCTAAAGTGATAAATATCCTACTAAATATAGAAACTCTAACAGGATCATTATCAATAACAACACAAATATCATACATGTTTTCTGGTTTTCCAGAAACTGTACTTATAAATTTATGATATCTTTTCCCGTATAAATCAAAATTGTTTTCTAATATTGAACTAGAACAAATATCTTTATTTTTAATTTTTAAAACCAAAGAATCAATATCTCTAACACCAACACTATAATACGAAGAATTATGTTTATTGCCCAAAGAAACATTATTTAAATCTACATTTAGAAAATAGTTATAAATACCTTGATTATTTAAATATGCTTTCGAAAGTTTAAGAGCATAACTATTGGCGATATCTCGAAGATCAATTTTTCCATCACCAATTTTTCTTACGCTTCTTCCCTGTTCACTAAAAATAATTTTTGTATTTTTTGAATTATTTAATTCCGTCTTAAGAAAGTTATCATTTGGTATTTTATCTAAGGTAATATTTCCTATATTCATTGCTAACAATTCATCGTATGCATCATAAATATTACCCATAAAAGGGTTGTATAATCCTTCAGTAATTGTTTGATAATCTACTGCTTCTTTTAGTAAATCATATAAGAACTCATCAACAACAACTTCTTTTTCTGAACTATTTATTGTATATACATTGTTTAACCCTTCATATGAAGTTTTATAATCACAAAGTTTAGCAATTTGTTTAAAGATATTTTCTATATTATCAAAAGCATTTTCACACTTATCAAGTGAATAATCATAAATAGAAACATCTATAAAACTAGAATTAACACAAATTACGCCACTTTTATTTTTGTAACTACTACAAGCACATAAACAAAATGATATAAAAATTAGTAAAACAAAGCTCAATTTTTTCATTTTTTTCCACCTTTTTCACCTATTATATTACTCTAAAGGTGATTATTAGTCAATACTATTTTTAAAGAAAAAGTCATACATTTAAAGATGATTATTCTTTAATTTATGTATGACTATCATTTTTACTCACTACGTAATGCTTCTACAGGATTTTTTCTTGCAGCTGTGATAGCAGGAATTAGACCCGCAATTACGCTTAAGACGACGCTTATTGCTATTAATATAAAGGCACCTTCCACAGGAAGTTTAGCAACATTGTGTATGTTTGCAAGGTTTCCTATTATAATGTTTATTGGTATTAGTAGAAGCAAGGTAATTAAAATTCCTAATACACCCGAGCTAAAACCGATTATAATTGTTTCCGCATTAAATACATGAGATATATCTAGTTTGGAAGCACCAACACTTCTTAAAACTCCTATTTCTTTTATTCTCTCAAGAACAGAAATATACGTTATAATTCCTATCATAATCGATGAAACAACTAGTGATATAGCAACAAAAGCAAATAGAACATAGGAAACAGCATCTATAACATCAGATATTGAACTCATTAATATTCCTATATAATCTGTATATTCAATAACTAAATCAGTTCTACCATCAGATGTAACCTTCTTATTATATTCTTCAATAATTCTTACAATTTCATCTTTTGAGGAAAAGTTTAAAGGATAAATATTTATCGCTTTGGGTTTATCAAAGGAACCAACTCCTAGTTTTGTTAGGTTTCCTTCATAAGTTCCAATTGTTATACCGCTATACGAAAGAATTTTATCTAAATTACTTCTAATAAAACTAATTATCATTTCATCACTATAACCATTTGCTTTAGCTTCTTCAATTGATTTTTTAATTTGTGCTTTTTGAGTTTCGTCAGGTATAGACTCAATTAATTGATTTAATGACTCCATTGTTAGATCTTCACTCATAAATGGAAGATTTGAGAAAACATCAACTTTTGGATTAGCTAATTGTTTTTTCACAATTTCTTTAGAATTTGTTTCATTAATTATATATTCAATTAAACTAGAATCATAACAAACAACACCACGGATAGACTGAGCAACCGCATCTTCGTTAGGTCTAATAATACCAGTTACTTTCAAATCAACACATTGACTTAGTAATTTTTTCATATACTCTTGATCATTTTCCATTAATTCATAACCACTACCAGACTTATTCTGCTCATATAAATCAGCTTTCAAAACCAATTTAAATGTTAGATTCAATAAATCACTAAACATATATGATGATTCTTTAATATTTGGTTTGCGTCCTTCTTTTACTGCTTTAAGAATCTCATCAAGTTCTTCCTGTGGTTTTAATCCTAAAGCAAAAAGTGCATAATCAGGTATTTCATTATTTTTATCAACAACTAATAATATTTCATTATATTCTTTAGGCCATGAACCTATCAACAAATCATATTGAGATTTAACTAAATCTTTATTACTAAGCATTTGTGACCAAATATTCATGCTTGAAGTAAAGCCACTAGTCATCCCACTCATACCAGCTTTTTTAAATGCATCATCGAAAATACTAGATGGATTCACCTTAAAAATATTATTTAAGTCATTGGCATATACATCTACTGTAATTCCATAATGTCTCTCAATTGAACTAACATATTTACCAAGTAATTCTTCATTTTCTCTTAAGTAAGCATCAAAAGCTTCTAAATTGTTAGTATGTGTACCAGAAATTACTGAACTCATAAGTTCAGAAAATATGTTGTTTGAATATATTTTTCCATCATTACGATTTTCTTTGTTATTATTTTTGCCCATTATCATTTCTAGTGACGAGGACATATTTGTTTCTTTTTCATAAATAGTTAATGGATATGTAGATAATGTATCTTCTTCAACATTCTTTATATATTTTTTAAACCCTGAAGAAATGGCAAGTATTGTGGCGATTCCAATAATACCGATACTTCCTGCAAAAGCCACTAAAAAAGTTCTTCCCTTTTTAGTTAGTAAATTCTTTAAACTTAATGATAAAGCAGTAAGAAACGACATTGAAGTTTTTTTCTTTTTTTCAACTTTCTCTTGTTTACTTTCTTTTGCACCCTCATATGGATTAGAATCACTAATAACATTTCCATCAAGTAATGAAATAATCCTTGTCGAGTATGTCTTAGCAAGATCAGGATTATGAGTTACCATAATAACTAATCTTTCTTTAGCTATTTCCTTTAATAAATCCAAAACCTGAATACTTGTTTTTGTATCAAGAGCACCTGTTGGTTCATCAGCTAATAATATCTCGGGGTTATTAACTAATGCTCTCGCAATTGCAACTCTTTGCATTTGTCCACCTGACAATTGATTAGGTTTAACTTTTAACTTATCAGCAAGACCTACCTTTTCCAAGGCATCTTTAACCATTTTATTTCGTTTTTCCTTCTTTACACCTGATAATGTTAATGCAAGTTCAACATTTTCAAAAACAGTTAAATGAGGAATTAAATTATAACTTTGAAAAACAAAGCCTACAGAATGATTACGATAATTATCCCAATCACGATCATTAAAGTCCTCTGTACTTTTTCCATTAATTAATAAATCTCCAGATGTGTATCTATCTAGCCCACCTATAATATTTAAAAGTGTTGTTTTCCCACAGCCACTAGGGCCAAGTATAGACACAAATTCACTTTTACGGAAATTTAAAGTAATTCCTTTTAGGGCTTCAACGTCACCAAAATCAGTTTTATAATTCTTTTTTATATTCTTAAGTTTAAGCATAATAACCTCTTATATATTTATAATTATTATATATTAACAACTACTTTTTTACAATACATATAAAATGACAATAAACTTATAAATGTTTATTGTATAAAAATAAAGCCTATTAAAAAGCTTTATTCTTTAAGTTTATAAGTGGTCTAATGCCACATCTTGTATTATAACAATTTTTATCAGTTGTTTCTTTTCCCTTGTTAGTTATCGTTTTTACATCTGTTTCTGATTGTCCTTTACTTTTTAACCACCAACTAACATTAAGATTTTCATCTAATTCTTCCAAACCAATAAACTCACAATAATCCGTTGCTTTACAATTTATATTATTTACATAATCTATTATTTCTAAAGATAGTAAAGTTACACGGTCCTGGAAATTATTGTCACTAATAGGACTAATTATTTTTTCTTTTTCTTTTTCTGAAAAAGCTATATTATAAAAGTATTTGTTAAGATACTTTCGCACATCTGAAAAATAGTACTCATTTTCATCAATTTTTCGATCATCAAGCATTATATTATGAGAATTAATATTATAAGGATAGTAATCAATAACCTTACTAGACAAAAGCATTTTTTCATCACCATCATATAATATATCCCATTTTATTGGTTCAACAGCAAAATAATAATTTATTCCTTCTACAGCTTGAAATCTTTTGCCCCTTACCTTCACATAACGATCTTTATTATTAGGAATACGGATATAATATTTTCCCTTATGATATAAATAGTCCTTTTCATTAGTTTCTTCAATTTCCTCAAGTTCAGAAATTAAATTTCTGTCAATGATTAGTGATTGAGGATATGTTCCAAAAGTAATTTGTTTGCTTGGCAATTCTTCTTTAACTGTATTTTCTAAAGTTAAATAATCATTTTTAGAAATGATTTTTAGAATTATATCTATTAGTTCTTCACTATTTGTAAATTCAGTAGGAGCACTATGCTTTTCATCATATTTCAAAATAACGAAGTCACCAAAGACATTACGCTCTATTGTATTTGTTCCAAATGTATTTACATTTCCTTTGCATGAACCAGAATATAAACCGACAAGCATATAATCTAAACCAATATCAAAGGCCATCATTGCTTTCATATTTAAATATGGTTTAACATCTTCAGAAATAAATACTTTATTAGCATCATTTACAATAATTACCATAATAGTCTCCACAAATTTTATTATATATATATTATATACTTTTTTATCAAATAAAACAATAATTAATTTCACAAAATTAGATAAATGTATTATTATAAAATAAAATAATCGATTAATTTTCATTTTTTATAAATATATTAAAAAAAATGGGAAAATAATAATTATTATCCAAAGAAAAAAGGTAGATCTAACTACCTTTTATTGTTACTCTAAAAGTTTCATTTGATTGTATAAAACATTAGCTATAGAAGTCATACCTTTAAAGTTTGGATGAATTGAATCACATAAATATTGTGAACTAGTTTGTCTTGTATAAACATTATCTAAACTTAACAAATGACAAGAAAACTTTGTAGCATTATTTTCAATTACTTTATTATAATCTATTCTATCTTGTGAACTAAAGAAATTAGCGTCAGGTAAAGTCATTAAAAATATTTCTGAATCTGGGCATAATTCCTTTATGTTTTTCATCATTATTTCATAATCTCTTGTGAATGTGCTCAAACTAACATATCTGCTTCCACAGTCATTTGCACCCATAAAGATTATAATAATATCTGGTTTTTCTTCTTTATCATTTGCTGGAATTAAATAACTTAATCTATCTTTTGTAACTGCTGGTTTATTACCTGTACCATCACTAACACAGCTACCAGAATAAGAATTATTCATTAATAATTGCATTCCTAATTTATTAATAATTTGCATCCACCATGTTTGGTTTGGATTATTAACATCACATGTTGCATAAGGGTAAAAGCAAGCAAATCCTTCAGGTATAATACCCTTGTATGTTGACATACTATCACCTAAAATACTAACAGTCTTTCCAACAAATCGATTCTGTTTTAAACTGTAAGTAGCTCTTACATATGAATCTTTTTTGATATTATAATAATCGCCTTCCCAACCTGAAAATCCTTTATTCTCCACAATAGGTGGAAGCGGTAAAACTGCATCAAATCCTTCTTTAACAGTTTGTGTTAAGAATATATTACTATTGCTATCACGGAAGCGTACTTTATAGGAATTAATTTTCGAAACTTCCTCAACAGTAACTGCTTTTACTCCATCACTTGATACTTGAATTAGCGCATAGCCTACTTGTGTTGGATCTTTTTGGTATGTTGCTTTTAACACTGTGATACCAGGCGAAAGCGGAGTGATTGTTGAATAAATAGATATAGTTGCGATTGTTGTATCAGCAATTTCATAATTATAAAGTGTTTTTGATGATGTTGGAGCATTACTTGGTAATACTGGTTGATAAATCATCAAATTAGGATTTTGTGAATGTGGGAACTTAGCTATTTCTGTAATTGTAAAAGTTCCTTTAGGAACAGTTATATCTGTTCTTGTATCACTTTCAAAACGTGCATATAAAGTTTTATTGCCAGTTTCTTGATAATTAAAATTAACTAAACGTTTAGTTGATGTTTCTGATTCAAACCAACCAGCAAAAATATATCCAGTCTTTTCAATTTCTTGTAAATAAACAAGATCATTAATTGTATAAACACTTGGTTCTAATTTAACTTCTTCTTTACCATTATAATAAGTTATCGTATATTCATTAACCTTATAAAGAGCTTTAACTTGTAACCCACTAACAACATTAATCTCTTCAAGATTCCATTTATCAAAGGTATAACCTTTAACTACTGGAGGAGTTGGAAAAGTAAGCATTTCATTATATTCAAATTCTTTTGTACAAATTTCTTCACCATTTTCATATAAATAAGTTACTTTAAATACTTTCTTTTTGAAAATAGCATTAACGACTACATCTTCTGTAATGTTTTCCAATTCTTTATCCCATGAAACAAAATCATACCCTTCTTTTTCTGGGTTTTGAGAAAGACTAATAGCCTCTCCTTTTTTCACCTCAAGTTCTTCATAAATTTTGTCATCAACCATAAATTTAATTGTAACATAATTATACTCATAAATAGGTTTAATGATGCAATCTTCAGTAATCTTTGATAGGTCTTTGTCCCACTTCACAAACACATACTTGTCTTTTTCAGGTGCTTGAGGAGGGGTTACAGATGAACCATATTCAACTTTTACATTAAGTATTTCATTATTTTCTTCATCAACAAATTTAACTTGACATTCTTTTTTTGAAAACTTAGGAATAACAGTTAAATCTGATTTAATATTTGTTAGGTCTTTATCCCAGCCATTAAAAACATAGCCTTCAGGGATAACAACTTCTGGAAATTCTGTAATTGTTGAACCCCCTTTAACTTCTACTTTGGTAATTTCAGTTCCATCTTCATATGTAAATGTTATAGTAAAAGTTGTACTTTCGCATCCAATTAAACAAAACAATAGGAATCCAAAGAAAATCAAAAGAATCTTTTTTTTCATTCTACTTAACCTCATTTACTTTCATTAATTTTTTTATAGTTTTTAATTTTTTCTCATTATAAGGAGGGTATTTAACTTGAAACTCTGATTTTGATTTCTCAAAAACTGATTTATAATGTGAAAATGTTTCAAATGATTTTTGACCATGATAACTACCCATTCCACTAGTACCAACACCACCAAAAGGTAATTTATCATTTGTTAAATGCATTATAACATCATTTATGCAAGCCCCTCCGCTAGATATGTTTCGAAGAACCTTTTTGATAATTTTTCTATCATTTGAAAAAATGTATAACGCTAATGGCTTATTCATTCTTTTCAAATCATATATAATATTATCAATATTTTCATATTCAATAATAGCCATTATTGGACCAAATATTTCTTCCTTCATAATTTTATCTCCAAAAGAAATATTATCTAAAACTGTAGGTTCTAGAGTACGTCCTTTAACATTGCCACCAAAAACTAAATTATTTTTCAAAATTAAATTCTTAAGTCTATCAAGATGTTTATCATTTATTATTTCTGGGAAATCTTTTGATAAACGATTATTCTTATAATAAAAACTTTCAATATATTCAAGAACTTTTGTAACAAAATCATCATGAATATTTTTATGTACTAAAATGTAATCTGGAGCTACACATGTTTGACCAGCATTCAAGTATTTTCCCCAAACAATTCTTTTACAAGCAATATCCAAATCACATTTTGCATCAACAATACAAGGACTCTTACCTCCTAACTCTAAAGTTACAGGAGTCAAATTTCGAGCCGCTTTCTCCATCACAAATTTGCCAACATTTACACTTCCCGTAAAGAAAATATAATCAAATTTGTGATCAAGCAAATTTTGATTAACTTCTCGTCCACCAAGGACTACACTAATTAATCTTTTATCAAAATTTGACAAAATATTTTCTAATACAATTGATACATTTGGTGAGTAATTGGATGGCTTTAAAACAACCGTATTTCCAGAAGCAATTGCTCCAACTAGTGGCAGCATTGCAAGTTGAAAAGGGTAATTCCAAGGACTCATTATTAAGCATACACCATATGGCTCAGGTATTATATAGCCCTTAGATGGTATATTTATCATATTACTTTTTACTTTTTTTACTTTAACTAATTTTTTTAAATTCTTTATAAAGAAATCAATTTCTGAAATGACCATTGATATTTCAGTGGACGCAACATCAAATTCGCTTTTATTGAATTCTTTTGAAAATGCAGTAATTATATCATCATAATTAGATAATATTAAACTTCTTAATTTTTCTAAATTCATCAAGCGAAACTTTATATTTAAAGTACTTCCTTTTAAAAAGAAGTCTCTTTGTCTATCAATAATTTTAGTTATCACTTTAAATTCTCCTCTTTTGTGTGCTAATTATATCATAAGGTTTTATCATTTTCAAGTAATTATTAAAATGAAAATATATCTCTTTTTTTCAATAAAAAATTGTCTTAAAGTTATCTAAATAAATACTTCCTAGTTATTGAAAAATAATGAAAAAAATGATATAATATTATACGAGGAGGACAGATTATGTCTAATAAAAATATAGCAATAATGTATGATTTCGATAAAACACTTAGTCCAAAAGATATGCAAGAATATGGATTTATACCTTCAATAGGTTTAGAGGCAAAGGACTTTTGGCAAAAAGCTGATGAACTTGCAAATAAAAACAATATGGATAGAATCTTATCATATATGTACCTTATGATAAAGGAAGCTAAGAAAAAAGACATCCCTATAACTAAATCATCATTTAGTGAACTTGGCAAAGATGTGCAACTTTTTGAAGGTGTAGCCGACTGGTTTGATAGAATAAATGATTACGGAAAAACTTTGGGTCTTAATGTGACTCATTATATTCTCTCTTCAGGTTTAAAAGAAATAATTGAAGGTACACCAATTTATGATAAATTTACAAGTGTATATGCTTCCGAATTTCACTATAATGAAAGAGGAAATGCTGACTGGCCTTTAAGAGCTGTAAATTACACAACCAAAACTCAATTCATATTTCGCATCTCTAAAGGTGTTCTTGATGTTATTGATGACTTTAATCTAAACTCAAGAATCGATGATAAAGACAGATTCATACCTTATAAAAATCTTATTTATATCGGCGATGGAATTACTGATGTTCCATGTATGAAAATTGTAAAAGAACGTGGAGGACACGCTATAGCCATCTACCAAGATAAGGATTCATTTGTAGCGAGAAAACTTATCGATGATGAAAGAATAAACTTCTTATGTCGTGCTGATTATTCTAAAGGTAAAGATGTGGAAAGAGCGGTTAAACTAATCTTTAGAAAAATATATTTAAACAATGAAATTGAAGAAACAATTCTTGAGCAATCAAAAAGACTAAAATAAATAAAAGCAGTCATATAATTAATAGTTATATGACTGTTTTAATTTACTCAGAGATATTTATTGTTTGTACAATACTAAGTTTTTTGTCTTTTAACCTGTATACTCTTATTTGATTCAATCCAAATAAATAGTATTTATCATCTATTGTTATCATTTTTTCTAACTGTGAATGTTCTTGAACTGATAAATCATTATTAGAAATTATTATTTCTTTTAATAATTCTATTTTATCATTTTCAATATCAAGTTTAAAAATAACATAATTACTAAAATATTCTATGTTACCATTTAAAGATAATTGGCCAATTGTATCAAAACCAAAGACATCATTTTTAACGTCAATCATAAAGCTTCGTTCAGGTTTAATCGAACCAAACTTAGTAAATATATTAGATTTGTAATTTATACTCTCATCAAATTCTTTAATTTTAAAATTATTTATATCATAAACTGTAATAAAATCAAAATAATTTGAAGAATTATTAATATTTTTAACATCTACTTCTATTATATATTTATCTTTATAAACTTTCTTAAATGATCCTTCTTTAAAATTGATTGCTTCTTTTTCTTTGCACTTGAATTTACTACCCACTAACTGATACATTCGAATATCTTTATCAGTTATAACTAAAGCTTTTTCTTTTTCAAAAATTACCGATTCAATGTTGGCATTAATTTCAGTTTGTGATACTTTTACAATAGCAGGATCATTTTCTGATAATGATCCATAAATTGTTAAATAACTACTATATTCAGTTGTATCGTTTATAAATTTATTATTAACTATTGTTCCTATGTTATAAGTACTTACACTAGCAATATATAAATAGTTATCAATTTCATAAATATTACTAAAACTGTTACACTCTCCACTAATAGTAATTAAATCTTTAGGTAACATTGAGTTATTTATATCGATAATAACACAATCAGTATTAATTGTTTGAAGAACATTATTATTTGTTTTAGTTTGACTTAATACATTTTTAAACAAATATATATAGTTATTTGTCATATAAATATTATTTATATTAGATAATAAATATACATAATCTTCTATTTTAATGTCATCTAAAACGGAAATTTTAAAAATCATTAAATAGAAACTTGCATCCATACCTAAACCATTACACCATAAAATATCTTTCACATCTTTAGCAACTTCTTTTCCATCTATGTAATATGAAGGACACTCAAATGATTCTGTAAAGTTATCATATTTTGCAATAATGTATACATCATTTCCATTTACATTTACAGTTGCTTCAGCACTAGGCACAAGTAACTCTTTCACAATATTATATGAATTTATATCGAAGATTGTAAATTTACTTTTTCCATATTTAGCATTTGAACTATTTTTTATGATTGTATGTAAAATCAAATATTTATCAGTAACATATAAATCTTTATTCATCTCGATATCTTTTGCGTGTTTATAGTTAAATACTTTAACTATTTCAACTTGTTCTTTAATATTAAGAACATAAAGTTTTTCTTCAACTTTATTTTCGATATTTGAAGTTTTAGGAATGTAATAAAGATAATCTCCTTTTCTCTTCACAATATCTGCAGTTTCAATAGTATTATTATCATTGCTTGGCATATTTTTATTATTTTCTTCTAAATCAAAAATAATATTATTTACATTTTCCTCATTGTAATTATAGAATAGTTGATTCACCTCATTATAACTTTTCATATTATAATAAAGTTTATAGCGATTTTCTTTTATATATGAGTTATAACGATTATAATTATTTTCTGTATCAACTGTTGTAGTATTAAAAACAATTATCATCAAGAAAGTAAGCATTAAAACAGCCATTGAATATTTTACGACTAAATTCCATTTTAGTTTTCTTTTTTTCTCTTTATAACTGCCTTTTTTACAATATTCATAAATGTATTGAGGATTATTCTTTAAGGATTCATTAATATTATTCTTGGAATTTCTTAATCTTTTTTCAAAATCATTATCCATTTTTCAAATTCTCCTTTTCACGAAGCATATTTCTTCCACGTTCTAAGCGCTTCTTGCAAGCACTTTCAGAAATTCCTAAAGTATGAGAAATTTCACCAATAGACATATTTTCATAATAAAATAATACTATAGGTTCCTTGTATCTAGACGGAAGTTTACTTACCAATTCAAAGAGTTCACCCACTTCTTTTTTTGCATCTGAGGTTCTATTAATAAGTTCCTCATCAACAAATACTTTTTTCTTCCATGAGCTAGTAACAAAAGTTTTCGACGTATTTATAGTAACTCTAATGAGCCAAAACTTTTCATTATCTTCGGTTGCAAATTGTTCATCTGAGTTTAAGTATTTCATAAAAACATCTTGAGTTATATCATCAGCATCATAAGTGTTCTTTACATATGTATAACTAATATTATAAATCATTTGTTTGTACTTATAATACTTATTTTCAAACTCATCATTTGAAATATTTCTCATAATTTATTCCTCACAATTAAGACTTATTTTTACCTCAAAAGGTGACATTAATATTGTAATATTTTTTACTATTTTTTTCAAGAATTATTTAAAAAACAAAAAGCTGAGTTTTTAAAACTCAAACTATTCTATATCAATATCATCATCTCTTTTTTCAATATGCATAGTATCATCTTTAGATAAAATATAATAAATTCCTAAAGCAGTAATAACAGCACCTATTATTATGAAAACAACATCAACAAGTTTCCAACGTGAAACAATAAATAATACTCCTATAATTATTATTACAATTGGCATTAATAATTGTTTAAGCTTATTAGCCATTGTTAGTGATTTTAGATATTCAACATTTCTAACAATCAAATCAACTGCATAAACAATAAGTAATACGCCTAAAGCAATTAAACAAACTTCGATTAAGAAATTTCCAAAAACAATTAATAAAATACCAATTACTATTTTACCAATTCCAAATTGATAATCCTTATTTATAATATTTAAAATACCAATTCCAGCAAGTAAAACTCCAGCAACAGAAAGTAATATTCTAATAATACTTCCTTTAAAAATCATCAGTAAGACTCCTAAAACAATTAGGATAATTCCATAAATCAAATTATTTTTTTTCATTTTAATACCTCACAATATATTTATATTATAGCACTATTTTTAATTTTTTGACATTTTTTTAAATTTATTTATACATTTTTTTAAATTTTATTTATATATTCTTTAAATTGTGATATAATATTGAAATATAGAGGTGACCATATGACATGTGTAAATAAATTTTTAAAATACATTAAGTGGGATACAACATCAAATCCTGAAAGCGGAACACACCCTTCAACTCATTCCCAACTTGAATTTGCGAAATTCTTAAAAACAGAAATGGAAAAAGTCGGACTTACAGATGTGAAATTAACTGATAAAGGTTATTTATATGGTACTTTAGAAAGTAGTACTTCTAAAAATGCTCCAATAATAGGCTTTATTTCGCATATGGACACTAGTTGTGACTGTTCTGGAAAAAATATAAATCCAATTATCCACGAAAACTACAATGGCAATGATATAAACTTAAACGAAAATGTCACTATGAAAGTTTCTGATTTTCCATTTTTAAAAGAAATGATTGGAAAAACATTAATTACAACCGATGGTACTACTTTACTAGGTGCTGATGACAAAGCTGGCATATCTGAGATACTTACAATGGTTGAATTACTTAATGATAATAATATTCCTCATGGTAAAATAAAAATAGCTTTTACTCCTGATGAAGAAATAGGCGAAGGAGCTGATTTCTTTGATGTTAAAGATTTTGGCTGTGATTACGCGTACACAGTTGATGGAGGAAGAATTGATGCCGTAGAGTATGAAAATTTTAATGCGGCGAGTTGTGTTGTTCACATAAAAGGAAATAACATTCATCCCGGTGATGCAAAAAACAAAATGGTTAATAGTATCAATATAGCCTATGAATTTGATAACTATCTTCCATCAAAAGCAAGACCACAATATACTGAAGGATATGAAGGTTTTATCCACTTAAATAATATTTCTGGAAATGTTGAAGAAACAAAAATGCATTATATAATAAGAAATCACGACAAAAATTTATTCGAAAAGCAAAAGATTGCTTTCTTAAATGCTTGTAATCATTTCAATCATAAATATGGTGAAAATACAATTGAACTAGAATTAACTGATTCATATTACAATATGGCATCTATCCTACGTAATAAAATGGACATTGTAAATAAAGCAATGCAAGCAATTGCAAAACAAGACATTATGCCTATAACTCTTCCAATTCGTGGGGGAACTGATGGAGCTCGACTAACTTTTATGGGTCTACCTTGTCCTAATCTTGGAACTGGTGGATATAATTTTCACGGAAAATATGAATGCATAACTATCGAAGATATGAATACAATGGTAAACATTCTTGTTCAAATTGTGAAAGATTCACTTAATTAAAATTAATATCATAATTTTAAAAACGTATGCCAACTAATAATGACATACGTTTTATTTTTATTTACTCTTTTTACGACAACGTAAAATTCTCATTACGTTAAGAATACAGATCAAACATGTACCAACATCGGCAAAGATAGCGATTAACATACCTAAGCTACTTAATACTCCTGTAATACCTATTATTAGAGCTATTAATTTAATTGCTAAGGCAAAAATAATATTTTCTGTTACTATTTTCTTTGTATATTTTGAAATATCAATAGCTGTTTTAACCTTTGATATATCATCATTCATAATTACTATATCACTTGCTTCTTTAGCACTATCAGATCCAACGGCACCCATTGCAATACCAACATCAGCTAACTTTAATGAAGGTGTATCATTAATTCCATCACCAACATAAACAATTGTTCCTGTTTTTTTGCTAATTTTATCTTTTAAAATCTCATATTTTTGCGATGGTAATAGTTTTGAATATGTTTCATCAATTCCTAATTTTGAAGAAATATCTTTTGCGACAACTTCTGAGTCACCAGTAAGCATAACTGTTTTTATATTTGCAGCGTGCAAATAATTAAATAAAGCTTTAGCTTCTTCTTTTATTTCATCACCAATAACAACACAACCGTAATATTCGTTATTGACTGCAAGATAAAGAATTGTGCCAACTTTTTTGCACTTTTCAAACTTTACGTTAAATCTATTCATTAACTTTTCATTACCAACAATTACAGTTTGATTATTGTCATCAAGTTTAATACCTTCACCACTAATTTCTTCAACTTTTGCATCTTTTACAAATTTAATATCCTTTCCAAATTCATTTTTTATTGAACTTGCAATTGGATGTAGTGAATATTGTTCAACCATAGTGACATATTTTATTACTTCTTCTATTGTTTTACCTTTTATTGGTAATACTTCTAAAACCTTAAAATTACCTTTAGTAATAGTTCCTGTTTTATCAAATACTATTGATTCAGTTTCTGTTAATGCCTCTAAGTAGTTACCACCTTTAACTAAGATTCCTTCATTTGATGAACGACCTATTCCCGCAAAATAGCCAAGAGGAATAGATATTACTAAAGCACAAGGGCACGAAATAACTAAAATAGTAAATACATTGTTAAATACTTCTTTTAAGTTTCCAATAACAAATCCTTGAATTAATCCGACAAGAATAGCAATAATTAATATACATGGTGTATAAATACGAGCAAACTTTGTGATAAATTTTTCTGATTTTGATTTTTGGTTACTTGCTTCTTCAACAAGTTTTAACACCTTATTCATTGTTGAATCGCTAGAAATTTTAGTTACTTCGATATCAATAACTCTAGTTAAATTAATAGAACCAGAAAGAATTTCTTCACCACTTTTTACTTCAGCAGGTATAGACTCACCTGTTAAAGCTTTCATATCAACTTCTGTTGAACCTTCTTTGATTACTCCATCTAATGGTATTCTTTCACCGACCTTTATAGTTACAATTTCACCAACATTAACTTCATCAACTTTTTTAACTGTTCCATCTTTTAGTGATACTTCATCAACGCGCATATCAACTAAATCTTTAATTGCACGTCGAGATTTTTCAGTTGCTCTATCCTGGCAAAATTCACCTATTTTGAATAACAAAATAACCATAATACCTTCAAATTGTTCACCAATAAGGACAGCTCCTAAACTAGCAACAATCATTAATGTACTTTCGCTAAAGAAATCTTTATGGATAATATTTACAAATGCTTCATAAAATAAATCATATGATAACATTCCATAACTTACTAAAAACATTAGTTTTGAATAAATATTTTCAATGCCTAGTAATTTTAAAGACATTGAAGCTAAAAACAACATAAATCCTAAGAATATAATTATTACCTTTACACTGTTTTTTTCTTTTTCGTGTTCATGACGATGATGATGCCCATGGCAATTGCATCCATGTTCATGACATTCGAAATTATGATCTTCGTGAAGAACGTGTTTCATGCCTGGTTTATAAACTTTAGCATCGCATTCTACAGATTTAACAATTTTTGTTACAATATTATAGACCTGACAATTGTCATTATGTTTAATTATTATTTTTTTAGTTATAAAGTTTACACGAGCATCAAGAATATCTTTATTTTTATTCAAAGCTCTTTCAACTTTTGCAGCACAATTTGGACAATCAATATCCTCAAAAGAATATTCTTCAGTTACTATTCCTCCAAGAGATTGTAATGTTTTTTCATGTTCGTGTTCATGTTCGTGCTTATGTTCATTATGCTCATTATTTTTAACATAATTAATTATTTTGCTTACTTCTTCATAGCTAAATTTGCGATCCCCAATTACAGTGATATTTTTTTTATCAAAGTCAACTATTACGTCACTAACATCATCATTATGCTCGATAATATCTATTATATGCTCAGCACACTCATGACAATGCAAATCTTCAAAATGAAACATACTTTTAATCTTCATAATCTTCCTCCATATGTGTCATTGTTAGGTTTAAAATATCTCTAACATGATCATCATTTAATTTATATATGATATTTTTCCCTTTTCTTTCTGATTTAACCAAATTTACATCTCTTAAACTTTTCAATTGATTAGATACAGCTGTTTGTGTCATTCCAACTTTCTCAACAATACAACTTACACACAAACCTTTTTCATTAAGCAAAGACATAATAATCTTTAGTCTTGATGGATCAGATAAGGCTTTATAGAAGTTAGAAATCTTTATAACTACTTCTTCACTTACGTTAATCATAATACACTCCTATGATATATTTTTAAACATAAATATGAACATATTTTCAATTACTGATATATTATACAACTATATTTAACGTATGTCAATAGCAAAAAGAAAAATACTTACTTTTTTAAGCAAGTATTTTCAAAAATTAAATATTAAATTGTGAATTATATAATTCATAGTAAAACTTCTTTTGTTTCATTAGTTCTTCATGGTTTCCTTTTTCAAGAATCTTACCATCTTTTAACACTAAAATGATATCAGCATTAACAATTGTACTAAGTCTATGAGCAACAATAAAGCTAGTTTTATCTTTCATTAATTTTTGGAAAGCATCTTGAACTTTTAATTCTGTTCTCGTATCAATTGATGAAGTCGCTTCATCTAATATTAGCATTGGTGGCATCAGAAGCATTATCCTTGTGATGCATAGCAATTGTCTTTCACCAGCTGATAAGTTATCAGAATTTTCGTTAATAATTGTATCATATCCTTTTTCCATCTTCATAATGAAATTATGAGCTTGAGTTTCTTTACTTGCTTTAATAACTTCTTCTAAAGTTGCATCAGGTTTACCCATACGAATATTATCTAAAACAGTTCCTGACTTAAGCCACGTATCTTGAAGAACCATTCCATAATTTTTTCTTAATGAAGATTTAGTAATATCATTTATGTTGTTTCCATCGATAATTATGTCGCCACTTGTTGGATCGTAAAATCTCATTAAAAGATTGATTAATGTTGTTTTCCCACTTCCAGTTGGTCCAACAATCGCAACACGCATTCCCTTTTTGATATTTAAATTTAAATTTTCGATTAATTTCTGTTCTCTATTATATGAAAAATAAACATGTGCTAGCTCAATATCACCTTCAGCTTGAGGCATTTCTTTAGCAAAATGATTTTCAAATTCAGGTTCAATCAGAATTAGTTCAAACACTCTTTTTGCACAAATAATAGCATTTTGAAGTTCTGTTATAACTCCTGATATTTCATTAAATGGTTTCATATATTCTTTTGAATAACTTAATAGTGTCGATAATTTACCAATTGTTAGAACCATAGCCCCTGGTTTATTTATAATTATTAAAGCACCTGTCAGACAAACAATAGCATAAATTAACGCATTTACAAATCGTGTACATGGATTTACTAAACTTGAAAAGAATACAGCATTTAAAGAAGCATTGGCAAATTCTCCATTTACTTTTTTGAATTCTATCATATTCTCATCTTCATGAGAAAATGCTTGAACAACTTTCAAATTATTAATCATTTCATTAACAAATGATGTTTCAGTAGCTCTAGTTTCTGTTTGTTTTATAAAGTATTTATGAATTCTACTAGCAATAAATTTTGCAACAAATATTGAAATTGGTGTTAGAACAAAAACAATAATTGCTACCAAATAATTAATTTTAAGCATTAAAACTAAAGTGCCAACTATTGTAATTACTCCTGTGAATAATTCTGTAAATCCCATAAGCAAGCCGTCGGCAAACGTATCAACATCACTAATAACCTTAGAAACTATTTCTCCAAAAGGATGGGTGTCAATATAACTTAATGGCATTTTAAGGATATTACTAAAAGCATCCTTTCGTATATCTCTAGTTATTAAAGTTGTTATCAAACTATTTAAATAACTTAAAGTCCATTGAGAGGCAAATGTAATAATTATCATTATTATAATTAAGCACATATTTTCCTTAATCACTGAATAATCAACACTTACTTCAGTGATAACATCTATGGAATTACCTACATATATTGGAACTAAAAGCATTGAAATAACAGAAATTAAAGCCAAAATAATTATTGCGCTAGCAATGTACCAATATTTTTTAATGTAATCAAATATCATTTTAAATACTTTGTTTTTAGGCATATTTATTTACCTCCCTTTTTGAATTGTGAATCATAAATCTCTTTATAAACTACAGAAGTTCTAAGGAGTTCTTCATGTTTACCAATACCAACTATTTTTCCATTATCAAGAACAATTATTTTATCAGCATGCATAATTGAACTTGTTCTTTGAGAGATAATAAATACTAATGGTTTATTAGGAAGCATCTTTAAGGCTTTTCTAAGTTTTGAATCAGTTAAATAATCCAAAGCTGATGCACTATCATCAAATATAAGAATATCTGGACTTCCTATAAGAGCTCTAGCAATTGCTAATCTTTGTTTTTGTCCACCAGAAAAGTTTTGCCCATTTTCTTCAACAACGGCATCAAGTCCTGCTTGTTTTTTACGAATAATATCTAAACCTTGAGCAATTTCAAGGGCATCTAGCATATCTCCATCTAATGCGTTTTTATCTTTCCATTCAAGATTAGAACGTATAGTTCCTTTGAAAAGAACTGCTTTTTGAGGAACTAAGCCTATTCTCTTGCGCAATGATACTAAATCATAACTATTTATGTTTTTTCCTTCTAAATATATGTTACCCTTCTGACAGTCATAAAAATGAGGTATCAAATTAATAAGAGTTGTTTTTCCAGAACCTGTTCCGCCGATTATACCAATAGTTTCACCTTTCTCACATGAAAAATTAATATTTTCTAGAGCATATGCTCCACCATTTTGATACATAAATGAAACATCGTTAAATTCTAGGAAATTTGTTGAATGAATTTCATTATCAACTGTAAACTTTAATGATGATTCTACATCAAGAGTTTTTGAGATACGTGTAAAAGAAGCTAAAGATTTAGAAATAGTAATTACAAGATTAGCAAACTTAATTAGTTCTACTAGGATTTGTCCCATATAATTATATAGAGCAATAACATCCCCTTGTAACAATTTTTGACTTTCAACTTGTTTTGCACCAACATAAACAACAAGAATAATTCCTATATTTATAATTACATATGTTATAGGATTTAGAATTGTTGAAACAAGATTTACTTTTTTCTGACTACTTGCTAGTTTATTTAAAGAATTATTGAAATCTTTACTTTCATTGTCTTCTTTTACAAAGGCACGAATAACCCTTACACCTTGCAAATTTTCACGAGTTCTTCTAACAACAACATCTAAGTCGCTTTGTACATCTTGATATTTTTTCCTTGTAAAGTATAAAATAACAAAAATAATAGCTAATAATATTGGAATAATTAACATGAATATTAATCCACCACTTGGCGAGACAATAAATGCCATTATCAAAGCACCTATTACAACGAATGGACTTCTTAGAAATAACCTCAAAAATAAATTTACTCCATTTTGAACTTGATTAACATCTGCTGTTATCTCATTTATCATACGAGATGCCCCGATAGTATCAATCTCTGTATATGAAAAACTTTGAATTTTTGAGAAAAGTTTTTCACGTAATTCTTTTGATACACCAGTTGCAGCTTTAGCACTGAAGTATTGAGCAGTAATAGAACACAATAACCCTATTAAGCCCAAAACTATCATTATGGCCACCATCTTAAAAATATATCCTGTGCCCCGGTCATTTTTAATTCCTTCATTTATTATGTTAGAAACAACTAAAGGAATTAACAATTCTAGAATTGCTTCAAATAGTTTAAATAAAGGACCTAAAATTGCTTCTTTACGATAATTTTTTAAGTAAACTATTATTTTTTTCATATAAAACCTCTTAATATAGTCTATATATTTTAGCATACTTATTATCATTAATCAAGGGAATAAGTAAATCGAAATCAAATAAAAAGAGTTAATTCCTTTATTTAAAAAGAAACAACTTTTTTAGATTCAATAAAATTCTTTGATTATCATATAATTAAGTTTATGTATTCTAACTTGAAGTTGCAAAGATTGATATATAATTTCAAAATAAAAGTTTATAACTTTTGAAAAAGAGCAATAAACTAAAAACAAAAGTTTATTGCTGCAAATGTTATTTTATTTTTATTCTTAAAGCTGGTACAACACCAATAGTATAATCAATATAATAATCACATATTATATGACCACTGCAAGTAACGCAATTCATATTATACTCTTCATACTCATCTGGAGTTCGTAACCAATAATCGCCACACTGATTATCATCATCGGCATCAGCTTTGTTTGCTTTAGCATAATCAGTTACTTTTCTACTTCGTTTTTCGTCACTAAAGAAATTGTTAGAAAAGCCATATTCAGTATTCATTATTTCATCTAAGCTCAATATAAATACTTTGTCTTCAGTAGTATAACTTTCAGTTAATTCCTCAGAATCATCATCAGTTAAAGCTAAATTTTCAATTAGAGATACTTTTATTAAATTTTTTTGTTCTTTACTAAATGCAACATCATAAAACATATAATAATTTAGCCATGATCTAATCATAGAATCTTCATATTTAGTAGAGTTTTCATCATACATAATTGCATTAAGTATGGATGTACTAAAAAGTAAAGCTGTATTATCTTTGACATCTAGTACTTGCCATTTAATAGGCTCTAATTTAAAATAATATTCTTTATCTTTTTCAATTTTTTCATTATTAGAAAATGTCATACAATTATCACATGGGCTTGCTTTCTGTAAAACATATTTTTCGCCATCACTACCTGTATAATAGCCATTTTCATCGGGTGAAGTGCTCACAATCTTTACATCCTTAGTCATTAAACTTTGAGGATACATACCAAATTCTATAATCGAGTTCTTTATAATATTTTTATTCATTTTGTTTTTTCCTTTACATCAATGTTTATTTAAATTTAACCCACATACAAGGAGCAATTCCAATACAATCACTACTAGCATAGAAGTGTTCATAATTTCCATAACTAAATATACGTGCAGCCTTATTAGATGAACATGCTGATCTTAGCCAATAACATCCATAGCCATTATCTTTATCCTCATATGCATAATTTGCCTTGGCATAATCACTATTTTTCTTTCTTCTTGCATAATCACCATTTATAGAAGTCGAGTAGCCATACGCTTGATTAGTAATTTCTTTAGCACTTAACAAGAATATTTTATCTTCTGTATTACTACATACGTGAGGATTGTAAATATCATTTACTGAAGTATACGAATTATCTACATTTGTTGTTTGAATAATACGTTTCTCTTCTTCACTGAATGCTTTTAAGAAAAATTCATTGTTTAACCATTTTCTTATACTTGACTTATCGTAATCATTGCTCAATGAATCAAAATTATGATGATCAAGTATAGATTCACTAAATAGAAAAGCTAAATCACCTTGTACTTCTAATACTTTCCATTTTATTGGTTCAACTTTAAAATAGTACGATCTAAAAGCTTTAATTTCTTCACCATTTGAAAAACGATAATAATTACGTGGTGTTTTTACAAAAGCATATTTTTTACCATCACTACCAGTATAATAGCCATTTTCATCTTTTTTCTCTTCATTAATTTTTATCTTTGGTGCTTTTATTGTCTGTGGATATGTCCCCATTTCAATAATATTACCAGGAACAAATTCATCAATTCTTTTTTGAATTTCTAATTTTTTCTTTTCTTCTTGATCTTTTTTCTTTTTTTCTTTTAACTCTTGTTTTCTTCTTTCCTCTAATTCAGTTTTTTGTTTCTCTTCAAACTCTCTTTTGATTTTTTCCTCTAATTCTCTTCTAATTTTTTCTTCAAGTTCTTTTGCTTTTTCTTCTTCTATATTATGTTTTACATCTTCATCTTCTGTTTTTTTATCATTTATAGAATCTAAGTCTTCAGCATATAATTTATTTTCTAATTCTTTTAATTCTTTTTCGTTATTTTCATTTGCAAGTCTATATAAATTTTCAAAAGCTATAGAAATTTCACTATGCATATTTGTTTTAAAATTCTCTGTTATTGCTTTTAAATAATAATACCACAAATCATAATTATCGTAATCTTTTTCTAAAGCAGTTAAAATTTCTTCTTCTGCTAATTTATAATTCTTTTTAATATTAACTAATATTTTTATTCTTGATAATGGATTAGTTTTTTTATCATTTTTTTCTAACTTTTCCACTTTATTTTCTTTAGAATCATTATCTTTTTCGTTTGTCTTTTTATTATCTATATATTTATTGCATAGTTTTAGTAAAGACTTAGTATAATTTATATCAGCACTATCTAGCAAAACTTCTTTGGCTTCATTATACATTTTTTCATTAATTAAATTAATAGCTTTAATTAATGATTTACAAATAGTTAATGTGTTTTCATTACTTGTAATAGTATTAAGTTCTTCTAAACTTGCTTTAGCTTCATCTAGTTTATTGTTATCAATTAAGTCTTTTATCTTATTTAATAACTTATCTTCCTTGTTCTTTAAATCATACACTTTTTCAAGTAAGTCGTTAGTATTTGTTATCCACTGTCCTGTAAAGAATTTTTTAAATAATGTTATATCTTTTGCATCATCTAACTTATATTCAATTCTTTTCTTGTTTAAATTTCTTGCTATTTCTACTTCACGCCTGCAGTCATTACTTTGCATTGTATTTATACTATTTATACATAAGAAGATATCACAAGACTTAATTGCTTTTTCAATATTTAGCCAGTAATTATCACTATCCCATGGAATATTACGTGATGATATCCAGCATGTATTTCCATCTTCTTCTAACTTCTTTAGTATTTCATTAACTTTATTTATGTCTGTAGAAGAATGACATATAAATATATCTCGTCTTATATCACTAAATAGTTCAATCTCTTCTTGTCTTTTAATAAGTGCTTTATCTATATCTTTATTATATTTTGCACCATAAAAATGATTTGTTAGTTTTCTTATTTTTTCTTCTTCTCTTTTTTGAGTACTACTTACAATAATGTCAACAATTTCATCCATTTCTGTTATTGTAGCTTCATTATTTAAGTGTTCTAGAAATGATTCATATGCAAATGGATTACTTTTTCTATTTACATAGAGAAGATAAAAAGTTCCCAAAATATCATCTGGTAGATACTTTAATATTTCTTGAGAACATGTTTTTACAACTGATGTATCAATGTGACCCTTTAAAGCTTTCTTTGTTAGCTTTCTTAGATTTAAAATATCTAAGCTCTTACCCTCTTTTTGCAATTTTTCAAATTCTTCTTTAAAATTTGTTGCCTTTTTTCTAGCAATTATTGCTTCACAGTTTTGACAAACACAGTAATTTTCATCTTTTATAGTTACATGATGTGATCCACATCTTGTACATATCATTGTATAATTTTCTTCCATAGTAATTCTCCAATATATTTCTTTACATAATTATAACATTGTTTAGTTAATATTTCTAGTATTTTTTCAAGATAAGAAAAAAAAGTAGTAAACAAATTACGTCTACACCTTATTTAACACATTTATTTTATATATACTTTGATATAACATCATAGAGAATTTCTGGCTTAACTGGTTTAGATATATGATCATTCATGCCACTTTCTTTTGATAGAGCTATATCTTCTTCAAATGCATTAGCACTCATTGCTATTATCGGAACATTTTTAAAGTATTCGCTTTCCATACTACGTATTTGCTTTGTTGTATCATAGCCATTAAGTTCAGGCATTCTAATATCCATTAATACGAGATTATAATCTTTGTAATTTTTTATTTTTTCAATTGCTTCGAAACCCGATTCAGCAGTATCAACTATAAATTCCTTTCGTTCAAGAAACTTTCTTCCAACTTTTATATTAATAGGATCATCATCAACCAATAGAATTTTTTTGCCTTTGAAATCAAAATTATTTCGTACAAGTTTAGTTTCTTCTTTTGAACCTATTTCCAAAGGTAGATGAACTGTAACTTTGGTACCACAATTAATCTTACTATTAATTTCAATTTTACCATTCATAGCATCTACTAAACTTTTCACAATGTACATACCTATTCCTGTACCACCAACTTTTCCCCTTTCTTCTCTAGCATAGTTATTGAAAAGCTTTGGCAAAAAGTCTTCACTCATACCAATTCCAGTATCTTCTATGATAAAGGTTGTTTTGAGAATTTTTCCGGTTTTCATCGTTTTTATTGTGAATTTTACTTGACCATTTTCATTAGTATATTTTATGGCATTTGACAAAATATTAACTAGAATTTGTGTTAGTTTACTTCTATCAGTTTTTACAATCAAATCCTTTGTAAGAGAAATGTCATAAATAAAGTTAAGTTTCTTTCTTTTTATTTCTACAAAGAATGTAGAAAAAATATTGTTTAAATTTTCATATAATGAAAATGCTTCAACATTTAAAGTAACTTTATTTTCTTCAATCATGTTCATATCTAGTGTATCATTAATTAATTCTAACAAATAATCTCCAGATTTATAAGCAATTTTTAGATTATTTCTTACCTCTTGGGGGATGTCATCTTGTAATGAAATATTTATAAGGCCTAATATTCCGTTCATTGGTGTTCTAATATCGTGACTTATTTGTGACAAGAATTTTCTTTTAGCATCAGTTGCCTCATTAGCTCTTTGAAGAGCAAGTTGAAGCTCCTTTTGCTTTTCAAGTTCTTCGCTAACAACTTTTGTTACATCTGTAGAATAAAGAACTACTTCGTTAGTTATATTATTTTTGTAGAAATTCCATCTTTTGTACTTTACTTCACCATTAATATTTGTTGCCATTGTGAATAAATACGTTTTCTTGCTTTTTAGTTTTTTTACAATTGCATTATAGTTTATTTCGTTGAAATAATCATTTCTATTTTCCTTATCTACATAAACAAACAAATATTCTTTTACCATTTGGTTATACATACATCTTCTTAATAAAATGTTATGATTTAAACTATCTTTATCAAAAAAGGTGATGTAAGGACTAACTAAACTTACTGAAGCAATAAAATCATAATTAGATTCTATTACATTATTTAATGTGTGTTTAAATTCTGTTTCATTGTTAACATCAGTAGCAATTAGGATACCTTCTAATTCATTTGTTTTTGGATTCTTAGCAACTGTAATTTTTATTTCTATCCACATATATTTGTTTTTACTAAACATTAATTTGCATATAATTTTATGCTCAATATTGCCCAATCTAAATTCATTTATTATGTTTTCATATACAAGTTTTTCTGCACCATCTCCCATAATAATTCTATCACATAAGACACAAAATAGTTCAGAAACTTTATTTACTTTATCAAGTGATTTGTAATTATGTATTGATTTTAATAAATGACATTCATTTCTTGTAAAGTTTAATTTATATGTAAAAACATTATTACTTCTTATATACTTAAGAACATTATTCATTTTGATATACTTGTATTCTATCTCTTTTAACGAATTTATGTTTATAGCCAATCCACTTATAAAATCTTCATTATCGTTATAATATATTCTATACCAATCATATTTTTCACTATCGTTTATTTGAAGATTTCTTCTAAATATATTTTTAATCCTAATATCAATGTATTCTTTATTTTCGATATTTTCCCTTTTATCAATAAGTTGTAAATCATCTTTATATATAATTCTCTTAAGAAAAGTATCATTTAAATGAACTGTTTTCGAGTCATTTATTGATAACGTATTCTTTTTATTATCTATTGTGAAATAAAATATATTTTTTCTACCTATTTTATTATAGAGTTCTTTAAATTCACCAAATGAATGATCTTGACAAAGACTACATAAATAATAATTATTTTTCTTAATTAGATTGATATTATATAAATAGTTATTGATTGTCTTAGAAAAAACATATGTTTTATCATCTTCTAATTTTTCAATATTAGGTGAAAAAACCTGTTTCATATTATTAATATTATCAAAATCACGGCAAAACTTTTTGTTAGCTTCTATAACATTAAATTCCTTATCAAACTTTACATATGCGCATTGTATTAAATCTTTTAAATTCTCCATATTACTCACCTTTCTTGCAATATTATACAACTTAAAAACAGAAAAATTTGTCGAAAAATTGTATAAAATAAAAAGAATACACATTATTTAGTGTATTCTGTATTATTATTCATCTTCTTCATCCTGAGATTTTTCTTTAACTACAATTTTTACAAATTTTATTTGTAATTTTTGCATTTCAATAACTGTAATTGTTGCATCTTCTAAATCTAAAGTATCATTAACCTTAGGAAATCTATCAAATGATGTTATTAATAAACCAGCAACTGTGTCATAATCAGGATTTTCTTCATCTAATTCTAAGCCTATTTCTCTATTTATTTCTTGAATTGGTGTTGTACCGTCAACTATATATTCTTTATCAGAAATCTTTTTGATTGTTATTTCATCATCAAATTCATCATATATGCTTCCAACAACCTCTTCTACAACATCTTCCATAGTAGCAATTCCTGACACACCTCCGAATTCATCTAAAAGAACTGCAAATTGAGCTTTTTCTTTTTTCATTTTTTCAAATAATGTATCAATTTTTATTTTATCTTGAACAAAGAATGGTTTTCGAAGAATTTCTCTTAAATCAACTTTTTCTTCACCATTTTCTATAATTGCTTGAAATAAGTCTTTTGTATTTAGAATACCTATAATATTATCACGTGAATCTTTGAAAACTGGGATTCTTGAATATTTCATTTCAATAATTTCATTCAATTGATCTTCCAATTTATCATCAATATCTATCATATATGTATTTGTTCTGGGAGTCATAATATCTGTACCAGTCAGATCATTAAACTTCAAAACACTTTCTATCATTTTTTGTTTTTCGACATCTAAAGTTCCGTCAGAAACACCATTTTCAACAATGTACTTTATTTCATCAGTTGTTACTTTATTGTTACCTTTTTTATCAAGTCCTGTTATCTTAGCAAGTAAATTACAAACTCCTGTTAGAAATTTTGAAAACGGAGTTGCAATAATCTTCATAAATGTTATTGGATAAGCAACAATTAAAGAAACCTTTTCTGGATTTGTTAATGCAATTCTTTTAGGAAACAATTCACCAAAAATAAGTGTAAATAAAGACAAAATAATGGTAATAATTACAACAGAAATTGTACTAGCATATGGCATATTCCAAGTTTTTAATATAGCATCTAATTTATCAGATAAACCTACTGCTGCAGTTGCACTTGAGAAAAAGCCAGCAAGTGTTATTCCAACTTGAATAGTCGAAAGAAACCTAGTTTCGTTATCTTTTAATTTTTGAACGAGCTTAGCTTTTTTGTTACCATCTTCAGCGAGCCCTTTAATTTTAGATTTGTTCGCAGCAATAACTGCAAGTTCTGACATAGCAAAAAACGCATTAATCAGAGTTAATACCAAAACAAGTATCAGTTTTCCAAAAATACTTGAGTCGGCGTCATCATCATCATTTTCCATATATATATTTTCTCCTTTATAAAAATGTAATAATATTATACATCTATAACCAATTAATTACAATAACATTTTATAATTTTTAATTATTTTTATGTATTTTTATAATAAATAATTATATAATATGATTAATCAAGGATTCAAATACATTATTTTCCGTATAGGTAAAATTTTATGATTTGTTTTATTATGCATTACTATAAACTATATAGCATATTTATAAAAAAATATATCCTTTTAAAGGATATACTCTATTTACTCAAGAACTATTATAAAATTATAAATATCTTGATTTGTGTATAAGAAATAAACTTCTATATTTTGATAATTTTCATTGATAAAGTTAGCTATTTTTTCCTCATCTTCTTCTTTTGTATCAATACCCATAAACACAGTTATAATGCTTCTTTCACGATTATCTAAAGTTTTTGAAAGTGATTCCTTTATAGTTTCAAAATAATCTTTACTTGATGAAAGCATTGCTTTTCCTGATATTGCTATATAATCATCTTTATGAATATCTATTCCATTTAGTGCAGCTTCTCTTACTGATTTTGTTATTTCAATAGTTGTTACACATTCTTCTTGACTTTCAAAAGTTGAAATTGCATTTTCCAAAGTTTCACTTGGATCATATAATGCTAATGCACTATATCCTTCACCTAATGTTTTTGTTGGAACTATATACACATTTGACTTTTTATAAAGTTCTTTTGCCTGATTACAAGCTAAAATGATATTACTATTGTTTGGTAAAACAATAATATTATCAGCATTAACGCTATCAAATGCTTTTAAGAAATCATTAGAAGACGGATTCATACTTTGACCACCATCAACTATGTAATCAGCTCCCATTTCTTTAAATAGATTTGCAAAACCAGCGTCTTTAGCAACTGTTATTATAGCCACATCTTTGTGTTTGCTAACTTTATAATTATTTTCAATAGTGGTTTCATTATGTTGTATTGCCATATTTTCGACTTTTACAGATATAAATTCACCATATTCTTGAGCAAGTTCAAAAACTGCACCAGGATGTTTTGTGTGAACATGGACTTTAACTATATCACCATCTTTGATGGTAACAATAGAATCACCATTCATCTCTTCAAGTTTTGATATTATTTCTTGAATATCAAAAGTTTCAATGTTAACTTTTTTAGGCTGTAATTGCAATAAAAACTCCGTACAATAAGCATAATCTAATTCGCCTTTTTCATTGAAAACAATTCTTTTAATTTGTGTTGGCTTCTTTTCCTCTACTTCATTTGAATACGTAATATTCTCATCAGTTGAATCACCAATCATACCCTTAATTATGTATATTAAACCTGCACCACCACTATCGATAACACCGGCTTCTTTTAATATAGGTAATAATTCAGGTGTCTTTTTTAAAGATTTTTCACCTTCATTCAAGAAAGTATTAAAATAATCATCTATAGATGTTTTTATATTTGTATTATCGTTAGCTTTTTCTGTTGCTTCACGGAAAACTGTAAGAATAGTTCCCTCTACAGGTTTTCTAACAGCCATATAACTTTGTTTAACACCCTCAGAAAAAGCTTGTCCAAGTTCCATTGCATTAACAGTTTCTTTTCCAATCAAACCATTAGATATACCTTTAAATATTTGTGATAAAATAACTCCAGAATTACCTCTGGCTCCTAGAAGCATTCCTTGAGCAAATTTTTCTGAAACACTTCCAATGCCCTCATCTTTGTCCCAAGTAAGAGTGCTTAATCCCGAATCAAATGTCATCTTCATATTAGTTCCTGTATCACCATCAGGTACAGGAAACACATTTAAATTGTTAACTATCTCTATATTTTTTCTAAGTGATGCTGCTCCATATACTAGCATTTGTTTAAATGTTTTACCATCTAAATCCATTTTACCAATAATATTCATAATCTTCCTCTGTGTAAGTATTTTCCCTATAATGGTAGGTTAACTATAAAAATACAACCTCCACTTTGACCTTGTTTACATTCAATCTTTCCCTCATTGATGTTTAATATTCTCTTTACTAGGGTTAGTCCTAAACCGTTTCCTTCTTTGTTATGAGAACTATCAGCTTGAAAGAATTTATCGAAAATATGTTTCATATCTTCATCAGAAATTCCCTCACCATTATCTTCAATAACAAATTCAACGTTGTTATCTTTTTTTTCAAGTGTAATTTTTATATTTCCACCTTGTTTACTAAATTTAATAGCATTATCAATTAAATTAAGCCAAACATGATAAAGTAAACTTTGATTTCCATCATATAATATTTCATCCATTGAAATATCAAATTCTATTTCTTTTTTTGTCCACTTCATTTCTAAAGCAACAATTACTTTTCTAATTTGCTCATCTAGTCTAAATATTTCTTTTTTAGGTGCAATTACTTGATTTTCAATTTTCGAAAGTAATAGAATTCCTCCAATTAACTCTGTTAATCTTTTTGTATTTTGTAATATTTTATCTATATATTCACATTGTTCATCACTAATTTCTTCACCCTGTAAAAGCATTGCATAACCCTCAATAGCATTTATAGGTGTTTTAAATTCATGTGACACATTTGATATAAAATCTGTCTGGAGAATTTCAGTTGATTGTAATTCCTTTACCATGATATTAAAGCTTTCATATGCTTTTCTAATTTCATCAATTTTACTTTCTGTTTCTAGTTTTATATCAAATTCACCTTTTGAAACTTTTTCCATTGCATTTTTCAAAACAGGAATAGGTTTTAAAATAATTTTTATTGTAAGAACAATTAATGGTGCACTAATCAAAAGCGTAACTATAGTTACCCAAATATTAGTTGAGAAAACTCCTAACCATTTAAAGAATTTATCACCAATTGAAACAACAACAGCAGCTATAACCAAAGATCCTACAAGGATTCCCAAAACCAATAAAATTAAATAAAATTGAATATTAATCCATTTTTTCTTCTTCATCTTTTCACAACCTTATAGCCAACTCCACGAATAGTTACAATTTGAAAATCAGGATTATCACGGAATCTATCACGAAGTCTTCCTATGTGAACATCAACTGTATGATCATCAGTTTCCGTTCCATAGCCCCATATATCATCCATTATTTGTTGTCTTGTAAATATTCTATTAGGATATGATGCCATCTTATATAATAGCATAAATTCTTTTTGAGGTAATACTTGTGATTTTCCAGAAGTTGTTACTGTAAGCGAATCACATTCCATTTCTGTCGAGCCAATCACCTGTCTACGATCATTAATCATCTGCGCTCTCCTTAATAGAGCACCAACTCTCAAAACCATTTCATTGACATTGACTGGTTTTACCATGTAGTCGTCTGTTCCAGATAAAAAACCCATTCTCATATCATCAAAAGCATCTTTTGCGGTAATCATTAACACAGGTGTTTTATATTCTTGTTCACGAAGCGAACTAACAAGTTCATAACCATTCATAACAGGCATCATGATGTCAGAAATAATTAAGTCTATATATTCAGAAGAAATAATTTCTAAAGCAATTTTACCATTAGAAGCAGTTCTTACAGTATAACCATTTTTGATTAATACTTTTTTGAAAAGACCACATAATTCCAAATCATCTTCAACAATTAGAATTTTAAACATACTTTAACCTCTAAAATAATTCTTTATATATTATAGCAAACTTCTTTCAACAAAATATCAAATAAAAATCAACTTTTGTTGAGAAAACCCACTATTTTGCAAATACATATTATTTTACCATATTTTCTTTTAAAATAAAAGATTATAAATAAAAAGAATGGTCTTTTCTTTAAAACCATTCAATTTTTATTTATTTAATATACTTTGTTGTTACGATTTTATCATAAGGAGCATATTTTTCAAGTTCTTTTGCCTCTTTCATAATATCCATTAAGTTATTTAATGATTCTTCTTTAAACAAAGGAGTTTCTGGCCATGCTTTTATTTGCTTATGTCTTTCAGTTACCACAGTCAAATCCTCTATAGAATTTGATGTAAAATGAGGCTTAATAACTTCAGCAATTTCTTTTGCACTATGTGAATGAACCCAATTTAAACCTTTTGTTATAGCATTTGTGAATGCTTGTATTTTATCTTCATTTTTTTCTATATAATCTTTCAAACTACTAAATGCTGTATATGGTACATCGCCAGCGTATTCACCTACACTTGCTAGTATATATCCTTTTTTATCTTTGACAATTGCTGTAGCAGTTGGCTCAAATAAGGTTGTATAATCTCCCTCACCCGAAATGAAAGCTCCAGCCATTGCTGCAAATTGAACATCTGTTCTTACAAGAACTCCACCTTCATTTAAAATATCCTTATCGTCTTGTCCTACTTTTAAACCTGCTTTTTTCAAAACATATTCTAAAGTCATTTCTGGAACTCCACCCTTACGACCTCCTAAAATTGACTTCGAAGCTAGTTTATCTAATGTGAAGTTTTTATCTTCTTCTCGACCTATTATAAAACTACCATCAGTTCTTGTTAACTGAGCAAAATTGATTGCATAATTTTCTTGACCACCTTGATAAACATATATACTTGCTTCCGGACCCATTAGACCTATGTCAGCATCTTTTGATAATAAACTTGCCATTACTTTGTCGGCACCATTACCATTAATCAATTCAACTTTTAAATTTTCTTCCTCAAAATATCCCAATTCAATGGCTACATATAAAGGTGCATAGAAAACACTATGAGTTACTTCACAAACAGTTATTTTCTTTTCATCTTTTTTACAACCTACAAAACATATAGTTATTAAAAGAACTAGCATTAAAATAAAATATTTAGTTTTTTTCAATTATTTCACCCTTTCATAATTATTATATGATTCAAAAATGAAGGTGTTACTTATTTAAGATTCAATTCGATTTTTTCCTCGAAATCGATTTTTTCATACGCAAGCTTATAAAGTATTCTTTTTTTATTTTGCGATATCAGATAACTATTTCTCATTTCTTCTAATAATTCATATTGTGTTGTCGTTTGTTCATTTAATGATAAAACCAAATATACAATATAAAAATATATTGTCTTTTTTTCAGAAAAAGTTTTGAAAGAAAAATAATTAATTAATTCTTCTGTTGACATAGAAATATTTGCTTTCTTCTTTTTTAAATTAATTTTATTTTTAATATAGTTAATTTGCAAATTTTTATTTGAACCAAGTATTCTGTTATATAATTCAACAACCATACTTTTTTCATAATCACTAAAATTATCTAACACTTTTATCCCCTTTCTTTTCACTATTATTATATTCATTTTAACTAAAACCGTTAAAAAAAGGACTCATTATTGAATCCTAAATTTGCTCTAATTTTATAATATTTGTATTTCCACTAGTACCATTAGTTGTACCACCAGTGATAACCACTTCATCACCTTTTTTAAGTTTGAAAATTTCCTTTGCAACTTTTTTAGCTGTGTAGAACAATACCTCGACAGAAGGAAAAACTTCCGACATCGCTGGAGTAACTCCCCAAGAAAGAGCTAATTTTCGATATGTTTTTTCGCTTACAGTTAATCCTATTATGTCAACAGGTGAACGGAAACGAGATACCATTCTTGCTGTCATTCCAGATAACGAACAAACTACTATTGCCTTAGCATTTAAATCAATAGACATCCCACAAATTGCATGACTAATAGCATCAACAGTATTTTTGATTTTAAAATCAGCATTCAAAAATCTTTTATCATAATGTATGCTTTTTTCTGTTTGTTCAGCTATTCTTGCCATTGTTTCTACAGTTAACACAGGGTACTTACCAGCAGCAGTCTCACCAGATAACATAATTGCACTAGTTCCATCATAAACAGCATTAGCAACATCAGATATTTCTGCTCTTGTAGGGCGAGCATTATATATCATTGATTCAAGCATTTCTGTAGCTGTAATTGATCTTTTACCTAATAATCGGCATTTATTAATAATATGTTTTTGAATGGCAGGAAGCTCCTCGAAAGGAATTTCTACTCCCATATCTCCACGTCCAATCATAATTCCTTCACAAGCCTCACAAATTTCTTCAATATTATCGACACCAGAACGATTTTCAATTTTGGCAATCAAACTAATATCATTACCATTGTGTTCACTTAAGAATTTTTTGATATCATCTAAGTTTTGCTTATTAGAAACAAATGAACAAGCTATATAATCAACTTCATTTTCAATTCCAAATAATATATCTTCTTTATCAATTTCACTTAAATAAATTTGTTTTAATACTTTATTTGGAAAACTCATGCTTTTACGATCGCTAAGTGTTCCACCAATTAACACTTTACATTTCAAGTTATGTTTATCCTTTTCAATAACAACAAATTTCATTAAGCCATTATTTAAAAGAATAATATCTCCAACATTTAACTCATTTGCTAAATTCTCATAAGAAACTGATACTTTTTCATTATTACCTATACAATCTAATGTTGTAAAAGTAAAAATATCATCTTCTTTTAAATCAATTTTACCATTTTCAAAAGTTTTGATACGATACTCAGGACCTTTTGTGTCAAGCATAATAGCTATTGGTAATTTTAATTTATCACGAACCTTTTTTATTAAATTAATTCTCTGTAAATGTTCCTCATGTGTTCCATGAGAAAAATTTAACCTTGCAACATTCATACCAGCTAAACACATTTTTTCAAGAATTTCTTCAGATGAGCTAGCAGGTCCAATAGTACAAACAATTTTTGTTTTTCTCATAATAATCCTCCAAGAATTTATAAACAATGCTTAATGGATATTTTAAAGCTAATCTATCAAAAAAAGAAGCCAAATGGCTCCATCAAATCTATAGTTATATGACTATAAATGAAAGCATAATAAAACCATATCAGTTTATTTGTTTTAGGTTTTATGACAGACTCCACCAGAATGCTTACATAAATAGTATAGCACATTCTATATAGTAATACAACTCGTAAACGTTTTTCATCTTTTTCTTAAAAGGTATTTCTCTAGGCAGTCAACCATCTTCCACATTCCAAACGCTAAAACAGCTAAAACTATTACACCCATCATAACTAAATCAAGATTAAATATTTGTCCTCCGTACATAATTAGATATCCTATACCAGCTTTAGAGACTAAGAATTCACCAACTATAACACCTATCCATGACATGCCAACATTAATTTTTATAATTGAAATAATGTTAACAAGATTATAAGGTAAAACCAGTTTTGTAAAGATTTGTATTCTTGTAGCTTTAAAACTTTCAAGCATTTTTATTTTCTCTGGATCTATATTTTTGAAGAAATTATAAGCTGATATAATGGTTATAATTAATAAAATCGAAAGTGAAACTACTACTATGCCTCCAACACCAGTCCCAGCCCAAATTATCATTATTGGAGCTAAAGCAGTTTTAGGTAAAGCATTTAAAACTGCCAAAAATGGTTCTAGTAATTCCTGTAATCTTTTACTATACCATAAAATAGATGCTATTAGAATACCAAGTATCGATCCAATTATTATTCCTAAAACAACTTCTAACATTGAAATACCAATATGCTTCCATATCGTTCCATTTTTTACGTATTCAATTAATATTTTTATAATACGACTAGGGCTACTAAATAAAAATGTATCAATTATTTTGAAATAAGCCATTAGTTCCCAAATAACTAAAAAAAGGATAAGCAAAAGTAATTGATATAACAAAAGCATTTTTTTCTTTTTTCTTTTTATAATAGCATTTTGTTTACAACTAATCATCAGTTAACTCCTTCCATATGTCATCAAAGTAATCTTTGAATTCTTTGGCTTTCCTTGATTCATAAGGTGTTCTCTTTCCATTTATAGTAAGTTTAATGTCATATATTTTCTTTATCCTCGAAGGACGTTTAGATAAAACAATTACTTTATCAGCAATTGAAATAGCTTCACTTATATCATGAGTTACAATTATTGTGGTTCTTTCTTCCCTTTTTATGATTTCATGAATATCATCTATAACATTTAATTTTGTTTGATAATCAAGAGCAGCGAAAGGCTCATCTAGTAATAATATGTCAGGATTCACAGCTAGAGTTCTTATTAAAGCAACTCTTTGTCTCATACCACCGCTTAGCTCGTTAGGATATCGATTTTTAAATTCACTTAAGCCATATGTATTTATCAATCTATTAACTTCATTCAACAGATTTTGATTTTTATGTTCTTTTTTTTTCTCTAACCCTAAAATCACATTTTGATATACATTTCGATAATTAAATAAATGATCATGTTGGAACATATAACCTATTTCTCCATCAACAGTTACTTTACCATATGTTGGTTCTTCTAACTTTGATATCAAGTTAAGAATTGTAGACTTCCCACAACCACTAGGACCTGTAATAGCTATTATTTCACCTTTTTCAACTTTAAAGTTCATATTATCGATAACTAATAATTCTTTGTTCTCATTACAAAATGTTTTATATACTTCATCAAATTCAAGTATTGCCATCTTTTCACCTCTATTTCACTATTAATATATGGTTATTAATTTATATTGTGTAGGGCAAAAGAAATACAAAAAAAGGCTAGCTAAACTAACCTTTATAAGTTTTCTGATAAGTCAATACTTTCTTCTTTTCCATTTAAAGAAACAACAATACGATATGAAACTTGTAACTCATTACTATCTGCTTTTATTCTTCCGTTGCTACATACATTTTCAGATAATGGAATTAATTTAATTTTATATCCTTCTTTTAAAAAGTTTATAATATCATATTCTGTTTTTACAAGTTCCATAAAATGTTCCCACATTCCATTCATTCTAATTGTTTGAGGACAATTTTTACCACTAAAATAGTGATGTTGTTTAACATCATCAAACGTTAAATTGTTATTATGTAATAGGTTAGCAACAAGTTTTGCAGTTCTTTGCCATGTTAAGTAAATATCTGTGCCTTCATTGATGCAAGATTCAATTCCAATAGAATTGTTATTTCCACCACGATTGGAAATTTTTTCATAACCACTGCTATAATATGTCTCGCCAATATAATACTTTCCATCAATAAGTTTGCATAAAACACCACCATCATTAATCTCATCAGTTCTTGCAACTCTATCAAATAGAACTTTGCCATCACGTTCTTTATGTGCTCGTGGAGCTAAAATACTTGATTTTCTTCCATCAATTTCATAATATCCATCAGGAGAAATAGTAACTTTAGGATGAGGATTATTTCCTTCTAGATGAGCATCGTATAAGGCATAATCATATCTTGTACTATCGCCTGCATGCCAAGCAATTTCATCATCAGGTATATTATGATATATACCATCATTACCAACAACATATTGGTAACTGCACTTATATGGACCTTCTTCCCATGCTTCGTTATACACGGCGTCGCTCCAAAATTTTGCTGAATGTGTTGCTAAAGCATCTCCTGTATCATGAACAGTAATATAGAATTTTGGTTTTTTAATTCCTTCTCTACTTTCATTAGTTATTGGTGCTATATGTTCAATTACTTGAAAATCTTCAAATAAGTATTTTGAAACACTAGAAATTATCTTATAATCATATTCTTTTTGCCAACCATAAACATGTATTTCTTTAGTAAATATATGAGAATTGTTATTTTTAAAATACTCAAGTACTTTATTCATTTTGTAGCTCCTTACCAATAATTAGTTACTCTTTCAGCAAATCCAACTAAATCTTCTATTTCATATTTCTTGTCATTTATCATTATGTAGCCTGAAAACTTTCCAAACACTTGATCTTGTAACGATTTAATGACCAAAATGTTCGTATAATCTTTTCTATTCAATATAGGAGTAAAAGTAAGATTAACCGTTCCATCATTTGAAGAAAACTTCCAAGGAGATAGATAATCATATTTATTTCCAATTCGTGGAATATGAAAAGTTACTGCCTCAATTTTATAAGCTTTTCCATCAAAGAAAAGCATATTTTCAGTAGCTTTATCGGTATTTCCAAAACCATATCCAAGATTAAAACCTATTTTTTTACCATCCTTAATCCCAGACATGCTTGACCAATACCAAGTGTTTTTATAAGTCCATACTCCTCTTCCCCAATCTAAAACTGCAAAAGATTCCTCAGGAAAGAAAGAGTATGTTTTTCCTCCTAGTGTGGCTTTTCCTCTTGCTCTCATACAGTTGATTTTTTGATTGTAATAAAAATGATGTTTTTTTTCAAATGGAGTCGCTATAACCATAGATTCTTCAGGTTCATCAAATAGTTCTATTGATATATGTAAATCAATTCCTTTATTATATTTTCTAAAAACACCTTTAAGAAAACGTTTATTATTATTTTTTTCAAATGAAAGTTCTAACTTACTTGTATTAAAATAAACATTCCCTTCTTTCGAAGAACTAGGCATATTAGTTTTTCCTTGAGGCATAAAAGTCATTGAGCTTTTAGTAATAAATTTTTGCGCTTTAAAATCTAAAATTGAAACACTTCCAAGTCCCATGTAAGAATTATCAGCGATAGTTAACGCTATACCATAATTATTATTACCTATATAATAATAATCCCATTCCTTTATACGCAGTTTATTTGCTTTAATATCATTTCTATTATACTCTTTTACTAAGCTTTTAGCATAGCCAGCTTGAGAAAGATTACCATATACATCTAATAGTTTTCCTGGTTTTAATTCATTTTGATACATATTAACCTCTTTTCTTAGCCACTTCTTCACTCATAATTTGAGCCACTCTTGTTGAGGCTGCAGCAGCCAATGCACCGACAACATCATCTAAAAAAGTATGACAGTGACTAGAACCTTCTTTGCCATCTTCATTTAATTTTCTAACAATACCAGGTTTATTAACATCAATATCTCCAAAATTAGTTTGACCTATAGTCCCATACATTTGGGCAATACTTAAACCAAAAATTTCATCGATACCAAACATTCCCAAATCAGCTTTCATAATATCTTGAATTGGTGATCTAAATGCTCCCAATTCAGTTAATCTATCAATTTCTATACTCAGTTGAACCAAATGGAAAATATCACGATAAGATAAAATCTTGCAAACAGATTCAATACAATCCTCCATACGAATGCCAGAAGTGTATTTGCTCTGTTGATTATATGCTATTAAGGCAATATCTTCTATCTTTACGCCTCTTTCCAAAAGTCTTTCTTTATTTAGTGTGAACATTTCTTCACGAGAAAAATATATTTTCTTTTCCATTTTATTCACCTTGATTTATTACTTTCCCTTTTACAATCATATTTTTACCTTGACCATTCATAAAGTCACGAACAAACATCTTATTTTTAGATGGAACCTTAAGTTCTAAAATTGAAATTACTGTGCCATCTTTACAAGCAACATCAAAACTATCTTTATTTATATCAACAATAGTACCTTCTTTAAAGTCAGTATGTTTCAAAGATACCTTACTATTATATACTTTTATATTTATTCCATCTAATGTAAAATGACCACCAGGATTTGAATTCAAACCTCTGATTTGATTAAATACTTCTGTAGCTGTTTTATGAAAGTTGATTAGTTCATCTTCTTTTGTAAGATTATACGCAAATGTTACTTCTTCTTCGTTTTGTTTTATTGGTGTCACTTTATTGTTTGCAATATCAGAAATAACATCATTTATCATCTCACTACCTAAAATACTTAACTTACTAAATACTGTATCTTGATTGTCTGTATCAAGGATAGGTATTTTTGATATTTTAATAATATCTCCAGCATCCATCTTTTTAGCCATATACATTATTGTTATCCCCGTTTCTTTATCACCATTGATTATTGCTCTTTGAATAGGAGCTCCTCCTCTATATTTTGGAAGAATTGATCCATGAACATTAATTGCTTTATACTTTGGATGATTAAAAACTTCTTCAGGAACTATTTGTCCATAAGCTGCGGTTACAATCAAATCGTCATCAAGATCAATTATTTTTTGATAATCCACTCTTATTTTTTCTGGTTGAAAAAGTGGTAAATCATTTTTAAGAGCATACTCTTTGACTTCTGAATGCGTAAATTTTTTCTTCTTTATATTATAAACATCAGGTTGTGTTACAACTAAAATAACCTCATGTTTTTCTCTTATTTTATCTAAAATTGGTACAGCAAATGCTGGAGTACCCATAAATATAATTTTCATATCATCACACTTTGTTAACTATAAAGACCTTGGATAACGTTCGAAGCTAATAAGTACCGAAGTATCTTTAAATTTTTTCTTTACTTCTTCAATTAAATTAGATAATTTATCAAAATCGTTATTCTTTATAATTAATTGAACTCCTTTTTTTAATTTAATATATGTTGGTCCTAAAACCATATCTTGTACTTTAAAAACACTAGAATATACCTTTTTAAAGTAATTTGCACAATAATATATATCTTTATAATCACCAGTAATAATTAATTTATTAACCTCTGAAAATGGTGGATATTTAAAAGTTTCTCGAAACTTTATTTCTTCGTTATAGAAAGAATTAAAATCACCAGTCACACCATATTTAATAGCATAATGATCCAAATTATATCCTTGAATAATTACATTTATATTTTTATCATAATTAACTAAATTGTTATTTAAAGTACTTACATTAAGAGAGTTATAAATTAATGAAAATGTATTATAACTTGCTCTATAATCACTATAATTCAAAATACTATCAGCCGAAATTAAACCAATTAAATCTAAATCAGCAAATCGAGATAAACCAATTATGTTTGTTGTACCAATTATTATATTTTCTTCGCCTGATTCTATTCTAACAACAACATTTTGATAGTCTTCATATTCTTTTAATGTGGAACTATCAATCATTAATATCCTTGATAAAGGAAACATTAATTCTAACTTTTCTTTTAATTTTTCAAGTCCAAATCCAAACATTGCAAAGTCACACGAGCCACATTCGCACTTTATATCTTCTAGCTTTCTCCCACAATATTTACATTTGTATTCATTCTTATCTTTATAATATGTAAGTGGTATATGGCATTTATCACAAATCGCAATACTACCACACTTTCGGCATTTTAACTGATTACTATAACCTTTGTTATTAAGAATAAGCATTACTTGCTTTTTATTGTTTAAAGCTTTATCAATACTTTGTTCAAGTGTTCTTGAAATTAAATCACGATTATGAATCGCTTCATCATACATATTAACTAATGTTACTTTAGAATTATTTTTCTTAATATACTTTAATAAATTATATTGTGCCAAAAAATATTCATAATAGTTTTCAATAGTAAGAGGTGAGGAAGCAAGTATTATTTTAGCGTTGTGATATATTGCTCTTTCCTTAAGCATTTCAATACTATTGTACTTAGGTGTCATTTCACTTATATAATTATAATTGCTTTCATCACAAACAATTATTGTGGCAATATCATCTAGTGGTGTAAAAATTCCAACTTTTGTTGTTACTAAACAATCACATAGTCCCTTCTTAGCTTTTATATAGTTTTCATAATACTCTCCATTGCCTAAATCACTTGAAAGGTTGATTATTTCATAACCTTGCAAATATCTTCTAAGATAATAAAATACATTATAACAACTTATCAACGTTGGCGTAACAATAAGTGTCTTCTTTTTATTTTTAATATTATCTATACATATATCTAAATAAAATTTTAGAGCAAAACCATCATCATTTGTATAAAATAGAAAAGGTTTATTACTCATATCATGGTATTTTTGCCTAACTTGATTACCATCAAAATCAAATTCAAGATTTCTTAGTTCTGTTTTTTTATTATTAGCAACTGTTACATTATCTTCTTCAGTCATATAAAGGATTTCTTCTTTTTCTAACGATTTAATCATATATGTACTACATCCTATATATTCTTTTAACTCTTCAATAGTTGCTTTTTCTTTACGTTTAAGAAATTCAATTACTTTTTTCTTTATACCTGTGAATTCTTTTGTTATATTCTCGCATGAAGGATTTACAGAATATAATTTAATTTTCTTTTTTTTGCCATATGTATATATATCATAATCAAGAGAAATATTACCTTTATCTATTTCATTCTTTATTTTAGGATATTCTTTTATTATTTCATTTGTTAAGCAAATTTTCTTTTTGCTATCAAACAAAGCTATTATATGAGGATCGCATTCATCATAATTACTTATTGAAATAAACTTTCGATATTTAGTTTTTAAAAATACTGGAAACATTGCATCCAAACAAACAGATAAAGGGGTTTTTAAGCTATGTGACATTATTTTAGCAAGTGATACTTGTTCCTTAGTCAATTCTGAATTATAATCAAGTACTTGGACAACATTTCGCAATCTTCCTTTGAAATCAGAAGTATCCTTTATATCAAGCACAAATCCTATTACTTTTCGCACACCAAATTCAACTAAAACTCGTGAACCAATCTTTACATATTCTTCTAACTCTTGGGGTATTAAATAATCATATTCATCACTTAAATAGTTTGCTTGTACATCTATTGAAACTACTGCAATCATGATTTCACCTCCTATATTTATAATACCATATTTTTCAAAAAAAATAAACTTTAAAATAAAAGTTTTAAAAAAAGTCATAAGAATATTCTCATGACTATTAATTTTTATTCATCATTTTCATCTTTTGCGACAACAACGATTTTTCCTTCAACAACTTCTTCAAGAGCAATACCAATTTCTTTCTTGCTATGAGGATGTTCGATTAGTGGCTTAAAATATTCCTTTTGATATTTTAAATCCTTTGCTCTCTTAGCAGCAGCAACAATTAGTTTATATTTTGAATGAGTTATTTGTGTTAATCTATCTATAGAAGGATATCTCATTCCATCATTTTCATTAAAATTCATAATTAACCCTCCAATAATTTTTTATATTTATGTATTGTTCTTTCAGTCTTTGCATGCTCAGCACGAATTATTGCCATTATACGATCAGCGGCATTATCAACTGTATCATTAATAACTATGTAATCATATTTATAAGCCAAATCAATTTCTTTTTTAGCTTTTTCAATTCTTTGTTTAATTATTTCTTCATTTTCAGTACCACGATTATGTAAGCGAGAATATAAAGACTCAAGTGATGGCGGCGCTATAAACACAAATACTGCATCTTTAACCTTTTCACGTACTTGTAGTGCACCTTGTACTTCAATTTCCAAAACAACTTCGTTACCAGCTGCTATTTGTTTCTTAACTTCATCAATTGGGGTTCCATAGTAATTACCAACAAACTCAGCGTATTCTAAAAAACCATTTTCTTTAATTCTTTTTTCAAATTCTTCACGAGACACAAAGAAATAATCTTTGCCATTAATCTCACCAACACGTGGTTTTCTTGTAGTCATTGAAATAGAATAAACCAAATTATGATCATCTCGCTCAAATAAAGCTTTTCTAACAGTACCTTTCCCAACACCAGAAGGACCAGAAATAACAATTAATAAACCTTTGTCATCAAGTTTCATACATTAACCTTTTCCTTCCAAATATTATATCACACTTTTTCTAAAAAATAAATACTTTTCTTAAAAAATATGATATAATTAAACATAAATGAAAGGGTGATTAAAATGTTCGATGGTATATTTATACATTATTTAGTTAAAGAATTGAAAAAAATAGAAAACTTACGCATTAACAAGTTAGGAACAATTACAGCATCAGAATTTTACTTAACACTCTCTTCAAAAGATACTCTTTTGATAAGTATTAATAGTAACTCAATGAATGTGAGACTATCTAAATTAAATTTTGTTAATAGTTCTCAAAAAAATAACTTTCAAGTCACCTTAAAAAAATATCTTGAATCATCAATTATAAATACTATAAGCCAATATGAAAATGACAGAATTATTATATTTACTCTAACCCATTTTGATGAATTAGGTTACGAACAAAATATAAAATTAATAATAGAATGTTTTGGAAGAAATAGTAACATATGTCTTATAAACAATGATAACCTAATAATAGATTGTTATAAAAGATGCCTTGAAGGTAATGGTATAGATAATCGAATTATTATGCCTAAAGCTAAGTATACTTTTCCAATTTCTGAAAGAATAAATCCTTTTCTTGAAAAAAGAGATCTTTCTCTAGGAAATGTATACCAAGGAGTATCAAACCTATTGTTTGGGGAAATAGAACATTTACATACTCTTGATGTCATTTATAAAAAAGCTTCTCCTGTTTTAATTAAAGGCGAAAAAAATCATTTCTATTGTTTTGACCTTACATACATTAATGGTGAAAGAATATATTTTCAGAGTTTATCTGAACTTTTAGAATATTTTTATAAAGAAATCAAAAATGATGTTTTCTCAAATAATGAACAAATCTACTTGAAAAATCATATTAATAAAGAAATAGAAAGAATAAAAAATAAAATTAATAAACAAAAGAATGAACTTGAAATAGCTAATGATGATTTAAAATATGAAAAAATTGGTAATCTTCTTTTATCATATATATATTTATGTAAAAAAGGAGATAATAAAATTGTAGTTGATAATTTTTACGATAATAATAACAAAATAACAATTAGCTTAGATCCTTTATTAACTCCTGAACAAAATGCCAAACATTTTTTTAAAAAATATCAAAAAGCTAAACGTGCCATTACCTTTATTAATAATCAACTTAATATATCAAATAATCAGCTTAATTATTATGAATGTTTATTAAATCAATTACAAATATCTAAAATTAATGATTTAATGGAAATTTATGATGAACTACAAATTAAATCAAAAGTAACTAAAAGACCAAAAAAAGCAAAGCCAAATATTACAACATATATAACTTTAAATGATGATTATATTTTTGTTGGTAAAAATAATATTCAAAATAATTATTTAACCAATACCTTTGCTAAGAAAACTGATTACTTCTTTCACGTGCAAAACGTCCCTGGTAGTCACGTAATTTTAAGAACAGAAAATCTAACGGATGACCTTATATATCTTACTGCTTGTATAGCCTCTTATTATTCTTCATATAGTGAGAGCACAAATGTTTGTGTCGATTATACAATTGTAAAAAATGTCAAACGTATTCCAGAGCAAGAAGGTTCTTTTGTTACATATAAAAATCATAAATCAGTTTTTGGTAAACCTGATATAAACTACATTAATAAGCACACAAAAATGACAAAATGTTAAATAAAATGAATAATTATAACAAAATTTGAATAATGTAGTTTTAAAAAAATTGATTTCTTGATATAATAAAAATGTGATATTGTATTATCACATAAGGAGTAAAAGATGAATAAAAATAAAATTGATCTCAGAGTAACAAAAACAAAGGACGCATTAAAATCATCTTTTGTTGACCTAATAAAACAGTATCCTATCGAAAAAATAACAATAAATCATATATGTAGTCTTGCAAATGTTAATAGAATTACTTTTTATAATCATTATCATGATAAATATGATTTATTCAACAATATTATTTCTGATGAAACAGAAAAAATCAAGTTAAAATTAAATGCAGAGACAAAGGATTTTGAAGCTAAAACAAATCCAACAAAATATATTTCCTCATTTATAAAATTATATATTGAAGTTTGTTGCCAAAACAGAGAATTTGTTTTTTCAGTAATGACTCTTCAAGATAATTCTATTCTTCAGTTTATCTTTAAAAATCATATTGAAAAAACAATTAGGGAAGTTATTTCTACATTTAACTTAGAAAGTAAACTTTTTGTTCCTCTTGATTTATATGTTTCATTCTTAACTGGTGGAATATATTATATTACAAGTTACTGTATATCTACTGATTGTACATATTCAAAAGAAGAATTAATGCAATATGCATCAATAATTATTGATCGTACAGTTGAATCTTTTAAAAATAAAAATTATTCTTCTATATCATAAATAATCATTGCTGTATAGCAGTATATTTGATCCTTATTATCATACATGATGGCAACTTGGAATTTGATGTCTATGACTTTTATACCATCGTTATTTATAAAATCATTTACAGCATCCTCCAAATCCTCTTCGTGATTTTCATCAAATATTTTTACAAACATAAAAACACACCTCTTAAAGATTATACCTTAAAGAGGTGTTTTTATTTGTCATTTTTTGTGTGGCAATTACTTTTATTAAAACATTTATCACAATTGGGATTTTTTGCCTTACAAAAATAGCGCCCAAAAAAGAGAAGCTTCAAATGAACATCTTTCCAAATTTTCTTATCAAACAAATTCATTAAATCTTCTTCAACATCATTTGGGTTATTTTTTAAGGAAAGTCCTAGACGATTGCTTACTCTAAGTACATGCGTATCAACGGCTATTCGTGGTATGTCAAATCCTTCTGATAAAACCACGTTAGCTGTTTTTCGGCCTACACCAGGAAGTTTAATTAAAAGATCATAATTATTAGGTACTACGCCTTGATATTCACTTGCAAGTATTTTTGATAAATTTATAATGTTTATTGCCTTATTTTTATATAAACCTAAAGGTTTTATTATTTCTTCAACATCACATATATCGGCAAATTGAAGGGCAAAAGAATCAGGATATTTACTAAATAAAACTGAAGTTACTATGTTTACTTTTATATCTGTAGTTTGAGCAGATAATATAGTTGCTATTAAAAGTTCAAACAAATTATTGTATATTAGTTCACAGTGAGCATCAGGAAACATTTTACTTAGAATTTCAAAAATTCTATTAGCTTCATTTTTTTCCATATTTTCTTTTTAGAATTTCTTGAGCTGCTTCTATTTCATCTGACGTTAACGTTTCACGAGATTTTGCGAATAGTTGACGATCAACTATACTAACAGAAGCATTTTTATTTTTATATGTTTTTTCAATTTGTTCTTTAATTAGTTCAAAATCATATTTATATTCAAAAAACCATTTTTGAACTGTCTGCATTTCTATTGGTGAAAGTGGTTTGTTATTTTTAGATTCTAAAAGTTTTAAAACTTCTTGAAAATCTTTGTTTACTTGATCATTTTCAATTTTTCTCTCACCATTTTCTAAGACATATGATAATTCTTTATATGCATCTTCTAACGAAAATTCTTCTATGAGAGTACCTTTTTCATCATCGCTCATTTTTAGAGTAACAAATCCCTTAGACACTAGACCTGCTAGTACATCTCCTAATTGATTTATATCTAATTTCATTTTCTTTTCTAAATCTGAAAGGTTAAGAATATTATTAACTTCTTTACTGTATTTATTTAGCTTATATAAAACCATACACTCGATTTCATTTAAGTTAAGCAAGTAATACTTTTCTAAAATTAAATTACCAAAATCAATTATATTTTCTTTCATTAAGTCAACATAACTTTTCATATCTAATCACCTATTTAGCTAACTTTTCCAAAGCATCTTTTGCGGCAGCTTGTTCTGCTTCTTTTTTGCTTCTTCCAACGCCTTCACCAAGTTTAGCTCCTTCAAAATAAACTGAGAAGTAAAACAATCTTTCATTGCTTGGTCCTTCTTCTTTATCACAGCAATATGTTACGCTTTTACGATTTTCTGCTTGCATCAACTCTTGTAATTTACTCTTATAATCTTTTATGAAATCTGTTTCATCAACAATATTAGGGAAAACAATTTTCTTTAAAATGTTACGGACTTGACTTATCTTCTTAGAATCCATATATACAGCTCCTAAAAAAGCTTCAAAAAGATCACCAAGAATGTTAACTTTATTTCTTCCACCTTGAACTTCTTCACCATGGCCTAGTAATAAAAGTTTATCAAGTCCTAGTTTTAAAGCATACGCTTTATTAGCTTCATTATTTACATAACTTGCTCTTTTTTTAGTAAGTTCTCCTTCAGGTGCATCTGGGTAAGTTTCATATAAAAATTCACCAACTAAGAAGTCAAGGATGGCATCTCCTATATATTCTAATCTTTCATTACATTTAATATTATGCTCATTAGCAAATGTTTTGTGAGTAAATGCTTGAAAATAAATACTAATATCTCGATATTTTATATCATTTTCATTAGCAAATTCTTTAAATTTTGTAGCAAAACTATCCATAACAAACCTCCTAATCCAACATTTCTTTGTTGTTTATATAATTCAAATTAACAATTTTCAGTAATTTAGCATATTCTTCACTTTCAAATAATTCTTTAGTTTCTATTTTTTCAAAAGCAATTTTATCAGCAAGTTCTAAAATATCTTTATCTAAAATCAAATCAGCCATTTTAAACAAAACATTTCCAGTTTGACGTTCACCAAAGAAATCTCCAGGACCACGTATAGCAAGATCTTCTTCAGCAAGCACAAATCCATCATTGTTTTCAGAAACTAGTTTTAATCTATCAATTGCAGTTTGCGTTTCCGTATCACTTATAAGATAACAAAATGCTTGATTATCACTTCTTCTAACACGGCCTCTCATTTGATGAAGTTGAGCTATTCCAAAACGATCAGCATCTAAAATTACCATCGTAGTAGCATTAACAACATTTACACCAACTTCAATAACACTTGTGCTTACAAGAATTTGAATTTCGTTATTTGAAAATTTATTCATAACATCTTCTTTTTCATTAGTTTTTAATTTGCTATGAATTAAACCAACTTTACATATATTTTCATAATATCTACTCATATTTTCATATATAGTTGTTGCGTTTTTCAAATCCATAGCCTCAGATTCATCTATCGCAGGACAAATAACATATATTTGATGTCCCAAGTCTAATTCCTTTTTTATGTGATCAAAGACTTCTTTACGATCTTTATACTTTAGATATTTTGTAATTGTTTCTTTTTTATTGCCGGGAAGTGTTTTGATCGTAGAAATATCTGAATCACCTAGAATAGAAATAGCTAGTGTTCGTGGGATAGGTGTTGCACTCATCTTTAAATGATCAATTAAATATCCTTTTCCAACAATCGAGACTCTTTGTTTTACACCAAAACGATGTTCTTCGTCAGTAACAACTAAACCTAAGTTTTTAAATTCCACGTCTTTTTGAAATAATGAATGTGTACCTATAATGATATCAGTCAAACCATTTTTCAAATCATCAAGTTTTTGCTTTTTATCTTTTGGATTAATACTTGATGATAAAACATCAAGTTTAATTTCTCGACCATTAATTGTTATATTTGAAAACAATTTACAAAATGTTTCATAATGCTGTTGTGCTAAAACTTCAGTTGGTACCATAATAGCTCCTTGATATCCACTAGTTAAAACAGCATATAAAGCTATTGCGGCAACAACAGTTTTTCCACTTCCAACCTCACCTTGTAATAAACGATTCATTTTATACGGTGCCTTTATATCCTTTAATATTTCATTCACAGATTTTTCTTGATCTATTGTTAATTTAAAAGGTAACTTTTCAATAAAATCATTTACCAAAGTTTCATTATAGTTTATTGACACACCTTGAGGATTATTTTTTCTCATATAAAGCATATATTTAATCTTCAATTGATACAAAAATAATTCTTCAAACTTGATTCGTTTTATAGCCATAGAAACTTCTTCCATGTCTTCAGGAATATTTATATATTTCAATGCTCTTTTTAAAGAAATTAAATCATATTTATTTCTAATATCACTTGGAATATAGTCTTCAATGTAATCTGCAAATTCGTCATAAACTTTTCTTTTAAATTCTAATATTTTTTCATCAGAAATCTTAGGGATATTGAAAACTGGATTAATAAAATCACTAAATTCATCAAAATGTATTTCTGCAGCAACAAATGATTTACGATCAGGTTTTAGTTTTCCTGTCAATCTAACATAAGTTCCATATTGTATTTTACTACGCAAAAATTGTCTGTTAAATATTGTTACCTTTATTCGGCGTTCATCACATTCAGCATAAAATGTCATTATTGAAAGATTATTTTTAGGACTAACAACAACAGCTTTTGATTGCACAATACCTGCTATTGTTACTGGAGTATCACTTACCACATCTTTCATTTTTGTGATTGTATAATCAGAGAATTTTGTTGGATAACTTAATAGAAGATCTTCAACAGTTTCAATATTTTCCTTTTTAAGTATATTTACATATCTAGTAGGTATATATTTTAATTCACTTAATAATACTTTTTTCATACTTTCCTTTTTATATTTTATTTACCCATATAAGTTTTATTTATATAATAAAAGGGCAAACCAATTGCCTTAGTTTTATTGTCATCGAAACTACGCAATTGAGATAAGCCCATTTTTACTCTAACACAGTAATGTAACTATATACATCTTGTCCACCATCAATAATTTCTAATTCTAAATCTGTATAATTCTTTTCTACGAATTTCTTTATTGATGTTATTTCTTTGCTAGGAACGTCTTTACCAACTATAATAGTTAATAAATCTTTTTCATTAGCATTACTTAATCTTATTAAATCTTTCAATGCATCAAGTCTACTTCTACGAGATGTCACTATTTGTCCATTACAAATTCCAATGAAATCACCTTTGTTTATTTGGACATTTCCTATCTTTGTATTACGTACAGCATAAGTGACTTGTCCACTTGTAACATTAGCTATTGTTTCTTTTAATGATTCAACTAAATCATCAAGTTCTAAACTTAAATCCATCATTGTAAGAGCTGAATAGCCTTGTGATATTGTTTTTGTTTCTATTACAGTAACTTTACTATCTGTATAAATCTTTGCAGCTTGATTTGCGGCAAGGATAATATTCTTGTTATTAGGGAAAACAATTATATTATCAGCATTTAGTGTATCAAATCCACGTATAAAATCTTCAGTAGATGGATTCATACTTTGACCACCTGAAACAACAAAATCAGTACCAAGTTCTTTGAATAAGTTAATTAATCCTTCACCTGTTCCAACAGCAACAATAGCGTATTTTTTTCTAATTTCTGGTTTTACAGGTTTCTCAATGTGTTCTTCACCACATGGGCATTCACCTTGAGGAACATGTGTAATTTCTGTAATAGCGTTGTGTTGAACAGTCATATTCTCAATTTTTAATTTTAAATATTCACCATACTCTTGACCAATGTTTAAAATATCACCAGGTTTTAATGTATGAATATGAACCTTAACTATATCTTCATCTTTTACAATTACAATAGAATTTCCTAAAGGATTAATTCTATCAAAGATTGTTTTTTCATCAAAAGAAGCTTGATTAATTTCATCTTTTAATTTTAAAATAAATTCAGTACAATATCCAAATTCACCCTCGCGATGTTCACCAGCAAACTCAACAGAAATTGTTTCAGGTTCTTTCTTTTCAATAACTGCTAAAGGTTCACCTTCTAAGAACTTATACATACCTTCAATAATGTACATATAGCCTGTGGCACCACTATCTACAACTCCTGCTTCTTTTAGAACAGGTAGTAAATCAGGTGTTCTATTAATTGATTCTTTTACTTCCATCAAATATTCTCTAAAGAATTCATTGATAGACATTTTTGAGTTAGCAATTGCTAGCATTTTCTTAGATGCATCTTTAGCTACTGTTAAAATAGTTCCTTCAACAGGGTTTTTTACAGCTTTATATGCTTGCTCTACACCTCTTTGAAAAGCTCTAGCTAATCTGATTGAATCAACTTCAATTTTACCTTCAAATCCAATACTTAATCCACGGAATAATTGGGATAAAATAACTCCCGAATTTCCACGGGCTCCCATTAACATTCCACGAGATATTTTTTTAGACATTTCATAAATATTAGGTTCAGTAACATTAAATACTTCGTTAACTCCACCCTCTATTGTCATTTTCATATTTGTACCTGTATCTCCGTCAGGGACTGGAAATACATTTAGAGAATCCACATATTGATAATTTGCACGCAAATTTTCACAACCATTAAATATAAGGTTTTTGAAGAATTCTCCATCAATTTTCTTTACTTGCATATAAATGCCTCCAATTTTTTTGTATTAATATGCATTACAGAATAATAACCTTTTATATTATACCACATTTTTTCTAAAGTTTCAAGAAGAAATTTTTGCAAAGAAATCTATATTATGATTATGCATTTATACGACAAAATAAATTGTTTTAAAAAATAAAAATTTTTATGTCAATATCTTTTAAAAAATAAAAATTTTTATTTACTTTTTATTCAAAGTATGATATAATATATAAGGTTCTAAAAAGGAGGTGTTGGTATGCCACGTAAATGTTATGTAACTGGTTTAGGTACAGTAAGTGGTAACAATCGTCCTCACTCATTAAAAGCATCAAGAAGAACTTGGAAAGCTAATCTTCAAAAGGTTAGAATTGTAGATGCTGATGGAAAAATCAAACGTGTTTACGTTTCAACACGTGCTTTGAGATCTGCTGCTAAGACTGGTTCTATCACAAGAGCATAGTTTACTCAGTAAGTGAGGATCAAAAAGAAAAAGGCGACTAAGCCTTTTTTTCTTTTTTATCTTTCCTCTCTCAAAAATATTAAACTATATCAAAATTAGTTTACTTTTCTTTTTTAAACATTCTCTTAAAAAAAGTAACAATTGCAGAAAGAAACTTTGGTAACTTTATAACATAAAATTTCATATAATCCTCCATAATCGTTACATTATATGCTATAGTTTTGTATTTTATGTTTCTAATTTGCTTCAATAGCAATTATTTCTTTATTTACATTCACATAACCTTTTTTGATTATTTCATTTGAAAGACACAAATTATCAAATCTTTTCATTGTATAATTTGAAAGATTATATTTAAATCCTTTTAATGTAATGATTGTATCATCATAAACATTAAAAAATGAAATATATTTATATTTATCTTTTGTGATTTCTTTAGTATTTTTTATCAAATATATCTTACTATAAATATCTAGAATTGTTATATTCATATTATCATATTTAGAAAGAAGTCTTATATTGGCAATAAAATGATCACTTCTTCCACCAGTAGCATTATAAATAATTACTTCTTCATCGTTATATTCTTTATTAATAATCATTAATGCTTCTTCTAAATCACTGTAATCTTTACAAGGGTTTAGAAGAATAGTTTGTTTACTAATAATATCATTAGATAGTGCAGAATCATTATCACCAATAAAAACATCAGGAATTATACCTTCTTTTTCTAATGTTTTTAATCCGCCATCTATTGCCCAAACGCAGTCACCATTTTGTTTTTCGTAACATTGTTTAAAATTATCTTCTCCCGATGCAACAAGTATATATCTCATTATAAGTTCTTCAACTCCTCAATAGTTTGATATGGATTTGATGATTTAAAAACATATGTTCCACAAACAACTGCAGAAACTCCACATTCTTTACACATTTTGGCCGTTTCAAAATTTATTCCACCATCTACTTCTATAATATAACTAAGATTCATTTTTTTCTTATAATCAGATAAATATTTAATCTTGTCTAAAGCGTTCGGTAAAAATTTTTGCCCACCAAAGCCAGGTTCTACGCTCATCACTAAAACCAAATCAACCTTATCTAAATATGGTAACAAAGCTTCAACGTTTGTTTTTGGTTTTATAGAAATACCAACTTTTACATTTAAGCTTTTAAGTTTATCTATGACTTCTATAGTGTCATTTTTACACTCCAAGTGGAAGGTAATTATATCAGCTCCGCTTTCAGCAAAACTTTGAGCATAGAATAAAGGATTATCAATCATCAAGTGTACATCAAAAACTTGTTTTGTATATTTTCTTAAGTTTTTATAGACACATGTTCCAAAAGAAATGTTAGGAACAAAATGTCCATCCATAACATCAATATGAATAAAATCAGCATTATTTATTTTATTTACTTCTTCTAATAAATTATTAAAATCAGCTGATAAAATTGATGGTGCAACTATCATACATAACATCTCCTTAGTATTTATTTTTGTCTCTTAATTCTATTTCACTTACAAATTGTAAGTAGTTTTCATATCTTGATTTCAAAATTTCACCTTTCTCAACAAGCTCTTTAATCATGCATTTAGGTTCATTTTTATGATAACAAGGTCTATATTTACATTTATCAGAGTTCTTAAAAAACTCTATAAATGTTTGGCTAAGAGATAATAATGACATGTCCTCAAAAACAAGTGAACCAAATCCAGGTGAATCGGCTATAAAACCATTGTCAACAGGAAATAGTTCTATATGTCTTGTTGTATGTTTTCCTCTACCCAAAGCTTGACTTATTTCATTTGTTTTTAAAGTTAAATTTTTATCAATCGTATTTAGTAATGTGCTTTTGCCAACTCCACTTTGACCAACCAAAAAACTTATTGATGTTCCTATACTAGAAATTATTTTTTCTCCAAGATTTTTTTCTTCTGTAGTAATTACTGTATAGCCTATTTTTTCGTAATAATTTTTTATTTTATTAAAATCATCTATTGCTTTTAACAAATCAATTTTAGAAAAAATAAGTATTGGTGTTATACTATTATATTCAAGCAAAGAAATCATTTTATCTAAAAGATTTAAATTTAACTCCGGTTCAACAACACTTGTAACAATTATTCCTTTTTCTACATTACTAATTACTGGTCTATTTAAATCATTCTTTCGTTTTTCAATTTCGGAGATTATTTTTGTTTCTTTATCGTAGGTAACCCAATCACCTACTTTTACGTTTTTCTCATTATGCCTAAATACTCCTCTTGGCTTGCATACTATTTTTTCACCATTATCATAAACAGTGTACTCACCACTTATTGACTTTATAACTAATCCTTTACTCATATTATTTATTTTCCTTAAGTACTTTTACTCTTAGTTGACCACAGGCAGCATCAATATCACTTCCATGCTCTTTTCTTAAAATAGCATTGACCCCATTTTTATTTAAATAATCAAAGAATTGATCTCGTTTTTCTGTACTTGTTCTTTTAAATTCATGACAAGTACTATTATAAGGTATCAGATTAACATATGCATTTAAACCTTTAATTAGGGTTATTAACTCTTTAGCACATTTTAAATCATCATTTATTCCATCTAATAGAATATATTCAAAAGTAACACGTCTATTAGTTTTTTGATAATACTTTCTAACAGCTTCTATTAAAGAAGAAAGATTATATTTTTTATTTACTGGCATATATTTGCTTCTTAATTCATCATTAGGAAAATGAAGAGAGATTGCTAGATTAACCTGAAGTGGAAAATCACTAAATTCAATTATCTTCGGAACTAATCCACATGTAGAAATAGTGATATGTCTAGAACCAATTTCTAATCCTTTGGCATCATTAATGATTTTAATAAATTCTAACACGTTACTATAATTATCAAAAGGCTCACCAATACCCATAATAACAACATGAGAAACTTTCTCACCAAATTGCATTAAATGATTATCAACTGCAAGAACTTGTAAAACCATTTCTGCCGGCTCTAAATTTCTAATTTTCTTAACGACACCACTAGCACAAAATTTGCATCCCATATTACATCCAACTTCACTTGTAACACATACACTAGCTCCATATGAATGTTTCATTAAAACAGTTTCAATTAAGTTTCCATCTTCTAGTTTAAATAAAAACTTTACTGTTCCGTCAAAAGATTCTTCTTTACGTTCTAATTGCAAAGAAGAAAAGATAAAATCATTTTCTAATAAACTTTTCACATCTTTATTAATATTATTTATTTCTTGAAATGATTGATTCTTCTTTCGATAAATAGCTTCAAATACTTGTGTTGCCCTAAATTTTGCTAGGTTTTTCTCAAGAAAATATTTTTCTAATGATTCTCTTGACATATTATATATAGATAACATGTTATTTTCTCCTCATTTTACATATATAAAAGCCATCACTATGATAATCTTGAGGTAAAATTTGTTTTTCAAAAACTACTTCAAAATTATTATTTTCGCTTATGAAAGCTTTTATCATTTTTTCATTTTCATCTTTATTTATTGTGCATGTAGAATAGATATAATATCCACCCTTTTTAACCAAGTCTTTTGTTTTTGCTAATATTTCTTTTTGTAATGCTATTATTTCATTAATCGAATCTAAATTAATTCGATACTTTAAATCTATTTTATGTGAGATAACACCTAAACCACTACAAGGTACATCTGCAATTACATAATCAAAAGATTCTTCTTTCACTATCGAGCTAACTTCACGTGCATCTATCTGCTCACAAGTTGCATTAGTTACACCTAATCTCTTAAATAAATCTTTCATAAGTTTTATTTTGTTAGGATAAACATCACATGAAAAAATCCTTCCCGTATTATTCATAATTGCGGCAAGATGTGCACTTTTACCACCAGGAGCACTGCACAAATCAATTATAATAGAATTTTTATCAGGATTAGCAATTTCCGAAACCATTTGACTTGATATATCTTGAATTGTAACTAAACCATTTTTAAACATCTCTGTCTCAAAAATAGGTTTTTTAATAATAAGTCCATTATTTACAATATCTATGTTTTCATAAGGAATATTATTTTCCTCAAGATTTTTAATTACTGTTTCTTTGTCTGATTTTAATGTATTAACCCTAATAGCATCATATTTAACTTTATTATTTTCAGCTAAAATTTGTTCTAAGCATTCCATTTTGTAATCCTTAAGAAAAAATGCAATTAACCATTCTGGATGTGAATATTTAACCGATAAATAGCGCATATTGTTTCCTTTAATCTTTAGTTCTTCAATATCATTAAGAGGATTACGCAAAAAGTTTCTCAAAACTCCATTTACAAAAGAAGCTATACGTTCATCCTTTAAACGAGCAATTTTTACCGTTTCATCTAAAATAGCATAATTAGGTATATCTAAATAGACAATTTGGTATACAGCCATACATAAAAGATTCATAATATAATGTTTAGGTTTCTTCTTAACTAAAAATGGCTCTAAATAATATTCTATTGTTATTAAATTTTGTAGTGTTCCATATATTAAATTTGTAAATAGTCCTTTATCTTCACTTGATAATTCAAACTTTGACAAATACTCGTTAACAATAATATTTGAATAAGCTCCTTTATCAAGAATTTTATCAAGGGCTTCAACAGCTAATTTTCTAACATTCATTTTAGTTCATTTACTTTCCTTATAAATATTTCTAAATCTTCATCATATAATCCTAAAGTAAGCAGGTCAGCATGCTTTGGGTCACCAAAGTAATGAAAATCATTCCCGCAAGTTATAAATAACTTTTTTTTATGTGCTTTTTCTTTAAACAATTTTTCTTCGCTTTCAGTGTTAGCTGGATATATAGCTTCAATTCCATCAAACGGCATCAATAGTATATCATCTATTTTATTCTTTTTGAGAAGCACTGGATGAGCTAATACTGCTAGCCCATGACACTTGTGGATAAGATTTATTGCTTCCATTGGCATAATCTTTGTACTCGGATAGTAAGCCTTACAATCCACTCCTATAACATTTTTGAAAAGATCTTCTATTGTGTATTTATAGCCTTGACTTATTATTTCTCTAGCTATACTTCCTCTTGTAATTGTATGTTTTTGCAAAAGGTTAGTCACATCAAGGTCAATATTAAAATATTCCATTAATCTAGATTTTATAATATAAAGTCTTTTAACACGTTCACTAGCAATAAATGCTAATTTTTCTTTTAGCGGTTCTAAGTCTTTATCATCTTTAAAATAGGCTAATATATGGACGCTTTCATCATTAAGGTATGTTGATACTTCTACACCTATTATAGCTTTAAGACTATAATCTTTCGCTTTATTAAAAGCTTCAATGCTTCCATCAATATAATCATGATCTGTAATCGAAAAATAATCAAGTTTTCCTTTAAGAAACTTTAGTATTTCATCAACATTTAAAGCGCCATCAGAATATGTTGTGTGAATATGAAATTCGCCACGCATTTATAACTCCTTAGAGATTAGTATTATTGCAAATCTTGTTTCAATAATATTATATAATTCTTTAAATTTATCAGTAAGCTCAACTTTACCTTTTATTTTACTAAAGACATATTTGAATTTCGTCATTAAATCTATCCACTCAGGGTATGTAAAACATATTATAGCATCATCTTTTATGAAATAATGATAATCAAGCATTACTCCTTTTTTGTTAATATTTAAAATTTCATTAATTAAATCAGAAATTTCTTTACCACTATTATAAATAAAATAATCGCTTGCTTCAGTTATATTTTTAAATTTCTTTACCTCATCATCTATTCTTTTACTTAATTCTTCAATTTGTTGGATAGATTTATCTTGAACTATAAAGTAGCTTGACATTTTAAATTCTTTATAATGTTTTTTTCGAAAGTTTGTAATATCTTTACTAAGTCCTTTCACAAAATCATTAAGAAAGAGAACATTATTGTACATTTCATCAATGTCTTTTGAGGTAATGTACTCTTTTCGTTTAAGCATATCAATATATCTATTAGTAATTGCATAATCACCTTTTAACTTATTAATTAATTTTTCAATTATAAAAACATCTTTATTATAATACTCATCTCTTCTAGCAACATATTTATACATTTTTAAGAATAGATAATCACTGACAATTTTGTCAATACCTGGTTTTATTTCTTTGAAATGACTCATTATTTGCTCAAATTGTTCATTATATGATTCATTTTTATCAAGTTTAAAGTCAGGTTGAATTGTAACTGTTTTTTCAAAATACAATTTATCTTTTGGATACTTTAAACTTGTTTTTTTTGGATATTCATATTCAAGATGTAATTGTTGTTCTTCTTTTTTTAACATAGTTATCACCAATTCTTAATATAAATTATACACTAATTATCAAAAAAAAGAAATAAGATTTTATATTTTTTTAATTTGCTTTCTCACGTGAAAAAGTCTATCACAAAGTGATAGACATAAACGATTATTTTACAAAATATAAATCATTAGTTAATGTGTTTTCTGTTGATGTTGTAATAGTTACTTTTGAGCCATTATAATCGCTACCATAAGCTAATACACAATAATTTTGATTTTGCTTTGTAACTTTTATTGTACATATAATTTCTTCATTATAAACAACATTTACATATGATGATGTTGTTGTTTGGATTGTTGAAGCTACTGCTGTAGCACCATTTGCTGCTGTTGGTTTTTGATCCATTCCACGACATCCTATGGCAAGAAGTATTCCTCCGGTGAACGTAAATGTTCGATCAAAATCTAATACACCATTACCGCCATTTTTAGACCCCATTGCGAGAACAGTTCCCCCACTCATTGTTATTGTGCCATTAGAATCTATTCCATCACCATCTGCATCTAAATATATTAATCCACCAGATATATTTAAATTTGTTAAGGCATTAATTCCGTCATCTGATGACTTTATTTGCGTAGTGCCACCAATAAAGTTAATATATTCACCTTCTACTCCTTCATAAGAATTAGTTATTATAATGTTTCCACCTTTTATATTAACAGTTTCATCAGCATGCAAACCATCATCATCAGAATAAATGGTAATATTACCATTATTGATAGTTATATTTCCTAGACCAGTACTACCATTTTCTAACGTAACATCATTATTAGTATGTAAACCATCATCATGAGATTTAATGTTTATATTGCCACCATTGATTGTTATTTCATTATCAGCTTTTATACCTTTGCATGAATAAAGAGCTTTATCTTGATTACCATCTTGCATTCCTCCAGGACCGAATCCACCAGGTCTACCGCTACTAGAATAATTGCCCCAAGATCCACTTACTTGTCCCGACGATATTTTAGAAATACTATACAAATCTTTGCTTTCAGGAACAGTAAGCAAATCTGTACAAGCGACATATGTTTCACTTCCTTGTACTTGACTTTTATTATATACGTATAAAACCATTTTTTGAGCATTATTAGGTTTATCTAATATCGCATAACTCATTGGTCCATCAGTAACATTCTTAGCATTTACCATTGTTACGTTATTATTTTCATCATAGAATTTCACGCTATATGAATATTCAGTACGTCCCATTCTTTGAGATAATCTAATATACATATTGCTTTTAGTTACAAGTACTTCTTCAGAATATTCAGAGTATTTATCTGTATAAATGTTAATTACTCCACCATTGATGATAACATCATACGAAGCATCAATTCCATCACATGCTGAATATAAATCTATTGTTCCTTCATTTATTGTTACTATTCCTCTTTGATTACCTTTTGAAGAAACATCTGAATCTGTGGTTTTCAAGGCATCATTTTTTGTGGAAACAGCTTTAATCGTTCCTGAATCTATTGTTATAGAATCATTACCCTTTATAGCATTGTTTACAGCTTTGACATATAAAGTTAAATTCTTAATTTTCAAATCTTTTGTTGTTGCTAAGCCATTATTATATGTTGATTCAATAGTCAAACTGCCTTTACCTTTCATTTGTAAATCACACTTAGCATACACAGCTCCTCCACTTGCAGCATCACTATATTCTCTTTTATCATAAATATAATTTTCTGTTTTTGATTTAGCACTAATTTCTACTTTATCAGCAGATTCAATAAAAACTGGATGTGTTGTTGATGAAGTAATTTCTACTCCTTCTAAATTAATTATTACATCATCATTTTCACTAACACTAACAACAATATTTCCTTCTGATAATTTGCCAGTAATTGAATATTCCCCTGCTAGCACTATCTTTATAGCATTATTATCAATTAAAACACCACCATTACTATTTTGAACAATGCTTCCGTTATCACTTAGAATTATACTTATTGGCTTAGTTTCATCATAATCAGTAACTAGTGGAAGAGTTACACGATACGTTTTCTCACAACGAGTGCATTTGTACTCAAGATAACCTTCTGTTGTTTTTGTAGAAGCCACTGTAGTTATAAGTTCGTAATTATGATTAAGTTTATTAATGACTTCTTGTTCTTTGATTATCTTTCCACAGCGATCACATTTAATACCTTCTGTTAATCCATCTTCTTCACATGTTGCATCTTTCCTTGCAATAGTGATTTCATTATGTCCTAAACTATCTATTTCTTCTGATTTGATAGTTGCTCCACAATTCAAACACTTTATTATTTTCAAACCTTTATCTAAACATGTAGGTTCTTTAGTAATAATCCAATCACTTTCTTCATGATTTGTACATCCTGTTGTATTTTCTTCAGTATAACTATCACCACAACGAGTACACTCATATACTAATATTTCGGAATTACTTTTTTCCTCGCTAAGGACATATTTATGTCCTAATGCCTTTATTGTATCTTGACTTGTGATGATTTTCCCACAAACACTACATTTACTGCCTTCAGTCAAACCACTTTCTAAACACGTAGGTTCAACACCTTCTATAGTAATTATAGTATGATCACTTTTCTCAATTGAAGCAGTTTCTAATACCAACCCGCATTTTGTGCATTTCTTTACTTTCTCACCATATGAAGCACATGTTGCTTCTGTAACTATTTCCCAGTCACCTTCTTCATGTTCTGTACATGTTTTGTCTGTGCATCCAACAAAACACAGAATCATAATAAACATCAATATAAACATTAGAGTTTTCTTCATAATTAATTACCTCCATTTATGTATTAATTATATAATAAAAACTTTAAATAAAACTTAAATTAATTTGTCATTTAAAAAAACTCCTTCATTTTATAATTAATTGCCTATAATTATTCATAGAAATGAGCACCTATATACAAACCTTAAATAAAAAAAGTCAAGTTAGTTGCATGTATACACACCATTTAACTTGACTTTTAATATTATAATAATCACAAGAGTTTTTTAAAAACTTAAATTTTTTCAAATATATATTATTAAATTAAGGATTATAATGTCCTTTCAATGCATATTCCAATTCTTCGGTTCTGCTCTTCGCTTCAGTTACATAATCTTTGTCATACGCCATTACATTACTAGCAAATTCTTTTAACGAATACATTGATGAAAAAATATATTCAGAAGGATCATACATTATTCTACTTTCGTTATAGAACATTATAGCCTCTATTGATGCAGGATTATCTATATATTTACTTATTTTCTTCTCAATTTCATTTTCATAATTAAAGTTTTCGTCTTTATCCATATTCTTTTTTGTTGTTATGAATAATTCATTCATTATTTGCCAAACTCTTTCATATGTCATCACTATAGATGAGGAAATTGCAGGATATTTTTTTCCTCTAATATACATATATGAGAATCGATCATTTAAAATAATTTTTGTATCTTCTTTATTCATATAATCTGGATATGGGAAAGGAACAAATCCAAAATTATCAATATTTGAATATATGCTTGCCTGATAAAGGTTTCCTGTTGTCATTAATACTTTTCCTTTTTCAAAACTTGCACCTGGTTTGTCATAAAAACTTATGTCGTCAAGACTTGATACGCAACCATTTGCTATTAATTCTTTCATCATTTTTGTGAACTCTAGTTGTTCATATTCCATTAAATTAACAGAATAATCATTTGCATTGGAAATTTTTATTCCAGCAGCAGTAGACATTCCACCAAAGTAAACATATCCAGAAGCTTGAAGTACAAACTCATCTTCATCCAATTTTTCTTGTGTATCGTTAACCCACTTAGCAAAATTGCTGTAAGTCCAGTTACCTTCATTAAACATTTTTGCTGGATCTTCAACATTCAACTTAGTTAACCAGCCATAATCGTATAAAAAGCCTGTAATAGAAGTTCTATTTTCTTCATGTGCATAAATTTGTTGTCCATAAATTCTTCCTTTATAATATACAGATTCTTTATAAGCAGGATTCATTTCATCATATGCATACTTATTAGTTACCTCATCCAAACTATATATTACATTATCTTTAACTAATTTAGGAATATCATTAGATCTTAATATCATAATGTCAATAGGAGAATCTCCTGACTCGGCATATTTTTTTGCAATTTTATTCATATCTTTTGCTATTATCATGCCCTCCATAGGATCAGGAACAACATTAATCTTTACATTGTATTTACTTTCAATTTTACGCCACACTTCTTGTTTATGTATTTTGTCAGGATTAGTATAAGTTCTTGAATCATTTTCTTCATTGTAAAATGGATCAAATTCAAAACGTCGTTCAGTCATAATTTTAATTTCATATCCTCTATAATCAGGAGATGTTACAACTTCACTTTCATTGATAACTTTCACAGTAATCCATTCACTTGCTTTTGATCTATCATATTTACTTACTGCTCTTATCTTAAATTCGCCTTCTTTAATACCTTTAACTACGCCTTCGTTTGAAATAGATGCAACAGCCTTGTTGACTATTTCCCATTCAACTTCTTGAGGAGAATTTATAGGATACACTATAGCTGCTTTGCTTAGATTATAGCCTAAATATATTGTACTTTCGCATTTAATCATAACTTGTTCAACAGTTATCTTTTTTTCTTCTACTGAAGTTGCATAAAATACTATATTTTCATTACTGCCTAATAAGTAGCCTTTCATTTTCACTTCATTATCTTTTAGGTTTTCTAGTCCCTCAATCATTTCTGAATTAGTAATTGTTAATGTAGGTTTCTTTTCTGTAACATAATAATTGTTATCATATTTTAATTTTCCAGTATATTCAATATACTTAAGATCATTTTTCTTTTCCACATAATAGTTTAACACTGAAGTTTCATCAAATTTATCATAATATGAACTTTTAATTTCTTTATGACCTATTTTTTCATATTCTACTTCTTTGCCAATTATGTTCATATTATTTTCTTTAATTATAGAACCTTTTAATGATAAATAGTCTCCAACAACATATTTAAATTCATCATCAATTTTCAATAATAGTTTTGCTGTTTCATCATCAATAATTGCAAAATCTTTTGCTTTATAAACAATTCTTCCCTTTGTTTTAAAACTAAAACCTTCATCTAATTCACCTATAGCATCAATAGTGTTCTCCTTAGATGCTATAGCCAATTTTCCATTTACTAAATCCTTAACCCATGTCTCTTCGTTTCTCTTGTAATAAGGATTATATTTTACGTAAAGTTCATAAGCAGAAAGACCATCTTCACCTAGAGTTCCATCTTTTCCTGGAGCACCTTCATCTCCTTGTGGGCCTTGTGCTTTAATCAAGGTATCTTTATCACCTATCCACCAATTGCCATTTTCACCAGTGTATGGTGTCAAGCCATCATTACCTCGTTCTCCCCTTTCATTTTCAGGATTATTACATCCAAATTGAATTCCAAGGAATAAAACGAAGACAAACAAAAGAATAATTTTTTTTAGTTTCATGTTTCCTCCTTTAATGTTTCATTAAAATAACCTACTTGTATAATTTGTATCATTATACTCGTCTATGCTTGTACAAATAAGTGTTTCAATAAAATCTCTTCTATTAAAAAACTTAAACAACTTAAACACATCTATTAGATTAAACACATCTATTAGATTAAACACATCTATTAGATTAAACACATTTTTTAG
>HF988733.1:0-42335 GCA_000431235.1 Coprobacillus sp. CAG:698 | reverse complement strand
TTTAGAAAGCGTTTTCAAAAATAATTGCTAAACACAAAGATTTTTAATAAACCATTTTCACCACCCATTTCTTTTAAAATTATATACAAAATCTTATATGATTTTATAACAAGAACATATTTATATAAAATTATTTATTTAAAACTTTATTTCTTCATTCATCCAATATAATTATACTATATTTTTACATAATTATCAACTTTTTTAAATTATTTTTTATGAAATAATTACAAAAAATTAATAAGTTTTTGAACTTTTTCTTTACAAGACTAATTATTAAACAAAAAAACCAAGTTAATTGTATGCATATACGCACCATTTAACTTGGATTAATAATTATATTTATTTCTTTAAATTATAAAATGATTTAATTCCATCATAACGAGCCATATCGCCCAATTCATCTTCAATTCTTAATAATTGATTATATTTAGCAATACGATCAGTTCTACTTAATGATCCTGTTTTAATTTGACCAGCATTTAAAGCAACTGCTATATCAGCAATTGTTGTATCTTCAGTTTCGCCTGAACGATGTGATACAACAGCTGTATATCCTGCTTTTTGTGCCATTTGAATAGCATCAAACGTTTCAGTTAAAGTACCTATTTGATTTACTTTAATAAGAATTGAATTTGCAATTCCTTTTTCAATTCCTTTAGCTAATCTTTCTGTATTTGTAACAAATAAGTCATCACCAACAAGTTGAACTTTTCCACCTAAACGCTTAGTTAATTGTTTCCAACCATCCCAGTCGTTTTCATCTAATCCATCTTCTATAGATATGATTGGATATTTTTTGCATAAATCTTCATAGAAACTTATTAATTCATCACTTGTTAGGCTCTTACCTTCACTCTTTAAATCATATAGTTTTGTTTCTGGGTTATAAAACTCACTTGAAGCAACATCACAAGCAAGTAATACATCTTTACCAGGTTTATAGCCAGCTTTTTCTATACCTTCGATAATTACTTGGAAAGCTTCTTCGTTACTTGATAATTTAGGAGCATATCCACCTTCATCACCAACAGCTGTATTACAACCTTTATCTTTAAGAACTTTCTTTAAAACATGGAATATTTCTGAACCCATTCTTAAAGCTTCTTTAAATGATTTTGCACCAACAGGCATAATCATAAATTCTTGAATGTCACTGCACCAATCAGCATGAGCACCACCATTTAAAATATTCATCATTGGTGTAGGTAAAACTTTAGCATTAAATCCACCTAAATAATTATATAATGATAACCCACATAAATCAGCAGCTGCTTTTGCACAAGCTAAAGATACTCCTAGAATTGCATTAGCACCAAAATTTGATTTATTTGGAGTTCCATCACATTCTATCATTCTTTGATCAATTCCAATTTGATCAAATACATTCATCCCTATTAGTTCAGGAGCAATGATTTCATTAACATTAGCTACAGCTTTTAAAACACCTTTTCCTAAGTAACGATTTTTATCTCCATCACGTAATTCTACAGCTTCATGTTCACCAGTAGATGCTCCACTAGGAACTATTGCTCTACCAAATCCACCACTTTCAGTGTAAACTTCAACTTCTACAGTTGGGTTTCCTCTTGAATCAATAACTTCACGTGCATATATTTCACTAATAATTGGCATATATATATTCCTTTCTTATAAATATTTTTATTTATGTTTAATAAGAGTTTTACCAGTCATTTCCACAGGTTTGGCAAGTTTCATTAAATCAAGCATTGTTGGAACAACATCACCTAAATTACCACCTGCTCTTAAATTCAATCCTTTTCTGCAGATAATGCAAGGAACTGGATTTGTTGAGTGGGCTGAGAATGGAACACCATCTTCATCTATCATTTTATCTGCATTTCCATGGTCAGCAATTATTATTAAATCACCATCAACTTTTTGAACTTCTTTATAAATTCTTCCAACACATTCATCAACTGTTTCTACAGCTTTCACGGTTGCATCAAATACAGTTGTGTGACCAACCATATCGCAGTTAGCAAAGTTCAAAATTATTACATCATATTCTTCTGATTTTATAGCGGCACAAACTTTATCACACACTTCATATGCACTCATTTCTGGCTTTAAGTCATAAGTTGCAACTTTAGGTGAGTGTACTAAAATTCTGTCAGCACCTTCTAATTCTTTATCAACACCGCCATCAAAGAAATATGTTACATGAGCATATTTTTCTGTTTCCGCAATTCTTAATTGTCTTAATCCTAATTTGGCTAAATACTCACCAAATGTATTATTTAATTCTTGAACTGGGAAGGCAATGTCACCTTTAACATTTTCACTATATAACATCATACAAACAAAGTCTAAATCTTGAATATGTTTGCCTTTGATAATACCTGTCATATCCAAATTTGTTAAGGCTGTAGAAATTTGAATAGCTCTATCTGGACGGAAATTAGCAAATATAACACTATCTCCATCATTTATATTAGAGTCAGCATTAGCAATATAAGGAACCACAAATTCATCAAACACACCATTTGCATATGATTCATCTATTCCTTTCAAATAATCTTTTAAAGGAGCTTTATTATATACTAACGCATCATAAGCAAGTTGTTCACGATTCCAATTTTTATCACGATCCATTGCATAATAACGACCACTAATAACACCTATTTTTGAATTACCAACTTCATTAATTTTGTTTTGTAATTTTTCTAAATATTCTTTTGCAGATTGAGGTGGTACATCACGTCCATCTAAGAATGCATGCACAACCACTTCTTTGATTCCAGCTTTAACACATTTCTCAAGCAAATATAAAATATGATTAATGTGAGAATGAACTCCACCATCACTTAATAAACCCATAATATGAAGTTTTGAATGATTATTCAAAGCGTGATTTACTGCTTTTTGAATAGCAGGATTCTTTATTAATTCATCATTTCTAACAGCTATATTAACTCTTGTTAATGATTGATAAACAATTCTTCCAGCCCCAATATTCATATGCCCTACTTCACTATTTCCCATTTGTCCATCAGGCAAGCCAACATCTTCACCACTAGCACCTAATAGAGTATAAGGGTATTCTTTTGTAAGAAAATCCATATTTGGTTTCTTTGCAGCAAGTATTGCATTTCCTTCAACTCTTGAAGTAATACCATAACCATCAAGAATTGTAAGCATGTATAATTTACGTTTCATATAATCTTTAATCCTCCAATATATTATTATTATAACTTATTTTCATATTTTTTTCAATCAATAATGTTGTATGATAACGTTTTTAATAATTTATTATTTTTATTCAACCTCATCTTTTCTAACAAATTGGTTGACACTAGTACAAATAGGAATTACTAAAATACTATAAATTACTATCATTATAAGCATTGTAATGATTCTTCCTAATAAAGAACCGATAATTAGAGCTGGGGTATAATAACTATTTTCTATCAATAAGAAATCCATAAAAAAGGCAAATGTATTAGATATTGTTGCCATTATCGATGCACTAACAACAGCTAATATATACCCTAGGATACGAAGTTTTAAACTTTTATTTTTAAATCCTTTATAAACTAAACCACTAATCAAGCCCCACATAGCAGGTGCTATCATATAAAACACTGTTGTAACTGAAGGACCCCATTTAAAAAGTTGAATAAACAAGCCTGAAATAGCTCCTGTTATTAAGCCAACAATTGGGCCATGGATTATGCCTGTTACAAGCAGCGGTAATGCATAAAATGTTATTTTTAATGAATTAGCTATTTCAAATGTTGCCACTCGATCTAGCGCAAAACATAAAGCTATCATAATAGCCATAACACAAATTAAATAAATCTTTTTTTTCTTCATATTAGACCTCCCAAGAAAAATCTTACAAGAAATATCTTGTTTGATCCGCAAATATGCGGACTAGGAAGCAAACCGCCACATAAGTGTTCGTCTTTTTCCTTATCCGAAAGAAAAAGCACTTAACGCTTACTTCCCTAAGTAAACATTATAAAGACTCTTATTTAATTTGTCAACATATTTTTATTTTTTTACATTGAATATTGTGTTCAAAGCGTTCTTTTCAAGTCTAGAAACTTGTGCTTGCGAAATACCTATTTCCTCAGCAATTTCCATTTGTGTTTTGCCATCATAGTATCTTTGATTTATGATATGACGCTCGCGATTATTTAGTCTTTTCATACCATCTCTAATCGTTAATTCTAAAATTATTTTGTCTTCATTATTTGTATCATCTTTAATCTGATCAATTAAAAAGATTTCATCAGATCCATTAGAATAAATAGGTGTATAAATAGAAATTGGCTCTTGAATAGCCTCTAAAGCAACAATTACATCAACTTCTTCAACTTGAAGATATTCACTTATTTCTTTTGTTGTTGGTTCTTTATGATTAAGACTCAAATATTCTTCTTTATATTTTAAAGCCTTATAAGCAATATCTTTAAGTGAACGAGAAATTCGTATTGGGGAATTATCTCGTAAATATCTTCGTATTTCTCCAATGATCATAGGAACAGCATATGTAGAGAAACGAACTCCATGACTTGTGTCAAAATTATCAATTGCTTTCATTAGTCCTAAACAACCAACTTGAAACAAATCATCTAAATTTTCACCCCTATTGGTAAATTTCTTTATCACACTTAAAACAAGAAGTAAATTACCATAGACAAGTTCATCCCTAGCATAGTCATCACCATTATGACTTAATTCTAATAACTCCATTGTTTTCTCATTTGAAAGAGCTTTTAGCTCTGATGTGTTAATCCCTGTTATTTCAACTCGATTACGCATTTAATACCCACCTCCAATTATATTGTGAAGCAAGCATTTAAAATGTATTCAAGTTTTTAATCTTTTTTCTAAGAAACTTTTACTTTTCCTTTTATTTCAAGTCGCATTTTGTCAATGATTCTTTTTTCTAATCGAGAGATGTATGATTGTGAGATACCTAGTAAATCTGCCACTTCTTTTTGGGTAAGGGGTTCACTATCAAAAAGACCATATCGCATAACAATTATTTCTCTCTCACGAGGTTTTAGTTTATTTATAGCTTGATATAAATCTTTTATTTCTTCTTCTTTTGTCATTTCATCTATTGCAAGAACATCATCACTTGTTAATATATCAGATAGAATCATTTCATTACCTTCACTATCAACTGATAAAACTTCATCTAATGATATTTCTTGTCTAACTCTATATGTTTTCCTTAAAAACATTAATATTTCATTTTCAATACATCTAGATGCATATGTTGCTAGTTTAATATTCTTATCCATCTTAAAGGTTTGTACTCCTTTTATTAACCCCATAGAACCTATACTTATTAAATCTTCAATATTTATTTTCGTTGTTTCAAACTTTTTGGCAATATACACAACAAGTCGTAAATTATGAATTATCAGTGTATTACGCGCTTCTAAATCACCTTCCGCACACAATAATAGTAATCTCTTTTCCTCTTCCTCTTCAAGTGGTGGAGGCAAAATGTTTGTACTATTAATATAGTTACATTTGCCTTTACCAATAAATAAGCGTCTAATCAACCTAAACATACTAAACCTCCTCACATAATATTAAACTATTCACTAAACATTCTTCTTCTAAATTTACAAAGCATAAGATAACTTTCTTTGCCCGTTTGATTCCTTTTATTTCAATCAAAAAGTATGATGGAATATACCCTTCAAGAATTGCACTTCCACTGATAGTATCGATATTTACTAATATTTGTTTTTTAAATTCTCCAAAACTCTTTTTATATTTTTCATTAACAAAACAAATAGGAATTCCTTTATACATAGCTTTGTTTCCTGTATCTAAAAAACCATTAAGTTCGATGATTTTTTTATCATTTTTTACAATTACATTATATTTACAAGATTCATTAAATATGTAGTATTTTTTATTATTTTGTATGAAAAATATAAGAACAAGAACTAAAATAGCAAACAATAACAAAAACCATTTTTGAATATCAAATACTTTCAGAATTCCAATGAAGGCAAAGTTAAGTAGGTAATATGTAGTGGCTTTAATAATTTTTTCTTTTATTGTATTTCTTTTTGACATAAATAAATACATTATTAAGCCACCACAAACCCTAAAAATTTTTAAAAATATATAATTTATAAAGAAGAGAGGAATAAATAGTGATGAGATAATTGAAGGAATAATTATGCTTATTTTTTTCACTTTTTGCTTGTAGCACTTTTCAATAGAATACATTATAATTGCATTAATAAGAAAATCATAAATCATTATCAAATCCATATATATAATCATCTAATCACCACAAATATTATACTTTATCTAATATTATTTTTTTGTCTAAATAAAGGTGTTCTAATTATTTTTTTAAAAAAATAAAAACTACTAGCAATAATTCTAGTAGTTAAGAGTTGTTTATTCAGTTTCTTTTTCTTCCTCGAAAACAAAAACTTCCGGATATTTTAGTTCAACATCTTTATAATCTATTGTCATTTCCACATACGTACAAATACTTTCATCTGAAGATGCTATTTTATAGCAAAAATAAACTAGATTATTATCTTTATATAAAAATCTATACTTATTAATCTCACTATTCTCACTTGGGACATCAATTTCTAATATTAGATTTAAAAATGAATCATAACCACATTTTATTGTAATTTTTTCATATTGTTTATTTACATCAGAAATTAATTTTTTTAGATTGAATACTATTGCTAATGTTGAAACATCTAAAGTCATATAAGGTTTGTCAATATATTTTTTTTCTTGCTCACCTTTAGAGTTAATTGAATACAAATAATTGTCTTTTACATAGTATCTATTAGTTTTATCTTCATTAAAACTTGAAACTTTAATAGTATTTATTTCGCTAAATACAATTTTACCATCTTCTTCTTTTGCAAATATAAATTCCCCATCATAAGATGTTTTTATAGTAGTAGATTTTTTAAATACAATTTCTCCAGTTAATCTAAAAGAGCCAATTAAATCTTCTTTTGAAAGATCTTCTATCATTTTATCTAATTCTGAGCCAGTTATTTCTTCTATATATTCCACTTCTTTATCTATTGAATATGTGTTTTTATAATTCCCACAACCACTCAAAGCTAAACATAAAATTAAACATAAAGCGTATAATAAATTTCTTTTCATTTTAACCTCCACACTAGTCATCTATTATTAAGACATTTATTTGTTTACTAAATGCAGTACATGCATCTATAGCTATTATTTTTTCATTATTTTCATTGATAACTTCTTGAGGAGAAAAATCTTTCCATTTTTCTTCTTCATTTAAATTTCTATCACGATACCAATTGCAATGATAATGGCCACATACTATTGTTTTATTAAATATTCTTTTCTCAGATAGGAATTGAGAAACACCATTTAGCCATCTTGCTTCACTCCATGAACCTTTTTTCCAATCTTCATCTAAAGTTACATATCCATGAACAAATATATAATTATTAGTTTCATAATAATCAATTGTAGAGTCATTCAAATATTTCTTTATTCCTTTTTTAATTGTTTTCATACATGCATACTGAAAGTTATCTAAAACTTCGTTAAGAGTCATTTCTGAAAACTGACAAATAGTATTAACTGTCCCGTTATGTAAATCATGATACTTAGGATCCATCGTACACAAAAGGTTATCAAGTAAATCTTCATGATTTCCACGTATATATATAAGTTTATCTTTCTTTTGCATTTTCTTTATAAACTCAAACATTTCTATACTTTGAGTTCCTCTATCGAAAGCATCACCACATAATATGATTTTATGATTATCATCATTTTCATCAAAGCCTTTTTCTTGTAAAGCTTTTATCATTATTGAATAATAAGAATGGGGATCAGCTAAAACAAAATACCTCATATCAATTACAACCTCGATTTATTATAACATAATATCATTGATTTGTCTATATAAAAACTTTCACAATAAACTTATAAAAGATAATTAAAAAAGCCAATCAATATTTCAAAATAAATACTAATTGACTTTTATTATCATTTGAGTTTATAACTTATTTTTTCTTAAATTCATTAATTAGCCAGCTAGGACCTACAGGAGTGTCATCACTAGGATTTTTTTGAACGACAACTTTTTCTCCATTAGAAACGGTTGGAGTAGCTGTTTCTTCTGTATCTTCTTTATTATCATAACCAGTTGCAATGACTGTTACAATTAGTTCACCACGTAAATCCATATTAAATCCTGCTCCATAAACAATATCTATCTCAGAATTTGATGCACTACGAATTTCATTCATTACTGTATTTACTTCATCAAATGAAATATCAACGTCACTTGTTACAAAGACGATAGCATTTGTAGCACCATTAATGTCAATTTCAAGTAATGGACTACATATAGCTTTACGAGCAGCTTCAACAGCACGATTTTCGCCTTGACCAATTCCAATACCCATTAGAGCTGTCGTTCCTTTGCCCTTCATAACCGCACGAACATCAGCAAAGTCAACATTAATTAATCCAGGAACTGTAACTATTTCCGCAATTCCTTGAACGGCACGACGTAAAACGTGGTCAACTTCTTTGAATGCTTCTAACATTGAAGTTTTTGGATCAATTATATTTAATACTTTATCATTTGGTATTACGATTAATGTATCAACGTGTTGACGAAGTTTTTCAATTCCTTCTAAAGCTTGTCTCATACGTTTTTTGCCTTCAAAAGTAAATGGTTTTGTAACGATACCAACAGTTAGGCATCCTAATTCTTTACTAATCTTAGCAACAACAGGTGCAGCACCAGTTCCAGTACCTCCACCCATTCCACAAGTTACAAATACCATATCGCTTCCGCGCAATAAATCTTTTATTTCTTCTTCATTTTCTAAAGCTGCTTGCTCACCTACGCTTGGATCAGCACCAGCACCAAGTCCTTTAGTAAGTTGTTTTCCAATTTGCATTCTATATTCTGATTTAGATAAACGAAGGACTTGTGAATCTGTATTTATTGAAATAAAATCTACACCTTTAACGTCATTTTCTATCATACGGTTAATTGCGTTACCGCCACCGCCACCAACTCCGACAACTTTAATAATCGGTTTTTCTCCGAATGTTTCTTGTTCTACCATATATGTTGTTCCTCCTATCTAAAGTCAATAATACGTAGTAATATTATAACACAAACAAAAATAAAAATAAATAGAAAGTTTAATTTTTTTTACTTTTTTTTATAAATGTTTAAAGTTAAAAAAAATCCATTCTTCCTTTAAAAGTATTTGTTTCTCCTCTTTCACTTTATCTTTTACATACTGTACTACTTTCAAAACATCATTACTTTTAGCATTTCCCTCATTGACAATAAAATTAGTATGCACATCAGATACCTTTACACTTTTATAAGAATATCCACGTAAACCAACTTCATCAATCAATTTCCATGCATTTATATTCTCATAATTACGAAACGTTGATCCTGCACTATATACACCATATGGTTGCGTCTTTTTTCTCTGTTCTTTAAAAAAGTTTGTTTTTTTCATAATATTCTCTATTTTGCCTTTTTCAAAAATAAACTCACCCGCTAGAACAATCATCTCCGAATTACTAACAATACTTTCACGATATTTATAATTTAATTCATAATTTTTGTACCATCTCAAACCATCTTTTGTATATATTAACGCTCTAACTAAATGCTTTGAAGTTTTATAATCATAACATGAAGCATTCATGGCAATAGTTCCTCCAATACTAGCAGGCAAGGTGCTTAAAGCCTCTCCCCCAGTCAAAAACTTATCACTAAGTATTTTTGAAAAAACAGGACATAATACTCCAGCATGAACAGATACTAAAGCATACTTATCATAAAAATTAAAATGTATTCTTTCTTTCAGTTTAGAAAACGAGATAACAATTCCTTCATATTCATTATCGCTAGCAAGAATATTACTACCATTACCAATAACAAAATATGGTAATTTATTTTCTAAAACATAATCCATAAATAACATAAACTTATTAATCGTATAAGGTTGAAACAAAACACTTATTTTACCCCCGCATTTAATCGTAGTTAGATTTTTAAAAGATGTATTAGTATTTACATCACCTAGTTCATTCTCCAAAATAAAAGAAACTACGGCTTCATTATTCATTACTCTTAACCTCCATTAGTTTTGTTATCTCATCATACATAATATATTTACTAAAATAATGATTATTTTCATCAATAGACTTGTAATATAGTTTATTGTTATTTACTAATTTATCTAAAGAATCTATGAAATTTTCCCTTGATAAATTCTTCTCTTCTATGAGTTCAAAACAATTTTTTTCCTTAAAAAATAAAGCATTATAATACTGATGATTATTTGTAACATTAGGACTAGGGATAACTAGTGCTAATTTTTTATATCCAATTATCTCAGAAATTGTTCCAGCGCCACCTCTAGTAATAACCAAAAAAGAGCTATTATAATATTTTTCCATTTGATTTGTTTCGCTAATAATCTCTAAATAAGAACAATTTTTGTAAACTATTGATATTTTTTCCTTATTTTCTTCAAAATATTTTCTTCCTACTATTAAATATACTCTTTCTATATTATATTTAGTAAATATATCAATATTATCAATTATAAAATCATTCATAAATGTACTTCCATTACTTCCACCAAAAACTAAGACATTACGACTTTTTGTTATCTTTCTTTTACTATATGAAATTGATTCTAAAGGATTACCAACAAACAACATTTTTTCATTTTCATAATCATAACCAGTAAATACTTTATCAACCTTATGTAAAACAATTTTATTACCTAAACCCATAATTGCATTCTGTTCATGAATGGCCATAGGTATTTTATAACTACTTCCTGCAAGTATACCTAATGTACTAATACTTCCACCCATTCCGAGAATAAATTTAGGTTGATATTCTTTAATTAAACTTTTTATCTTTCGATATACCTTAACATTTAAAACAAAAGATCTAATATTCTTAAATAAACTTCCTCTTGAAAGGCCTTGTGATGGCAAATAATATACTTTACTTAAATAATTTTTATCATCAAAATAATTAGTCTTGGCAAACTTTTCTGATGAAATAAAATATACTTTATAATTATCTAAATAAAACATTTCAGAAATAACAAGTGCTGGATTTATATGCCCTAAAGTTCCTCCAGCTAGAACAAAAACTATTTTATTTTCCATACTACTTCAATACATTATATACGTTTCAAATAAAAATAATAACAAAAAAAGGCCTTGTTTAAGCCTTAAAAACATTATTTTGTAAATAATTTATAATTTCATCATAATTATTTGCTTTAAAAGTAGCATAATTATTTACATCTTCTTCATTCTTTTCATTATACCAAATAGATTTCAAACCAACATTATAAGCACCAGAAATATCACAGCGATAATCGTTACCAACAAAATACGTATTATCTATACTTATTTTCTTTTCTGTCATTATTTTTATTCCCTCTAAAAACATCATCTGATTAGGTTTTCGATAAAGAACATCCGCACTACTAATAACTTCATCAAAATATTTTAGTATCTTAATTTTTTCTAGACCCCTTTTTAAAACGTCACTAGAAATACATGAGTTTGATACAGCAACAACATATGCTCCTCTATCTTTTAGAAATTTCAAAAACTTTTCAGCACCGCCTAAAACACCTTCATACTTTGTTAATTCATCAAAAAAAGCAATTTCCAAATCTAAAGATGTATATATCGTTTCTAAATCGCAAAGCTTAATTAAAGTTAATAAATATTCTCCAATAACAACTTCAGTATTAGTTTTTTGTACAAGTTTAAAAACATAGTTATGTAACATTCTTTCTTTTTCAAAAAAAACATTAAAAGTTATTTTTTTATTTGTTAGATTATAAACATTACGCATAGCATTTTCATAATTATAACCTTTATTATCAAGTATTGTTCTTCCTAAATCTAATAAAAATCCAATCATATTTGTCAATCTCCTTTTTTCGTTTAATTATAGCACACATAATAAAAAAATAAAATAACTAAGCGTAATAATACAGTTATTATAATTCATATATTAATAATGATTATTATGATAAATAAAAAAAGACATTTAAAAATTGATTATATTCTTCTTATAGGAATAGTTGTCCTATCTATTTGTGGTTTATTAATGGTATATAGTGCAAGCAATGTTGTTGCCAAAGAAAATTATAATGATAGTTTTTATTATTTAAAAAGGCAAGGACTGTTTCTGATTATATCCTACATTCTTCTTTTTTTAGTAACAAAATATGATATTGAAAAGTATGAAAGAAAAGTAACTTTAGTTTTTTTCATCTGTTTATTTTTGTTATTAATTGTTCTAATTCCTTTTATCGGATCAGTAAGAGGAGGAGCAAGAAGTTGGATAAGTATCGGTGGATTTTCGATTCAACCTTCTGAATTTATGAAAATAGGTTTAACAGGTTTATATGCTAAGTATCTCTCACAAAACTATAAGGATTTAAAATCTTTCAAAACATTTATGATGACATTTAGTTTAGCAATCCTTGTATTTTTAATAATTATGCTTCAACCAGACTTTGGAACTGGTTTAGTAATTGTTTTATCAGCACTAGTTTTAATCTTTATAAGTGGCGTTCCAATAAAATATTTTATTGTTATCATCGCCATAGGAATTGTTGGAATGGGAGTTTTAATTATTTCTGCTCCTTACAGGTTGGAGCGTATAACTGCCTTCATAAACCCTTGGCAGGACCCCTTAGGTAGCGGATTTCAAGGCATTCAATCACTGTTTGCAATTACTCCAGGTGGCCTCCTTGGACATGGCTTTAATAAATCAATTCAGAAACACTTTTTTCTTCCTGAACCTCAAAATGATTTTATTTTTGCTATCGTACTTGAAGAAATGGGCTTAATAGGCGCCATATTTGTTTTATCTTTATATTTCATAATTATTTATAGGGGTATTAAAAACGGAACCCAGGTTGATAATTATTTTCTTAAATTTTTAAGTATTGGTATTTCCATATCACTTGCTATTCAAGTGTTTATCAATGTCGGAGTTGTTGTTGGATTGTTACCAGTAACAGGAATCACCCTCCCGCTATTTAGTTACGGTGGTAGCAGTCTCCTTATTACAATGTTTCAAATGGGAATACTTCTTAGCATAAGTAAATATCGTAATTAATAAAAGGGCTAATCTTTACTAGAGATTAAGCCCTTTTTGTGTGAAACCTTAAATATTATTTCTTTTGAAGAATGATTTTAATAAAACATAGATATTTTAATGCTCCATTATAAATGGCTTTGCGATCATTTATAGCATACTCGTTATCAAGTTTTACCCAGTCAAGCCAAGCTTCATCGCCTACTTCCATTTCTTCAATTTTTATTATATTTATTCCTTTGCTATTTTGAATAATTTCTTTCCAATAATCGATAGTTTTTATATATTCTAATTGTTCTTCTGTCCAAGACAAAAATAATTCTTTAGGGTATTCTTTATTTACATTTTTCATACCTGCAACACTTATATATAAATATCCATCTTTCTTTATAAATGGTAAGATTTTCTCTTCTAAAAAGTTTTTATTACATCCGTAATAATTATATGAGTCCGTAGCAATAATTGCATCAAAGAAATTATTCGCATAATTTAAACTATTAGCATCTGCCTTAACAAAAGTTATATTTTCCACACTTATATTTCTCTTTTGAAAATTATTAATATTTTCTACTGGTTCACTCCATAAATCAGTTGCATACACATTAAAACCATATTCATTTCTAAGAAATATTGATGTTAAGCCATTACCACTTCCTAAATCACAAACAACGCTTCCCTCCTTTAAAGGAGTATCTTCTAGAAGTTCTTCGTCCAATTTTAAAGGATTAGGTCCCATTATCATATCTATTAAACTATTATATTTATCGCTTTTATTATATTTCATTTATTTGTTTCCTTTATTTATATATTACTTCAAATTCTTCACAAAGAACTAATGTATCCAAAGAAAACTTTAAACCATATTCCTCCAAACAATCTTTTAAAAATTTTTCATGAACCATACGCCAATATTCTAAACTTAAATCGCCTTCGCCTTCTTTAATAGCATGACTAAGTGGCACTTCATTAAAAGGTAGAATATATGTTTTTGTTGTTCTTATTATACACTTAGCCTCACCTTGTGAATCAAGAATGATACTAAGATCATTAACTGCAGGAACTTTATCTTTAGTTATTTCATACAAAAGATAACTACTACTAGTCCCTGTTTTCTTCCCGTCTAATACTAATTGCACGAGTTTATCAGGAGCATCACCAAAGGCCCAGCTTTCAGGGCATTCTTGGCATACTCCTTCATTTGCAATAGCCATATTACTTAGCAAATATTTTTGCCATAATTCTTTTGCTTTCATCCAGCCTCCTAAATAATAGATATGGCTATTATATCATCATGCAAAAGGTTTGTCAAATAGTTGCTCCATTTTTTTTAGTGTGTTTATATCATTTATTCCCATAAGTCTGTAATCATTATTATAAACTATTTTACCTACTTGTAACTTTTTAGTAGCCTTTTTAAAAATACTTGTCAAATAAAATTCATGATCTTTATTGTCATTATCAATTTCTTCTAATAAATTTTTAATTACATTTTTTTTACCAATAAAAATACCTGAATTAACTTCTTTAATATTTTTTTCACTTTCACAAAGTTCATTCTCCTCAACTATTTTAAATCCATCTTGATAGTTTACTATGCGTCCATAACCTTGAGGATTAGAAATTATATTTGTTACTATAGTTATATCATTATTATCCATTATATGCTTTTCTATCAGAGATTTTATTATTTCAGAATCAACAAAAGGCATATCACCATAAATATTAATTATATTATTACTATCACAATCTAATTTGTTAAGAGCACATAAAAGAGCATGACCAGTTCCTAATTGTTTTTCTTGGTAAATATAATGATAACTATTTCCAATAGCTTTCTTAACTTCTTCCTTTTTAAATCCTATCACAATATTTATTTTTGATTTATAAAACTTATTAACTTTTTCTATCTCCTCTAATAAGTATTTTATCATTTCTTTTCCATTAATCCTTACAAGGCATTTAGGAGTGTCACAGTGCATCCTTGTCCCTTTTCCAGCTGCCAAAACAACAAACTCAATCACAATTTAAAACTCCCTTGAAAATATTTTTTTGAATATTCTAATTCTAATAAACAATCATCAATTATTTTTTTAATTTCATTTTCCTTACTAATTATTTCTTCACACACTTTTATTTGATTTCGAGCACGTACAAGATTATGTTTATCATAATTTATTTTAAAATAAATATCACCATTTAAATAGTCCGTTAAGAATCTCATAGCCACTTCTATTGTCATTATTAGATATCCATAAAACAAAAGTTCAACTTCACTTGCAGTTATTACATCCTTGACTTCTTTTAAAAATGCTAATGTGAAAGCCTTAAAATAATCTAAATTAATTGTTACTTTTTCAAGATTTTTTTCATCTTCTCTAGCGTTACTAGCACCAACTCTTAAAGCATCTCCATAATCATATACAATTGATCCTTTCATTACTGTATCTAAATCAATCATGCATAAAGCTTTACTAGTATTTTTGTCAAACAAAACATTGCTTGGTTTAGTGTCATTATGTGTAACACGTGAAGGAATTGATTTGTTTTTCAACTTTTTAGTAATTATACTATATAATTTTTCATTTTTTTCAAAAAAATAAATTTCCTTTTTTACTTCTTCTTTTCGATTTTGATGATTTATTTTTATTGACATGAGCAATTGCTTATAACGAAAAGGAGTATCATGAAAATGTTGAATAGTCTCATCTAAAACATGTGGAGGAAATCCTTGAATCAACTTTTGAAAATTTCCAACAGCTCTTCCCATTTCCGAAAACAATTCTTTTGAAGGAATTATATCAAATGACATAGAATTACTGACGAACTCTAGCATTCGATAATATTTATCTTTCTTTATTGCTAAGTCCTGATTATATTTAGTCTTAACAATGTTTAAAACAGCCCTAGACGGATTGTTGTCCTCATAAATAACTTTTTTTCGTAAAAAGTATGTAACTTCTTTTATATTATGCATCATTCCAAAAGGACTTGAAAAAACATTTGTATTTATACGCTGTAAGATATATTCACTTTCAGGCATAATTACTAAATATGTATCATTTACATGACCCGTATTTATTTCTTGTATTTCAATTATCTTCTTTGGATTAACAAATTCACTTGCTACACTATATAAAAATGCTTTTTGTTTTTTTCCAATCATTCTTTCAACCTCTTATTAATTTATATGTTAATCTTTTCAATAAAATAACTTTACTCATCTTTACAATTACTGAAATTATCACATACCCACAAAAATTAATTAAAATATCTTTTAAACTAAATACTCTTCCAACTCCTAATATTTGTAATAATTCAAAAGAAATTGATAAAAATAATCCTATTAACAAGTTTAAACTATAAATTATCTTATTATCTAAATCTAAAAGATACAAAAATACAACTATCAAAAAACTTAAAATTAGATTTATTGACAAATGACCAACTATTTTTCGAAATAATAATTCATTTGATCCTATCTTTTGAAAAATTTTAATTGTTTTATCTTTAGAAATAATTTGTAAATATGAATAACAACTTGTAATATAAATTATAAATAATAAAAGCATGATAATAAGAACTTTCTTAAGAATATTCTTATATATTCCATACAATTAAAATCAACCCCAAAATAAATGTATAATAGCTAAATATAACTACTTTCCCATTATCAATTACTTTCTTTAATACTCCTAATGACCAAAAAGTAAAATAACCACTAGCAATAAAACTGATGAATAAAAGAGGAATTTTAGAAACATCCATATTTATATTATTAAATGACATAAAAGTTTTAAAAATTACCCCTAGCATAACAGGAATAAACATTAAAAAGGCAAAGTCACTAGCTTTACTTCTATCAATACCTCTTATAAAAGCTCCACACAAACAAGATCCACTACGAGAAATTCCTGGCATAGCTCCTAAACATTGAAACAAACCAATTGTAACAGCATCTTTACAATTTATTTTATCTCTTTTTGTTTTTACTCTATTGCATATATTTAAAAAAATACCATTTATTACTAAACACAATCCTATTAATAATAATGATGATGAAATGTAATAAATAACATTTTCAAAAAAAATTGTGAAAAGAACTAAAGGAACTGTGGAAACAAGCAAATAAATAACCATCATAAAGTTTTCTTTTTCTTCTTTTTTTCCAAATAAATATAAGAAAAATCCCTTTGCAAGAGAAAAAACTAGCTTTCTTTCATAAATTAAAATGGCAATTAAACTAGCAACATGTAAAAACATTTCTAAAAACAAATCATCTGAACTTATACCAATAATTTTCTCACAAATTATTAGATGCGCACTAGATGATACAGGTATAACTTCACATACTCCTTGTACAATTCCCAACAAAATATATTTTAAAGCTTCAATCATATCAATCACCAATAAAATATATTATGCGTAAAATTAAATAATTACAAAAGAAAAAAGGATAATTCCGTAAAAGAAATTATCCTCTTATAAGTTTTTCATCATTTTCATTAACATAGCAAGAAAAATGTTCAATTTTATTATTAGAATCTTTATTTATAAGACATTTTGTAAACTTAAACATTTCAAATTGCCTTCTTACTATGTATTCAATAAATTTTTGTATTTCATGAGTATTTGGAAAGCACTCTAACAAAGCATTTTCATCTAAAGATAGTGTAATAACTGAATTGGTATCTATTTTATCTTCTTCAATAGTTTTATTTATAGAAATATCTATTTGATGACTATCTAAAATTACTGTTTTGCTTACCCTTAATTTTTTAGAATTAGAAATCAATTTCTCATCAAGTTCACAAAAAGCGCAATAATTATAAACATCACCATCTTTATACTCAACCATAGCATCTTTTTTTAGGGTCAGTGTCTCTAACAAATAACTAATAAAAGCATATGAATCTAAATTATTTGTATGAAATTCAATTTCTATTAAACTATTCATTTGAAAACCTCCTTTTATTTAACTTCTCTATATGTTCCTTTATATAAAGAATACAAAAATCCTTTTACATTTTTATTGGTAATACTATGCACATAATCCATATAACCTCTTACTTGCTTGTCATATGATGTATCATCAATATTTGATAATTTATAATCAATTATGACATACTCATCATCATATTCTAGTAACAAATCGATTATGCCATTATAATTATTATACATAAATTCATGCTCTTTGTAAATACTTACCTTGCCTTTTTTTGTATAAATGTATTTCTCAAAAAGTGGAGAGGAAACTATTTTCTTAAACATAAAATTTAAATCTTCTAATTCAATATCTTTATTTTCAAAATCATAATATTCAAGGAACTCATGCATACGTGTGCCTAAATCCATTAATTTCACTTTTTCAAATGATACTTCATCGACTTCTTTCGAATAATGTTTATTTACCAATATTTCTTTACTTACATTAATTCTTTTAGTCATAATTGGTTCTTCTTTAATAACCTGCAAATCTTTATCACGGAAAAACTTATACTTTTGTGTAATATTTTCAAGAGTATCTACATTAGTTATTTTAAACGTAATCTTACTGTATAATGATTGTAAATACTCTCGATATGATTTGGCTTTATTAATTGATGTATTACTATAATCTTTATCATAGTCAATGTCATCTAAAAAAATAATTTTTTCACGTGCTCTTGTTAAGGCTACATAAAATAACCTAACTTTTTCTGAAAGCTCTTGAATTTGATTACTTGAAACAAACAAAGTGTTAAGAAAAGTTTTCTTTATTCCCTTATCAAAATATGGAACAATAATACCAAGTTCGTTATCAAAGCAAAAATTTGCTTTAAAATCTATATTATTAAACTGTGAATATAATGAAGGAAAATAGCAAATAGGGAATTCTAATCCTTTAGACTTATGAATAGTCATAAGCTTTACTGAAGAATTAGTGTCCATATAGACATCATATTCTAATTTCAAATCGTTATCTAAAATACAATCTATTAGATCTACTAAATCACTAATATACAAATTAACATTATTTAAGTTTTGGGCTAAATCCGATAGTGAAGTTATATCAGAAAGTAGTTTGTTAATTTGCTTAGATTTAAATGATTTATTTATTAAATCAAATTCATTAATAACACACGCTAACACTGAAACATTGTTTAATATATCTATATTAAGTATAATTTCTAAAGCTTTATTATATATTTCACTAGCAAATATTTTGTTTTCAGTTAAATCAGAAAAGACCTCACCATCAGTTTTCTCACACAGAAAACTTCTTGACAAAGAAGCATATAAATGTTTATATTCATCATCAAATTCTTTATTTTTAGTTTTAATAATAAATTTTAAAAGGTTCTTTATAATTATTAAATTATAACCTGATAAAAGTGATTCGCTTTTAAACAAGCTTAAAGGAATATTTTCATACTCAAAGATTTTTTTAAATGTATTAAAATCAGTACTTTTACTTATTAAAATAGCAAAATCGGAGTATTTTATCTTTCTAAAACTTTTTGTTTCTTTATCAAAAACCATAAAACCTTGAGCAATTTTTTCTTTTATATCTTTGCATATAATGAATGCTTCCTTTTCGACCTTTTCATAATCAAGTTCAGATAACCCATGATAATTTAGCACTTCCATATCATAGCTATCATTATCTAAATCATCATAACCTTTGTTGCCATATTCCATTTTATGCTCTTCTTCGTAATTTGCTCCTCCGAAACTATCAGTCATAATTGAGGAAAATATACTATTTACAGCTTTAATGACGCTATTTCGAGAACGGAAATTCATCTTTAAGTCTATTTTTATGCTTTCACCATCTTTATACAAACTATTGCTATCTTTAAAAGTATTATATTTATTCATAAAAAGAATAGGATTAGCATTACGAAAACGATATATAGATTGTTTTACATCACCTACATAATATACATTATTATTACTGATTAAAGAAATAAGTTTTTCTTGAATATCACTTGTATCTTGATACTCATCTACCATTATTTCTAAAAAGTTTTTTTGCAATTCTTCTTTTATAGACTCATTTTCTGAAACAAGTTTTATAGCTAATCTAGCTATATCACTGAAATCATATAAATCATTGTTTCTTTTATAGTTTTTAACATTCTCATTAAGTTTTAAAAATATTTCAATAATAACATTTTTAGTACTTTTTATTTTTTCCAAATCGTTTTTAAAGTCAGAAAGTGTTTGATATTCCAATAATTCTCTTATATCATTAACTTCTTTCTTTAATTTTTCTTTTACTTTTGAATATTCCTCATCGCAATTTTTATTCTTATTGGGAAAATAACTTTTAAAATTATCAAAAGCTTCTTTTATATTTTCTATTGATTCATCATATAAAATATTTTTAAATGTTTCAATAGAATCAAAATTAGGATCAGCAAATTTGATAACTTCATCAACTGATTTCTTAAGTTCACTAATTTTTCCCTTTAGCATTTCTTCATATTGTTTTTTTAAAAGTAAAATATACTCTTCATCATCTTGTTTTTTTAATTCGTACATTAAATACTTTTCAATATCAATTAAAGAACTAAATTTTCCTATATAGGTTTTAAAGATAAAGTTTTTTATCAATTGATCATCTTTTAGGCATAAAGAATAGATCATATTAAGAAAAGCATCATTATTTTCCTCATACATTTCTTCAAATATTTCATCAATACTTTTTAAAATAAAAGAACTAATCAATGACTGATGACAAATACTTATATTGCGATTAATATTCAAAACATAATGATACTTTTTTACAATCGATAAGGAAAAGCTATCAAATGTTGTTATATAACATGAATCTAATTTATTTACTTCTTCTTTATATTCAGGATATTTTTTTAAAGAGGCACGAATTCTACTTTTCATTTCTAAAGCAGCTAAATGTGTAAATGTTAGAATAAGAAGGTTACTAACACTGATTCCATGTTTAACTTTTTCAATAACTCTCTCAGTAAGTACTGCAGTTTTTCCACTTCCAGCTCCAGCACTCGTGAGGATATTGCGTCCTGATATGTTTATTGCTTTTAACTGATCATTCGTCCACGCCATTGTTTTCACCGCCACTTTCTATTCTTTCAATATCTTTTTCTTCCATAAAACAGATATCTTTAAACTTACAATATTGACAACTATTAACATCTTTACTTACTTTAGGTTTTATTGGAAACAATCCTTTTAATATGCTTCTAGATGCTTCATCTATTTTTTCTTTAGCCATAACATATAAATTATTAATTTCATCCTCTGATAAAACCTTTGCCGATTGTTTGTTATATCTTCCGTCTTTAGTTAGTTTCATTCCACTTATAACTTCACTTGATGATAATGTTGCATCAAATCGACCTTCTTCAGGAAATAAGTCGATTGAAAAGCCTTTTAACTTTAAAGCTTTAGACTTATTATTTTCATACTCTAATTCTGTTTTCGCACTTATTTCATTATTTAATATATTTTGAATATAGAAACCATAAATAAAGGAATTCTTAAATTCATTTGCATTATTAATTAAATACAAATAAGTAGGAAGTTGTAATTTTAGTCCGTATTTAACTAAATCAAATTTAAAATCTTCTTTACCCGTTTTATAATCGACTATAGCTAAATATCTTTTGTTATTCTCTTCTTTGTAATAAATTTTATCAATCATTCCTGTAAACTTTGTTATAAAGTTTTGACCATTTACTTTAACTTCATCAATAACATTTATTTCTTTTTCATATTCTTGTTTATCATATAAAATATAATTATTTTGTTTATTAATTTCTAAAATAACAGATTTTAATTCTTCTTTCAATTTTGTTAATAAGAATTTATTTTTTTTGTTATCAATAATTTTTTGACGATTCATTAAAATTTTTTCATCAATATTTTTATCTAAATATTTGTTTTCAATAAAATCATTTACACAATCTTCAAAGCAAAAACCCTCGGAAAATGCTTTTGAAAGGACATAATGATACAAAGAACCAACAAATAACATAAAACTATCATCTAACATACTATCAAGTTTTAAAATATATTTTATATAATAACTAAATGGACATTTATAAAAACTATCGATTTTTGTGTAAGATAAATTAAGATTACCATTTAATTTTTCATAAATATGTTTAAGTTCTAAACCTTTCATTTTATGATCATATTTACCATAAGATATATCATATGTTGATAAAAGCTTGCTTAAGCCTTTACGTTTTATTCCATAAATATAATAATCATCTAAAGCTTTACACAAAAGAATTCTATTATATTCATCTGAATATTCTGAATAATCTATTGCAAATGGTTCTAATAATACATTTTCATCACTTAGAAAAGTTTCTTGATAGATTTCATCTTTTTTATCATGTTTAGAAAGTGAAAGAAATATGTGATTATCACTATAAAATCCTTCATATAATAATTTTCTTTTATAAACATTCTCACAAATGCTAGTATCAATATTCATTTTTTCTTTAGTACTATCCTTTAGATAATCTTCATCTTTTGAAAGACTATATAATAATCCTTCATTACATCTAAGAACAAAGATATATTTGTTTTTAAAGTACTTTATATCTTTTATGTTAATAATGTCAATAGCATCTTGATAATTACTTTTTAGATAAATATTTTTATATTTTGCTTTTAAATAGCTAATATATTTGTCATCATCTTTTAAAGGATCGTTAATTTGCATAAGAACTTCTTTATATGAATTAGGTAAATCATTTACATTTTGAATTTTATTTTCCAAATATGAATTAACAATAGGTATTTCTGATAATGGTATATTATCAATACCATTAACGAAAACCTTAAAGAAAGATGACATTCTTCTAAATAACTCATCTTTATCTGAAGGATTATAAACTATTTTTATATCATCAGTTTTAACTTTGTTATATAATAAGTTACAAATATTTTCAAACATCCAAAAAAGTTCTTCTTCAAAATCATTGCAAACGCAAGCTTTAAGTTTTCTCTTACAAGAAAAATTAGTAGTTTGCACTTCTTCATAGTTCAAATCGCTAAGAAAGATTTTATCTTCTTTTTTTAAATGGCAATCAAGAAAGATAACTTTCTTTTTCGAGAGGTACTCTTTAAAACCTTTTTTAATTATTAACAAATTATTTTGAGATAAATAATTATAAATATTATCTAAGACATCTAATTTTTGTTTTTCTTGATCATTTAATTTATTTCTATCTAAAAGAGTATACTTAAGATTACTTAAATATAATTTGCATACGTCATATTCATAATTATACTTTTTCATTAATTGATATATTGCTTCTTCTTTATAACTAAAAGTTAAATCATTAATTAAATTCGTAAGTGAACTAAATTTTACATTTAATATCTTATTTGATAAATAATTCTTTAAAATTATTTTCTTTAACTCCTCATCACAAACAATAAATAATTCTTTGTTTTCTGTAAGTAGTTTTTCTATTTTATCCATTTTATCACCTTTTATAAAATGGGTATTCCTTTAAAAAGGATTACCCAATATATTAATCTAATAATTCATCAATAAAATCATATTTTTCTAAAGATTCAATCATAAACTCATATGGTGTAATTGCTTTCCCATTAAAAACAATATCTATTATTTTATTACTTGCACCACTTACAAGTTTAGTATTAGCCTCATTTCCAGCAACTGGAACAGTTTGGTTTCTCGAACATACATTCCAAAAAATTACTTCTGGCATTTTATAACCTGCTAAAGCGAATTTTTCTTTAAATGATGAAAACGTAGAAACACCTGACACGCCACGATCAAATTCCATATCACTGATTATAATAACTTTATCTAACATTTCTTCAGGACTAACGTGATTTTTTATTGCTACTCTAAGGATTAAATTATATACTTTACTAATATTTGTGTTAGCTATCTCATCATAATTCAATACTTGCATTACCTTGTCATAAATATTATCTTTAGTTATTTGAACAAGTTGTGGGTTTTCACTAAAGGTAATAAACGTATTTTTAAATGGTCCTGTTAATTGCTCTGACATCAAAATAGCAAGACTTGTAGCAACTTCTATTGGAGCAATGCTTCCATACAAATTATTATACATTGATCCTGAGCCATCACGCACTACTATGGCTTTAGTCATATAGTTTTTGCGATCTAATGCTAACCACATTTTGTTTAAGACCTCTCTCAAAACAAGTTCTTCTTCTAATGTTTCACAATTAAGATTAAGACATGAGTGAATAATATTGTAAGGATATAAAGTATTTACGTTTACTTTAGCTTTTCCTTGGGTTAATTTATCAGAGTATTCTAAGAATCTTTCTTTATCATTTTTCATAAAAGCTTTAAAATATTTATTAAAAGCATTTGCAGGAACATTTTCATAATTAAAGTCATATTTTCCTTCACGCAAGTTGTTTTCGATAATTGTTCCTTTACGTAAATAACTCAAAGTTTTTCGATATTTTTCATAAGACATTTTTAATCCTTGAGCAATAATCCTAGCATATTGTCGCATTTGCGCATCTGATGTATTTATTGAGGGAAGCCATTTTGAAAGAAGACTAATTGGCTTATGAAGTATTTTATTTTCTATATCTTCATTTAATTTCTCAGAAATAAATCTGATAACTTCCTTTTTACATTTGGTTTCTAATAAATAGAGTAAATCATCATAGCGTCCATATTCCGAAATATAGGGAATAAGTTTTATGCATATCTCAGGATAACATAATCCTAAGAATGCTATTTGGCGGCGAAATACATTTCTCTCACCTAATCCCCCTCTTATATCACGCGTATAAAAAAGGATTTTCAAGGCTAGATTTCTATTTTCTAGAAAAGCTTTCATGAACATTGATATATCAGCATCATACTCACCTCTTATGGCACCAGCAACTGAAAATAAATCTAAACAGTATGAGCCACTAGTTTTGAAAGCTATATCACCATTTTCAGTATAGCATAAATTAATCTCATTTTTTACTTCAGAAATAAAATCCATAAATCCTCCATATATATTTAAAGCCACTATAAAAGTGGCCAAACAAGACACGAATACAAATCCTTCTCGATTCAAAAACAAATTGCTGCGTGTGTCTTTACGTAAGTATTATAACATATATTTACTTTTCATGCAATAATAAACATAACTTATTTTATTTTTTTACATAATTCTAACAATTTGCTTATGGTATTTACCATTCTAATTGTTATTTTATCCTTTATACTTGTTGAGGCAGTTTTTACCCACCAATTAGCTTTGCGATAATTCTTTAAATCAAATGACCAATATATAAAATTATTATATTCCATTATTTTTTCAATTGCATCCGATGGTTTCCCTAAAGAATCATATACATCTTTAGTAATTGTTGGTCTAATTAAAAAGATAATATTATTATAAATGTTTTTGTCAGTTAAATCTAACCAATTAGGCTTATTGTCTAACAAATCAGTTAATTCTAAATAATTCAAAATAAAGACAGGTATATTTAACTGAAATTTATTGAAAATTATTTGTTTAATATCTTCACAAAGTTTGTCATTATCAGTAACATGACTTTCAAAAATAACATTACCACTATTTAGGTAAGTGCAAACATTTCTATATCCATTATTTTCTAGTTCTGTTTTTAAATCACTCATAGATACTTTATTTTTTCCACTTACATTAACTCCACGTAATAAACATATATATATCATAATTTGCTAATTATCCTAAAGCTATATCTAATACCATCATTAGTACAAATCCAATTGCTAGAGCTAAAATAGCATAATTCGTATGTTTTCCTGTTTGTGACTCTGGAATCAACTCATCAACAACAACATAAATCATTGCTCCAGCAGCAAAAGAAAGTAAATAAGGTAGTATAGGAATTAATATACTTGATAGAAGGATAGTTATAATAGCTGCAATTGGCTCGACAATACCAGATAAAACTCCCAGGCCAAAAGCTTTTGGTTTACTTTTACCTTCAATTGTTAATGGCATTGAAACAATAGCTCCTTCGGGAAAGTTTTGTATTGCAATACCAATAGCTAAAGCTAAAGCCGAAGCAAAAGTAATTGTTGATTGTCCATTTATTGCCCCAGCAAAGATAACACCAACAGCCATTCCTTCTGGTATATTGTGAAGCGTGACTGCAAATACCATCATTGTCTTTTTCTTCAAATTAGATTTAACACCTTCAGGATTATCACTATTAACATGTAAATGGGGAATAACATTGTCAAGTAGTAACAAGAACAAAACACCTGCCATAAAACCTATACTAGCAGGTAAATAAGCTATAACGTTTTGCTCTTTTGCCATTTCTATTGAAGGATTGATAAGTGACCAAATCGATGCCGCAATCATAACTCCTGATGCAAATCCCATCAATATTTTTTCTATTTTATCATTCATTTTCTTTCTCATTAAGAAAACCATTGCTGATCCTAGAGTTGTTCCCAAAAAAGGAATCAATAATCCAATAAATGTTTCCATATATTATGCCACCTTTTCTATAAATGATTATACCACATAAAAATTATTTCTTCAATAAATCATTAGTTTTTTTGAAAGATTTATTGATTTTTTTAATAATTTACACTATAATAGTTATAATAAATGTAAAGGAGAAAAATTATGTATAGTAAAAACGCATGGGAAAAATACTCTAGTGAAGAATTAAAGGCTGTATTAGATTTTTCAGAAGGATATAAAAACTTTATTACAGTTGGTAAAACTGAAAGATTATGTGTTTCTGAAAGCGAAAGACTTGCCAAAGAAAATGGATTCGTTTCTATTGACGAAGTAAAGGAACTTAAACCAGGAAGCAAAGTATATTTTATTAATAAAAATAAAAATATTTGCTTATATGTTATCGGTAAAAAAGACATTTTAGAAGGTATTAGAGTTTTAGGAGCTCATATTGACTCTCCAAGACTTGACCTAAAACAAAATCCACTTTATGAAAAAGAAGGTTTTGCATTACTAGATACTCATTATTATGGAGGAATTAAAAAATACCAATGGGTAACTCTTCCATTGGCATTACATGGAGTTGTTGTCAAGAAAAATGGCGAATCAGTAAATATAACAATTGGTGAAGATGAAAATGATCCTATTGTTGGAATAAATGATCTTCTAATTCATTTAGCTGCTGAGCAAATGCAAAAAACTGCAGGTAAAGTTATCGAAGGCGAAAACCTAGATTTAACTATTGGAAGTATGACTAAGAAAAATGGCGAAGAAACAATAAGTGTAAAAGACAATATTCTTGCGATACTAAAAGAAAAATATGGTATTGAGGAAGAAGATTTCGTAAGCGCTGAAATAGAAGTTGTACCTGCTGGAAAAGCACGTGACTTCGGCCTTGATCGTAGTATGATATCTGGATATGGTCATGATGACAGAGTTTGTGCTTATACTTCTTTGAAAGCTCTTCTTGATATCGAAAACCCTGAATATACATCTTGTACTATTCTTGTAGATAAAGAGGAAATTGGTAGTGTTGGTGCTACTGGAGCTCAATCTTTATTCTTTGAAAATACAATTTTAAAACTTCTTGCAATCCAAAATAAAGATTCATTATTAAACTTACGTGAAACATTAACAAAAACAGTTATGCTTTCTAGTGATGTTAGTGCTGGTGTTGATCCTCTATATTTAGGTGTTAATGATCCTAAAAATGCTGCGTACTTAGGAAAAGGCGTTGTCTTCAATAAATATACAGGTGCTAGAGGTAAAAGTGGATGTAACGATGCAAACCCTGAATATATTGCATGGCTTCGTAAAATAATGGATGAAAATAACGTAAATTATCAAACATCTGAACTTGGAAAAGTTGATCAAGGTGGTGGCGGAACAATTGCTTATATCCTTGGTAATTATAATATGAACGTTATCGATTGTGGTGTTCCTGTATTAAATATGCATGCACCATGGGAAGTTGTTTCAAAAGCTGATGTATACGAAGCATATCAAGCTTATAAAGTATTCTTAACAAAATAAAAATCATTATGAAACACAAATTAAAATTAGGTGAGGTATAAAACTTCACCTTTTTTATTAAATTATTATATTAAAAAAAGAACTCAGATGGTTCTAAGTTCTAATTTTTATTTTATTCAATAGACGAAATTTGGGCACGATAAATATTTGCATAAACACCATTAGCACGCAAAAGTTCTTCGTGTGTCCCTTCTTCAACCTTAAGTCCATGATCTAAGACAATTATATCATCAGCATCAAAGATTGTTGATAAACGATGAGCAATTACAATTACTGTTCTTCCTTCACAGGCAATTTGTAATCCCTTTTTTATAATATTTTCAGTTTCAATATCGATATGCGATGTAGCTTCATCCATTATTAAAACAGCAGGATTTTGGATAATAGCTCTTGCTAAGGCAATGATTTGTTTTTCTCCAGAACTCATATTATTGCCAGAACGAGTTATAACTTGATTAATTCCATTTTCGAATTTATCAAGTAGTCTTTGACCACCCATAGCAATTAAAACATCTTCTATTTGCTTATCAGTAACATCACTCTTTCCAAAACGAATATTAGAAGCAATTGTTCCTCTAAAAAGTACTGGTTCTTGAAGAACAATACCTATATGCTCACGATAAGTTCTTTTAGAATTAGTTTTTATGTCAACACCATCCATATAAATATGTCCACCTTTTTTATCATCTAAATCATAAAAACGTAACAAAAGATTCATAAGTGAAGACTTTCCTGAGCCTGTATGACCAACTAAGCCTACCATTGTACCAGCTTTAATATTAAAACTTACTCCTTTGAGAACATATTCATCTTTCACATAAGAGAACCAAACATCTTCAAATTTAATATTTCCTTGATATCTTGGAATAGGTATTTTAGTATCATCTTCTTGTTCTCCATCAATTAATGTATAAATTCGATCTATTTGTACATGAGCATGTTCAAAAGCACTTATTTGATTTAAAAACAAACTAATAGGATTAACAATTTTTAATAAATACTCATTGTATGCATAAATCAATCCTGCAGTTATAACAATTCCTGCTACATTCATTTTTTGTAATCCAAAGAATAATACTATTACCGTTGTTACTAGTCCTCTAACTAAATTAAGAAGATTCCACCCTCCAACAATATGGAGTTTAACTTCTTTTAATTGTTCATCTTTATAGTTTTTACTTATTACATTAAACTCATCAATTGTTTGTTTTTTAAAGTTAAATATTTGTAATATTTGAATTCCATTTATAATTTCATTAATTTTTGCCGTAATGAGGCTTCTCGTTTCATTAACTTTCACAGCAATCTTCTTTAAGTATTTTAGATATATAAATATCCATAAAGCAGCTAAAGGATATATTATAAATGAAAGCAATGCAAGCTTAGGATTCAAAATAAACATTCCAATATAGGCAAAAACAAAACTTAACATGGCATTAAAGAAAACATTTAGTAGTAATCGATATAATGTTATCAAACCATCAACATCCTGAGTTATCCTGGATGCAGTTTTGCCTGCTGGTTCACTTTCAAAAACCGAAAGTGGTAATCTTTCAACACTTTTGAAGGCAATAGTTCGCCCTTCTTTTGCCAAATGATTAATTACTTTATTTGTGCAAATTCTTTGAACATATGTAGCAATAATCATTATTATGCTTTTACAAGCTATTAATATTATAAATAATCTTAAAATACTAATTATAGGATTATAGAAATTTTTAACTTCTTTAGAAGGTATAGCTACATAATCATAATAATATGTTCCCTTACTATTTGCAATAATAATCTTATCATCCTTTAATTCTTTAGTTCCTTCTTCTACCTTTTCAGGTATCATATAAAAATTCTTTTTGATAATCACAACACTAACATCTTTAATGACTACATCATTATCATCTTTGTGCCTATATTGTTTATAATAATGATTTTTAAAGGTTACTGTTTTTTCATCTTCTTCAAGAACTTCAATCCATGGATATTCTACTCCTGACAAACCCTCATCAAGAACATTTTTAACTAACATTGGACTAACAAGTTCTAAAGCCTGAATTAGTAAAATCATTAGAATACTTATCACTAAATAACGATAATGACCTTTAATTAAACGAAACAATCTCTTATAATTTTTCATTTCGATCACCTTTTATTTGTCTCAAATATTGATTTCGATACCAATTATCATAAGACATTAGTTCATCATGAGTTCCAACATCAGTTATTAATCCGTCACAAAGTACAATAATTCTATCAGCCTTAGAAATACTTGCAAATCTATGACTTATAATTATATTGGTTTTACCTTTTCTCATCTCTTTTAAATTATGAATAATATTATCTTCAGTTATTGCATCAACAGCACTTAAACTATCATCAAGTATTAATATTTCAGGATCTTTGACTAAAGCTCGTGCTATTGATAACCTTTGTTGTTGACCTCCTGAAAGAGAACTACCTAGTTCAGAAACCATTGTTTTTCTTCCATAAGGTAAATTAGCAATGTCTTTTCCAAAATCAGCACCAAAAATAGCTTTTTCCATGCTTTCCGCAGTTGCCAAAGGATTACCTATCAAAATATTCTCATCAACTGTTCGACGGAAAAGAATGTGATTTTGAGGAACGTAACCAACTAAATTGCGTACATCTCCGATATAGTAGTTTTTAATATCAACACCATCAATAAAAATCTTTCCTGATGTAACATTAAATTCTCTAAGCAATTGACGAATTAATGTTGATTTTCCGCTACCAGTTGGTCCAACTATTCCTATAGTTTCCCCAGCATTGATGGAAAAAGTTATTCCCTTTATAACATCAAAGTTTTCAAATGAATATCTAAAGCAAACATCCTTGAATTCTATTTTTTTAAACGAACTAATGTGAGATGCATGATTATCATCAATTACTTGTGGGACTAAATTCATTATTTCTGTTATTCTTTGATCAGAAATACCAATAGAATTAATTGTATTAAGCATATTACTTAAACCAACTAGTGGAGAATAAAGCATTCCTACATATATTAGAAATGTAACTAAATCACCTGGAGAAATTGTATTATTAACAACAAAATAACTTCCTAAAGAAATAGCTATAGTATAAGCAACAATATAAATCAGTTCAAACAAAGGTTGAAAGAAAGCTTCAAAGTCAAGAATAATCCACCACGAATTAACATCAGCGTCAATAGCCTTTTTAGTTTTGGCATAGTCGGCATCCTCTTGCCCATATGCTCTAACAGTTTTAACTCCTTCAATAGATTCTAAAACATTTTCAGTCATATTTGAGTAAATTGTTTGATGAGTTTTATAATAAGCTCTTTTTTTAAGTCTTTTTTTATTTAAAAAGACAATTGCTACAGGCATAAAGAAGCACGATGCCACGGTCAAAACTGGACTTATTAATATCATCATAACAACAGAACTAACTATAGATGTTGCAAAATAAATCACTTGTTGGAGAAAAGATGTTGCTAGAGTAGTTAAATTTTGTAAATCACTTGTTGCTCTGGCAATTAAATCTCCTTTTGTATATTTTTCATATGCGTTTGTATCTAAATCAAATAAATGATTAATATATCTTTCACGCAAATCAAAAGATAAAGTATGTCCTAAAGAATTTATCATATAATGATAAAATATATTGAGGACATAATCAATTAATGGATATAGTATTAATAGGAATACAAAATAGAATAATTTATATTGTGTTATTGTCCCATTAGCTATTTCATCAATAGCATTACCTAATACTTTAGCTGGTAAAACCGGCACAAAGGAAACGACGACCAAAAATAGGCCACATATTAAATATTTAACCCAATGCTTTTTAAAAAACCAACTTACATGTTTAAATGCTTCTTTCATTGTTTTTCGACCTTTTCTTCATTTATTTAACAATATTATAATATTATATATTTCTTTTTTCAAGAACAAAAAAAATATTTATATACTAATATTAATTATACATTTAAAAAAGTTCTTCTTTGACATAATTGTTCAAAAAAGAACTTTATTTTTAAATCTATTCACCTTGTGAACCTTTAAAGAATTTATTAATTGAATATATCAAATCTTTTATCTTCTGATTAAGTTGAGGTAAAGGATAATGTTCATCATGAATTATTTTATAAGCTTCATTAATACATGAAAAAATATCATAATGTATCATATATTTCGTATTAAACATTTCCTCATCAAAAGCATTATTATCTTTTATAATATTACTAGCAATATCTAATCCATTAAGCAAATAACTTGCTTTTAAAAGCCTTTCATCACTATAATTATGAGGAATGTAATTAGGAATACTCACTTTATGCAAAGCTTTATAAAATAATTTATCCATTTCGATTGCTTCTTTTGAAAAGAAAGAAACAAGCCCTTTTTGCTCTTTTGATGGATTTTCAACTTCTGGATAATCAATAAGTAGATCATAATAATCTTCTAATCTCTTATATACGTAAGCAACATCCCTTTTACCCATACAACACTTCTTGTATTTTAAACCGCTCCCACAAAAACATAAATCATTTTTAGTTATATCCTTAGGTTTTGTTATTGTACAGGCCTCAAGAAAGTTCTTCATCATTTCCTTTTTCTTTTCTGTTTTTTCTAGAACTATCTTTTCGTCATTTCGTTTTTCCTCAAGATTTTTATCCTTCGAAAAATCATATAAACGATACAAATAACATCGAGAAATCACATTATATTCTGTAATTATATTGCTTATATTATTGTTTTCATCATAAGTAAACATTCTATCAATATAATGCTCATAGTCACCTGCTAACGTTTCATCAAAATAAGAACTATAGGCAATTTTTCTAACAATTAATAATTGTGAATAAATATGATTCTCACAAGATAAATCAGCAATTAGAGTTAATAAATTGATACTTTCATCAGTAGGTTCTTCTTGCATTAACTCTAACTTTTTATTAACAAAGTTATTAAAAACACGTTTATTAATAAGTTTTTCACTTGTTAGTTTAAAATAAGCCATTAAAGCACTATTTCTAATTTGTTCATCTATTTTATCATTATTTATAAAACTCTCTAGTAATTTCACATTTTCATCAAATGTATGATAAATAACTGAAGAAATATCAGACATAAACTCTTCATATAAATAATATGCATCTTGATTATCAAGTTCAAAGCATTTTAAAATTAAAGTAAAAGTCTCTTGTATTTTTAACTCTGTAGCTAACATTATGGGAAATATATATTTGTTTCTATTTTTATATTTTTCGAAATAGTTAATTTTGTTTACATTAAAATCAGTTAAAAGTTTTACAATATATCTTTTTACTTCTTTGGGTTTTTCTTTTAATAAATCGTAATCAGTTTCACTAAAAGAAACATTATTAGCCATTTCATCAAATAATTCTTTCGTTGTTTTCATATTAACACCTTTCAATGTATCTATTATACTACTTTTTATCATATTTTAGTATACATTTTTAAAAAATTATCTAATTTTTTTAGTTTTACTTCTGTAGAGTCATCCTCAGCAAACACTAATTTTTGGGTTTTCAATAAACTATCTACAATTTTTTTTAGTTTATTAACATTAAAGATTATATCTTTATTATCAATTTTAATAATATAGTATATTGGATTTTTCTTAAATCTCTTATTTAAATAGTCAAGTAAACCATGTTTATAATCATTAAATAAGTATTTATTTAAATCCAATTTATCAAGATAATGATAATTATCATTATTTTCCCCAAAAAGTATTTTTAATACTAATTTAAGTTCTGTTTCCAACAAAGAAAGTTCAATAAAATCATAATGATTATAACCTTTTAACTGATATCTTCCTAAAACTATTCCAATAAGATAATTTAAAAGATTCTTTATTTCTTTTATCTCATCTAAAGGTTTAATCGTCAAATCTCGGGAAACAACTTCATTTGTGATAAAATCGATATCATAAATCTTATTATAGATTTTGTTTAGTTCTTCTTCATTAGCTTTTAACTTATGGCATAAAGCATTTTGATTTATTTTATATATATTAAAGTTTTCTTCTAAAAGATTACTTTTACCATATTTTAGATAAGGACTAACTTGGAAATCCCATGATATATCTTGATTATCCCAGTTTTCCTTGCACATTTTTATGTTTTCTTCGACTAATTCATTTATTCTTAGTAAATAATTATCATTAATTATTATTGGCAAATTACCGATATTTCCAACTTGAAAGTTTACAGTAGGGGCAAGTAATGACAACATGTGAAAAGAGAGATTACTAGCTAGAAAACCTAATATATAGAAAAGATATTTGTCTTCTACAAATAGTGATGAACCTGATACATCAAATATATATCCATAATCTTTGTATTTCACAGCAAAATTTTCAAAACCAAACAAAGACCAAGTAATTCCTTTTTGGAAATAATATTTTCTTGAAGGCAGTTTATTGCCTTGGCTACACAATTCTGAAAATGCTTGCTTATCAAATCTTATGACGTTTTCACATGATACATACCATTTAGAAAAGTTTCCGCCTTTATTATAAGGGAAATATAAATAATTAGATTCTAATGCTTCTGATATTGTGCGGCAGTCGAACTTAATTTTTTCTTTATCAACTTCATACCAATAATGAACATACTTTTTGTTATTTCCTGTAGCCAAACCTTGTCTCAAAGCAAATAAATCTTTTATTTTTTGATTATTTTTAAAAAGATCAATAATTTTTTGATTAACATAATAATCAAATACAACTCCAGGTATTGCCTTAAACTTAGAAACGTCTACCAAATAATAATTACTATGATTATAAAATTCTTTCTTCTTAGTTTCATAATCATAATAGTTAGCTAAGCGAATGAAAGTTGTTAATCGTTTATTGAAAGGTTCTTTCTTGATAATAAATGATGTTGCTAAAGCATTAAAGCCATTTAAATCTTGAAAGGTATTAGCTCCAGTATGTACCATACTTTGAAGATAGTAATTATCAATTATATAATTTCTTAATTTTTCAAATGAGCTTATAAACATCCATGAATGAATAGTTATCATTGAGACAAATCCCTCATCTTTTGCAAATTCTAAACATCTAATTATAAAGGCAGCATAAAGTTCAGATTTTCCCAAGGGATATTTTTGTTCTAAATACTTGCTTACTTCTTTGTTTAAATTCTTTTTCCCCATATAAGGAGGATTTGTACAAACAACATCATATTTAGTCTGTAAGGCTTTTTGAATATTTTTATCTAATGTTATAAGAGGTTCATTAATTAAACTTCCTAATGTATTTTTAATTAAATAAATATGAATATTTTCTTCTTTTATGTCTTTTAGTCCATATTTTAGGCACAAAATACGTAAAGAAAATAGAGCAACTTTATAAGCTTTTTCATCTATTTCAAATCCATATAAATTATTATAAATTATCATCTTAGCAGCTTTAGGAAGGGAATATCCTAAATCAACATATTTTCTCATCAATAACTCAAAAGCATAAATAAGTATATTACCTGTGCCCATACATGGATCAAGTACTTTTATAGCCTCAATATCTATACTTTTTTCCTTACTTTCAAGAAAATAGTCTAAATCTTTATAACCTAATAGTTTCCCTAATGTATTATTAAGCATATATTTGCAAATCCACTTAGGAGTAAAAACTTGCGTAGTGATGGGAATCTTATCATCTGTATATTTTTTGCTTTCACCTTCTTTAGCTTTTTCTTTTATTTCTGCTTGAAAATATTGGTAAAGCCATCCTAGTGATTCTACGTTTTGATATTCACTTGCTTTTAGATTTGTATCTATAAAAACATTTAAATCTAAATATGAATCTGAAAAATAATAAGGGAATTGTTTTTGACACTCTTTTATTACTTCAACATAACTTTTACCTTCATTTTTTATTATTTTATTTTCGATTAACACTTTTGAAAAAATATAATTGAAGAAAGTATCATATGCTAATTCAGTATTTATATTATTTTGAATCAAAACTCTTCTTATGTTTTGGGATAGTGTTTTAAGAGCTTTCTTATCCATTTTAAAACTCCGGTTCATATCTTTGTTCTCTAGGTGTAAAAACTATTTGTCTTACTTCTATTTCTTTTACTTTTAAAATTGTACAGTAAGGAGAAACACCTACATAGCCTTCATTAAGAGGATGAGGATCATGCATTTCAATTATTAATTCATCATTAACAAATAAGAAACAATGTCCATTGATTGAACCAAATTGCATTTTCACAATTTCACCTTTTTTGTATTTGTAAAGACTAGTACTTACATAAAAACCATTTTCGCCACAACGTTCTAAGCCTGATAAACCATCATACCATCCATTTAATCCACAAACATATGAATCTTTAAGGTAATCTGTTTCTTCATCCCAAGAACTACACCAAACTGCGTTCACATCTCTTGTAGCAGGTAAACATGTTCCAAGGTACATCGTAACTATAACATCACCAGTAAATTTTTTATTAGTATAAATAATGCCGCCTTCATTACCTGGTTCTTTACCTATCAAGTAACCATCTTCAATTGTCCATTGTCCTTTTTTGATGTCAAAGTACTCACTTATATTTTTTTCTGATAAATTAGTTGCCTTAAAACTATATAGAATAGGACTTTCCTCAAACAAAATCTTTTTCCCTAATATATATAAATTGTTATCTTTTTTCATAAATATATCTCCTTGTAAATTACGTTTTATATCGTTTTATTTTTTAGTTAGCTAATTAATCATACTTCATCAAAAAATTGATTTAAACAGATTTTAACGATAAAAAAACTTATTTTTATAAGACACAACTAGTCATATTATATTATAAACTAAAAAGTGTTTTTTTTCAAATATAAAACACTTTTAATAAACAAAAAAGGATGAAACTTATTTTGTCTCATCTTAATTTTCATTAAATTTATTTACCAAAGTATGCAGCTATTTTTTGCATTCTCTTTTGTTCTTCTACTTTGAATGGACAACGCTTATCACAATGACCACACTTCAAACAAGCATCAGCTTTTACTTTTAATTTATCATAATGGTTATGAGCCATTTTATCACCTGCTAATGATAAATCATAATATTTGTTTACAATACCAATATCGATTCCTGCCAGACAAGGATGACAGTGATTGCAATAAACACAATTTCCTACAGCTGCTTCTGGTGTAAATTGTCTAATTAGTCTAAATCATCAATTCCACGAACACCAGGAACAACAGTAAGAATCGCAGGATGATCGAGGCAATATTGGATACATTGATTTCTTGTTAAGGCCTTATGAAATGGTGAAGTATTATCTTCTAAAAGTTGTCCGCCATGGAAAGGTTTCATAACCGAAATTCCCACACCTTCTTTCTCACAACGACGAAAGAGTTCTGCACGTTCATTTGTTGTACCAATACATAATTCATCGCCACATTCCAAATAATATGCTGGATTTATGGAAAACATCATCATATCCATAATTTTTGTATCAAGTAATTTATTATCAACACTTGGTGTATGTGAAGAAAAACCTATATGTTTTACTATTTTTCTATCCTTTAAACTCTTAATATAATCTAAAATTCCATTTTTTTTGAGATCCTCAAAATCATTTTCTTCATCAACACAATGAAGGAAACCAAAATCAATATAATTTGTATTTAATGCTTTAAGTTCCCATTCAAAAGTATTTTTTATAGTATCCAAGTCACGAGACCAACCATATTCGCCACTTTTTTTATATACAGCACCAAAATGCAATTGAAAGTATACCTTTTCACGTTTACCCTTAATTGCTCTTCCAAAAGGTTCATAGACGCTCTGACCACCAGCACATAAATCAAAGAAATTGATTCCATTTTCAATTGCTTTTTCAATTACAGCTTGTATTTCCTCAGAAGCAGCATTTTGTATGCCACCCATGCCTAAACCAAGTACACTTATTTGCTCATTTCCATGAGGAAGTTTTCTATACTCCATATTATTTTTCAAACTCCTTTGCAACTTCTTTTAATAAATCTCTAATATGTAAATGCTGAGGACAAGCAACTTCACATTTTCCGCACTTTATGCAATCTGAAGCCTTACCTTTATTTTTTGTATGTACTTGATTATAATAATAATCAGTATTCCAGTCATGATATATATTTTTAGTGTTCATCAAAGCAAATAAATCTGGAATTGAAATATGTTTTGGACAACCAGCTATACAATATCTACATGCAGTACAAGGAATCAAATTCATCGATTTGAATACTTTGCAAACATTATCAATTGCTTTTCTTTCACACTCATTAAGAACTTTAAAATTATACATATAAGAAATATTATCATTCATTTGTTCAAGATTACTCATTCCTGAAAGTGTCATAAACACACCATTACAACCTGCAGCAAAACGGATTGCTAGACTTGCCGCACTACCTTCATTTAATTCATCTATATATTTCTTTGCTTCTTCTGGAAGATTAACTAGATTTCCACCTTTTACTGGCTCCATAACGATAACTGGTTTATTATATTTATTACAAACCTCTAAGCATTTTTGTGATTGTATAGCTGGATCTTTATAATCAACATAATTTAATTGTATTTGTACAACCTCAATTTGAGGATATTCTTTTAGTATTTCTTCTAAAACTTCAGCTGTATCATGAAACGAAATACCAAAATGTTTTATCTTACCTTCCTTTTTAAACTCTAAAGCTTGTTCATACGCATGACATTTTTTAAATTGTTCAAAAATTTCTTTTGACTGAGAATGCATTAAATAAAAGTCAAAATAATCAACACCACAAAGCTTTAATTGGCTTTCAAAAAAAGGACGAACATCAGCTTATGTTTTAAAATAAAAATTAATTAGTTTATTAGTAAGCACATATTTTACTCGTGGATAACGTGACACTAGACAATCACGAATAGCAGTTTCACTTTTTCCTCCTAAATACCCATGAGCAGTATCAAAATAATTAAATCAGTTTAAAAGTATCAATCATTTTATTAAATTCATCATAATTGACTTCATCACCAGTCATGGGTAATCTCATACATCCAAATCCAAAATTCTTTAATACTTTTTCAAACATAAGTGTCCTCCTTACATAATAATTATTGATATTTTTAACATTATATAATACTTTTATCAAAATGAAACCGAATAATATTTAATCTTTTCATTTCTTTTAAACTATAAACTTCATAAATTATCAAAAAAGCAGATATGCCATTTATGGGATATCTACTCTTAAAGTTATTTATATTTTTTCTTCAATCATTTTAACTTTTTAATTATAAATTTAATCATATCATTTATCAATCAATTTGTCCTTAATATAAATAATATTACTTATACACTTCCAACATTATCTGATTTCAGCATAATATCTTTCAGTTATTTTTTTAAGTTTCATATTTATAATTATAACAATGACTATATTTATTCATTAGAATCATATTATAATAACTTGCTTAGGAACTTAAAAATATAGCAAATTGTATTTTTGACTCTTGTCCACAAAATGTATGAAAGAGTGAAATAGATGATATTTAGATTCACTCTTAATTGTAAATTTGTTTATTTTATTACTTTTTAAAGAAAATATTAAAAGTTTATACCTGAAAATACTAATTTATTATTTTTTACGGTACATTCATAAGAATAAGTGATTTTATCAGTTTTATAAATCACCCTAAACAAACAAGCATTTTCTAAATGTGTGTCATTTAATATTTCTAATACAATTCCTTTTCTGTAAAAAGATATGTATAAATCTCCATATGATTTCAAATAAACATTTCTAGGTTTTGCATTAAATAACATTGTATTAACAACTTCTAATTGTTTATATAAATATGATTTTTCAATATCTGTTTGACTTCTATATTTTTTAACACTCATTTCTTTGCGATTTATATCTAAATATAAATCATTATAACTTAACAAAACTTCATTTTGATTTCTTATTCTAAAATTAGTTTCAATCTCAATACAAACTCCTTCATTATCACCTTCAAATAATAGCTCAAATCTATTCTCAATTATGCCTAAACCTCTTATAAAATTAACTTTTATAATCTTCATTTTCTTTAATAATTCTTTAAAATCTAAATTTTTGGTTAATTCTTTCATGTTATTCTCCTTATTGACTAAAAAATAATTCTATAACCAACTGCTCAGTTTCTCTATATGAATAATTTTGACCAGATATATAATCATGTAAAATTTTTCTTTGATCTTTTTTATTATGTTCTCAAAAAATTTAAATATTATTTACTTAAAGAATATGATGATTTATCTAATGGTAGATTTTATAATTCTAAACTTAAAATGTGGTTTAACAAGTATAGTATTATAAAATATATGTTAGACATTAATGATGATTTATCTAAAGCTTATTCATTAGCATCTAAATATAGAGAATTTAACAGAGCATGTAATATTGAAAATGCTCGTGAAGAATTAGAATCTTTAATTAATCATTTTTTTGATTCTGGTTTGTCTCAATTCTTTGAAGTAGCAAAAACATTATCAACATGGAAAGAATATATAATAAATTCATTCATACGAATTAATGATTGTTTAAGCAAAAAAGATAACTCACCTAGAAGGTTATCAAATGGACCTATCGAAGGCATAAATTCTAGAATCGAAAAAATTAACATAAATGGCAATGGTTATACAAATTTTTTTAGATTTAGAAATAGATGTATTCATGTAATTAACAAATAAAACAACAAACCAACTATGATTTTTATACGACCATAAAAAGCCAATCAACACTCAGATAATGCAACATTGATTGACTTTTTTTATCAACCTAATTCTTGACAGGGACGATTTATCGTCAATAATTAAAATTTTTAATTTTAATTATCAACCTATTTTTTTACAGCCCCTTAATAGCAAGCTTATATAGATAATTTATATTTATTTAAAGCACTTAGGAAAATGCTATTAACAGCATCTTCCCTTGTGCATTTTTTATTTACTTTTGATAAATTATATTTCTATTCTTATCCAAAATTGTAGTTACACAAATGTTTAAATCTAATAACTTATTACAAATTTTATCAATTTTTCTTTTAGTCATTGTATATATTGACATAGCTAATTTTTTATTTTTCATATTTCTAAATTGTTTTGAATAATCTTTATAAAAAACTTTACCATCTCTATATAAAAATTTTATCATCACAGAATACTTATTATTTTCCCATTCATTAAATACTATTGCTATTTTCTCTAAATCTTTTACTTTAAATTTTTTTAATCTAAAATCAGGCAAAAATAATATGGTTCCTTTTTTTGTGATAATCATTCCATTTAAAGGTGTAATTATTAATCCTATAAAAATAATTAATAATAAAATTGGCCAAAATATCTTAATAAATATCGGCATTTCTGACCAATATGTAAATAATAAATATGAACATGGAACAATTACTATTAACAACAACCCTAGTAATAAAGTTATTGTTCCTTTATTAATAAATGATAACCATTTGTTTTTATAAGTCATTAAACCATTGCTTGACATCATCTAACCAACCCCACTTTTCGTTTGTCCAATCGATAAACCATGTAACTCCAGCTGATACAAATGGAGCAATAAACACTCCAACACCCGGAATTAATGATACTAAAGCACCAACACCATAACCAATACCAAATGTTCCTAATGTATAAGCAGTATCTACTCCAAAGCTAATCCATTGTTGTTTTGTAGTTAAATTATCATTTGTGAAATTTGACCACGCTGATAATCCTATATTAAGTCCCAATAATCCGTAACCTATCGCTGAACATACAGTATTTAATTTTCCAGGAACAAAATCTAAACCATATAGTTTGTTTAAATCTTTTACTCCCGGATAACGAATATACTGATATATTGTTCGTAAAGCAGGAGCAATCGAAGCTCCAAAATCAGAACCTGACATAAGAGATGAAATCCAAATAGGTATTTGGAATCCACCATTTTCCCAATCAACTCTACTTGGGCCAACTGAACCTGATGAAATACTACCTGATAAGTAAGTTCCACCATTTGAAATACTAGAAATAGATGAACTAGTTACTGAACCACCTGAAGAAACGGGTCTTTGTTTGTAATTCACTGGATTATTGCCACAATATGCATATAAGTTTAATCCATTAATACTTTCTGGATCTAAATAATCAGCATTATCTGGTATAATCCATCTACATAATA
>HF988732.1:136404-172100 GCA_000431235.1 Coprobacillus sp. CAG:698 | reverse complement strand
ATATATATATATATGTCAATTTAAAAAAGACTAGTTCATACAATTAGTATGAATACTAGTCTTTAAATTCTAATTATTAAGATTTTTAATATACTCAATTGCTTCTTGATATCCTTCAAAATGCTTACCCATTATTGTTTTCACACAAGCACTTCTTATAACAGACACTTTACGAAAATCTTCTCTAGTATTGATATCTGATAAATGCACTTCAACAACAGGAATATTTATAGATTTGATAGCATCATATATCGCGTAAGAATAATGAGTATATGCGCCTGGATTCAAACAAATTCCATCATAATGTTTCTTAAAGGCATAATGTAAATAATCAACTATTTTACCTTCATAATTAGTTTGAACTACCTTTGAAGTAACGTCTAGTTTATTTGAAACATTTTTGATATATTTCTTTAAATCACTATAAGTTTCTTTTCCATAAATTTCTTTTTCTCTATAGCCTAATAGATTTAAATTAGGACCATTAATTACAAGAATTCTCATTTATTATCTATCATTTGCTTTTGATAAAATAACAATAGCAATTCGTAATATTTCTACATATAACCAAATTAATGTAAATGATAAACCAAATGCAGCGTACCATTCATATTGCTTTGGATATTGACCTTGAACAACTTGTCTTATATTTTCTAAGTCAAAGAATAAATATAAAGATGCAATAAAGATTGATATAGCACTAACGAGCAAATTCAATCCTAAATTCATTTCATAACCAAACATTTGCATTATCATTAAAACGAGAGCAAAGAATATGTATGAAATAACAAACATTGTCAAGAATCTTAAGAATTTACTATTTACTTTTACAACATTACTAACAAATAAGAAAGCACACACTCCAAAGACGGCTATTGTTGAGAGCAAAGCAACCCCAACTGCACCACTTACTAGTTGTGTTACAATGTATGATAATACACCTAATGTTAATCCTTCAAATAAACAATAAATTGTTCCAAACACTTTTGATAGACGAATAGAAAGCAAAGCTACTATTGAAGAGATTAATGTTACCATTCCACTTGATACTGCTAATATAACAAACATACTTGGATAAGTTAATGCTAAGAATATTCCTAGTCCTGCTCCAAGTACAGTCATAAGTAAAAAGTAAATTACTTTTAATGATATTCCTTTGTATGTACATGATTCATAATTTTCTGATATTTGATCGTCATTAAGTATTTTTTTGAATACATAATTTGAACTTCCAAAACGCATAATAAACACCTCACTTTATTATATTATATCATTTTAATACATTTTATGCAATTATTTTATAATAATTAATACACATTTTTAGTTTTTGTCATCATCATTTAAGAATTTAAAAATTCCAATTTCATCATCTAATGGTAGACCATCAAAGGCTCCAAATTGATATAATTTTTCAAACAACGAATTAGAAATGTGGCCTCTACGTTCAGCATCTCTGCGAGAAGTAAATGGTTCATTACCTCTTCTTTGAACTAATTGTTTAGCTGTATTCTCTCCAAACGAGTCAATTGCAACAAATGGGATAATTAATGAATTACCTTCAATTTTAAAATTTACAGCATCTGATTTATTAATATCCACACCGATAAAACTATAGCCACGAGAAACCATTTCTAAGGCAACCCTTAAGACATTTAGAAGTCTTTTTTCTTTGACAGCACTGCCACCACCACTATCTTCTTTTACTGATTGATTAGAATCGTCATCATCACCAGTATCATCATAATTACCATATTTCTTTTCAAGTTCTTCAACACGAGCTTTGATACTATCAAATCCTCCTTGAAGTGTATCAACTTCAAAGAAATCACTACGTTTTGAGAAAAATCCTGAATAGAAGTATAATGGTTTGTAAAACTTAAACCATGCTATACGTAGTGCCATAATAACATAAGCAGTGGCATGAGCTTTTGGGAACAAATACTTGATCTTTTTGCAACAATCAATATACCACTCTGGAACGCCAAATTTTATCATCAAAGCTTCATTTTCTGGCGATAATCCTCGACCTTTACGTACTGCTTCCATTATTTTGAAAGCGTTTTGTGGTGGTAATCCTGTTTCAATCAATTTAACCATAATATCATCACGACAACATATAAGTTCAGAAATAGGAATTGGATCATACCCTGGTCTTTTCCCAAGAAAATAATCTCGAGCGTTACCACTCCATACGTCTGTACCGTGACTTAATCCTGATATACGAATTAAATCCGAAATAGTTGTTGGTCTTATCTCACAAAGCATATTTTTAGTTAAACTAGTTCCGAACTCAGGAAGCCCAGTAGAGGCGATTTTAGAAAGTACTTGATCATAAGTTACTCCTAAAACATCTATACCTGAAAACATCTTTAAAACATTCTCATCATTTAATGGTATATCTTCTACTTTTGTAAATGGGAATTCATTTGGATTTTCATCTACAAAATTCATAAGATAACGCATCATTGTTGGATCATCATGACCTAAAATATCAAGTTTAAGAAGGTTAGCTTCAAATTTATGATAATCAACATGGGTTGTTTTCCAATCACTTGTAATATCATCAGCAGGATATTGAACAGGAGTAACTTCGTTAATGTCAATTCCTTTTGGTACAACTACAATTCCACCAGGATGTTGACCAGTTTGTCTCTTAATACTCATTATATTTTCAGTCATGCCTTCAATTTCACAATTTCTTAGTACTTTACCACGCTTTATATAATAATCTTTGATGTAATTTTCTGCAGTTCTTTTAGCAATCGTTCCAATAGTTCCACCTCTAAATGTATTTTCAACACCAAATATTTCACGGCAGAACGCATGTGCTTTAGCTTGATATTCACCAGAGAAATTCAAATCAATATCTGGAACTTTGTCACCTTTAAATCCTAAGAAAGTTTCAAAAGGAATATTACATCCATCGCCAGTCATTATTTCATGGCAGTATGGGCACTCTTTAGGAGGTAAATCTAATCCACTATCATATTTCCAAAGTTCATCTTGTAAATCAAGTTCTTCTTTGGTTGGATTATATTTTTCAATTTGTTCTTTAGTATACTTAAAAGCCGTAAAATGGCATTTTGGACACACATAATGTGGAGGCAAACTATTTACCTCTGTTATTCTCATAAATGTTGCAACTAAGCTTGACCCAACAGAACCTCTTGATCCAACTACATATCCTGCTTCACGAGAATGCTTAACAAGCAAATAAGCAATATAGTATATTGAACCATATGAGTATGTTTTGATACTTCCTAATTCTTTATTTAATCTATCAACAATTATTTGAGGAAGGCCATTTCTTCCATATCTATTATTAGCTACTTCATAAGTGATTTTTTCTAAATCTTCTAGTGCCGAAGGAATACCAAATTCAGCCATAAAATCATCACCTGGAGCAAATAATTTGTCAGGGAATAAATTATATGATTCAATCATATCATTAATTTTATTAGTATTAGTAACAACTATTTCATATGCCAAATCATGATTTAAATAACTAAACTCACTAAGCATTTCTTCAGTGTTACGATAATGCGTATCAGGCAAATTATCGACACCATTTAATTCGTGTATACCACCACCAATAAGTGGTTTATCATAAATAATATTACGATATATACGATCCTCAACATCTAATTCGTGAACATCACCAGTTGCTACTACTAATTTATTTTTCTCTTTAGCAGCTTTTATGATTCGATTAACTACATTTTGTAATTTTTCATACGTCATTTCGTCACGTTTTAGTTCAATTAGCGACGAATAACACGTAAGTGGTTGAACTTCTATGTAATCATAGAAATCAATAACATCAAGTAAATCTTCATAATCTTTATTTAATGCCATTTCGAAAACTTCGCCATGAATACATGAGCTACCAATTAGCAAACCTTCACGATGCTTTTCAATAACATTTCTCATAAAACGAGGTGTTTTTGCTAAGTGATTGCAATGAGCATCAGTAACTAATCGATTTAAATTAACTAAACCAGTTCTGTTTTTAGCAAGCATTGTAATGTGATATGGATGAATAAGTTTATACATCTCATCAATATTAACTAATGAATTAATTTTATTATAATTATCAATTCCATCATTAATTAAATCATTATACATTTTTATAAATATTTCTGTTGTGGCAACAGCATCATTTTCAGCACGATGATGTCCATCAAGAGTAATATTAAACGCCTTAACTAAATCTTCAAGTCCGTATTTTTTAAGGATAGAACTATATTTTGCTCTTGCTAATTGCATTGTATCTATAGTAGGAATTAGACCTTTATAAAGACCTTGTTCTTTAAGATTATGATATAATTGACCATTATCGAAAGTTACATTATGGCCAACAAGAATACAGCCATCAATGAAAGCTAAAAACTTTGGAAGAACTTCTTCTATAAAAGGAGCATTTCTCACATCATCATTAGAAATATTAGTCAATTTACAAACATCACTTGGAATTAATCTCTTAGGATTAACAAGACTAGTAAATTCACCTATTACAGCACCATGCTTTACTTTACGAGCACCAATTTCAATAATTTCATTATATGTTGTATTAATTCCTGTAGTTTCCAAATCATATACAACAAAAGTTGCATCTGCTAATGGGATATCATGATCACTTAAAGCAGGATATAAATACTTTTCATTTATGTAATTAGCTTCAATACCATATATAGGTTTTATTCCCAAATCTTTAGTTATTTTTGAAAGTTCCCCAAGACCTTGGACTGTATTTTTATCAGTTAAAGCAATTGCACTATGACCATATTCTTTCGCCCTTTTCGCATACTTATCAATAGGCAAAACAGAATCAAGAAATGTCATCTTACTATGAGCATGAAGTTCAACTCTTTTTATTCTGCTATTATCAGTATGCTCTTCTGAGACTTTATATTCACCATAACTTATAATTTCAAAGATTTTAATTACTACATCACGAGCAAACGTATCATAACTTGCTAGTCCATAAACTCTAACTTTGTTATCTTTTGAGACTTTATGTTCATAAAACTCTTGGCTTTCACCTTTTCCTTCAGTTATAAATGTTTTAATTTGAATTGCTCCTGTTTTATCAACAACAGTAGCATCAAAAATCTTATAACCTGTTTTAGTAATTGTAAGTTTAGATGTCTTAACAATACCTTCAATCAAGAAATATGTTGAACCCTTTAACTGTTTATACTCAACTAATTTTTCTTCTGTAGAAGGAATTTCTGAAATTGAGTTAGGATTACCATTAATATGGCTTTTTCTCTTTTCAGGTTTATAAATTTTTACCTGTTCTTTTGAGTCTTTATGAGAAACACTATTTTTAGAATTAGTTATAGCCATATTTAAATCATCAATAGCACTTTCTTTTATTGTTTCATCGATAGACACTATTGATTCATTTATCTTTACTGTAAAGTTGGTAAATGTGATTCCTAACGCTTCAATTGATTTTTGTACAAATCTAAACAAAGGCTCTATAAGTTCAACATCACTATCCCCACCAACATATATAATTGCTTCATTATCTTTAAATTCAACTTGAAATTTATCTAATGATAAAAATATAACTTTTCGATTTTTTAATATGTTTAAAGTATATTCATAATATTCTTTAAGTAGTTCAGCGTTAATTACTTTATTTTCATATTCATATGTTATATTAATATTTAAGCATGCACCAATTTTTATCATTCCTTGTTTTAAATTATCATTAAATTCAAGAATTTCCGTTATTGGGACAACTTTTTTTATGACTATATATAAATTAATAGTTTTAGAACTACTGATAAATTCAACATTTCTTACAGTTGCTTCCTCAAAGTTTTTACTTGGAGAATAATGGATTAATTGTAATAGTTTATTAAGTGCAACATCTCTCATAGTGACCTCTTAAAATTAATTATACTTATAATCTATTTTACCACAATTTATGAATTATTTCTACTATTTTTTATATTTTATAATTAAATAGATTTCATTTATATCAATACTATTGATACTAAACTTTTGCACTAAAAAATAGTGTAAATAAGTAACTAAATTATATTTAATCATTAATGATATATGAAATAATAAAGCCTATATAAAAGAGCATACTCTAGGAAACTCCTAAAATATGCTTTTTTAGTCTAATTATTTATATAAAAATAATCATTTACAGTAACATCATATTTATTTATATCATCTTCATACCAGTACTTAAATTTCACTGTCTCAATATAATATCCAAACATTTCTTTTGATAGTTTTATTTCATCATTAGCAAAATATGTTTCATCACCATTAAGCGATATTAGAATACTACTACAATTGCTTGCATGATCTTCATCAATATAATATGCTTTAAACAAATAATAATTATCATCTTCTTGAAGAGTTATTCCAAGGAACTTAAATCCTGATTTTTTTGCAGTAAATGAACCAACTGTCAACGATTCAATCATTTGATCTCCATCTTTATAGCATACTCGATAGTCATATGTTGTATTGTGAACAAGATTGTCAATTGTTACAAGACCATTTTCAGCTTCATAGTATTTGCCATTTACTAATAAATATGGAGTTTTATTTTTTAAATTTTCATTAAATGTTTTAACACTTAGTACAGCTTTTGTGCTTGTTACTTCAACTTCTTCACATACATAGTTTGGATCATCGGCAACAACTAATAAACAGTTTCCATCAGATCTTTCACGGCCATCACTTGGAGAATTTAATACATTTAATCCAGATTCATCACGAACAACAATTGTTGAAGAGCCACCGCCATCAAGATTATAAGCATTTACACAGCCATAAGCGCTCATAATTGCTGATAATTCAGAACCATCACAACCATACATATTGTTAGCTGCTTGACGACCATCAACTACCATCATAACAAGTGTTCCATCGGCCTTCTTTCCAATTACAGTACGTGGAGCTCTATCAGCGATATATGAACTTGGCATATTATTAACATCACTATAAATTAGATTGTTATATCCAGTTGCTCCAGTAACATCTTTAAATTTTCCAATAAATTCATATTGAACACGTATTCTTACGCCAACCTTTAAAGCATCAATTACCTCTTTATTTTTAGTTGTAATTGCAAAGCTTCCTTTTTCAAGTTTCTTTACTTCTGTTGAAGTAATTGTACCTAATCCATAGAAATCACTATTACTATTTGGTAATGCAAGTTCAGCATTTTCAACCATAAAGCATGTTCCCTCTGTAGTAAATTCTTTTGGTTGATATTCGTGTGATTTATATAATCCATAATAAACACTACTTTGACCATCTTCTGGTTCAGTATTAATATTTTCAATTGGAAGTTCTTTTACAATATTATTATTTTCATCATAAATAGCCATAACTAAATATGGAGTTCTTTCAGCCTTACCATCAGCAATAAGTGAATCAGCTGTACCATTATTTGTAAAGCCTAATGTTCCTCCGGCGCCATGTCCATTTGATGTTCTATAAAATTCTCCATCAGTAACATTTTCACCAGTAGTTTGATATGGTAAATCTCCTAATGCCTTTATATCAAAGAAATCACCATTTATAGCACATATTACTTTCTTACCTGGATTCTTATCTTCATATGTTTTAATAAATCCTTTAACAGTAGTTAAAGTCCATTCGTGGCCTTCAAGATTTGCCCAAGGTACAATTTTAACATTCTTTGATGATGGAACTTCTAAAACATGAACATTTTGTGGATAGAATTTATCTATTTCTGAAGTTTGACTTAAACCACCTAAGCCATCAACATCCATATTAGGAGTTTGTGAAGATGTATATCCGTAATATGTAGTTTCTTTGATTCCATTCATTAATTCATAATAGTACTTAATTGACTCTTCGTAGTAACGTCCTTGATATGTACTAGTTCCTGTATTACCGTTTATTACTGACATATCTTTCTTTTCAATAATAGTTATATTATGAATTGTATATACATTTTCATTCTCACTATCATAACAAGTTATAACGCATTTTCCAAGACTAATAGCCTTAACTAATCCCTTATCATCAACTGTAGCAATTTTTTCATCACTAGTCTTGAATTTGATTTTGCAATCAACATTCTTTGGGTATGTAGTAACTTGTAGATTTGTTTCAGTGCCTTCAAGAATACCTTTTGAGCCCTCAACAAATATTCTTTCTAATTTAAATTGATTTTTTTGAACTGTTACAATTTCACTTGCTTTATATACTTTATCTAAATATTTGTAACTTACTTCAATTGTAACACTTCCAACACCATTAGCAAAGACATTTTTAGTGCTTACAAGAAGTATTCCTTCATTGTTTAGATTAATATCAAAATCATATAATTTTACATTATTTGGTAATGCATAAACATCATAAGAACAAACTTCATTTAATAACAAATCTTTTTTGATTTCAATTTTTATTCCTGTAAAATCATAAACTTCTAATTCACGTTCTAATTTATATTCATTTCCATTATATGTTCCTGTGAATGTTAGAACAACCTTACCTTGTTTTAATGCAGATACAGTAGTTCCATCGACTTTCACAACACTTTCATCGCTTGATAGAATTTTGAAATTCTCAACTTGTTCACCAAAAGGACGTATATTTGCTTTTGCTTCCACCATGCTTCCAACAAATAAATAGTTGAATATATTAACTTCTAGTTCATAATTAATGTTTCTTACAACTTCAATATCAACAAATTTTTGTATCTCTATATCATTATAATTTGCTTTTACATAAAGACGAGTTTTTCCTCTTGCCAAAGCAACTACTTCTTGATTTTCAAATTTTAATATATCATTTTTTGAAAAAGAAACTTCAAATTCATCTAAGTAAATCATTCCTGGAGTAACATAGACTTTAATTTTCTCTTTGCTACCTAAAACAATTTCGTTTTTGATTTCAATGTTTAATTGGTATCCTTTATAAACATTTATATCAAATTCACAGCTTACTTCTAAACCATCAATTTCAGCAGTGACAGTTAAAGTAACTTTACCAACTTCGTAAGCTTCAAATGTATTCGAGTCTTCATCATAGAAAAGAATATCTTCATCACTTGTTTCTACTGAAAAGTTATTAACAACCTTTCCTTCACTTGTTTTAACTTCAAAAACAAATTTTTGTCCTTCATAAATATTCATTGGAATATTAATTTCTAATTCATTTAAAAATTGGACTACTTGAATTTTTATTGTCTTTTCTTGATAAGAACCATCTTCACCTACGCTAATTTTGAAAGAGGCTTCTCCTTTGCTTAAGCAATTTATAATGCCTTTATCAAAAGTTGCAATTTCTTCATTTAATGTTTCTACTTTATAATTAGAAACAATTTCATCATTTTTGTCAAATATTTCTAACCTGCACTTTTCACCAATTTGCATAGTATCAAAGTATCTTAAACTATATGTAAATTCACTTGGTCCAGAAATTTTAATACTAATAGTTTTTGTTAATAGAACTTCATCATAATAACATGAAACTTTAAATTCTGCAGTTCCTTCACTTAAAGCTTTAATTACACCATCTTCATAAATAGCAATTGTTGGATTTGCACTATATACTTCATATTCTGTAATTTCATTTCCAGAATTCTTTTCTTTTAAAGCTAACTTACAAGTATCACCAATAGATAAAGCATTCTTGTAGTCAACATCTAGTGCATAATCTTTTTCTACTTCTCCACTTTGCTTAGAAATTTTAATACTAATAGTTTTTGTTAATAGAACTTCATCATAATAACATGAAACTTTAAATTCTGCAGTTCCTTCACTTAAAGCTTTAATTACGCCATCTTCGTAAATAGCTATTGTTGGGTTTACACTAAATACTTCATATTCTGTAATTTCATTTCCAGAATTCTTTTCTTTTAAAGTCAACTTACAAGTACCACCAATAGATAAAGTATCCTTATAATCAACATCTAGTGCATAATTTTTTTCTACTTCTTTTTTGTTAACATGAACATTAGTCTCAGCAGTAAGTGTTTTTTGTTTGCTTGAACCACTTTTTTTAAGTTCATCAGTTAGCACTAAAGTAACTTTTAGAACGGCATCTCCTTCTTTTACACCTGTAACCTTAGACTTAGTTACTGTAAATATTTCATCATTTGATGAAGAAACTTCATATTCAGTAACAACTGATCCAGTAGGCATAAGTTTTACAATCAAATTTGAATCCATTCCTTCATAAACTTTTTCAGGAATTTCAATTTCTAAAGAATATTCTGTTCTCTTACATCCAAAAATAACAAGTAAACAGAATAAAACTAAAAATGCATTAAATACTTTCTTCATACTTTTTTCTCCTCGTATAATTTATTTAAATATTTACTAACGCCATCATTATCATTACTATCACACACAGTATGAATAGCTTCTAACACTTCTGGAATGCTATTTTTCATAGCAACTCCATAAGTACAATTAAGTAAGCACTTTAAATCACCTATGTCATCACCAAAGAAGATAACATCTTCCTTCTCTAAATCTTTAATTTTTAAAAGATTCATTAAACCTGAATACTTATCAACGCCTTTTATGCCTACTTTGCCATAAGACCCATTAACATATACTTCATATTCTAGTCCATTTTCTAAAGATATTCTATCAATGTCTTCTTTTAATCCCTTATAAATTACTATTTTATATGCATTATAAGAAAATGAATTCTTTTCAGGTAATTTCGTAACAAAATCTACAGTTGGATTATCCTGTGTTGTGTAAAAATATTTTTCAGTCTGAATAGAAAGGTGCTTACAATACATCAGATACTCCTTACACACTTTCGAAACTACTTCTTTTGGGATGAATATATTATAAATTCGAATATAACTATTGGTCTCTTTTTGATAGATATCAGTTCCACCATTACAAATTATATAATCAGCATTTATTTCTTTAGCATAATTTACACATCTTTGATAGCTTCTCGCAGTATTTATAATAATTGTATTGCCATTTTGTTTCATATTTTCAAAAGTTGAAATTGTATACTGACTAATACTTTTATCACTTCGTAAAAGTGTACTATCTAAATCAACACAAATAATCATGTAAATCACCTAGATATATTATACAATAAACATACCAAAATATCAAATATAAAAATGATTATGCCAATATTTGTTTTAAATATTTATTGTTTTCAAAGATATAGTGTGATATAATCATATTTGTGTGCCCATAGTTCAATTGGATAGAGCGTCTGATTTCGAATCAGGATGTTGCGGGTTCGAGTCCTGCTGGGCGCGCCAAATTTATCGTTTTGTAAGACTTTTCTTATGACTTATCTTATCGACAGGAATGATTAAAAAATACCATTTAATTTGGAAAATTCAAATAAAAACAAATCGAAAGTTAAGAGGAAGACAATTATGAGTGATAACATAGACTTTAAAAAGAACTATAATGGATTTTTGAAAAAGGTTCCGTATCAAACTCCAGTTGTTGAATATAAAAATGCAAAATATCTTAATGATAAGAAAAGCAAATAAAAAAGACATTCATTTAATTTATGAATTGATAAATGGTCTGGCACTATACGAAAAACGTCCCGAAGACATGACAGGATCTATAGAAGCATTAAATTTTTGGCTTTTTGAAAAAAATGTTGCTACTGCAATTATAGCTGAAATTAATAATAGACCTATTGGTTATGCAATATATTATCCAATCTTTGCATCTTTCTCAACAAGAGCTAATGCACACTTAGAAGACATTTTCATAAAACCAGAATATCGCCACCAAGGTTTCGGCAGAGAATTTCTATATAAGCTTTTTGATGTTATAAAAAGTGAAGGATATTCGAAGGTAGAATGGAATTGTCTTGATTGGAACAATTCTTCGATTGAATTTTATAAAAAGATTGGTGCACAGCAAGAAACTGGAAGAGTTTATTTCGAATACTCACTTAAATAATAATTAAAAATATATATTATCAAAAATCAAAGTTTTAATATAAACAACAACATAACAAAAGCTAATTATAATATCTAAATTTCTTTAAAATATTATTATATATTTAAGTTATTACCAAATTTAAACTTTACATTTAAATATATAATATAATTAACATATGGAGGTATTTAAAATGACTAAAAATAAAGAACGATTTGAAATTATATATAAAGAAGGTTCACAATTAAAAAATGCTGTTGTTCGTCAAATACTTGTAGATAAAGAAAAATGGCATAAATTATTTAGTATGGAGTACAGGCTATGCTGGTGGTATTACACCACTTCTTGATGCAAATGGTAATGTTGTCATTACAAAATAAATAAATTTTATAATATAGAGAGTAAAATAATGTTTAGAACTATACGTAAAAAAGAATGAAATCGATATAACTTCAGCAAAAGCTCTTCTCCTATCAAGCAGGTGAGGTGTTCTTTCTTTAAATGGTGATGATGGCTATCCTTATGCCATTCCTATCAATCATTACTATGATAAAGACACTGAAAAAATCTACTTTCACGGATCACGAGTAGGACACAAAGTTGATGCTATACGTTCTTCTAGCAAAGTTTGCTTTACGGTGTATGAAAATGAAACTATTAAAAATGAAACTTGGGCACCATTTATGCAAAGTGTAGTAGTGTTTGGTAAATGCCATATACTTGAAGATACTCCTGAAAAAAACACCCTTTTAAAGAAAATCGCTCTTAAATATTATCCCAATGAACAATTAATCGATGAAGAAATTGCACGTGCCGGTAAGGCTGCACAGATTTACAAAATAGATATTGAACATCTTAGTGGAAAAGAAATACAAGAACGATAGATTTATACTAAATAATATTATACTATATTAAAATTAAAGTCTTCGCAAATGAAGACTTTTTATATAACAAAAAGATCATAAATATCTATAAATACTTATTGACTTTGTTATAAGTTGGAAAAGTGTAATTTTTTAAGTGATTTTAGGTTGGAAAAGTGTAGTTTGTAATGTTTATATACTTTTAGATATAGTCATTCATCATGTTTGAATAACTTATGATATTCCTTGCAACTATATGGTTATTTACAATAGTTAAAGCAAATGATATAATAGGTATTACCATTAAAAATCATATGGAGGAATTAAAATATGATAATATTTAAAGAAATCACAAATGCAAACATATGGAAAGTTTGCCTTTTAGAGCCATTTGAAAATCAAAAAGATTTTGTTGCTGAAAACATGCAAAGTTTAGCAGAAGCCTATGCTACAAGAAATGAAGGTAACAACGCTTTACCTTTAGCTGTTTACAATGATTTTGATCTTATTGGTTTTATTATGATTGGAAAAGGTACAGTAGGTAATGAAAACGAAAGTAACTTAATCAAAGAAAATTATAGTCTTTGGCGTCTTATGATTGATAAAAAATATCAAAGAAAGGGATTGGGAAAACAAACAATAGATGCAGCGATAAACTTGATTCGTACATTTCCATTTGGTGAAGCTAAAAAAGTATGGCTATCTTACGAAAAAGAAAACACCCGTGCACGAGATATATATAGAAAATATGGGTTTGTTGAAAATGGTGAAATGTGTGGAAATGAAATTATTGCCGTATATGAATTATAAAAATATCTAAATAATACTTAAAAATTATTAAATAAAACACTAAAGGACTATGTTTTTATTATAGTTCTTTTTTATTTATATTGTTAATTTTTTTATTGAAAAAAATATAAAAAAAGGATATAATTATCTAACATGTAAAGAAATGAGATTTAATTTTGAAAAAATCAATTATATTTATTACGATACTACTTATTCTATTTATTATAGGATGTGATACTAATAATTCACATTACAAATCTCAATACAAAGCAGTTGGACTTCTTCGTGAAAGCACTTCAAATAATTATTCAATAAGTTTCAAAAAAACTAGAAGGAACAATGGTGCTTAAATTGAACTGCACAAATGACAATAGTAAAATCATCTGTTCTTTAAACCTTGAAGAAGGAAATGTTAAAATTTCCTATGACATTAACGATACAAAAACAGAGTTAACAACTCTTAATTCAAAAAGTAATGAAAACTAACAATCGAAAATGTTCAGAAAGGAACCACATACATTATTATTGAAACTTCTGAAATATGTAAAAATGGTACTTTTACTTTTGATATAAAATAACAAAAATTAACAGAATCGAGGAATATATGAATTATTTACAAGAAACAAAAATGCTTGATTATAGCAATAAAAATATTCAAAAACTGATAAATGATAAGGGCTTCAAAAACTTACAACCTTCTGAATGTGTTAAAGCCATTTACAATTTCATTAGAGATGAAATAAAATTTGGATATAATACTGATGATTCAATTCCAGCTTCAAAAGTACTTCGTGATGGTTACGGTCAATGCAACACGAAAGGCACTCTTTTTATGGCTCTTTTAAGAAGTTGTAATATACATTGCCGAATACATGGATTTACTATTGATAAAAAACTACAAAAAGGAGCTATGACTGGATTCGTATACAAAAAAGCTCCTAATAACATTTTACACAGTTGGGTTGAGGTTCTACTTGATGAAAAATGGTATGAATTAGAAGGTTTTATTCTTGATAATTTATATTTATCAAACCTTAAAAATATTATTCCGAATAATACCAAAAGTTATTTTGGCTATGGAGTTGCTGTAAAAGACATTAACAATCTACAAATAGACTTCAATAAAAATAATACTTATATTCAAAGTGAAGGAATAACTAACGATTATGGTGTCTTTGATTCTCCAGATGATTTACTAAAAAATTATAATCAAAATCTTTCAAAAATCAAAAAAATAATCTATAAGTTAATAGGAAGACATTTGATGAATAGAAATGTAAATAAAATTAGAAAAATGAAGGAAATAAAATAATATGCTATTACTAGCAAATAACAACTTCATCTGGATAAATATATATGGATTATTGTTTATTGCCATAATCATGATACCTAACATAATATTTGCCATAAAATGTAAAGATGGTTTTATTAACAAGTATGATAATAAAACTATTGAAACATTAGAACAAATAGGTCGCTTTGGTTCCTTTATATTTATGATTATTAATATAAAGTATTTATCATTTGGTTTTATAAGCAAAACTGCATTTTCTATATATATAATAATTAATAGTATTCTTGTTCTATCGTATTGCTCAATTTGGGCTATTTGCTTTAAGCAAAATAGTATCTTCAGATCTTTATCATTAGCAATTATTCCATCAATAGTTTTTATTTTTAGTGGGATTCTTACAAGATCAATAATACTTCTTATATTTGCAATCATTTTTGCTCCTTGTCATATTCTCATTTCTTATAAAAATGCTAAAGAATAAACTTACAAAAATTATTATCACCTACTTGATTTTAAAATAAATATATAATATAATAAACATAAATCATGATATTTGAGGTTTAATATGAATATTTGGGAAACACTATATAATAGAGCAAAATCCATTCAACATAATCGTATTATCTCACCATTTGTTGAAGCAGGTAGTGTAGCAGCTGCTATACTGACTGAAGATGGCAATATTTATGTTGGTGTATGCATTGATACAGCTTCATCTTTAGGAATGTGTGCTGAAAGAAATGCCATAGCTAATATGATAACTAATGGAGAGAGTAAAATTAAAAAACTTTTAGCAATTATGCCAAATGGTAAGCTAGGAACACCATGTGGTGCATGTCGAGAACTACTTATGCAACTAGATAAAAACAGTAAAGATATTGAAATACTTTTAAATCTAGAAACAAAGGAAACGATAACTCTTGGAAAACTAGTACCCGACTGGTGGGGTCAAGATCGAATATAAAGAAAGGATTAAAAATATGATTCCAAACGTTTATTATTCAAAAGAAATTACAAAAGAGAAAGTATTAGAACTATTTAAGTTATTAAACATTAACCCAACTGGAAGAATAGCAATTAAAGTTCATTCTGGTGAAGTTGGCAATCAAAACTTCATGAAACCGGAATTTTGGAAACCAATATGTGACTATCTAAAAGGAACTATTGTAGAATGTAATACAGCCTATGAAGGTGGACGAAACACAACTGAAAAACATATGAAAACTTTAAAACTTCATGAATGGACAAAATACTTCAATGTTGATATTTTAGATAGCATTCAACCTGACTTAATTTTAGATATTCCTAATGGCAAAATAATCAAAAAAAATTATGTGGGTAAAAATCTGGAAAATTATGATTTTCTACTTGTTCTTTCACATTTCAAAGGGCATCCAATGGGTGGATATGGTGGAGCTTTAAAACAATTATCAATTGGTTTAGCCTCTTCATACGGAAAAGCATATATTCATGGAGCTGGTGATGTCACAAAACTTTGGACTGCTGATCATGACAAATTCCTAGAATCTATGGCTGATAGCGCAAGTTCTATTATGAAAATGTTTGAAGGAAAAGCAGCGTTCATAAATGTATTATGTAATATGAGCGTTGATTGCGATTGCTGCGAAGTTGCTGAAGATCCTTGCATTCCTGATATGGGTATTTTATCATCACTAGACCCAATAGCAATAGATCAAGCTTCAATAGACATTGTTTTCAATTCAAATTGTGAAGGATTAGATCATTTCAAAGAACGAGTTCTCTCACGAAATGGTTTGCTTACTATAAAAGCTAGTGAAAAATTGGGATTTGGTTCATCAAAATACAATTTAATCACTGTAAAATAAAAAATTAGGATTAATTCCTAATTTTTATTTTTCGAAAATTCACACCCACAATATTCTTGTCTATATAAATTGTAAAGTTTAGATAACTTAATTGATTCTTTATATCCATCATTAAGTTTAAAATCAGAATACAAATACTTCACATTATACTCATTTTCCAATTTTTTTCCTATTTCATTAAGATAAGAACTAACCTTATATGGACTAATTGAAATTGTAGTTGTAAAGTAATCATATTTGCTTTGCGCAAGAAAAGCTGTTCTTTTCAATCTTTGTTCATAACATAAATAACATCTTTTACCCTTTTCCTCACAATTTTCTTCACCCTTTATGTAATCTAGGTATGATTTATGATCGTAAACATCTTCTATTATCTTAATATCATATCCTAACTTTTTTACAATTTCTTTTTGCGTATCAAGTCGATGATTATATTCATCACGAGGAAAAATATTAGGATTATAATATAAAATGGTTATATCAAAGAAATCATGAAGAAATTTCAAAACATAACTACTACATGGTCCGCAACAACTATGCAATAAAAGTGTTGGTTTCTTTTTAGTAATATTTATTTCCTTCATTTTAAGCAAAAGTTTATCATATGAATCAATTTCTTCAATAGGTATTAATTTTAACTGATACCAAATTCTATAATCATCATATTCTGTATAACTATCATTATCCTCAAATGAGAAAAAAGTTGTAAATAGTTTAAATTCACTTTTTTCAAAAGTTTTTTTGCTATGATTATCTGCTTCAATAAGTGCATCACCAGATCCATAAATACAAGCTTTAACATATTTCTTTGCAGAATAATTATATTTTAATTTACTCTTTATTTTATTGTAAATATTCTCACAAACACAAATTTCTTTATATCCTTTATTATAGTCAGTTTCGTGAAAACTTTTTTCAAAATTAAATGATAAGAAATCAAAACCTTTTTCGATTTTCACATAGTCATTCTCACAAAAAACATCATTTTTTACTTCTTCATAAGGAAATAAACTATAATAACAAGGATTTTTTAAATATAAATTTTTGAAATCATCATTCATCTGTCAATAATCCTTTGCATATCTTAAATATATCTGTATTATCGATTGTTGAAGGCATTTTTGTATTATCAATGTTTGCATTTGTCTTTACAAGATAATATACGTTTTTCTTAGTATGACCTTTACTATGATACATTTCATTCGTATATTCAGTTCCATCAATTATTAAATCTCCTGTTTCATGATCACTAGTAAGAACAAATGAAAAATCATTACATGTTTTCATATATTCATCTAAATATGAAATTACATTATATAATCCATTAACTGCATCAGCAGCACCTTCAATATTATTACTATGACTATTTTTATCAATATGAGCTTCTTCAATCATTAGAAAATATCCCTTGTCACCATATTTTTTTTCGAGAAATTCAATGGCTATTTTTGTAAGTTCTAAAATATCATGATTTTCGTCGCTACGATAAGTATTATCAACTTGAGAAAAAGCCCCAACTATTTTGTTAGAATTTAAATCTATTTCTCCTTTTTCAGTAAAAATGCTATATCCATTTTCCTCAAAATCATTTTTATGAGATAAATATAAATCCTTACCCTTGCCTAAGAAAATATCAATGCTACTTTGGGCTTGACCTTTTATAATTTCTTCATCATAACTTCTATCTAGACTATGTGATGAAAAAGCTGCTGGAGTAGCACCAGTTAACATATCCGTTGTAACAATTCCCACTCCTTTGCCAATTTCTTTTGTATACTCAGAAATATTTTTGATATCCCTTCGGTCATTTTTTGATAATCTTCTATTTAGAACTTTTACTCCCGTAGCCATCGCTGTAGCACTAGCTGCTGAATCAGTTGGTCCAAATATTGAAAGTGAATTAGTTTCTACGTCACCATTTATTTTGCTTTCTAAAATATATTTTTCTAGACTTCGGTTTAATTTTACATGTTCTTTTCCCATGCCATCGCCAATAACTAGAACAACTTTATTTGATAAGCCATTTAAAAAGGAATAATCATTCTTTTTTGTATTACTTACCCTATGAGAATAAATAACTGCTATAGAAACAATAAAGCAAAATGCTATTAAAATAATAGCACTTAGCACAATATTCAATAAATTCTTTAGATAATTATTTTTATACATTGATTTCATCTTTCTTTTCAGTTATATTATTTTCTTTATCGATTATAATATCATTCTTTATTTCATCAGATGTTGGCATTTTTTTCTCTTTAGGTTCCTTTTTCTCTTTACTCTTAATTTTCTTTATTTTACTCTCACCAACAATTGAACCACGATAACTTTTGAAACCTTTATAACCTTTAATAGAAAATATAACACAAATAATAAATATTATCACAAATAGCATCCATGAAAGGATAGTTGTATTAAAACCTCCCTTGCATATTATAACTGTAGCAATTGTAATTAAAGCTATATTGGTAATAAATCCCATGAAATCAGAAGGTTCATCTTTAACAGTTGCTCCTAAGAAATATATAAAGCCTCTTAAATAAATAACACCGCCAATAAGAATGCCTAACAAACTAGTTCCTTTCACAAAATTCCAATCGTAAATTGTTGCGAGAAGAATTAGTAATCCAACAACAAGATCAACCACTGTTTCAATACTAATAAATATCTTTACTAATTTTGATTCTGTTGTCTTTATTAAAGGAATTATTCTAAATAATCCAAAAATAATAAACAATAAGCTAAACATATATAGGTACAACTCTTCTTTTATCACAGCAAATATTGCTAAACACATAAGTAAAGCAACTGCAACCCATTCAACAACCCACATATACTTTTTTAATTTCATTTTATCACCTCTTGCCTTTTATTTATAGAATAATTATAACATAGTAAACTATAATAAATCAATATCCTCTTTTATTAGTTCAAGAAAATATTGTCTTTTTGATAATATTTTCATTACAAAATAACCAATCATCATTGCTATTAATTCTCCAGCTGAAACATAAAGAATACTTAAACCAATTGAAACATCACTTAAAACAGCAATTTCAATTCCAACAATTATTCCATTAAATAGTACTGGCCATAAGCAAGATGCAAAAAGTCCAAATTTAAAGTATCTTCTAGATATATAAATAAAAATAGCTGATAGAAAAGTAGCTAGTGTTCCAAATATGCAATCAGCAATCCCAAATGTACTAAATACATTAGCTATTAAGCATCCAAAAGTCAATGATAATATGTAATCTTTACTAAAGAAACATAAAATAATCAACATTTCTGATAACCTTACTTGTATTTCACCATAAGAAATAAATGAAAAACGATTGTCAATGCCGCATATAAGCCTGCAATAATTGCCAATCGAGTTATTTTTCTAGTTTTTGTTTCCATAAATTAACTCCTTGTTTTTTATTTTGAGATGGTTAGGCAAGGAACATCTCTATATTATTATACATCTAATCTGAAACAAAATCAATAGATACTTAAGCAATTTCTTTATACATAAATATGATTATATAAACAATATAACATATTAGTAAAAGGAACATATAATAACTAACTGAACACTCTAAATTAACACTATTATAACTAACAATAACATATTTTAAAGCATTTGTAAAAGAAATGATAAAAAGACCAATTGATAAGTAAATATAATTAAACACATCAAAGATAAGCACAAAAATCCCGGAAATAAGTGAATAAAAAAGACACCCAATTAATAAATTAATAAATATTAAAACTATTTCCTTCGCAACCATTTTTGTGTACAAATAACCTATTAGCGTAACAATTATGAATTCTATTAACAAATTAAAAGTTTCATAAGCGACTAGGATAATTGTTTTACAAAAAACATATGTTAATTTATTTGTATTAATAACTATCTTTTTATAATCATCCGTTTCCTTTAAATTTAAATGTCCCCAAACAAAAATACCTAATACAATATTTAAAATTAATACATATTGGAAACAATTATTATAATACATCTTTAATTTTTCATAGTTAGAAATGATAGAAATATCTTCAAATATAATTATACTTAACAAAAGCACAAATCCATAGAGAACAAAACTAGTGATTTTTAAATATTTATGAATCAAAAATCGATACACTACCTTTAACATTTTAAGATACCACTTTCAATATGTATTATTGTTGGATTTAAATCTAAATAAAAATCAGGTAAATGAGAAGAAATAATAATTATTTTATTATCATTAATAATTGTTTGTAAAAAATTTTTAAACAGTAGACAGGTTTCATGATCCAAACCATTTAAAGGCTCGTCAAACAAATATATATCAGATAAATTAAGTAGAGATATTGATAAAAGCAATTTTTGATATGTTCCTTTAGATATATGTTTAATTCGATAATCTTTATAAGCAGTGTAATTAAATAATTTATATAACTCACTAATTTCTATTTTTGACTTATAATATTCCTTTAAAGATTTCAAAATATTATCTATAGTTAAATAACTAGGAAAGACAACTTTATCAGGAATATAACATATTTTGCCATTAATTATTGCCTCACCTTTAGTAGGTTTTACAAATCCTTTTATTATTTTTATAATTGTACTTTTTCCTATTCCATTTTCACCACACAAAATATATAAACCTTTTTGAAATTCATAATTAATATTTTTAAGAACTTCTTTCTTGTGATAACTTTTACATATATTTTCAAGTTTAACACTTATCATAACTATACAATATCACTTCATCATATTTAGTAACAATAGAATTATCCTTGAAGAAGGTAAATTCATCAACATACATTTTATGAATACTATTATTTATTTCATAAGTTATTACAATACCTAAGCTATTAACCGAATATTCATTATGATATTTTAATGGTATTAAGAATTCTTTTTTTGTTTTACTTTCAATTTCTTCTTCAAACGCTGAATCTATAAATTCACTTTCAAAAACATTGTATTGATATCCTAAAATATCATCTATATCTTGACTAGGATAATAATTATTAGGACTAATAACTATATCTTTGTTTGAAGCTTTGATTCCTGATCTTAAAAACTCAAAACTTTTAATAGTAATCTTTTTATTTGTATAGTTATTTAATTCAATTCCTACACCAACTAAAGTTTTATTTCTATCAAGAAAGCCAACTAGAGGTTTGAGATTTGATAACGATATATCGTCTTGACTTCCATAAAATGGTACTTTTGTCATATAAAATGAACCTATATAAAACATATACTCCATATCTGAATTGTTAATATTTAAATATGCTTTATCTAGTTCAAAAACAAAATCATCATTTACTTCTGTTATAGGGGTGAAAATAAACGAATATAGATGAAATTTTTTATTCTTTATTACTTGAGTGTATTTTCTATCAACTACATCAACTATTTTAACTTCTATTAAGTTATCTTTGTTTTTATCCGATATAGATGAACTAAGTATTTTATCATTTCTCACAAAAGATACATTTTTATCACTTACATAGAATAAAACTTCCAAGTAACTATCATTACTACCACTAGTTATTATAGAGTATGATTTTTTAAAAAGTGTTACATCAAAAGTCTCATTTTTCTTTATAATATTTAAAAAAATAATTGTAACAATTACTAAAACTCCAAGTGTAATCACTAAAGCTATTTTTCTCTTCATGAAACATCTTCCTCTCTTAATTCAAAATACGTAGTCTCAACATCAATTCGTTCCCAAGATCCTTTTTTAGATGTAAAACCAAACAAATAATGTTTACTAACTCCACTTGTTAAATAACCAGTTCCAGTCGTAATAATAGTTACCTTTTTATTAGGATTAATAGTTATTTTAAATTCCGTTTTTTCATCTCTTTGGCTTTGAATCGTATTTTGACTTTCACGCTCTAAATCACCAGATATTGTTCCATCCAAATTAACTTTCTTTAACTTTCCTGTGATTTTAGCACTAACACTACCTGTTACCTTGACACTTGTTGTAGTTATCATTACTTCTCTTAATGAATATGCTATTGTTAATGGTTCACTAGACTTGTTTGTTCTCGCAAAAACAATTTTACCATCATACTCAATAGGTTCAGAAACATATATATTTTTTGTCTCCCAACCAAAGAATTTCCATTTTGTTGCCTTATATAGTTTTTCAATAATTTCATCATCGATTTCATTTAATAAACTCACATATTTTCCTTTTCTTATTTCAAGAAAATCATCATGACCAGTTTTTGTATAAGCCTTTAGGGAAAAACTATAGTTTACACTTATCATTGCTATTAAACATAAAACAATTAATATTTTTTTTATAACCTTTTTCATAAACAACCTCCATAAATATATTAATCATATATTAGGTTATTTATTTTTCAAAGAAATATAAAAACCCATGCCAAATGACATGGATTTTATATAATTCAAGAGATATTTGTGTCTCTTAAAATAAGTCTATTTTTTGCTTCTTCAATGCGATCAAAATTAGAAAGGATATAAGTATTTCCTTTAGTTCTCGTAATAGCAGTATAAATGATTTGTCTATTGAGTAAAGGATGTCCCTTTTGTTTAGGCAGTATTACTAAAATATTTTTGTAATCTGAACCTTGCGATTTATGTATCGTAATTGCATAAGACAAATCAATTTCACTTTTGGTAATCATTCTTAATGGATAAAACATAAAATCACCTAATTTAAAGATTTTATCCTCTTGTTTTCCATCATTTTTTATTAGCTTTGTAGCTTTCTTAACCATAAAGTAAAGAGTCTTATCGTTTGCAAAAGTTACTAATACTCCAGAATCACCATTATATAAATCTAATATCTTGTTATTCTTATTTATCATCATTAACTCGCCTGTAAAATACCCTTCTACAGATGTTGTTTGCGAATCATCTATAGTTAATTTCTTTATCAAATTATTGATATATTTTACTCCTGTAGAGCCTTCATTTTCAGCACATAATATCTTAGCAGATTCTGTTTTTTCAAATAAATTAGAAAATTTATCTTTTATTTCGTCTTTATTTAAAGAATTAATATCAATATTTTTAAACTCACTTTGTAAGTCTTTATAATAGTTATTACCCCATATTTTAAGCATATTATTAAATTCATCTTTAGTACATTCATTATTATAATAAAATATAGGTTTTTTATCATCATCTTTTTCAATTTTAAAATCACTTACTTGCCTAAAGTCTTCTTGGGAAATATTTAGTTTTTGATTTTTATTTATGATATTAGCAAGTTTATAAATATCTGTGCTTTCATCAAATCTTTTTGATTCATCTAATTCAATAATATTATCTTTTAAACTATCCATTTTCAATAGTTCTCCAAAAACAGCTCCACACTCAACAGATGGTAATTGGTTTTTATCACCCATAATGAAGACTCTAGCATTAGTAGGAATAGCCTCTAGTAAGGAGTTAAAAATACAAATATCAATCATACTAGCTTCATCAATAACAAATATTGATTTATCAGGAAATTGATAATTTTTATTGTATGTAAAGTCACTTGACTCGCTATTAAAAGATAATAGTCTATGGATAGTACTTTCTTCTAATTTTTCAATTTTCGTAATCAATTCTTGATTTTGGTTTTTAAAATCTTCTTTAACGCGCTTTAAACTACCTAAAATACTTTCTTTCATACGGCTAGCGGCTTTACCACTTGGGGCAGTCAAATAAACATTATAATCTTTATAAGTATTTAAAATGTTTATTAGTAAAAATAATATTGATGTTGTTTTTCCTGTTCCTGGTCCACCAGTGATGATTAAATTTTTAGAGCACCCTTCATCAACAACTTTAGCCTGCCCTTTAGAAAGTTCAATACTTATATCTTTATCTTTTTGGCAATCTAAATATGGAGTACAATTAAAACTTTGTTTAAAGAGTCTATCTATAGTTTCCTTAATACCTTTTCTTGCAATATTATACTTTTTTAAATATAAATAATTATTTTCGATATCAAAGAATTTCTTTTCCCCAACCAAGTTATTAATTAAACCTTTATTAATTAGCTTTATAGCTTTACTTATACTTTCTTCAGTACAGGTAATTATGTAATCATAATCATCTTTATTAAAAGCATCCTTTGACTCTAAAACTATTCTATTGAATTCATATTTTTCTTTCCATTTATTCAAAGCAATATTCTCATTTAGCGATATACAAACATTACCATCGTCAACTAAACTAAAATAGACACTAAAGAATATTAATAAATCATTTTTATCTTCATCGTTACAATTAATTTCTTCTGAAATAATATCATTTATTACATATTTCCAAATAGGAGATAACAATCTGTTATTTATTTCTAAGTTTAATAATTTATTTAAATCATCCATCATATTACCTCATCACCTTACTTTTTATTATTTCATTAAATGATTTTTCTAAATCGCTAAAGCTATTCCACGTTTGACAGTATATACCATTTCCTGTATCCTTGTTACATCCACGAATAAAGACATAATAAATTCCTCCAAAGTGATTTTCAAAAATTTCTGCTTCAGTTTCGTTTTTATAAAAAGCCTTTAACCATTTAATTAAACAATACGAATATAATGTTCTTTGAATTGAATAAGAGTTATTAACATGACTTCTAAGAGAATTATTTTCTGTAAATGATTCAAAGTCATCACTTAAGCAATCTGATTTCCAGTCAACCAAACAATAGTATTCTCCTCTTCTAAAGAGTAAATCAATAAATCCATTACAATAATTTCTTAATTTTTCATCCAACAAATTAAATGTGAACTCAATCTCAGATTTTCTATCATTAAAGGTAATAGAATTTAACGACATATTTTCTTCTGTAATCTTAGAGCCATTTATAATAGGCATTCTCGCAAGAATAACATTTCTTACAATGTTCTTGACATATTCTTTATATTGCATATTGTCTTTGATAGCATAGTTTTTAAAAGAATAATCAACTGTTTCCTCTATTCTTTCCTCAAAATTACAAAAATCAATTTTTTCAAAGATTTCATGTAAACAAGTTCCGATAATTGCTCCCTTAGGAAATCCATTAGGAATGATTAGTTGTTTTAAAGTATTATCTAAGAAAGGATTGTTATAAATACTATTCTTATCAAATCTTGATAAACCTATATCTTGCTTTCCTTCTTTGTTTTCTTCATCTTCAGTTATTTCGTTAGAATGTGATAGTGAAGAATATGAATGCTTATAAGATTTCTTTTTTGTTCCTTTTTTTATAAGTTCTTTAAGAAGTTCTTCTTGCTTTTCTTTTAGTGAATCATCAACTTCGATATTTGTTTTCGACAAAATAATTTTAACTTTTTCTTTTAATTGTCTTATATTATAATTATTAGCATTTAAAGCTCTAAATGAATTATTTTTTGTATAACTTGATAATATACCTTTAAATCCGCTAGATTCCATACTTCCATTTTTGTCAACAGGATTTTCTATTATTGTTATATATTCACTCCTAGTATAGGCAACATAAAACAATCTTTTTTGTTCTTCAATGACGGCGTTATCAAATAATTCTGCTTTATTATAATAAGATAATAACTTTTTATTTCCATCTCTATATGTGTAACACTCACACAAATGCAATTGAGAAAAATTATATCCTCCTTTAGTAATAACCACAGGAAATTGTAATCCCTTAGATGCGTGCATTGTCATAATCTTCACAGCGTTAAAGTTTGTACTCTTCTCAACAATGTTTTCATCTTCAGTTTCTTCGCTACCACTTTGTAAATTTTTTAAATTAATAATTAAATCACAGATGTTATGATTATCTAGTAAATAGTTGACGCAGTAATTACCTATTTGTTTATAAATTCCTATAGAACTTAGTTTACTAAGCGTTGACATAGTGTCTGAAAGTTTTGAGCTTACAATGATATCATTAATTAAATCTTCCCATCTATTTGAACTAGCAATTTCTCGCCACTTCATTAGCAAACTAAATTCTATATTATCATCAGATTTATACAAATCATCAGTAATTTCATTAATAGATTTACCAAAGAAATTTGTAAAGAGTACTTTTCTGAAAATATTTCTATTATTTCCAGTAAAGTCAATAGCATCAATTGCTTCAAATAAAGCAATCCAATCAGAACATTCTTTGCCATCAAACAGACCCGTGTCTTTATATCTTACAAATGGTATTCCCAATCTTTTAAGTTCATTAATTATATCAAATAAACAATACCTATCACGACCTAATATTGCAAAATCTTTAAATGTAACATTTCTATAATTATAGTTTGCATCATTTTTATCAGTTATTTGTAAACGAGTACGACCATTTTCATCATATTCACAACAATTAACAATCTCACGAGCAACAATTTTAGCATAATCATCATCATCTATTTCACTTGCTATCCAGAAAGCATCAATTTCATGTCCGTCGTATAAGCATTTATATTCTTTATTATCTATTTTTTTCACACAATAACTACTATCAGTAAAATTTGTACCTTTAAAATTATATAAATTAAATAAGTTATTACATGACTCTACTTGTTCTTTTCTTGACCTGTAATTTTTCATTAGGATGCAATCAATTCCACCATTATCAACAATGATTTTTTTAGCCTTTAGATAAACATCAACATCAGCACCTTGAAATGAATAAATCGATTGTTTTGGATCACCAACAACAATGATATTGTGATTCTCACATAAGAAAATATTACTAAAAATGTCAAATTGAAGTTGATTAGTATCTTGGAATTCATCAATTATAGCATATTTGTATTTTTTTCTTAATTTATCTTTTAAATCACATTTATCATCTATTATTGATTCTCTTACTTGTCTAATCATATCATCAAAAGTTTTATAATTATTTTCCTTTTTATAATTCAAGTAAGAAATATATGCATCTTTTAAATACTTTGTAGTTATATAAAGCCTATCAAAATCTACATCTTCACTTTTTATTTTTTCCATTGAAATTATCGTTTCATCTTCTTCATTATCTTTATTAAGATAATATTTGTTTATTCCATTAACTAACCCTTTAGCTAAATATTTGCAATCAAATTCTTTTAATTTAAATGCTGTCAATATATCAGTTGTTATATCATCATTTCTTATATATTCATTAATGAAATTATAAAGGTTTTCATCAGAAACAAGAGTCATATTAAGTGGTAAATTTGACGATACTCCAAATTCTTTTATTACATTGTCACAAAAGGAATGAATTGTATAAATAGATGAATCTTCCGTGTATAATTCTCCCAAACCTTTTCTAATTCTATCTTTTAATTCTCCTGCTGCTTTGTCTGTAAAAGTAACTATTAGGATTTCATTTAGTTTACAAATATTTTCCAATACAAGTTTTTTTACGATTTCAATAATATTATATGTTTTTCCAGTCCCAGCTGAGGCATCAATTACATAATTTTTGTACGGTTCAAATTCTTTAATATCAAATTGTTTAGGCATTTTTCTTTCCTCTTTTTTTATAAACTGTTAATTCATTTATGTGTGTCTTCATGTTTTCAAATTCTTCATTAAAGTTTTCTTCAGTATAACCTAACTTATCTGTTGTAAATATTTTAGAATCCTTAAAAAATGACCAAACAGAACCATGTTTTAAATTACCATAGAAATCAGCAATTAAATCAAAATAGGTCATTTTTTTATCTTCAAAATCTTTTTTCGCATAGATACATTCAAAATATTTATTCATTGATGAATCAAACATCGCTTTATAAATATTTTTTAACATATCAGCTGCTTTATTACTATTAATGTCATAGGTAAATACGGTCCTTGGTCCTTTTACTAATTCAACACAATATTCTGTTTCATCGTTAAGGCCCGCAATATCAACAAGTGATTCTATATATAGTTTTAAACATTCAGAATAATCTGTTTTAAATTTCTTTAATTCGAAGTAAGTTCTAGTATTACCTTTAGTACTTACGCATATACTATCATTAGCTCTAATTGTTACTACCTCATCATCAATAACTAGATCTATATCTTTCAAATCAATTATTTTATAATTGTTTTCTACTTTTTTATATATCACACTCACATAAGAAAAACAATTCATCATAACTGTTCCTATTCTATAATTTACAAAATCATCATTTATTGTAGCAAAATAATTGTTATCTATATATGTTTTTAAAACATTTTTAACATCTTCAAATTCCATTTCAAATGCTTTATTTTCTAATATATATTTCATTAAATATGAAGTCATTGAATATTCATCTAAGTTATTTAATTTAAATGGTTCAAATTCATCATTTAATTTATCACCAATAGAATCATAAATACTAAATAAATATTCAGCTTTAAACTTTAAAGGTTCTGTTAAGAAATCCTTCATTTTAGATATAGTTATTCGTTTTGGTTTTTCTTCACTCAAAAGAGGATAATTATCAGATTCCTCAAGATTCAAGAATAACCCAATATAATGATTTCTATCATTAAATTCTTTCTTTGTATAAAGTTCATTCCAATTTCTTGTCTCATCAAGACTAATTTTTATTTCTTTTTGTTTCAATTCATCATCGTTTATACCATTTTCCTTATAAATCTTTACAATGTAATTTGAAAGGAAATACTCTTCTTCTGTTTTTAAATTACTATTAACATAACTAAAAACTATATCTTTTGTTGCATTATTGACTTGTAATTTAAAAATATCATAGGAATCAACTTTTTTCTTTAAAGTTAGATCTAATTCACTTAATGTATCTTGTTTAGGAAAGTTATTTGAACTAAATCCAATTAAGAACATATATTTACTACTTAAAATAGCATTTTCATCATAATTTGCAAAAGTAACACCACGAGTAAACATTTCTGATGACTTAATGCTATTTTGACTACTTATATCTAAAACTGTTCTTAATAGTGTTGATAAAGGTATTTTTTCATCAACTAAATTATAGTTTAGCCAATTATTTAGTTCTTTTAAAACGTTAATTAATTCTTTATTTGATAATTCATTTATTGTATCATCAACATAAAACCATTTTTGTAAGCTACTTATAATTTTATTAACACTATCAACTGTTATAATAGAATCCAACTTAAAGTTATCAATCCAATCATATAAGTCATCAATAAGATCAATAAATTTGATTATTAAATCATCTGTTAAGGAAATATTAGTATATGGCATATAATCCTTACTAGAAGTTTCATTAACTTCTTCATAAGTATTAGTATCATTCAAAGTTATAATGTTATTATCAACTTGATTTATGCTGATAATTTTAGAAAGTAACATTCTTTTCTTAATATATTTAAAGTCTTTTTGATAAGAACGATCTCTAAATATATTCATCCTTGCAATTGCTTCTAAATATACATTAACATCTTCGTAAGATAAATTTCTAACTGCCATTATAATTTTATTATTTAATAAATCAATAACATCAAAACGTGAAAAATAACCTCTTTTGATTATTTTAGATAAAATATTTAATCCATTAAGTAATTCATTGTTTTTACTTTGGCTTGTAATAGAATAAGGTATATTGGGAAAATTAGTATCATCCTGCTTAAAAATTCTTGATACTACAGTTTCATATTCGCTTATATCAGGAGCTAATACAAGGAAATCACTATACATATAGTTTCCTACTTGTATCTTTTTACATATCATACTATGAATATTTATTATTTCTCTTTCTTTAGAAGGAGCAGAGAATAAACTAGTATGAGGATAGTTTTTAGTTTCACTTGCTTCTAATAAGAACATTTTTAATGGATTTATATTTTCATATTCACAGAAAATTCTTTTTGTAAGATTATCAAAATCTGAAAAACCAAATAAGTATAAAATATTAGTATATTCTTTATATCCTATTTTTCTATCATATAAGCCTTTTAGTGTTGTTAACGATAAATTATCTAAAGCGTTTAAAGCTTCATCATATATATCTTTTTGAAAACCCTCAATAGAAATCATTTCACTTTCATACTTTATAAATAGTTTCGATAATTCCTCAGAAATATCAAAAAGTTTACTGCCATCTATTTTTTTATCATCATAGATATATTTCCCTATCAAATTATTAACAAGATATTCATTTTTTGTTAATAAACTGATAATAAATGATCTTAATGTCTTTCTATTAACTAACTTATATTTTTTTTCAGTATTAAAAATAGTAGGTAGAATTTCATCAATGGTTTTGAAATTAATATTCATTAACACATTTTCTTCTGTCTTTAGCCAATATGATTTAAACCATGCTCCTAAGCGCTTATCAGGAACTACAATAATACTTGTTTCAAATAAATTATTTTTAGTTTTAATATCTTCAATTAAAAGATTAGCTAATTCAATTAGTTTTTCTTTTTTTACTATATTTGATTCCATTGTTCCTCCTTATTATACATTATATATAATCGCATAATATCTATATTATATCATTCATTACCTTTTTTTAAAATAATTATATAAAAAATTATCTTATATAAAAGGAAAAAGTCAATACGTATTACTACATACTGACTAATTTCAATTAATTATGTTTATTATTCTTTTTGAAGAATTCTTCTATCTCATCAACTTCTTTAATAATTGATTTACTTAAATTTACACATCCATCTTTAGTAATTAGAACATCGTCTTCAATTCTTATACCAATTCCTTCTTCAGGAATATATAACCCTGGTTCAACAGTCAAAAGCATTCCTTCTTCAATTCCATTTTCAAAGAAACATGGATCATGTGTATCTAAACCGATACTATGACCAATTGAATGAAAATAGTATTTGTTTATATCTTCATCTTTATCAATTAAGTGTAATCGATAACAACTTTCAGTTAAAAGCCTCTTAGCATATTCATTGTATTCTATTTTTGTTAATCCTGGTCTTAAGAACTCAATACATTTTTTGTTAACATTTAATACTTCTTCATAGACTTCTCTTTGGCGTTTAGTAAACTTTCCATTAATAGGAAAAGTACGAGAAATATCACTAATGTAAAAGTTTGTTTCTGTTCCTAGATCAAAAAGAATTAAGTCATTATCTTTCAAAAGAGAATTATTAAAACTATAATGAAGAGTAGTAGCATTGACACCAGCTGCTGCAATTGTCTTAAATGAATGCAATCTTTGGCCATTATCTTTAATTACAAAATCAAAGTAATTTTCTAGTTGATATTCATACATTCCTGGATGAGATTCAGTCATAAGTTTTTCAATACCAATTCTAGTTACTTCGATAGCATCTTTAACCATTTCTACTTCTTCTTTAGTTTTTATACTACGTAAACCAACTATTAAGCGATAGCAATCATTAATTACAAGTTCAGGGAAAGCTTTTGATATTTTATGACTAAATACTTTGTTGTGCTCATAATGATATCCACTCTTTCTTTCTAAGTTCAAATATATATCGATTATTTCACTTGTAATCATTTTTTTAATATCTTCTATGTAATTATCATCATACAAAATATTTTCGATTCCAGACAAATTTTTAGCTTCGTCTTTTTCAAGCTTTGCGCCTAGCCACTTAACCTTTATAGGATCATTTTTTACAATAAACAAGTATTCTTTTACAACTCCATTTATTTTTGTTAAGACAAATGTTACTTCTTCTTGATTTATTCCTGTTAGATAATAAAAGTTTTTGTCAACTTCAAAATCAAAATCTTCATCAGCTGAACTATTTTGGATAGTACCTGAAGAGATAACTGTAATTGAATTATCTTTTACTAGGTTAGCATATTTTTTACGATTTTCAATGTAGAAATCTTTAGTTAATTTATTTAACATTATTTCACCTCTTCAATAATTTTAATAACATTTTCTTTGATGTATTTTATTTTTTCTAAAGCTATCTCACGAGTTTTCCCAACTTCAGAAATATACAATTTCATTTTTGGTTCTGTTCCACTAGGTCTTAAAACAAAGAAGCCACCATCTTTTAGATTATATTTTATAACATTAGAAGTTGGAAGTGTCAGCATTGATTTTTCATTTGTGAGATAATTAATTTTCTCATGTAACAAATAATCTTCTTTACTTTCAATTTCAAATACACCTTCTGGTAAGGCTTCTTTACGGAAGCGATCTAATATCCTATTAATACGTAGAGCACCACTTTCACCTTCTAAAACAAAGTTTTCTAATGCATCTAAATAATAACCAAATTCTTTATATAATCCTTCTAAAACATCAAGTAATGTCAAACCTTGATTCTTATAGAAGCAAGCCATTTCTGAGCACATCAAAAGTGCTTGTAAAGAATCTTTATCACGAACAAAATCTTTTATTACATATCCATAAGATTCTTCGTAACCAAAATAGAACATTTTATCTTTACTATTTTCTAAAAGTTTGGCCTGTTCACCAATAAATTTGAAACCAGTAAGAGTTGAAAAGTACTCTAAATTATATTTTTTTCCAATAATTACTCCTAATGGATTTGTTACGATGGTATTAAAAATTACTCCTTGTTTATCAACCTTACGATTTTGAGCAAGATAATTAATTAATAGAGCTCCTGTTTGATTTCCAGTTAATAACACGTAATTACCATCATTATCTCTTACAGCTAATCCAACTCTATCTGCATCTGGGTCTGTAGCAATACATATGTCGGCATCATTTTCTTTAGCATATTTTATTGCTAGATCAAATGCTCTTTTATCTTCAGGATTAGGTAGTACTAAGGTGCTAAAGTTTGGATCTGCAACCATTTGTTCTTTTACAGTTACAAAACTATATCCCATTTCAGTAAGTAGGATAGGACCTAAGAATTGACTTGTTCCATGAAGTGGTGTGAAGACAACTTTAAAGTTTTCTTTATTCACATCTTTAACACTAATACTTTTAACTTTTTCTAGATAAGCTCTATCGACATCGTCATTTAGCCACATTATCATCTTTTTTTCTTCAAATTCTTCAAATGTTGGCATTTCCATATATAATGGATCTGGAGCTTTCTCAACATAATTAATAACAATATTTGCAAGATCAGGAACTAACTGACAGCCATCACTGTCATAAATTTTATAGCCATTATATTTTGGTGGATTGTGACTTGCCGTTACAACAATTCCACCTGTAGACTTTAAGTATCTAACTGAAAAACTCAAAAGTGGTGTTGGTGTAATTCTAGGGAACAAATAACATTTTATTCCTAAATAAGCTAAAACACGTGCTGATTCCTTAGCAAAATCAAGTGACATATGACGACAATCATAAGCGATAACAACGCTTAAATCTTTTTTACCAGTATCTTTCAAAAAGCAAGCATAGCCATAATTAGCTTTTCTTAAAGTGTAAATATTCATTCTGTTTGTACCAGGACCAATTACACCACGCATGCCACCAGTTCCAAATTCTAAATCTTTATAAAATGCATCATTTAATTCTTCTTCATTCATTTTTGAAAGTTCTTCTTCAAGATATGAAGGAATTTTAGTTTCTTTCCATTCATTTACTTTTTTTAATATTTGTGGATTCAACATTTATTTACCTCCTATATAACTCACATCAAATGTAATTACTGTACGTAATTTATCATCATAAGCTAATAATTTCTTGTCTATTTCTTTTTTAATTTCATCGTTTGATAATTGATATTTATTAGGAACAACGATATCAAATAAAACATTTGTATGCGTTATTCCCTTAACAATTCGAAAATCATGGAACTTAAGTTCTGGATCTATTTCATCAATTATCTTTGAGACAACTTTCTTTAAGTTCATTACCACTTCATCATGGATATCAACAGGATCCATATGAATGACTAAATTCAAATTCATACAGCTAAAGTCACGTTCAATATTATCAATCATATCATGGCTTACATTAATACTTTCACTGCTATCCACTTCTACATGAGCTGTAATAAAGATTTTTTCTTCTCCGTAAGAATGAATAACTAAATCATGGACACCTAAAACACCTTTGTATGAAAGAATTTTTTTAATGACCATATCCGTAAATTCTTTTGATGGTGCTTCACCAATTAAAGGTGATATTGTTTCTTTAATTAGTTTACAACCACTAATCAAAATAAATATCGATACAGAAATACCCATTATACCATCTAAATATCCATTAGGATAAAACATATTAACAATGACGCTTGCAAGAATAGCAATTGTTGTTATGCAATCGTTTAAACTATCTGTACCTGTAGCAACTAGTGCTGTTGACTTAATTAATTTTCCATAATGTTTATAAAATAAACATTGCCAACACTTAACCAGCACAGATATAAATAAAATAATACATGTTATTATCGACATTTTAGTAGTTGTTTCTTTTATTTCAAAAGCTATTAAATCTTCTATTGATGATTTTAATAATAACGCTCCGATAAAGAAAATGATTACAGAAACAATCAAACCTGTTATGTACTCATATCGTTGATGTCCAAAAGGATGATCTTTATCTGAAGGTAAACTTGCTAGTTTAAAGCCAATTAATGTTATTACAGAGCTTCCAGCATCAGCTAAGTTATTGATACCATCAGCAATAATAGCTATACTATGTATTATCAATCCAAAAACTATTTTTAAAGCACATAAAAAGAAATTTGATATAATACCAACAACTCCGCACATTCTTCCATATGCAAATCTTACTTTTGGATTATCCACATCTTTATAATTTTTAATAAACAAGCGTGGGATTAAACTCATTATATCACCTCTTGATTAATCATAATTATTATATCATAACTATTATATTAAAGCAATGTAAAAAAAGACATAAATTATTTAAAAAACAAAAACTAGCATCTCATGAATGAGATACTAGTTAATATCTAATATTTAGTGTTTTCTCTTACGAATAAATACTAATCCTAAAAGCATTAAACTTGTGAATAGAATAGATGCACCACTGTTGCAGCTGCAACCAGACTTCTTAACTTCTTCATATAATGCTTTAATTGTTAAATCAGATTTCACCTTTGTGAATTCTTTGTCCCAGCCAGTAAACTTGAATCCTTCTACTTCAGGAGCAGTTGGAGCTTTAGCATCTTCGCCTTCTTTAACTTCAA
>HF988732.1:0-136383 GCA_000431235.1 Coprobacillus sp. CAG:698 | reverse complement strand
AATTTCTTTTCCGTCTTTATCAACGAATGTTACTGTGTAAGTCTTAGCAAGTGCTTCATATAATGCTTTAACTGTTAAATCAGAATTCACATTTGTGAATTCTTTATCCCAGCCAGTGAACTTGAATCCTTCTACTTCAGGAGCAGTTGGAGCTTTAGCATCTTCGCCTTCAATTACATCTTGAGTGTCAAGCACTTCGTCATCTTTTCCAAGGAATGTAACTTTGTGTTTTACTGCATCCTCGCCATAGTATGATTCATGTAATAGTTTTTCTGTTCCATCCTCAAGAACAGTCATAATTTCAATCTTATGTCTTGTTCCTTCTGGTAAATCAGCTGCAGGAACAACGATCTTTCTATCAGTGATTGCTGCATCAAGCTTTTTAACACCATCAACATATATTGCTAACGATCTTACTTCTTCTCTAAATGAAGGATTATAATTATATCTATAACCTAAACCGTTAACATATTTTTCTTGTAAATTGCCTAATGTACCATAAACAGAAATATTTGTATCGATTTGATAATCAATTTCTTTAGTAGTTCCATCATAATATTCTAATACTAATTTATAATCAGTAACAGTTTTAGGAGTTAATCCAGATAATGACATATAATTGTTTACAGAATCAGTTATATATTTACTTACAACTTCAGTTCCATCTTTCATTAAAGACATTTTATAAACATTGTTATAAGCTGATTTATCATAAACTATTTTTCCACTTGTGAAAGTGTTTTGATCGATTTCATTTTTAATAGATTTAATAAAATCTTCTTCTACATAATTCTTAGTATCTTTAGTTGGAGTACGTTTTGCAAGTAATCCAAATGTATCAACACTTACTGAATCAGGTGAGAATGATTTGAAAGAAATCAATTCATTATTAACAGTAAAGAATAATTGGTTAGCAACTGGTTTTCCATAATCGCCTTCAGGAGATGATGGAGAAATATAAGTTGTACCAATATACTTATCATTTGATGGCTTTCTATTGTAATAATTTTTTTGAACAGCATATGTGTGAGTATGTCCAAATAAAACTACGTCAACATTGTACTTATCATAAATAGGTATAAATTCTTTTGAGTTATCTGTAGCATCACTATTAGCAGGGTAATGCATTGAAACTACTTTATATTGAGCAGGATTATTTTTAAGTACTTGATCTAACCATTCAACTTGAGTCTTTCTATCTGCACAAGAACAACTCAAAGATACAAATAATGTATCATTATAAATAAAGTAATAGCATAATTCAGGATGAATTCCTTCAGGTCCGTTTAATGGATTTGCCCACATTGCAGCAAAGAAACGACCATCTGTACCTCCAGAACTTACAAGTCCTGTAAAGTCATGGTTACCAGGAATTGCCATATTAGCCATCTTCTTATAGAATTGTGGACCAAATGTATAAGACCAGTGTTCAGCTCTACCAGAGTTTTCAACGATATCACCAATATCTAAACTAAATGCAATTTCCATTCCGTTACTAGCAGCAGTTTTGAAAATATTATCAGACCAGTTATTATATCTTTCCCATCTTGCACCAGCAGTGTATGTTTGTGGGTCAGATGTCACTGTGAATGTAAACTTAGTATTATCACCTTCTGCAGTCTTAAAGCGGAAAACATCACCTTTATCAGTACCATCTGTAGCATACCACATATAGTTTGTTCCAGGTTTTAAGTTTGTAAAATGTGCATTGCATTCCCATGATGGATCAGGGAAACCTATATCTTGTTTAAGAGGCTTAGTAGGGTCTTTAGCTAAAGGAGCACTAAAATCAACTTTAGTTTTTTCAACGTCAATTTTCACGGCGTTAGCAAATGATTCATCATCACTAGTTGTTAACATAACGTAAACTTTTTCTTTTTCTGAATGAAAGTGACCAGTTGCTTCAGTTGAAGCATCTTCACCAAATTGTGTTGATGCAAAATAGCATACACCATGTTCCATATTAGGACTGACAGCGTTTACACTAACACCAATAAAAAATGTTAGGATAGAACAAAGCATTGTAAGTACTAATAATCTTAAAAATCTTTTTTTCATACTTTGAATTCCTTTCGTAAATATTTAAAGCATCTATATTATACAACATTTTTGTAAAAACATCAAGAATATTATAAAATTTTAGATAAAAACCCAGAAAGCCGTATTAGGTATCAGTACTTCGATACCCATTTACTCATGTGACAGCTTGAAAGCTCCACAGTGGCAGCCTCAAATGTATATCTTCGGGATTCTTAGAGGAACAAATAGATTTGTTTGTGTAAGCATTCAACGCCCGATATACCTCAGCTTCCGATAAAATAATGTTCGCTTCGCATTTATAAAAACTCGAACTTTCCAGGCTCTAAAATTATAAATTAAAGATTAATAAAAGTCAACACCAAAAAGAAATCTTTTATACATAATTTTTGCCAAAAAAATAAACTAATTTTCTTATACTAACAGAAAGTTTCCTATTTAATTTCCCTTTTAAAAACACTACTTAATTTGCAAATTGCATAGAGATTAATAATACCCAACAAAATCATTCCTATATCAATAATATTCCAAATAGAATTTGTATTAGAATAAACGCCTAAAAATATTCCCATAATAAATAGTATCTTATAAAGAATACTATATACTTTTCTCTTACTTTCTTTATCTTTAGTAAGGAATAATAAATTGCTTTCACCTAGATAAAATTGACTTACAAATGTTGCAAAGGCAAATGTCAACATAAAAAAGCTTGCAAGAAATACACCTGTTTTTCCAAAAATCATTTTAAAAACATTAATTATCAGTTCAACTTGACTGCTATTTTCGAGTTTAACATTATATAATAAAATCATAAATCCAGTCAGTGAACACATAACAATAGTATCAATAAAAACTCCAAAGCAAGAAATGAATCCTTGGTTAATTGGCTTATCACATTCATCCATTGCACTAATTGTTGGCATTGTTCCTAGTCCTGCCTCATGAGAAAACAAACTTCTCTTAAAGCCAACAAAGATTACTCCACCCAAAATGCTTTCCCTTTTAAAAGCATCTTCAATTATTATTTTTATTACACTAGGAAATTTCTCTATATTAATAACAATCAAAAATAACCCTAGTAATATATATGTGATTGACATAATAGGAACAATAAATTCTGAAAAATGAACTATTGTTTTTGTTCCTCTAAAAATAACTAAAAAAGTAAATCCTAAAAGAAATATAAAAATTATAATTTTCTTAGTATTAGTTAATATAATTATTGTTTCACTTATTGTGTTAACCTGTAAAGGTTGAAAAAAAATTGTATTAGATAACATAAGAAAAAAAGCAATTACTAAAGCTAGTTTTTTTAATCCTAGTCCTTTAAATATATAATAAGAACTTCCTCCTCTATTCTCATTATCAATTTTTTCTTTATAAACTTGAGCTAAAGTATTTTCTATAAGAGATAAAATACTTGCAAAGATTGCATATATCCACATCCAAAACAAACTTCCAGGTCCTCCAACAATTAGAGCACTAGTAATTCCTACGATATTACCTGTTCCTATATGTGATGCTAAAAGAACCATAAACGTTTGGTAACTAGATTTACTTTTATCTTTAACAATTATTTTATAACTTTTAAAAGGAGATTTTAATTGCATAAATTTATATTTTATAGTAAAATAAATACTGAACAAAAAGAAAACTAAAATAATTATATTTATTATCATGACGTTCACCATTTAAATATATGTATAAAAAGGAAGAATTATACAATGGAAGATAAATCCCTATTTACAGCACAACATAGATACAATAGTTTAACTGCATACTTACAAAAAAGATTTCACAGAAAAATCTTTAAGGTGGCTTTAAATGGTAATTTCACATGTCCTAACAGAGATGGAACAATTAGCACTCGTGGATGTATTTTTTGTTCCCCAAGTGGAAGTGGCGATTTTGCTGGCAATAAAAATGATTCTTTACAAAAACAGTTTGATGATATCAAGAATATAATTCATCACAAATGGAAAGATGCCGGTTACATTGCTTATTTTCAAGCTAATACAAATACTTATAAACCACTAGACGAATTAAAGAAATTATATGAAGAAGCAATTAGTCTTAATAATGATATTGTTGCTTTAAGCATTGCTACAAGACCTGACTCAATAACTATTGAAACTATGGACTATTTGGAAAAGTTAAATAAACGTATTCCTGTGTGGATAGAACTTGGCTTACAAACTATAAATGAGAAAACTGCGAAACTTATCAATAGAGGCTATGAACTTCCTTGTTTTGAAAATGCTGTTAATAACTTAAGAAAACGCGGAATAGAAGTTATAGTGCATATAATCAATGGCTTGCCATTTGAAACAGAAACTGATATGTATAATACAATTCGTTATTTAAACAAACTAGACATTCAAGGAATAAAAATCCATTCCCTATTTATTTTAAAGGGAACTGAGTTAGAAAAACTATACTATGAAACAAATTTTCATATATTAACAATGGAAGAATATGTAAAAATCACAAGTAAACAAATTGCTATGTTGAGAAATGATATTATAATTCATAGAATAAATGGTGATGCTCCAATTGATCTCCTTATTGAACCAAAGTGGAGCATAAAAAAACTTGTATGTATGAATGAAATTGATAAATATTTAAAAGTAAATAACCTTTATCAAGGCAAAAACTATTCTTAAAAAAAGAGCATGAACGAAAGGTCATGCTTTTTATTTGTTTAAATATTTTTTAATATCTTCAACTTTATCCAATTTTTCCCATGGAAGATCTAAATCTAATCTACCAAAATGTCCGTATGCAGCACATTTCTTATAGATTGGTCTTCGTAAATCAAGTGTTTCAATGATTGCTTTTGGAGTAAGTTTGAAATTATCTCTAATTATTTTTTCAATTTCTTCTTCAGTATATTTAGAAGTTCCATAAGTGTTTATCATAATTGATGTTGGCTCACTAACACCAATTACGTAACTTAAACCTACTTCTAACTTATGGCTTATGCCAGCTTTTACGAGGTTCTTGGCAATATATCTAGCCATATAAGAAGCACTTCTATCAACTTTTGTCGGGTCTTTACCTGAGAAAGCTCCGCCACCATGTCTTGCGTATCCACCATATGTGTCAACAATTATTTTCCTTCCTGTTAGACCAGCATCACCTTTTGGTCCACCTATGACAAATCTACCTGTAGGATTAATAAATATTTTAGTATTTTCGTCAATTAGATTTTCTGGTAAAACTTTTTTAATTACTTCTTCAGTTATAAATTTTCTTAATTCATCGATACTAACTTTTTCATCGTGTTGAGTTGAAATAACTACACTATCAATTCTTTTGGCTTTGTCATTTTCGTCATATTCAACACTTACTTGGCTTTTACCATCAGGTCTTAAGTACTCAACCATTTTCATTTTACGAACTTCACTTAATCTCTTTACAAGCTTATGTGATAAAACAATTGGTAAAGGCATCATCTCTAAAGTTTCATCACAGGCGAATCCAAACATTAATCCTTGGTCACCTGCACCATCACGATCAACACCCATAGCAATATCAGGACTTTGTTCTTCAAGAGTTGTGATTACAGCTAGATTTTCGGCATCAAATCCATATTTACCACGATCATATCCAATTTCTTTAACTGTCTCACGAACTATTTTTTGAATATCAACATATCCTTTTGTAGTAATTTCGCCCATTACCATAACTAAACCAGTTGTTGCACACACTTCGCAGGCAACACGTGACATTTTATCTTGCTTTAATAATTCATCTAAAATTGCATCACTTATCTGATCACAAACCTTATCAGGATGTCCTTCAGTTACTGATTCAGATGTAAAAATTCTTTTCATTACTATTCACCTTCTTTTACTGAGTTTATTTTCTTTTTTTACTTCTTTTTTCTTTTTCTTTACTTCTAGTTTTACGATTCACAGCATCACGGCCATTAACTATATAGTTTTGCTCAAAAATATCTTTACGTTTGCGAGATCTTTCTTTTTCAGGTTTTATTTTTGGATTTTTTGTGACTTCAATTCTTAATCTTCTTCCTTTGTATCTAATTTCATCAGATAAGCTTAAGACTTCCTCTACATGTTCGCTAGGAACTTCAAAGAATGAAAAGTTATCACACAGTGAAACATTATTTATTTCGGCATTACTTAAACTTGTATTCTTAACAAGCATATCAGTAATTGTATAAATACGAATATTATCACGTTTTCCTAAAGTTATAAACATTCTCACTCCGCCTTGACTATTCTTAGCAAGTCGTGAATTTACTTCTTCTTTGGCTTCTTCAATTTCATTATTTTTGCCATCAGCATTTATAATGATACTAAGTAATCCCTTTATAAGTAAATCTTTAGGAGCATCTTCAAATTTTTCTATTTGTTTTTCGATTATCGACATATATTTATTAGATTCATAGTCAACATCTTCAAAATTATTATTTAGTGAAGCAATTTCTAAAGCCCTTGAAAGTAATCTTTTAGTTCTTAATTTGATTACTTTATCAAGACTTGGAACTTGGATTTGTTCGATTTTTGTTTTCGCATATCTTATTATTGAATATAAACGCCATTTTTCTTTTGGTGTAATAAGACTGATAGAAAGACCATCTTTGCTTGCTCTACCTGTACGTCCTATACGATGAACATAGTATTCTTCATCTGTCGGTAAATCGTAATTGAATACAACATCAACATTTTCGATATCTAAACCTCTTGCAGCGACATCAGATGCTACTAAAACATTTATAGTTCCCTCACGAAAACGGGCCATAACTCTATCTCTTTGCATTTGTTTCATATCACCATGCAAAGCTTCTGCTAAGAAGCCACGAGTAAGAAGAGCACTAGTAACTTCGTCAACTGATTTCTTAGTATTACAGAAAATCATAACAATTTTAAATTCACGTACTTCAATAATTCTCGAAATAACTTCAATCTTATCTTTTTCAGCACATAAAATATATTTTTGATCAATACGTTCTACAGTAAGGCTACCATGATTTACAGCAATCTTCTTAGGATCATTCATATATTTATAAGCAATTTCCTCAATATCATTTGAAAAAGTTGCTGAAAAAAGCATTGTTTGATGTTCAGGGACTTTATCTAAAATTGCATTTATATCCTCACGAAATCCCATATCAAGCATTTCATCAGCTTCATCTAAAACAACAATTTTTACATTATCTAAGCTAACAGTTCCTCTATTGACATGATCTAAAAGCCTACCAGGGGTAGCAACTATTACTTGTGGTTTTCTTCGAAGAGCTGTAATCTGTTTGTCAATTAATTCACCTCCATAAAGAGTAACTGCTTTTACATTCATATAGTAACTTATTTCATTAATGTCACTTGTAATTTGCATAGCAAGTTCACGTGTTGGAGCAATAATTAATGCTTGACAAACTCTTTTTTCTTCATCAATTTTATCTAAAATGGGGATTGTAAAAGCTAGTGTTTTACCAGTTCCTGTAGGAGCTTGTCCTAATAAATCTTTTCCAGATAAGGCAAAAGGAATTACCTTTTCCTGAATTTCAGTCAATGTGGTAAATTCCTTTCGAGCAATACCGTTTAATATTTGTTCATTTATTTGTAAATCTTTAAATTCCATATATTATTTTAACCAATTCAAACTCATATACAATCTTCTAAGAGATTCTTCTTTTCCAAGAATATCTGCCATCTCTACAGATCCTCCTGGAGTCACATTATAACTTGTTAATGCAACTCTTAAAACTGTGTAAACTACACCTGATTTAAGTTCTAATCTCTCACTTGATTTAAGAATTTCTTGGTGTAAATTATCTTCAGTAAATGTGATTTTTTCAAGTTCAGGAATGATATCTTCTAAAACCCTCAAAGCTACTTCCTCATTTATTTTTAACTTCTTATTGAAATATTGATCTTTAGTTATTTCTTTAAAATCATTAATAAAAGCAACTTTTTCGTCGATTTCAGAGAAAATTTCAATTCTTGTTTGTAATAACTTACCAAACTTTTCATAGTCATACTTGCCAGCAATACATGAATTTTCAAAATATGGTAGAGCATATTTCATAAATTTATCAAATGGTAATTCTTTAATATACTCACCATTTAACCATTTCATCTTTGCTTCATCAAATATACTACTCGATTTACTTAATCCATCTAAGGAGAATTTTTCAATTAATTCATCCATTGTAAATTTTTCTTCCTCGACTTTTGGGCTCCATCCAAGTAAAGCTATATAATTAATAATTGCCTCAGGTAAATAACCTTTTTTGATAAAATCATCAAAATTTGCATCACCATAACGTTTACTAAGCTTTCTTTGAGCATCTTTCATAATTGGTGTTAAATGAACATACTTAGGATGTTCCCATCCAAATGCATCATATAGTAAGTTATATTTTGGAGTACTACTTAAATATTCATTTCCTCTCATAACATGGCTAATCTTCATCAGATGGTCATCAATTACATTAGCAAAGTTATATGTTGGAAGTCCATCTGACTTGATAAGAATTTGATCTTCCAATTCATTATTTGGAATAACTACGTGTCCAAACACTAAATCATCAAATTCACTAACACCTTCTGTAGGCATATTTTGTCTTATAACATATTTATCTCCACGAGCTAGTCTTTCTTCAACTTCTTCTTTGCTTAAATGTAAGCAATGTTTATCATATCTTTTTATTCCTTCTTTATTAGCAAGAGAATCTAATCTCTCTTTGTCACAGAAGCAATAATAAGCCGCACCTTTATCGATTAATTCCTTAGCATATTTTAAATAAATGTCTTTTCTTTCAGTTTGAACATATGGTCCATATGCTCCTCCTTGTTTTGGTCCCTCATCAATAGTCATTTTTGCTTCAGCTAAGGTATTATATATTACATCAACGGCACCTTCAACATAACGCTCTAAATCAGTATCTTCGATTCTTAAAATAAAATCTCCATGATTTTGTCTTGCAAATAAATATGCATATAATGCAGTACGTAAATTACCAATGTGCATAAAACCTGTAGGACTTGGTGCAAATCTTGTTCTGACTCTATCTAATTTATAGTCCATTTTAATTCTCCTTTTATATATAAAGATTTAAGAAATCTTTGTTTTCTTTACGGATGGTTTTTTAATCATCTTATAATATTTTGATCCTTTATTAGTTATTAGTTCATCATACTTTCCATATTCAACTTCTTTTCCATCTTCAATTATCATTATTTTATCACAGTTATTAAGTAGATAAGGTTTATCAGTTATATTGATAACTACTTTATTCTTTAATTTACTAATTTCTTCAAACATTTGGTGCTCAACTAGAGGATCAAAATTTAATGTTGCATCATTAAATAAATATATCTTTGAATCACGATAGAATGCATTAGCAAATATAATTCGTGAAGCTATGTCATTATGATTTTCTAATTCTTTTGTGAGCATAGTATTACCCTTCTCAGGAAGAGCATTAATTATCTCCTTTAACCCTGTACGATTTAAAGCATCATTATATTTATAATCATCAAACTTTTCAGGATAAATTATGTTTTCAAGAATTGTTTTATTAAATATAATATTATTACTACTAACAGATGAAATAATACTTCGTAAATAACCAGTTTGAATTTTGTTAAGTTCACAATTATTTATAAGCACTTCTCCTGTATGATCTTTTGTCACTTTTGTAATAATATCAAATAAAGCATCTTTTGTTTCTTTATCGCTTGTAAGAATACCTATTTTTTCAGAACGCTTAATTTCAAAAGAAATATTATCTAATACATAATTGCCATTACACAACAATGAAACTTCTTTAAACTTAAAGCTATGAATTTCATCAAGATTAGTAATTGGTTCTGATTTTATTTCACTTGATAAAGACATTATTAAATTTAGTTCTTTTGCTTCCTTACTTATATTACTTGGAGCAATCTTCATATGCATACACTTATACACAATACTAAATAAGATAGGTACAGTAAACATAAAATAGAAAAATGTTCCACTAGAAACTCCATAATTTCCAGCACGATATAAAACGCCACCCAAGCCGAAACAAATTGCAAGGACGATTCCCTCAAAGAAAATACTCACAAATGTATTAGCTACGATTCTCATAAAACTGCGATTAACCTCTACTTTTGTTTCTTCATCTACCAAACTATCAAGTTCCTCGTTTTCAAGAGCAATTCCGTTTTTAAGCTTCACATCTTTTATTACGTCTAATAAATAATCAATTTTATCAGTATTTTCTTTTTCTAGTTTTTCATATTTTTTATCGAATTTAGAAAGAGCAAAATCAACTGCTCTTAAACCTATATAATAAAATGGTAGGCATAAGAATAGTGCTAAAGAAAGCACGGGTTGTGTTACCAAACTGACAATTCCAAATACAATAAAAGAAATTATTTTTTGGATAATTGATAAAATACTATTTCTTACATATTCTGAAAGACGATTGCTATTAAAAATAATATTATTCAAAGCACTTTTAATCTCAGAATTACATAAATCACTTATATTAGCGTTGAGCATAGATTTTTGAGCTTCCTTAATAAGTTCACTGCGAACAGTTAAGGCCATATTGGTTTTTGATACATTTCTTACAATAAGAAATAGTACTAAAGTTATTAACAACAAAATAAATGTAATTACAGTTAAACTAACAACATCTTCTCGAAAATTAATTGTATCAATATAATTCTTAACTGAAAGAATAATAAATGCTTCCGTTAAGGCAACAATAATTGTAGAGATAATAAAAAATACAAAATCCTTTGGCTTTTTAAACATCACACTAACAGCTCGAAAATTATTCTCAGGGGCCTTAATCAAGATAACTACCTCCTCTACTAATTATAGTATTTATGTATATATATAATACACTAAAATGAGCAAAAAGTAAAGAAAAAGTTGCGTTTTAAAACTAGATAGAGTATAATATTTATATAAAAGAAAACAAAAGGAGTTACCAATGAAAATAGCAGTATATCCTGGTTCATTTGACCCTGTTTCTAATGGTCATATAGATATAATCAAAAGAGCAGCTAAAATATTTGATAAGCTATATGTTCTTGTTTCTGTTAATCCTGTAAAAAAATATTGGTTTACAACAACAGAAAGAGTAAATATGCTTAGAGAAACAACTAAAGATTTAGATAATGTAATTGTAGAGAGTGATGATAGATTAGTTTTAAAGTATGCAAAAGAAAAAAATGCTAATGTAATTATCCGTGGTTTAAGAAATATAATCGATTACGAAAATGAAATATCACTATTTCAATTCAATAGATCAATAGATCCATCTATTGATACATTTGTTCTATTTCCTTCATCGAATAACTTATTTTTATCAAGTTCGTCAATTAAAGAACTTGTTAAATTTGGAAGTGATATTTCACCATATGTTCCCAAAGAACTTGTGGAATTCATAACAAAAAAAATATCTGATTTCAGTAAAAAAAATTAGGAGGTTTAAATGAAAAAATTAATTGGCGTTACACCAAGATTATTAACTGAAGGAACAGTTGAAAAGCAATTTGTTAATTGTAATTACATAAATGCGCTACAAAAATACGACTGTAACTGCATAATGCTAACAACAAAAAACCCTGCTCTTGAAGAAGTTTTATCACTATGTGATGGTTTACTAGTAACAGGTGGGGCAGATCTAGATCCAATGTACTATGGTGAAAAGAACGAAGGTAAATCTGAAGAAGTTAGCAAAGATTTAGATGACTTAGATGAACAGGTTATTGAATATGCAGTAAAAAATAAAATACCTCTTTTAGGAATTTGTAGAGGTCATCAATCAATAAATGTTTTTTTAGGAGGAAGTTTACATCAACATATTGATGGTCATTCAAATATTGTAGATGGTCACGAAGTAGAGACTTTTCCTAATAGAATGCTTAAATTTGATAGTAAAATTATTGCCAACAGCTATCATCATCAAGCAGTAAATAAATTAGCTCCTGATATGATTGAAATAGCAAGACACATAGATGGAACAAACGAAGCAATTATTCACAAAGATTTACCAATAATTGGTATACAATGGCATCCAGAAAAATCTCCTGAAAAAAAGGAAAGTAAAATTATCTTTGATAAATTCTTTGAATTAATTGAAGAGTATAAAAAACACTAGCAAATAATGCTAGTTTTTTTTATGATTATTTCCTATTATAATATTGATAATATGTCTTACATTATATATAAAAAACATAAATGATCAAACTACAAATTATTGACTTAATCCATTTTATAATATTATGACAAAATAAAGGTCAATAGACACAAGTTCTATTGACCTTATATTTTAAATTAATTCAAAGTAACGATTAAGCTACCTGTAGAATCGTATACAGAAACACCACTTGCATGAGCAGCTCTTTCAGCTGTTACTGCACCTTCAGTTGCAGAAACCCAAGTTACATTTCCATAAACTCTATTCTTATAAACAAATACATTCATAGTAGCTTGTTCACTACCTGTTAATGTAAATGTTACAAATCTAGTAATACCATCAGATAATGCAGAACCTTTGGCAGTTAATGCTGTACAGCCCTTAATGAAAATATATTGGTCGTTACTAATTGTTGTAGCATATCTACTACTATAATTAAACAAAATAACGCCATTATCAACATCAGCAAATGCATGCATACCATTTCCATATGTAACCATACCATTAGCATCAATATTAGTAATTTGAGCTACTTCAAAGTTTGGTATGTCGCCTTTTGTTATATTTCCATCTTTATCGATAGAAACATAATTTGATGAAGAGTAGATTCTTTGTTTCCAGAATTCTTTACCAATATAATCACCATATAGTGGATGAGCATCTATCCAACCTGCATAAATAGTTAAATCAGTATCCATTGTTCCTAAAGTATATTTAACAGTACACTCAGGATCAGTGAACCAACCAGTAAATGATTTTCCATTAGCAGCTTTAGGATTTGCTAAAACGATCTTTTCACCTTCACCATATTCAATTGTTGCAGTTTCATAACCATTTCCATAAACAACTGTTAAAGTTACTTTTGGAGCCCATTTTGCATATAAAGTTATATCCTCTAATAATGTAATTGGAGATTCAACTTTTTCTGTTAAAGCATTATCCTTATACCAACCTCTAAATACATAATCAGGATTTGTTGGAGTTGGTAATTCGTATGGGACTTTCTTGCTAACTACATCATTAGATAAAGTAGCTTTGCCATCAGTTACATAAGAAATTGTAACTTCTGGTTTTGTAATTGTAAATGTATATGTGTCTTTATCTAATATAACTTCATAATATGCTTTGCCTATAAATGCATATAAAGTACAATCACCTAATGTTGATAAATAATATTGACCTTTCGCACCATTGTATGTAACAGTTTTAACTCCATCAACGATTAATAAATCAGTTCCATTAGTATATGTTCCTTCATAGCCATCAAATTTAACCATTGTAGTTCCGTCATATCCACATTTTGCAATTACTGTACCTTCAGAATCTCTTACAAACAAGTTAGTTGCAGTATTTGCTTCTTCAGCAGATACATCGTTTCCTTCAGCATCTTTAAATGTTACATTAAAGTAAACATTGCCATCTTCAATATAGATCTTATGAACAGCTTCACCATCATTATATTCGATAACTCTTGTGCTACCATAATTCCAATATGTATTTTGGTAAGCACTTGCATTCTTTGAATTTGCTTTTTCTGCAGGAACTAGCATAAAGATATTCTTAATTGGATTACTAGCATTATTAGAAATAATTATAATTCCTGATACAGTATCAATAAAACCATTATATACAGTCTTTGTAGAACCATTCACAACAGTAATAGTTAATGTGCCTTTGGCAGCATCAAAGTCAGAAATTATGATTTCACCTCTGAATGGATATGCAATAGCATTTGCTACACCATAAGGATCGAATTTCATTAAACATGAAGACCATACATATGCAGAATCGCTTCCTATTACTTTTTTACCATCATTCTTTATTTCTACTGGATAGTAATCATCATTGTAAATTGGAGCATCTTCCCATTTAGCATAAATAGTTACATCTTCATAGATTTCATTTCCTGAAGTCCATTCAGTTCCAGCTGTAAAGCTAGGATCTGTATACCAACCAACAAATATATGTTTTTTGTATGTAGGTCTTTCAATATTAGTCTTATCACCTTGTGAGTAGATAATTAAAGTATTTTCTGAACCATTGTTATAAACAATTGTTACAACTGCAGGTAATGAATGTTTAGCATATAATGTTAATGATTGAGTTGGAACAAATGGAAGAGTTACAGGTTTAGTAAATTCAGGATCTAAGAAGTATCCATTAAATACATATCCTTCTTCTTCTCCGCTTGGAAGTGGACAAACAATATTCATATTCCAAGTAATTGAAGTAATCTCATTATGTCCTTCACCAACAACGAAATTAATTTCAACCATTGTCTTTTCAATAGTGAAAGATTCGCCATTTAATGTTAAACGATAATATTCTTCATTGTTTCCTAAGTATACATCGAAATCATAATCAGCGTCTTCTACTTTTGTATATTTACCTTTCTTAGTACCATATGTAATAATACCAGTACCATCAAGGATAACTGTTTCTTCACCATTTACATAAGTTCCAAAGTAAGGATCTAATGAAACAGTATCAGAAGTTTTATCGAATGTTTCATCTTTTGCAGCTAAAGCAAGAATAATTTCATTAGTAGTTGCATCTTTAACAATAACTGTCTTAGAATTTCTAATTTCACTTATTGGTAAATCTTTACCATTTGCATCTATAATAACTATATTACTATAAATATGATTATCATATAAGTAAATATTAGTTAATCCTTTTTTAGTTTCTAATTGAACAAATTGAGAATAGAATCCTCTTTGTGTGTTTGTAGCAGATTTAGCATTTTTTACACCATAAGTGCTAGTAACTTTACCATTAGTAGCTTCAAGATTTCTTGATAAAATATAATAATCATTACCTATTTCATTATCATTATAAATACCAGCTATAACACCTGTTTCTTCATCAAAATACATCTTAAGCTTTCTACTTACATTTGAAGTTTGATACCAAACAATAGTTTGTGTTTCCTTATCATAAGATTCAACTTTACCAGTTTTGAAACCTGTAATGTTGCCATTCTCATCTATTGAAAGAACTCTACCACCACTATTTCCATAGGCTTTATTCCAAATTTCAGTACCATAATATGTGCCATAATATTGAGGAATAGCTTCCCATTTAGCATAGATTTCAATTCCACTATCGTCAACTGTTAATTCACTTTCTTCTGGAAGTTCAATTTCAAATTCAGGATCTAAATACCAACCTCTGAAAATTAACATTTTTTCTAAGTCTTTTCCATATTGAGGTAGATAGTCACCAATTACATCACCTTCACCTAAACGTAATACACTCTTATCGCCTTCCATAACATTATTAAGGTTAACGATTACTAATGGTTTCCATGCAGCGTATAAAGTAATATCTTTAACTGGTTTGAAATCATCTTCAACTTTTGTCTTAAGTTCAGCATCATAATACCAACCTTTAAATGCAAATGAGTCATTTAATGGTTCATATAATTCAGCAACTATATTCTTATTATATTCTAAAGTCTTTAATTCAGCCTTGTCGCCTGAATCAAATGTAAGTTTAATCATTGGTTTATTTGTTGTAAAAGTCTTATATTGTACTTGTAATGTTACTTCATAGTAGGCACCATCTAAGTATGCATCTAAAGTATATTTTTCACCAGTAGCAATATAATATGTACCTTCAAGAACTTTTGCATCTTTGCTAGCTTGATATCTTAAAATACCATTACCAGAAACAAATAAACTTGTTCCACCTTGTACATAATATCCACCAAATTTATCTGATTTAACTAAATCTTCACCAGTATTAGCTAAAGCTTGAATTAGATTTCCTTTAGCATCTTTAACATATAGGAATTGAGCTTCGAATGTTCTTCCTGCTAAAATTTCTCCAACTTTATTATCAGTATCACCTACTTTAGTTCCTTCGAATGACACATTAAAGTATACATCTCTATTGTTAACAAAAATCTTATAAGTTTTTTCGCTTGTAACATATTCAATTGCCATACCATTAGTCCATGCTGAACCAGATGCATTAACTGTATTTCCCTCATCAAGTGCAAATGGAGTATAAACTAATACATAATTAAATGAATTACGGAATGCTCTTACAATGATTCCAGTTTCAAAATCAACGAATGCAGGGTAAGTAGTAGATCCATCACTTATTTCAATCTTACCAGTTTCAGGGTCAATCATCTTAAATGTATAAGTTCCTCTAAATGGGAATGCTTCACCAGTACCAACGCTGTTTTCACCAACTGTCATTACAGCGTTAATCCAAGATGTTCCAGCTTTACGTTCTTCAAAGATTTCATCTGCATCATCAGCTTCCATTGAAAATGCATGATAAGTTTTTCCATCATAAGGAGCTACTAATTTCTTAACTTCAATTGTTACTTCTCCATAAATTGAAGCGTATTTTTGACTACCTTTTTTATTATAATCAGGTTTAACTTCTTCCATTAGTGACCATGCTTTATCGCTTAGACTTGGAATTTCAACTTCAACTTCATTATTGCATACTAAACATAAGCCTTTAGCAGTACCTGCTGCTTCTAATGTAGGTTCATTAACAATTGTATAAGATTCTAAACTGTGAGGAGCTAATTCTAATTCAACTACTACTTCACCATAAGTTGATTTATATGTTCTACTTCCTTTTACTTCACAAGTTGATGGAACTTCATCAATAACAGCCCATACAGACTTGTCAGTTAATTCAGAAATCTTACGAGTTTCTTTCTTAGAACATTGTGAACATGTTCTTTCTTCTTCACCTTTTTCAGTTAATGTTGGCATCTTAACAACTGTCCATTTACCAAATGTATGAGGAAGTTTTTCAATAACTAATGTTAATTGTCCTAACTCAGATTCATAAACTTGTTTTCCTTCAGCATCACATGTAGGTTTAACTTCATCAACTAATGTCCAATATGAATCAGATAATGCTGGAACGTCTTTAGTTTCTTTTGCACCACATTCACATTCTCTTTCAGCAGTACCTTTTTCAGTTAATGTTGGTTCAGTAGCTAATTTCCATTCACCATATGTATGAGGAAGTTTTTCTAAAACAATTATAACTTCTCCATAAACTGAAGTATAAACTTGTTTTCCTTCAGCAGCACAAGTAGCCTTAACATCTTCTATTAATGTCCAAACTGTTGTATCGCTTAACTTAGCAGTTTCAACTTCTTCTTTAGATCCACACTCACATTTTCTTTCAGCTTTACCTGTTGTATCAAGAGTTGGTTCTAATGTTAGAGTCCATTCTCCATATGTATGACTAGTTTTTTCTAAAACGACTATAACTTCTCCATAAATTGAAGTATAAACTTGTTTTCCTTCAGCAGTACAAGTAGCTTTAACTTCTTCTGTAATTGTCCAAACTGATGTATCAGTTAAAGCAGGAACAGTAGCATTTTCACTAATACCACATGTACAATATCTAATTGCAGAGCCACCTTTTGTAAGAGTTGGTTTTTCAACTAAAGCCCAAGAGCCATATACATGTCCTGAAACAGGTGTCACAACTAATACTTTTCCATAAATAGAAGTGTATTCAGTTTTACCATCTGTAGAACAAGATACAGGAACGATAACGTTGCTTGACCAAACTGATGTATCAGTTAATACAGGAACGATAACTTCATCTTTTTCACCAAATTTACAAGTTCTTTCAGCTTTACCAGTTTCTTCTAGAGTTGGTTCAACTGTTAGAATCCATTCACCATATGCATGAGGAAGTTTTTCTAAAACAACTGTTACTTCACCATAAATTGAAGTATAAACTTTTTCACCAGCATTAGCACAAGTAGCTTCTACATTTTTTGTTAATGTCCAAACAGTTGTATCGCTAAGTTTAGCAATTAAAACTTCTTCAGTTTCTCCATATTTACATGTTCTCTCAGCAAGACCAGAAACAAACTCAGTTGGTTCACTAGTTATTTTCCAAGAAGAATATTCATGAGCAACAGGTGATGAATAAACTGTTACTTCACCATAAACAGAAGTATAAAGGGTTTCTCCACCATTTTCACATGTAACTTCTACGATAACTTTTTTAGTCCATACTTTTTCATCTGTTAATGCAGGAACAGTAACTTCTTCTTTTTCTCCACATTCATTGCAGAATCTTTCAGCTTTACCAGTTTCTTCTAATGAAGATTCTTTTGTTAAGAACCATTCAGAATAAGAATGAGTATTTTTAAGAAGTGTAACTATCACTTCACCATAAACTGAAGTATAAACTTTTTTACCTGCTACAGAACAAGATGATTTAACTTCTTCTTTAACAGTCCAAACTTTAGCATCATTTTAGTCCATACTTTTTCATCTGTTAATGCAGGAACAGTAACTTCTTCTTTTTCTCCACATTCATTGCAGAATCTTTCAGCTTTACCAGTTTCTTCTAATGAAGATTCTTTTGTTAAGAACCATTCAGAATAAGAATGAGTATTTTTAAGAAGTGTAACTATCACTTCACCATAAACTGAAGTATAAACTTTTTTACCTTCAGTTGCACAAGTAGCTTTAATTTCTTCTTTTAAAGTCCAAACTTTAGCATCTGTTAATGCAGGAACAGTAACTTCTTCTTTTTCTCCGTATTTACACACATGTTCAGCTTTACCGCTTTCAGTTTCTGTAGGATTTACAGTTAATTTCCATGCTCCATAGTTATGGCTAGTTTTTTCTAAAACGACTTCAACTTCACCATAAACTGAAGTATAAACCTTTTTACCTTCAGCAGTACATGTAGCTTTAACTTCTTCTTTTAAAGTCCAAACTGTAGCGTCAGTTAATTTACTAACACTTGTAGTTTCTTTTTCTCCACAAACTGAACATTCTCTTTCAAGAACGCCTTCCTTACTTTCAGTTGGATTAACTGATAATTTCCACTCACCAGGATTGTGAGCTGTTTTTTCTATAGCAACTGTTATTTCACCATAAACTGAAGTGTATACTTTTTTACCAGCAACACTACAAGTAGAATCAACAGTTTCTTTTACAGTCCAAACTGAAGAATCAGAAAGTTTGGCAACTTCTTCTTCAACTACGTCTCCACACTCGCAAGCCTTCTTAGCTTTTCCAGCCACTTCCATAGTAGGTGTAGTGGTGAATTCCCACTCACCATACTTATGTTCGTGTTTTGGTTTACAAGCGAAAGATACAGTTAATAAAGAAACAAATACTAAAACAAATAGCATTTTTTTCAATAATTTCATTAATTGTTCTCCTTCATTTATATAAATTTTCAGTATAATTTTTAATAATTTTTATTGTATTTTGGTAAATATTGTGCCTACAGGGAAATAGCCATGAGCATCATTACTTACATTAGTGCTAATACATTTAATTTCATTAGTAGTTAAAACATTTGTTACAGTAAATTCAAACGTAAATGATTCAATAGTTATTTTTAAAATATTTCCATCAATTGTAAATTTCCCATAAGAATCATCTTTTTTAGCAAATGGAGCATTATATTGATCCTCAGTACATCCTTGTTCATAGTCATTATGACTTTCAGAAGATGATGTGATTTTAACAACACCATTTGCTTTAAATTCAAATGTTGTTGTAGCTTCATAACTATAAACTCCACAAATAAATTTATATGTTTGTGATAATTTCTTACCTTCAAATGAAGAATTATCTAAAACAAAATCAACTATTTTATATTCATAACTTGTTGTATTTAATTGATAAACATTAATCTTATTATCAATAATTACTGTGATTGTATTTGAATTAAGAATATATTCATAATTACTATTATTTATAGTAACAATTCCAAATCCATCTACAAAAATATTATTTTGACCTTCTAAATGGTATTCGCCGCGATATCCATCAGATAAGGAAATACCAGTTTTTACATCGCCCCATTTTTCAAGTCTTACAAATGTTTCTTTATCATTAAGTAATAATTTTACGATTGCACCATCAAGTGTAGGATCAATATCATTCATACTTTCTAAAGAGACAACTTTGCCAATTTGAGCAAGTGATTCTGAAACAATATATGTATAAGTGTTATTAACTTTTATTTCTCTTAAATATATCTTTTCAGCACCAATAACTCTACTTTCACCTGTTGTAAATAGATCATTAAATGTTACATAACCTGTACATTTAATTAAAATAATTCCATCCGTAACTAATTCACCACGAATAGTAATAGCTTGATTATTACTATTTGTTGCTTTGGCAGTGAATCCATTTTCATTAACTATAAATGTGCCATTATATTCTACATCATTAATTACTAAGAATATTTGACCATATTTATCCATTCTTAAACTATAAGAATTATTAATGATTCCTTGTCCATAATTATTAACTAAATCGTTATCTTTATAGATTTCTTCTAATACTTCTACTGCATAATAACTTACAACATCTTCACCATTTACAGGAAGAGTAATTGTAAATTCATAATATCCAGGTGTATTAAATCTAATACATGATGTATTAATTACATTACGTTTTTGTTCATCATCTAAAATACCATCTTTTGTTATAATTTCAATATAAGAATATAACTCAGTTCTAGCAACTTTATCTGATGCTTGGCCAACTTTAAATGATTTCAAACGTACTATTGCACCATCAGTTATGATGCTATTTTCTAATACTTTTCCTTTTAGATCCTTAACATATGCATCTCTAATTGTTAAGACATTAAGTAAAGATTCAATAGATAAAATCATTTTACTACCATAACTAAATCCAGGAGTAGTATTTTCGAAAACAACTTCAATATTACGTCCATTAACATAATAACTTAATTCAGTTCTATAGTAGCTCTTAGTATTAAAATTAACTAAGCCCTTTCCATAGCCATCAAAGAAAATATACATTCCATCAGTTTCATATTTGCCATAATATAAATCACGAGGAGCAAGTTCAAATGTATTTGCTTCGTAATCTACAATAAACATATATGAATATATATTTTCATCATAGCCATATACAAGTACTATATCATTAGCTTTATCTACTCCACCATAAAGTTGATTATTGATATCGTAAGTACCAATAGTCATGAATTTTACACCATTAATGTAAATATCAAAATTTTCATTTTGATCAAATATTAATTCAGCATCTTTTCCATCGATTTGTCCTTTAAAAATCTTGTTAGAATAAGATTTTTCAGACTCAAGAGTAATATTAGTTTTACCTTGTGTGTCTGTTAGCATTTGGAAGTTATAAGTAACATTCTTAAATGTAAATGAAGAAATGTTTCCAGCTTCCATTTTGAAATTGCTAGCAAAATCAACTACACCCCAAGTGACATCATAAACTGTATCTGCACTTGTTTTATTGATTAAATGGGTTTTTAAACCATACCATAAACTTCTATCCTCTGTCTTTGATTTTAATTCAAAGATATCAAATGAATATGTCGTAATAACTCCTTGAAGAACATGATTTTGTCCATAATTGATTATAACATAATTTGTAATCTCCCACATAGATTCTTTAGCATAAAGTAGTGGTCTTCTATTATCAGTAAATCCAAGTTTAATAGAGTTATCAGGATCAAGGACAACAATACCATCATTATAATAAAGTGTATATGAATTTGTTCCAAATTTAACTAGTAGAGTATTTTCATCAATAGCACTTACTAGCTCTGCTTTAGAGCCATTAATTGTAATGTCATCAAGAGAATTAATAATTAACTTGTCAAATTTTTTAACTGGAGCACTTAGTGCATATACTTCATATTCACCATAAGGGTCATCAGTATCATCATCTTCTTCAATTTCAGGGATAGTAGTGAATTTAGTTTCATAACTACCTAAAATATCTCCGTTCAAAACTACAACTTTAGCAGTCTTTTTAAGCCCTCTATAGGAAATAGTCACATAGTATACACCTGGAGTAAATGAATCAATTTTACCAGTAATATACTCATTCTTTATTTCTAAAGGTTCATCATCTTCTGTTAAAGAAAATAAATCTTTAGCATATACAGTTTCACCACTGAACATCAATTTATCAGTAGCAGTTAGTTTAATGTTTGATTCAATAATTACGTCAAATGATACAACTATAGGGTCAGCATTAATACCATTTCCATAAATTTCAATAGTTACAGTCTGTAATCCTGAATCATTAAAATCAATTGGCTCAGATATAATTTTCACAAAGCATGTTATACTATCAACATATTCAGGATTAGTGGTTAATGTTTGATTTCTTCCATTAATTTTAACTTGAATATTTGTAAATGGATTATATTCATTAGTACCTTTAGGTAGATGCACTGTATCAGTCTTTAAAGTAATATTTACATCATTTTCAATAACAACATATTTGATTGTTTTATTAAAATATGTGAATTTTACTCCTGATAAACTTACTTTTTTATCATTGTAAGGTACTTCTAACTTGCACTCATATGTACCAACAGTATCAAAATCTACGTTGGCTATATCAATCCATTTACTTGGAATATTTTTGAAAATGATACCATTAATTCTAACAATAAAATCACTCTCAAATGAATACGATTCCTTATTAGTTCCTTTAATAATTTGGATTGTATCGCTTTTTGCGTAATCAATAACTACACCACGTTTAACTTCAACAGTTGCAGTGCATACTCTATTTTTATAAGTCAATGTTATTTCATTAAGCCCAATTTCATTATAGTTAATATCACCAGTTATATATTTATTTAATACTTCAACAACATTTTCTCCATCTTTAATTTCAAAAAGAGTTGTTAAGTCAATAATATCAGAATTTGGATATATTATTATATTTTTAGGTGTAATGATAATTTCATTTTCTCCTAATATTTTCACAGAAACTTCTTCGCTTGTAGAAGTATTACCAAGTGTATATGACATAATAACTTGATAAGTTTTACCTACTTCAACGTTTGATAACTTTGATATATCAAGCATTGACATTTCAACTTTTACAGCTTTACCATCAACATAAAGTGAGAATAAAGATGTATAATCAAATAATGAGATTTCATTTTCATGTAGTTCAATTTCACTAAATGTCTTATATATTTCAATAATATGATCTGACAAAACCTTGATTTTTATTTGTTTAGAAACATTCATATAAGAAACAGTATAAGTGTATTCTCCAAGTTTTGCTTCTAAATTAGTTTCAATCATCTCATCAGTAATTTTTACTTCTTCGCCATCAATCTTTACAGTAAATAAAGCTTTAAAATTATATTCGTTAACAACGTTTTGATTAACGGAAACTTCATCAACTTTACTTGTAATTATGCATACAACATCAGTTACTACTATTTTTATAGAAGATTTGTTGTCTTCATATTCACAATAAATTTCGTATTCGCCAGCTTCTTCTTTCAAAGATTTTAAATCAAGATATTCCTTCAATACTTCTTTTCGTTTTCCATTAACAGTAATTTCAAATAATGATGTAAAATCGAAGTTTGAAATTGCATTAACTTTAATTTCTACGCTTTCTTTTATGGCATTTACTTTTATAACTCTAGGAACATAAACTTCAACTTCAAGTGTTTTAGAAACACCATTTAAAGAAACTGTGTATTCATAATTACCTACACTTGCTTTAACTGTTGACTTAACCATTTCACTTGTTATATCTACATCTTTTCCATCAACTTTTATTTCAAAGCAAGAATTAAAATCATATTTTTCAACTTCCAAAATACTTAAACTTATTTTATCATATTTTAATGAAATTATCGTTTCTGTAATTTGTACTTCAACGGCAATCTTTTCAGATTTATCTTTGTAAGTACATATTACAAAATAAATACCTTTTTCTTTTTTTACTGCTGTAGCATTGATATAATCATCTATAACAGGTATTTCTTCATCGCCAACTTTTATCGTAAATAAAGATTTATAATCATAGCTATCGACTTCTGTATCTTTAATTATAACTTTTTCAACTGTCTTATTAATAGTTGGTTCTGTAATGGGAGGATTATTCTCACCATTACAGTTACATCCAACTAGTGCGAAGAGTAACATAACAACAAAAACTAATAGTTTTCTTACTCTTTTCATAATTGTCACCAAATATTAAATTATTTATTTGCTTAATGTCCAATCACCTGTTTTATAGAAATAAATCCATAAATATCTTGTGTGATTATTTTCAATAACTATTTGAACATCATTTTTAATTAAGCACAAGTAACGATTTGAACGTCCAGTTGTTCCACCAGTCATATCAGTGTTAGCATTAGAAACAGCAAATCCTACACCATTTAATGCAGTAATTAATTCGTTCATTAATTCTTCATAGCCAACCATTTGACCATTTTCATCAACATTATCAGTTTTAACATTAATACATAATTCTTTTGCATAGATGAATTCACCATCTGAACCAGCTTCTTTCTTTTCTAAATCATAGAATGGACCACTGATATTATCACCTAAAACACTTAAGAAGACAGTTGGTGCAGGCACATCTGAAACAGCATCACCAAAGATATCAGCTAAAGCAACATCTGTGCTTACATCTCTTGATCCTTTTTCATCATACGATGCTTTGTAATATTTAGTAGTATATTCACTCCAATTTTGTTTTAAAACTCTTGGAATATATCCATCGAATGTATCAAGTTCGATTTGTGTTTCATTGAATTTAGAATAAGTTGTAGTTACATGTCCTAAGTACGTTCCTTTAACTAATGAATATGGATAGAATGATTTTACAAAGTTTCCATCTTCATCAACAACTACATATAATTTATATTGAGTAGATTCATATGCATCTTTAGCATATTTATAGCAACTAAATTCTTGAGCAACATCATTAGTAATAGCACTATCTCTTAATACAAATTGGTATAAAGTTTTACCATTCTTGCCCTTAGAAGAAATTTCAAATTCAAAGATATTTGGTGAAAAATCAAATTTAGGAAGAACATCAAACATATCTCCGAAACGTTTTCTCTTACCAACTAATGTTTGTTCAGTATAATCATATTCAAATTCATCATATGATTCGTTATCAATTTTCTTTAAACCAGAATATTCTGTACGATATAATTTATCATCAAGTGAATCACTATACTTAAATGTTGTAGCATATAATACTTCAGTTTCAGTAATTTGTCCAAATGTTCCTTCTGTTCCAACAGATGAAGAATTATTTTGAACTTTATTTCTAATAATCATTTTTCTTAACTTAGCATTATTTACTGATTGAATTTCATAATCATTATCATCACCAGTTGGTTGTAAAGTCATTCTATCTACTGCTTGGAATGTATAATTTTTAAGAGTTTGCATGTTCTTAATTGCTTTTTCTAAAACTTCAGCATGTTCAGGAGCTTCGTATGTATCAGGTTCTTTAACAACTGTAGTACCAATTTCAGAGAACGTTAATTCAATAACTGTGTAACTCATTGCATCAGGTTCTTCTGTACTATCACCATAATATAAAACTTCAGTTTGAGCAGTTAACTTAGCAATTTCGCCGTTTTCAACTGTTAAATATAAGTTAACTAATGTATCTTCTAACATTGGAGTTAAAGAGAATGATAAGTAAGTCATTAAGTATAAATCTTCTTCTGAATTATTATTTAATGTATAAACATAAACACCATTTTCTTTATCTAAAGTAAATCTATTAACATCTAGACTTCCTAAATGATTCCATAAATGTTGAGCTTCCCAAATTGTAGGAACACTAATATAATCTTTTATATATTCATATGCGACTTTATTGTTCTTATCAATAAATACTTTTTGCATTCCATGACCAGTATTTCCATATTGGTCTGTTAAACCATCTAATTCACCTTTACAATATAAATCAGTAATTGCATATTCTTCTTGTCCAGCAATTGACCAAATACCTTTCCAAATGCCATTAGCCATTTGAACTTCCATATTATACTTGTTTTCTTTATTTTCATTTGCATTTTTAAAGTTAACATAATAGTCAGTTAATTTACCCTTAACAGTAATGCTTTCATTACCAATTTTTTCAATCATATCTGATGTTAAGTTTTCAACTTGACCATTAATTTTTTCAGGTTTAATCATAATTGTTACAGTTGATCTTGCGATTTCGTAAGCATTAGCAATTGCACTAATAGATACTGGAGTATCAACTTTAACTTTTTTCAAAACAATAACTTCATTATTTTCAACTTTAACTAATTCAGTATTAGAAATTTGATATTTATAAGTTTTATCCTCTGAATTTTCAATTGTAACTGTAAGTTTTGCTGTTTGTCCATATTGTAAAATTTGTTTATCTGATTTTAAAGAAATTTTAACATTTTGAATAGGCTCAATATCATTACTTGGTTTTACAATAAATGATTCATTACAGCTAACTTGTGGATCTGCTTTTGAAGTAGCAATGATCTTTACAAGTTTATCATTTTTAGGATTACCAATAATCTCAACTTCTTTGCCATTTACTTTTACAATCTCAGATAGTACATTATCTTTGTCATCAATAGATAATTCATAATCTGTATTAGCAGTACCAGTTACTGTTACAGTAACAATGACTTTTTCGCCTTTAACATAAGATTCTTTATCCAAGCTCATTGACATTTTAACATCATCTTTATCTTTACAACCTATTAATGTAAATACCATAAATAGAACAAGAACAAATGATAATGTCTTAAGAGCTAAACTTTTTAATTTAAATGTTCTCATTTTAGTTCTCCTTTTTTAAATATTTAATCCTTCCACACATATATAACTAAATCTAATTGTGAATCTGTTGGGGCAACATATAATCCATCTTTTGAATATTCCCCATTACCATTATTAACAAAACCTAAAGAAATCAAATATTCTTCAATTTTTCTTATTGAATCATTAATTGTATAATCAATATTCAATGGAACATCATAATATAATAGTAATGATTTTTTAGTGTTTTGAGAGTATGAAGGCTTATGATATGTAGTCAGACCAAATCCGTAAGTATCGCCTAATGGATTTCCAAAGAAAGGCACATCTATGTCTTCACTTTTAAAGAATTCTTTAAAATATTGTAAAGCATTTGTTTCTACATCTTCTTCTGTACTTGAAGACTCATCATCACGTACTTGAATTGTAAGTTCATTCCATGAAGAAGGTACTTCACGTTTTTCGAATTCTACAGTAACACCTTCTGGTGTTTGAGCTTCGTTAAACTTACTATATGTAATATTTACAACTCCAAATAATGAACCTAAATAGAAATAGAAACAAGATTCAACAATATATCCATCTTTTACAACAACATAAGGAGTAAATGAAGAATCAGCAGATATATAACCTTTTTGAGCAAATATACCATATAGGTTAATATCATTACCAACACCATAATAGAATGTTGAAGCAACTGTTTTCATTAATTCGTAAGAATAATATGTTGTTGTTCCAGCTTTTTTGTCTACATAATACGAATCAAATATTTCCGCAACAAAATTGAATGAAGGTTTTGCATTAGAAAAATCTTTTGCATAAGCTCTTGTAGCGTCAAAGCCATCTTTATCATTAGCATAATAAGAGTTATATAAATCATCTCTTATTTTTTTGTATCCGTAATCTGAACCTTTAACATAAGTTTTTACTTCATTTCCACGGCCATCATATGAAACTCCATATTGTTGGAAGTGGCATAAAGTATCTGTTATAGTCTCAGTAAAACCAGTTTCAGTGTACTTTTTCCCTTGAAGTAAATTATTATTAGTTAATTGTCTGAAATCAAGTTCATAACTCTTTAAATTATGCATATTTTCAATTGCTTTATTTAGATCATCATGAAAATCAAGATGAGGATATTTAGTAATAGAAGGAACTTTTACTGATGCTCCATTATCAATTACAACAACTAATTTTTGAATTGCCTTATAGCCTTCAAATTGACTATAATCAGGAGCACTATCAGCATAAATACCCATTACTTCACCTTCCTCAATTACTAATCCTAGACTTTGAGGAACAAAATCGTAAGGATTTGCTGAAGCGGTAACACGTTGCATAAATTTTTTATCTTCACCAATATATTCATATCTCCAAGTATCTTCGTTGAATTTAAAATCATCAACCGTAAGATTACCTAAGCTATTATATAATCCACTATCAGTCCATGAAACTCTTTTACCACTATTGTCTAACATAGGTTCATATATTTCTTCATTTGTGAAACTTAAACCTACTTGACAAGCTAAGCCATCATGTTTCTTAAAATATAAACTCATTGTTGTATCAGAATTTCCATCAAGATATTCGGCATACCAATTTGTTCCATCCATTGATGTTTTTACAGATAAAACATGAGATCTATATAATTTTTCAAAAAGACCAACAGTATATAAATCAATATTTACATAACCTTCAAAAGAAACTTTTTCATGTCTAAATGGTTCTAACATTTCATCAGTCAAAGTTGGTTTACTGATTATTGTAATAATCTTTGAGCCATAGTATTTATCATCAGCATTACTAGTAGCTCTTACTTCAACTACTTTATCGCCATCAACATCTTTTGCAGTAAATAAGCCATCAGCACTAAGCTCAGCATATTCAGCTCCTTTTACTATTTTCCAAGTAACACTTTGGTCAATAGCAACGTTTCCTTTAGCAGTTACTCTAGCATTAAGTTCCATTGATTTACCGCTTTTGATTTCGCTATTACATATAATACCAACTGATATTTCAGTTTCTGGTTTTATAGGTTGATCGTTTTTTCTAACCGAAATCTTGAATGTATAACTTACTCCAGATCCATCTTTTGCTTCTACTGTAATCTTAGTAACGCCTTCTTTTAAAGCAGAAACAAAGTTGTTATCCAATACTTCTACTACTGTAGAATCGCTAGAAGTAATAGTAACTTCTTTATTTGTAGCGTTATTAGGAAGAACTTCAATAGTTAATTTTTGCATTTCTAATGCTTTCATCTCTTCATTAGCTGTAACCTTAATTTCAGAAACTAAAACATTTTTTGAATCTACGCAACCAGTCATTGCTAGTATAAATAATCCTAGTAATGAAAAGACTAATATTTTATTAATAAAGATACCTATTTTTTTCATCTTAATCCCTCCTAATATGAATAAATTGAACTAATGCAAACTACTAAATTAGCAGTTTTTTTGTAAGTACAAGTAAATGAAACAATATGTTTATCACTAAGTTCTATAACAAATGTTGCATCTTCAACAATATTCAATTTATCATCTGATAATACAGTTTTAATGTTTTCATTATCAACTTTAAATTCAATTTTACCATCTTTATCTACATAATCTTTAATTTGTTCTTTTGTACAATTTAAAGTAAATAGACTAGCTTTTTTTACATCAACTTCATATTCAGCACTTGTATTTTCTTCAAAAGCAAAAGATGATTCGCTTAACTTTTTAGTTTTTGTAGTCACATTTGCTTTTTCTTCTTCTAAATATATGATTTCTTTTGTTTGTTCATAAACAAGAATTTCCGAATCTGTGATTGTTGTTGTTGAAACTAATTCTTTGCAATCATTAATTGATTCACCAATTGTTTTGATATATTCTTCGATTTCAGATTTTTTTCCACCAGTACATCCAAAAGTAATAAATGCTAAACATATAAATAATACAATAAGAAATATTGATTTAATTTTATTCATTTTAGCACCTCCTACTTAAAACTAAACTTTCCAAACACAACTATTGCACCAAGTGTAGCCACTGCAGTAGTAACAGCTGTTACTACTGTGAATAGGCTATTTTGATTATTATTAACTGTGTTTATCTCTTCATTTAGTGATTCTATATATTTACCATATGATTCTAACAATAAGTTATAATTTGTTAAATCAAGTAATGTTCTTTCTTCATATTTTAGAGCATTTATTCTTTCGTTTAAATCCATTAAATATGTCAAATTACTAATTTCAAAAACAGTTGGAAGTTTTTTAACTTCTTCGTTAAGTTTCTTAACTGTATCAGAAGCGTTTTGAAGTTTAATCTCTATTATTCTTGCTTTTGCAGTCTTAACAACATTAACCATCTCATCCCATTCTTCTTGTGTGTAACCAAATTTTGTTGGATCTTGTTTGATAGAATTTAATGCAGAAAGAGCATTATTAATTAAATTTTCATCAGTTAGAACGATTACCTTTAAGGCTTTAACCTTTGCAGCAAGAGTCGTAAATGTATTAAAACTCTTGTCTTTTGCTTCATAATCGCTTCTTGAAGCTTCGCTTGCTTTACCAAAGTAAGCTTCATAAGGTAATGCATCATATCCTTCAACTTTTTCATTCTTTGGAAGAATCATTTCAATTGGATTTTTCTTTCCAGCTAAATCTATAAATGTGTAATAATACAATTCATATTGGAATAAATCTAGATATTTTTGTAATAATCCAAATCCAGGATCTTCTTCAGTTAAAACAGCATTTTTATTATAAGAATCTTCTAATGCAGGAGCTGTGAATGATTTAAATTCAACAACTTCAAGATTATCATATTTATAAAATGCATAGTTACCAATAGTTTTTAATGTATCAGGAAGAATAATCTTCTTGATATTCTTATTGCTATTACCTGCATAAATATCAATACGATAAGTATTTTCAATAACATTTAACGTTTCAGTTTTCTTTCCACCAGGAACTTGAGAAAGTTGTAAGAATCCTGATTTCAATGATGTATATAATGATCCATCATTTAACAATGCATAATCATTTATCTTTCCATCAGTTACTTTTTTATCAGCGTCCATGAAATAGAAGTTTTCAATAGAATCACAACCTAAGAAAGCAATTGAGCCAACATATTTAATATTATTAGCAAATACGAATTCTTTTAAATTACTATTGTTTTGGAAAGCAGCAATTCCAATGCTTTCAAGTTTAGGAGCACTTATCTTAAGAATATTTGTTCCTTGGAAGGCATAATCACCAACTTTTACAAGATAATTTAAAACATTATTTCCGTCTTCAGAAACTTTATTAACACTTGTTGAAGCAAAAGCAGCATCGCCAATTTCTTCAACCCTTGTTAAATCAACATTTTCTAAAGATGGACAAGATGTAAATGCATATTGACCAATCTTTTCAACATCTTTTAAGTTGATTTTTGATAATATTTCACATCCAGCAAATGCAAATTCACCAATTTCTTTAACATTACTTGGTAAAACTACTTTTTCAAGTTTTAGACAGTAAGCAAATGTATAATTAGGAATTTTAGTAAATTGCTCAGGAAATATAATTTCAGAAATTCCTTGACATCCCATAAAGATTCCTTCACCAATTTTAGTTAATGTAGCAGGAAATTCTACCTTAGAGAATATAGGAGCTGAAGCACTTTTTGCATTTCTTGAAAATGCACCATCACCAATTTCCTTAACTTTTGGAAAACTTACATAGTTAAGTGCACTACAATCTGAAAATGCATATTCACCAATGATTTCCACATTATCAAGATTTGCAGCACGTAAGCTACTACAACCATAGAATGTTTGCGATTCAATATAACTATCAGTTTTTCTTAAATCAATTTTTGATAATTGAATTGCATATGCAAAGCATCCAAATCCAAAGTGAACATTACCTTTTTCAGGCATTACCACTTCCGTTAAATATGAGCAATATTGGAAAGCACCAAGTCCAAACTTTGTATTTTCACCAATTGTAACTTTTTCTATTTTTGATTTAAAGAATGCACCTTCACCATATTCGCTATTAGCACCTATTGTTGCTTCCTTCATAGAAGTTTGAGAAAAGGCATAATCTTTAACAACTTTAACTTTATCTAAGTTTTCTACACTCTCTAATGAACCACATCCAGTAAATGCATATTTACCAATAATAACATTTTTGAGGGCTGGTAAAACAACTTTTGTTAATTCATCGCATCCTGCAAATGCATAATCTTTAATTTCAACGTCACCTTGAATCATTAAAGTGTCATATTTTGTTCCAGAAAATGCAGATGCACCAATAACTTTAATACTTTCATCAATTACTAATTCTTTATTTTCAGAATTGAAAGCAAAGATAATAGTGTCTTTTTCTTTATTTAATAGAAGATTATCAACCGCAACATAATATTTATTATTATTGCAAGTAAATTTTGCAAGTGCAGTATCATCAAAAATTAATCCGTCAGTAATATTAAGTTTAGTATTTTCTTGTAATACAACTTCTTTTAAATTTTCACACATAAAGAAGCAATATTTTCCTAAAATTACTTCATTATTTGGTAAAGTAATTGTTTCTAAACCTAATGTATTATAGAGTGCTTGTTCACCAATTTGATTAATTGTACCCTTAATATTAAAATTCTTTAATTTAGGACATTCACAGAATGCACCTTTATCAATGTATTCCATATTATTATGCAGAGTTACTGTCTCAAGATTTTCACATTGAGCAAAACAGAACTCAGGGATTTTTATTTTTTCATAAATATCAACACTTATTAAGCCAGAACATGCAAACATCTTTGGAGCAAGTTTAGTATTTTCAGAAAGTTTAACACTGGTAAGAGCTGTACAATCTTTAAATGCTTTTTCACCAGTATTTCTTAATGTGCTTAAGTCAGCATATTCTAAAGCAGTACATCCTTCGAATCCAGAAGCACCAATTGCATAAATCTTAGATAAGTCAACAGTTCTAAGATTTTCGCAACCTTTAAATGCTTCACGGCCAATAACTTGAATGTTACTTAAATTAATATCGTTTAAGCTTTCATCTTTACTAAACGCATATTCACGTATAAATTTTACAGAATCTGGAATAACAACTTTTTCAAGTCCTGTACAATTATAAAACGCAAACTTTTGAATTTCCTCAACTCCGTCAGGAATAACAACAGATTTAACAGTTGTATTCATAGAAGGAATTTTGTTTTTATCATAATCATCTTCCGTTAATTCAATTGTTCTATCTGTTTCATATAGACAGAATGCATAGCTTCCGATATATAGAATACCTTCATCATCAGGAATAACTACATTACCACCTAAGCCTTTATAAGCTATAAGTGTACGATTTTCAATAACAAATTCACTCTTAATTGTTATTCTTACTCTAGCCTTTAATATAGAGCCTTTTAAATTAAGAACTATATTTGTATTACCTTCTTTTAGTCCAGTTACTACACCTTTTTCATCAACGATTGCAACCTCAGGGTTTGTTGAAGTGTAAGTAACTTCATATTTATCAGCAGCATACCATGGGTCTAAATCATGATATAATTTTATTTTTTCTCCAGGATAGAATGATAATTCAGTAACTCCTGAAATGAAGAATCTATCACCTGTTTCCCCAATTTTACTTGTTTGAGCAGCTCTTGAATAAGCAAACAAAGTATCAAAGTATGAGAATCTTACTGATTCAACTGTTGCTTTAGATCCAGTTACACCATCTTTAAGCGCTCGTTTATTTAACTTGCTATTGCTTTGAGTTTTTTCCTTAACATTTATAATTAGAATTGCTTGTCGGCCTTCCATCATTTCTTTAGCAGCAATGGTAGCACGACCTTTTGCTATAGCTTTTACAATACCATCTTTAACTTCAGCAACATCTTCATTTGATGAAGTCCATGAAAGGTATTTCAAATAATCTTTATTTTCATCGACAGTTTTATCATATGTTGCAAGATATTGAGTTAAATCAATAACATCATCTTCATATAATGATAAAATAGTTAAATCAACACCATCAGTTGTTCCATCTTTTGTGAATTTAAAATCACCAGCTGTACCAGGCAATTGACAATAATAAATGTTTGAATTTAGTGCATAATCATCAATTGAAAATGCTAATCCGTTTTGCATTAATTTGTCATTACCTATTTCTTCTAATATATCAGTTATTTCAAATCTTACCTTATTATCTGTTCCTTTTTCACTATAAACAGGAATTGGATATTTTGTTAAGAATGTATAACTTTGTGATGAATTAAATATAATTGGAGTTACAGATTGAACATATTGATTATCGTAAATTGTTAATGTAACGTAATAACGATCTTTCTTTAATGTCTTATCATATATCTTTTCATATGAAGCATCTTTTAGAACTGGTGCTTCATCATCTAATGTAAAGTCAAAACTAAACGAATTACGAATGTTAGTAGCTTCGCCACCATCACCATAATCTAATTGACCTTTCATTGTAAATTCATAAACTCTATTATTTATAAATTCTTGTTCTTTTGATTTAATTTTTAAATTTTCATAATAAGGAATTGGAGAACCACCATAAGAGTATGATTTTGTAGCATTATTATCTACATATTCCCAAATTACTTCACCAGTTACTTTATCAGTAATTGTAAATGTCATCTTCTTAGCATTTCTTAATAGTCCAGCATAAACAGCAGAAATACCATCAATTGTACCTAAAATATTTGATATAGCTATATGATCTTCTTTAGCAGGAATTTCATCATACTTATCAGTATCAACATCATATAAGTATGTGCCTAGTGGAATAATATAGTTATAGAAGTAAGAACCATATGGAGTTGTTGCAAAGTAATCAGCTTTTATTTTGTCTTCATCATCAATAGCTTTATTATGAGCTTCTGATTCAACTTCATAATATGTCTTATCAAACATTGGAGCTTCTGTCCAATCACCATAGAAAGCAAGGAATGGAATATTTAAATCTATTTCATCATCTTCTTTAGCAGTTAGTTTTGCAAAACCTTCTACATACATTCCGTAAGGGAATAAACTTTCTATTGTATTCTTATCTTTATCAGATAGTTTATAAACTAATTTAATTTTTACTGTTGAATTAGCAGGACACGAAATTACATTTCCATCTACTGCTTTTCCATCAACTGTTGCAGTAAAATTATTACTTAATAGTTGTGATTTTTCAGCAACATGTTTTGAATCAGATGTTGAAACTGATTCAGTCATACTTACTAGTGATAAATCATAATTGATTTTTTCATTAGATAAATTAACTAAATTAAATTCTAAATTATATATACCATCACGTTTTGGATCATCATAGAGTTCAATTTTTGTTCTATCAGAACCATCAACTGTTATATATGCTTTTGTATTAACAGCATTAAATAAACTTGCAAGTCCAGCTCCTTGTTTACGTGGTGAGTATGGGTTTCCTTGTTCATTTTTAATTATTGTTGCAGTTGACATTAATAATTGATTAGTTAAGACAGATATTTCTTTTGCTGAATATGTAGGATATTTTTCTTTTAGATATTGTCTAATTAAAATTACTATACCACATAAGTTTGGTGTAGCCATTGATGTACCACTTAATTCATCATAACCGCCACCAGGAACAGCAGATTTAATGTTTCCACCATGAGCAGTAATTTCTGGTTTTAAACCTAGAGATGGAGTAGGACCCCAACTTGAGAAATCTGACATAAATGGACCTGCTTGATATGAATAATCAACAACAATTGTGCCTGATTCTTTTTGAGCTAAAATTGTTCCATCGTCTTTCGAAATTGATATTGTTGGGATATGATCAGTTTTACCCATTGACATTAAAATGTCACCATCAATATTGTTATAAATAATACAAGCTATTGCTCCAGCATTTTTAGCATTTGCCGCTTTTTCTTCGAATGTATTATCACCACGTCTTACTAAAGCAATTTTCCCTTTAACATTTATTCCCGAATAATTAACTTTTAGTCCAACACCAGGAACAGTTACATATTCATATTCCTTCTTTTGTCCTAAACCGATTCCTAATTCTTTAAAGAAATCATTAGGTTCAGCAGTTACAGAATTAGATTCATTAAAGAAGAATACTTGTGAACCATTTCCTAACAAATACTTACTTTTAGTTCCACTAATTGAAGCCACTGACAATGCAGGAGCATATGTTGAAGGTGAACCAACAGTACCACTATCAGGGTTAGTTACAAAGTTTGTATTACCTTGTTCGCCACCATATCCAGAACTATAACTATTACTTGCAGCAGTAAGTAAACTTATACCACTTTCATTTATCTTATCATAAACTCTATTAATTTCACTTCCATCTTCTTCTCTTACAAATCCACAAGATGATCCAAGTGACATGTTAATAGCATCAACACCTAATAAAACAGCATCTTCTAAGGCAGCTAAAATATCAGTTGTTTCTGCCCCACTGTCTAAGTCAGGGAAAACCTTCATAAGAACTAATTGAGTATTAATAGCTACACCAGTGATAACGTCATCTTTACCACCAATAATGCCAGCCACATGAGTTCCGTGTTCAGAATCATAAGGAAATACATCATTATCTTTATCAGCATAATCATATACGAATGGTATTTTATTACTATAATAAACATCATAAAGTTCAAGATCTTTAGTAAACCCAGCCGCACGAGTTTGACTAAGAACCTTAGTGACATCTTGTGGTGTTATCATAAGTTCGCTAGGTTGATTAGCAAATACAGAGTGACTACAATCAAATCCAGAGTCTAAAACGGCAACAGAAGTTTTTAAGCCAGTATAAGAGACACTACTTGAATCAAATATACCTGTTTCATATACATTTACAATGTTTTCAATTGCACTTGTATCGCTAACTGTTTGAGGCATATTGTAAGTTTCCGAAAGAATTGCTTTTTCAACAAGGCTTTCATCCTCTAACTTTTTGAAATTTTCATAAGTTGTTTTTACGGCAACAGCATTTATAATTGTTGAATACTTATATAAAACTTCATCAATTAATCCTTTTTCTCTTAAAGTTTTAATTAAACTATTTTGTTCACGTTCGATTCTATCAGCTTGATTTCTTCCATCAATAGAACTTGCGTATTTTGCAAGTGTATTAACTGTTCCGCTATACTTATTATTGTAAGTATCGATTAAAGCATCTTCTGATAAAGACAAAATCGTAATAACTTCATCAGAATCTATATATCCTTTGTTTTTCTTTAGATGCTCAGCCTTTATTCTTGACATTTGCTGATCTTGTGTAAGATTTAAATCACTCTTGAAGATCTGCAATTGTTGTGTTTCATTATCATACAAATTTTCTTTATTTTTATATTCACATGATACTAAAACAATACCCATTAAGAATAAAGTAAGAAGCATCAATATTTTGTGTTTCATTCTTTGATAGGCTCCTTTCACTAGCTAAGCCAAAGCATGATTAGAAGCATTGCAATTAGAAAACAAACTAACACCCCTATAAATAAAGGTAAGTAATGTTGTAAAGCAGCTTTTATAATTGCTCTCTTTTCTTTGCGAGTTACATAGAAATCAGCTTTGTTTTTAGCACGACGATGTGGCATTCCATCAACATCCATATTATAGATTGTATGTCCATCGTCTATATATTTTGGTTTTTTATTTGCCTTCCCCATTATTTTTTTTACCTTTTTTATTAATTTTTTCTTGTTTTAGAGCTTCTTCTAAAGCTTCTTGTTCCAAGATTTCATCGTACTCTGCATCATATTTGCTTAAATTGCTCATTACTTCTTTATTTAAAAGATGGCAAGATACAAAATGACCAGGTTCTGCTTCAATATATTCAGGTGTTAAATACTTACAAACCTTCATACATTCAGAACATCTAGTATGGAATTTACATCCTTTAGGAGGATTAGCAGGTGATGGAATATCACCTTCAAGAATTATTCTATTCATCTTCACATCAGGATTAGGAACAGGAACAGCAGAAAACAATGCCTTTGTGTACGGATGTAATGGATTTCTAAAAATTACATCAGTATTTCCTAATTCCATTGTATTTCCTAAATACATAACTAATATTTTGTCTGTTATATATTTTACAACCGATAAGTCATGAGAAATAAATACATAAGTTAAACCTAAAGTATTTTGCAATTCTTTTAATAGATTAATAATTTGTGCTTGAATAGATACATCAAGAGCACTAACTGGTTCATCACAAATAACTAGTTTAGGTTTAACAGCTAAAGCTCTAGCAATACATATTCTTTGTCTTTGTCCACCACTGAATTCATGTGGATAGCGATCATAATATTGTGGTTTAAGACCACACTTTTGCATCATATCTTTTACATATGAAGAAACTTCATTTTCAGGAACAACTTTATGAACCTTAACTGCTTCAGAAATAATATTACCTATTGTCATTCTTGGTGGTAAGCTTGAATAAGGATCTTGAAATATCAATTGAATTTGTGTACGATACTTAATCATTTGATTGCGTTTTAAATTTGTAATATCATTACCATCATAAATAATACTACCTCCATCAGGATCATATAGTTTTAAAATTGTACGTCCTAATGTTGTTTTTCCACAGCCACTTTCACCAATAATTCCAATTGTCTTTCCTCTTTCAACGTCAAAGCTTACATCATCAACAGCTTTTAAATATGTAATAGGTTTTCCAAAAAGTGTTTTCTCAATTGGAAAATATTTTTTAAGGTTTCTAACTTGTAAAATATAGTCTTTATTTGTTTCCGCCATTAGACTTTACCTCATTTTCTTCATATAAATAACATGAAACATAATGAGTATCACTAACTTTTATCTCCTTTGGATATGGTCCACGACACTTGTCAATACATCTATTGCATCTGTTTCTAAAATAACAGCAATTAGGTAAATTTATAGCACTTGGTACTTGTCCAGGAATAGAATATAGTGGTTCATTAGTATCACTATTAATTAAAGGTTTACTTTTTTGTAATCCTATTGTATATGGGTGCATTGGATTATGGAATATTTCTCTAACAGTTCCCTTTTCAATAACACGACCAGCATACATAACAACAACTTCATCAGCCATCTCAGCAATTACGCCTAAATCATGGGTGATTAACATAACCGAACAACCTTCTTTTCTTTGAATTTCTTTTAGTAATTCAAGAATTTGTGCTTGGATTGTTACATCTAAAGCTGTTGTTGGTTCGTCAGCGATAATCAACTTAGGATTGCCTGCTAATGCCATAGCAATCATAACTCTTTGTCTCATACCACCTGATAATTCATGTGGATATGAAGAATATACTCTTTCAGGCATTGAAATACCTACTTTATTTAGCATTTCAATACTTTTCTCTTTAGCTTTTTCTTTCGTAATCAAAGGTTCATGAACAAATGAAACTTCGTCAAGTTGATAACCAATTGTAAAGACAGGATTTAAACTTGTCATTGGTTCTTGGAATATCATAGTAATATCTTTTCCTCTAATCTTATACATTTCTTGCATAGGCATCTTAGCGATATCATAGCAGATTTTATTTCCGTTTTCATCATATCCTAATTCATCTGAATTAAATCTAATTTCGCCATCAATAACTTGTCCTTGAGGAGCTTGAACTAATTGCATTATTGAAAGACTAGTTACACTTTTCCCACAACCACTTTCACCAACTACACCGACAATTTTATTTTTCGGAATGTTGAAGGAAACACTATTAACACTCATGTTTGTTCCATTATCTGTAAAGAAACATGTTTTTAAGCCTTCAATCTCAACAATATTATTTTCATCTTTCATTGTTGTTGTAAATTCTTCTAAAGATAGTTTTCTTTTCTTCTTAGCCTCATAAAACTTCATTTGTTTTATATTGTATTTAATAATAGCACGGCTTTCTTTAATACTAATATAATTAGAAGGTTTATTTTCTTTATCAGCATTTTCTTTTTTGATTATCTTATTGATAAAATTTTTAAACTTAGACATTTAAACTATCCTCCTACTTTTTAGCTTTTGGATCCATCGCATCACGCAATCCATCGCCAATGAAGTTAAATCCTAAAACGGCAATTACAATTAATATACCGGCAGGAAGCCACATATTTAAATGATAATTTAAAACAACTGGGTCATTTGAAGTAGCAATCATAGTTCCCCATGCTGCTTTTGGTATTTGAATACCTAATCCTAAATAACTTAGTGTTGATTCATATAAAATTACACTACCTAATCCTAATGTCATCGAAACAATTAATTGAGGCATAACATTAGGAATTAAATGTCTAAATATTTTACGTCCTGTAGACAATCCCATTACTTCTGTTGCTGTGATATATTCTTGCTCACGAAGTGAAAGAATTTGTCCACGTACAAGTCTTGCAACTCCACTCCAACTAAATATCGTTATTATTGCCATTAAAACATAAATACGACTATCAGCACTAATTTGCCATGAATCTATAACTGCCGAAGCAATTAACAAAATTGGAAGTGTTGGTATACAATTGAATATATCAACTATACGCATTATCAATTGATCAACCCAGCCACCAAAGTAACCAGATATACCACCTATTATAACACCAATAAGTGTCTCCAATATAACTACTAAGAAACCAATTGTAAGTGATATTCTACCACCATACATTAGTCTTACAAAAACGTCCATACCTTTATCATCTGTTCCAAGTAAATGTTCTTTATCGGGACTAGCATAATTATTAGTGTTTGATACGAAGTCAACTAATTCAATTACTTCAACAAGATCACCATTTGCGTTACGAGTTTTATAAGTAACTTCAAAAGTATTCGTTGTTTTCCTATCATCTACTTGATCTTCACCCCATTTATTATAAATAACAGGGCCAAGAAACGAAAACAAGAATAAGAATACTATCATAACTAAGCCTACAATTGATAATTTTGATCTAAAGAATCTTCTCATAACAAGTCTCATTGGACTCATTTCTTTATATGTATCTTCTAAATCATTATTTTCAAATTCATTATTTTCTTTATTTGTTAGTAAATCTTCGTTTAACTCTTCGTTTTCTATTGCTTCAAAAACTTCTTTTTCATCCATTGTATTCACCTATTTACCTAATTTTACTCTTGGGTCGACAACTGAATACATTAAATCAGAGAATAATGTTCCAATAACTGTTAGTATTGCTAAGAACATATTGTATCCCATTACAAATGGAATATCTCCTTCTTTTAATGCTAAGTAAGCTAATCGTCCAATTCCATCAATTCCAAACACTTGTTCAGTAATCATCATACCACCAAATAGTGATGGTAGAATTCCAGCAAGTAATGTAACTAGTGGAATCATTGTGTTACGAAATGCATGTTTATAAATAACTTTGTTTTCAGATAATCCTTTTGCTCTAGCGGTACGAATATAATCAGCACCTAAAACCTCTAATGTATTAGTTCTTGTATATCTCATAAGTCCACCAAGTGAAAGAATTACACTTACAAATATAGGAAGTATTAAGTGGTGTAAAATATCACCAGTTTTTTGTAAGAAACCAGCAAATGAATCGGGATATGTAGCACTTGCATATATCAATCCATTTGAAGGAAACCATCCTAAATCTACAGAAAATATTTTAATTACAACTGCAGCAAAGAAATATGTTGGTAAAGAAATTCCAATCATAGTGAATATTGTAACCGCATAATCTCTTGCTGAATACTGATGTGTTGCACTTGACACACCCAAAGGTATTGCAATCGCAAATTGTAGTATTGTCGCTACAACAGCAATAGCAAATGAAATCCACATGTTTTGTCCAATTACCTCAGCGACCGGTTTTTCATATTTAAATGATGTTCCTAAATTGCCTTGACATAAATTGCCAAGCCATTTAAAATATCCTTTTATAACGCCTTCAAATGAATCGTCACCTAATCCATATAATTCTTTGAATTTTTGAACTTGCTCAGGGGTGATGGTTCCATTTTGGATTTGTTGAGCGTACTTGATATCGATATAATCATTAGGCATCATTCTAACTAAAGAATATATAATTATTGATACACCAAATAAAACTACTAATGATATCAATAATCTTTTTAATATATATTTAAGCATTTTTATCTCCTTATTAATTCATGAAAGGGGGACATAAATGTCCACCCATTTTAAACTATCTTTCAACATTGAATGAAACATTATGAATATCACTTGTTAAACCTTTGTATGGTGAAAGATCACTATCAGGTGTTAAAGTGCTAACATCAATCTTATCTGTATTATAAGCATATAAGTCGTTTCTTTGATATGTAGGAAGCTCAATTGCTAATTGCATAACAATATCTAGTGCTTCTGAATATATTTGTTTACGTTGAGTTTGAACTGTTGTTTTACGACCAGCATCAATTAACTCAGAAAGTTTATCAAGTAATTCGTTTTCGTAATCATATTTGCTACCAGCATTAGAAAGAATTTGTTTGTAACCCCAGTTTAACACTGAAGTCGCTCTTGATTCTTTATGATATACTTGATACATATCTGGGTCAATAGTTGAACCCCAAGCAGCAGCCCATACTGTTAAATCACCAGTTGATAATTTCTTTAATGCATTCGCATCTGGAGTAACAGTAACTTGGAAATTAATCTTTTCAAGAATTTTCTTAGCATTATACATTGCTTGCCAAGCTGGGTGATCTGTTTCTTCACCAGCAATAGTGAATGTATAATTTAATTTATGATCACCTTTTACGTAAACGCCATCCCCACCGATTGTGTATCCAGATTCTTCAACTAAACCTTTAAGGAACGCTAATTGTTCTTTTTCAGTCAAAGTGTCGCCAGCATTCTTTCCAAGGTTAGTAACGTATTCAGCATAATCAGGATTAACAACAGATAAATCAGCAGGAACTTTACCACCTATATATGGGTAATATGGAGTTGCATGTTCTGGATATGCCCAGTTTGCTTGAGACATAGAACGATAAATAGGTTTTGCAGTTGATTTATAATAGTTAACACATTCTTGTGTATTAATTGAATGCATAATTGCTTGTCTTACTTTAATGTCTGGAACTTTACCAGCATTAATTCCAATATATCCATAACCAGATGTTTTAATTTCTTTATATCCGATTCCATCTTTTTCTTTTGTTCCTAATTCAGTTATAATTTCTGGTTTAGAATTAGGTTCAGCAAAATCGATTTCTTTGTTGTAAAGTGCATTAAGCATTTGGTTAGCAGCAACAACTTGGTAACGAACATTTTTAATTTTTGGAGCTCCCATTACATAGTAAGGATTTCTTTCATAGTAAATAACACCTAGGTTATAGAAATCACCACTTGCAATGTTTTCAATTTCACCACCATTTTTACTAGCAGCATATGGACCAGCACCAACAGGTACACCTAATTTGTCAGAGTTCTTAACTATATTATTCATAAAGTCTGTAGAACCACGATCAACACCAAAATTAGCTACATAGTCAAATTGACTTATATATGGTTCAGCAGAATAATAATACATTGGAGCCACAGAAAAAGCAAAGTTCCAAATGGCTTTAGGATCAACACCATTAATAGTTATACTTAATACTTCATTATAACCATCTTTTACTGTTCCATCAGCTTCATATTCAGGAGTAGCATATTCGACGCCATTAACAGTCACGCTTCCTTTATGGTTAGCAAATTTAATTCCAGAAATGCTGTCAATTGAGTCACCATTATTCTTAATTTCTTTATAATAAGCATCTTTAGCAGCATTTTTTAGATAATCACTTAATGTTATTGCTGTATTCCAGTATTGAACAATTTCATCAATAGCAGTAGGAATCTTATCAATTAAAACTTTTTCGATTGCTTGTTCTTTTGTATATGATTTTAATTTACTTAAATCATTTTCAAGTGAAGAATATAATTTACCTTCTTTTTTAACCCAGTAAATATATCCATAGTTATATAAGAATGATTCAACATCTGTAGTTAATAAATCTTTATATGTCTTGTTATTTTCATCAACAAATGTAATATCTTTATATCCATCCATAGCATTGATATAGTCACTATTGATTTCTTCTTTGTATAATTCAACTGCTTTTTCATAGTCTTTTAAGACATTTTCAAAAGTTTCAGATTTAGTTGTGTATTCAGCTAAATATTGTTTAAATAATTCTTCTGTTAAATCTTCATCTTTATGATCATCTTTAATTTCTGTTGCAGCATCAATTAAAGCTTGGATTCTTGTTTCTGCAACAATTTCAAATTGTTGTTCGAATTGCTTTTGCTCGTTTTCATCACGAGTTTGTGTACGATATTCATTTAATCCAACAATATCAGTTGAATAAATTGTACTAGAACCTGTATAAATTGGATCTAGATAAACATATAAATTGAATAGAACGTCTTTAATAGTTAAAGGTGTATTGTTTGAAAATCTTACATTATTCTTTAAAACGAAATAATAAGTTGTCTTTTTATCATCATCCTCACCTTGAGTTACTATTTGTAAGTCTTTTACAACAACGGCTTCTTTATCGCCATATGTGTAGTTACCTTTTTTGTCATTTCCAAGCATTCCAATTTGTGTTAAACCTACAACACTATTATCAGGACCTGTTGTTGCAAAGAATGGACTAAATACTTTGTCAACTTCTTGTGTTGAAAAAACTAATTTATCCACTTCATTGTCATAATAATATTTTTCTTGTGTACTACATCCATTACATCCAATAAATGTAATGACACAAAAGATCATAATTAATGTCAATAAATAACGTGCGAAACCTTTTAAATTATTCATTTGAATTCTCCTTTATTGTAATGTTTATATTTAAATTATTTATCGTTGATGCTTCATCTTTTTCAAGATAACCATCATTAGTTTCATAAATTAAGTTTTCATTTACATTAAATCCAGAAGGTAACTTAACGTATGAAAAACTACCAGTAAAGCTTACATTTTCAATTGTTGTATTTTTCATATTTGTGGCTATTGCAGAAACATAAATTTTATATGTCAGTGAAAATGTTGTGTCAACCTCAACAGAAACATTTTCAAAAGTAACATCTTTAATTACAGCATTAGATGCATTGCCAAATAAACTTATATATAAGCTTTGTTTGTTCTCATCAGATAAATCAGCTTGTAATCCACTTCTTCCAGGATCATAGCTAATCTTAAAATTACTTACCTTATGACCATTTCCATTAAAGATTTTATTAAAGTTCTTAAAGTTAAGTTCTTCGCCTTCCATGTCAATGTCATTTGCAAGATATATATTAGAACTACGAGCACTCTTCAAATCAGATTTAGTACGACAAATTTTATAACTACCTTTTATATACTCAGCAACTATAACGATTTCTAAATCAGCTTCTCCACCAGGATGTTTATATTCACCTTCAATCAGTGTACCATCTTGAGTAAAAAAATTACCAGTTGGTGTATATCCATATCGTTTACTAGCTAAACTACGATAATCAGAGAACGCTTCACCATCTTCAACTTGATAAATACCAAGTTCTTGAAGTTTATTAACATCATCTTTATAGCAAAGTTTAAAAGTGTACTTGTAAATACTATTCCATTTTGCGTACAAAGTTACTCCGTCGTTATCGACTGTGTCAGATTCAAAATCCCATTTATTAGAATAAATAACTTTGTCATCAATTTCATCACGATTTTTATACCATCCATCGAATACATGTTTTTCAAAAGTCAATGGTTGATTTGATAAAGTCGTCGGATCAAAAATCAATGTTGAACTTGAATCAGGAAGCTTTTTATATAATTGTTTTATTGGGTTTAGACTATTTTTATAAGCACCACCTTCTAATTCATAAACTACTTGAATATAATCGTCATAATTTATTTCATTATTCGTGCAGCCAAACATTGAAGCTAACGGAATAAACATCAACAAAAAGCATAGTATTTTAATTGTTTTAATGTTCATTTTTTGTTATCCTCCTATCACTATAAACATATACTTTATTACTTATATATAATACTACAAAATACCCGAAAAGTCACGTTTTTATTACATGAAAGCGGTTTATTTTTCCTTAATTTTTTCCTTTTTTGAAATGGTTGCGCTTTCATTTTTTATTTACAAAAAAATGTGAATTGTTTTTAATTCGTGAACACATGTAATATAAGTAAAACAAAAGCATTTTTTAAAATTTTTTTACGTTAAATATTCAATAATTATATACTATTTTCTTAATAATTATTTCCTAAAACAAAAAAAGACTCTAAAGCATAAAAATAACTTTAGAGTCGTAAATATTTACTTATTTCTTAGTCTAAGTTAGCAGGATTGTATACTTCACCCATATCATAAAATCCTAAAGTAAAGCACATTCCTTGATAATAAATACAAATATAATCACCAGAGAAAATTGGGTTTGTTGGGTCCGTTATTGGTGTGCCAGTTACATCATATAACGCTTTACTATCTGTGTATCCATAGCCTTTTTCTAATGTCGCATTAGAACTTTGGAAAGCAGGAGCACCTGCAGTAAATGTGTTTTCTAGCATTTGTGCAAGGTATGGATTAGTTTCACCAAAATCAAATGCTGCGTCATCACCAATTTTCAATGATCCTTTGATTTTTTCAGCAGTTAATCCTTGGGCACTTCCAGACTTATTTACACAAATTAAATTCATATATGTAAGAGTAGTTTCTGCGTCGTTTCCTTTTTTCAAGAATGATCTATTTACAGTATTGAATATGTTGTCTAAGGCTTTAATAGATGGAACAAGTGCTGAAGCTTTAACTACACTGAACCAACCTTCTTGTCCTGTAACAAATGATTCTAAGCGTGAATTTATAACAACAGTTTTTCCTGGTTTTCCGCCGTCACTAGCTTGACTATCAACATGATCTTGAATGATAATTGGTCCACCAGCGCCAATCATTTCACATTCTTTAATAGTTACAAGTGGTGAACCCCAATTATATACGAAGCAATTAAAACCATCATAAACCTTACACTTTTCCATTGTGAAGTTAGTAAAAGTATAGTTAGGGAAATATGTAATGAAGTAACATGAAGCAATATTGTTTCTTGCATTGAAAACAGGTCCTTCAACTTTTATTAATATTTGTCCACCAGATTTTATAACATTTTCAACTTTTGGAGCATTACCAACAAGATTTGTATCTTCAATTGAAGTATTTCCAGTTGCTGCTCCACCAAATCTTATTAGTGTAGCATGGCTTATAACTTCACCTTCAGGTGTAATTTTTCCACTTTCTCTAACTACTTCTTTTAAAGATTTTGAATTAATTGTATAGTAATTTCCATAGATATGGAATTCATCATTTTCTAAAACATAATGATGATAGAAATCATAAAAATCTTTCATCGATCCAATTACACGATCATAATCTGCATCAGCTTTACTTACTTCTTCTTCTTTATAGAAGAATAAACCTGGAAGATCATCTTTTGTAAGAGTTATATCATTATGTATTATTAAATTCTTTGGATGTAAATTTTTATCCAATTCATAAGTAGTTTTGAACTCATCCCATGCCTTTTCTTCAGCAGATTCTCTATTCTTTAAGTAATCAATAGCACTTCTATTATCTATATAAGATAATTCTTTGGCATTAGTAACATTATATCCATCAGTTACAGTTCCTTCAAGTTTTACTGTATATTTAGTAATATTTTCCTTTTGTTTAGCAGTTAGACCAGTTGGAATTATTTCAACTCTAAACTTTTTACCAATTGCTTTTTCAGAAAAATCTACTAAACATTTAATATAATCAATACTATCGATTAAATCAGAATCTTTATCTAATTTTGTTTCACTTCCATCGAATAATTCATATATATTTATTTCAAATTCCCATGAATCAACTGTAACAGGATTTTGATCAAGTGTATCTAAATTGATTTCAGAGAATGTAACATCTGGATAAACATTCCATGCATTATCATCACCAACTTTAAATTCTTTTGTTAGATCAAAGAATTCTGTCTTCTTGTTTTCTTTTTCTTTTTTGTTATTTAAGAATGCATTATAATAACTTGGTCTACTAATACCAATTACAACAGTAATAATTCTATCATCCCATTTTGCATATAAAGTCATATCTTTATTTATTTTTGTTTCTAAATCAAATTCAGTTGTAAGCTCTTTATCAGTAAACCATCCTGCAAATGAGAATCCTACTTTAGTTGTTGTAGCAATTTTTCCAAGTGTACTACCACCATAAACAACCATATCAGCTATTTCAGTGCCACCATTTGTTTCAAACTTTACAGTAAATTTTTCCATTTCTAACCATTTTGCATAAACAGTTGTGTTTTCAGTAATAACTTCATCAAAACTAAATAATTCTTTTCGATTTGTATCTTTGTACCAATTTTCAAAGATATATCCTTCTTTAGTTGGATCATCAGGTTTTGTTACTTTTTCACCTTCGTTTACAGTAACAGTGTTGATTTTAGTTCCGCCATCAGTATCAAACACAACTTTATACTTTTGTTTTTTACATCCAAAAGCTGTAAAGAGTCCAAACATTAACAAAACTAAAATAATAATTTTTTTGTAATTCATAAATTTCTCCTTTTAAATTATACCACCTATGTCAACGGCTGTAATTTTTATTTTTATTTTCTTACCTTCAGTATCAGTTGCTTTCACAATTATTATGGCAACGCCATCAGTCTTAAAGACAATATTAGCTGTTCCATCACTTTGAACTTCAATAGAATAAATTGTGGAATCATCTTCACCAATGTATTCTAGCTTCTTTTGAGTTGCATCGTCTGGTTTTACAATACAATTTAAATTAAATACTAAGCCCTTTTCATAAGAAATATTGATAAATCCATCTTCGGCACCATCATTTTCTTTTTTGTTTGGATTAGGCTTATATTCTTTATTTATGCATTGAATTTCCTTTACATATTTATTCTCATCATAAACTTTCATAGCTAAGCCTAAAAAACCTACAATCACAATAGCAAAGATATAAACAACACATATCATTAATATAACAGATTTTTTCATTTTTTACCTTTCTTGCATATCATAATAAAATGCTTTTATTCTCTTAATAAACAAAATTAGAATACTGATAAAAGATATCAAACTTATGAATAGTAGCTTACTCATACCCATTGTTAATCCTTTATGATATAGAACAGATTCAGAAAGAAGTTTATATGCAATAACAGCATAGACAAAAGCAATGATAAAAGCAAAAATTGATGATTTATTCTCATTAGGATTGTCTACTTCCATTCCTGTTGTCGCATATTGTTCATTTTGAGGATTCATAATATCGAGCATTGCACTCCACAACATGTGAGCATAATGCAAGAATAAAATTGCAAATCCAAAAATGATAATGTTTGTCGTTCCTATTGATTTTAAAGATCCAAAAATAGAAACTGTTGCAAAAATAGCAGGAATAGAAAATAACATATTAAAGAACAACTTAGCAAGTAATGGATACGCTGCAAAAATTGGTTTTGCTTTTTTCATATATCCAGCACGACCTTCTCTACTATAATAAGTAGCAACCAAAGCATTGGATGCAAGCATTGGAAGACAAATCAATAAAACATTGAATGCATATATCAAGTTATCGCCTAATTGTTTTGTGTCCATTGCCGCATACAATTTATTAAGTAATAATATCATAATAGGAACAATAATATATACTAATAAGTAATTAACTGATATATCAATTGTTCTTAAGTTAATCAAGAATTCTTTATTTATAAAAGTTAAATATCTATTTTTCTTTGTATTCTTTTTGTCATGAACATTGATTTTATTTATTTCAAAGTTTTTAGACATCATCTTAAAGAATAAAGGTCTTGAAGCATAATATACTATAAATGATAGTAATGCATTTACAAGAAGTAAAACAAACAATTTAAACAATGATATCCATTTCAATAAATATACTTGAGAAGAATTTTTCTCACCAATTATTGTTCTAATAAGTTGATTCATAATAGTAAGTTTATCTTCAATTATCATCAAAAATGACCTAATTGCTTTGCTGATGGTTGGCCATTGATTAATTAAATCAATATTTTCTGGAATTAAATTAATTAACTTAACGACTCCAACGACCACAGCTACTAAAATTATTGCCGCTAAACTAACTTCAACAAATGTATACTTTTTCAAAAATCTATAAATATACATTACAGGAATAGATAGCAATGCTCCAATCAAAACAGGTAATGAAATTACAAATGGCATTACTATCCACATATAGAATAAACTTCCAATTGAACAACTTCCTCTTGTAACCAAAGATAGAACACAAGCGAAAGTAATAGGAATCATAAATGTAAACGACTTCTTTATTTCATAAATAAAGAAAACAATTATTTTAGAAATAAATATTTTATTGGCATTTACAGGAAAAGTGATTAAAACTTTATTATCTTCGGAAAAATATAAATTCTTCATTAATTCGTAAGTACAAGCAATAAGCGATAGAATCAATGAAAAAGTTATAACAAGAATCATTACGCTGACTAAATCACTATAATAAAACAATCCAATTAATGTGCATAAATATAAAATCAAGAACGAAAAAGCGGAAATAATCGCAAACTTAAGAACAAAGAAAACTATGTTTCTAATTCTTGATTTTTTATCATTTATCCAAGATAAATCAATTTTATCCCGTAACTGCATTAAAACTAAAGTTTTTAAATGCTTCATTTTTATTCCTCATTATTACCAATAATTTTCATATAATACTTTTCCAAGGTCATCTTTGTTCCATCATCATCCATCATATTTTCAATCTCTTCAATTGTTTTAACACACATTATTTTACCATGCTTAATTATGGCTATTCGCTTACATAACTTCTCCACAATATCAATGATATGAGAGCTAAAGAATACTATATTTCCTTTTTCGGCGTGTCGCTTCATACATTCTTTTACTTGGAAAATACTATTAGGATCAAGGCCTGTTAAAGGCTCATCTAAAATCCAAACTTTAGGTTCATGAACTAAGGCAGCCATAATCGTTATTTTTTGCTTCATACCATGAGAGTATGTTTTTATTTTATTATCAATCGAATTTTCAAGTTCGAATAATTTAATATATTTTTCAATTCTTTCACACCTATCTTCGAGTGAGACATCGTATATATCAGCAATATAATTAATATATTCACGTCCTGTCAGCTTCTCATATAATGCATAGTGATCAGGAACATAACCAATAATATATTTAGCTTCAACTGGCTTACTTGCCACATCAAATCCACAAATATCGATATTTCCGCTTGTTATTGTTTGTATACCAACAATACTCTTAATAATAGTTGATTTACCAGCACCATTTGGCCCTAAGAAACCAAATATTTCTCCACCATATACTTCTAAATTTGCATCATTGACAGCATATCGTGAACTATTAGCGTATTGTTTAGAAAAGTGATCAAGTTTTAGAATTATACTTGAAGTACTCATAGCATCTTCCTTTCTAATTGAAGGATTGTCTCCAAAATGTTCCTTTTGTAATTTTTCTTTTATTTTAATCTCTATTAATTTATTATGCAATGCATAATGATCATCCGCTATTCTAAAGAACTCTGAATAAACAAACCATACAGCAAGACCTAAAAGGACATATACTGAAAAGAATGATAATTGATAAAACGGATGGAAGACAAGTTCTAGTTTTCCAACTCTTATAACAGATGTTATTTTAAAGAGTTTTTCCGCCCAAGTTCCAAGTTTATCAGCAACAAAATCACTATTTATAAAGAAATAATCAACTGAGCCAATTCTTAATTCAGGATATACAGTATTCATTGCTGAAAAAACAACATTCATTACTAAAGCTAAAACAAAATAGCCAAAGAATCCAATCATTGAATAAATAAATTCTTTTAGTTTTGGTCTTTTAAATACCTTCAATGCCACTATTAATAAAGGCATAAAGAAAGCAATCCAGTGATTATACCAAAAGTTAAATACTCTCATACTAAAAATATTAGATGATGTATCATAATTTGGCATTAACATTGCTAGAAGCGCTCCTAATACATTTATGAAATATGTAAAATAAAATAGTCGTTTCATTTTAAATATTAAGCACAGAGGAATTATAAACATGGCTGTATTACACAAATGGAATGGCCAAGCCCATGGCTTTAAAATAGTTGTGTAATTATAATTTACTAAAAAGCCAACCATTGTAGCTACACTTATATAAATCATTGCATATCTTATTGTATTTTCATCTTTATTTCTTAATAAGAAATATAGAATCATAGGAATAATAAACCCAATATACAAAAACACACGATGAGCAAAAGATATTTCTTTAATAATTATTGTTTCTCTTCCATAACCAAACATAAATTGAACAAAATATGAAGGAAGTGAAGGTATCAATAAAACAACAAATACACCAATCATTTTAATAATTTCAAGGAACTTTTCCTTTGAAGATTTATTATATAAAACTGCATCAGCACTCTTATATTCTTTCAAAAGATAATATCTGATTAAATTATATAATGATATAATAATACCTAATGAAGATTCAACAATTAACATTATTTTTAAAATAACAGCATTATTATCAGTTAATAAAGTGCATATTTGATTAACCAATATTATATTTAAAATAAATATAGGGATAGTACAATATCTTGTAAAGGCATCAGTATACTTTGTTTTTATAAATGAACTAATCAAAACCAAAGTAACTGCAGTGTATTGAAGCCATATAGCAAGTAGTGAAAAAACTGTTTCAACCTTGCCAAGTGGCGATGAGTTTAATGTTATATAACTTCCTATACTTTGTTTATAACAAAATAATCTAACCGCATAAACAAGAATTAATAAAATAGGAATTATTTTTTTAAATGTTATTCTAATAAATTTATTCTCTATATTCATAAATTAACTCACTAAATTCATAATATTATTATTTGCATAATTCTATTAATTATATCATATTTTTTATAAAAAGTAAATCAATACGATTTGGTAATTAATGAATTGAAACGTATTCATGAAAACAAAAAAATATTTTCATAAAATATACTTTTTAACTAGTACAATATAAAGACTATATTGTGATATAAAAGGTGACATTTTTCATAAATATTTATTATTTAAACCATAAAAATAAAAAACTCTCTAATGAATTAACATTAATAGAGTTTTTTATCAATATTTTATTATAATCTATTTATCCATATCATCTTGTACAATAGCTGTAAACTTCATTGAAATTCTTTTCAATACTTTTTCTCCTCCTATTTTCAATTTTAAAATCATTTCTATCTTGTATTCACCAGATTTTTCTATTGGAAAAAGACGTGATGCTTCAAAGTGATAATTAACATTTGTACCAAAAAAATCTTTTGTTCTTTTGTAGTTTGATATAAAGCCATTTTTATCTAAATAATTTAAATCATTGTATAATAATTCATCATTAAAATATATATTACACATATTATCATCAAAATTTAGAATTTGAGGTATATTGTCTTCACTTTTTAAATGTTTAACATCACAATCTAAAATTATATCAGCAACGACGTTAGAACCTTTATCTATAGAAATTACTGAATCATTATGAATTTTTGTACTTCCATGAAATAAATAAACTGCATTAAAATCACATCTGTTGATTTTTGATTTTTCTTTATAACATAATGTAAGTATTAATTGAGCACAAATTACTACAACTAATACAATTATCATTTTCTTCATTATTACGAATTCCTTTCATTATATGTACTTCCATATCAATTATTATAAGTTTAATATTTTGTTATAACCTATTTATCCTTATCATCTTGTCTAATAGCTGTAAACTTTATTGAGTTCTTTTTTAATACTTCTTTTCCATTTAATTGAACCATTAAAAATATTTCAATTCTATATTCTCCAGGTTCATATATTAAAATATGGCGACTAGAAAACATATAATATCTTACATTACTTCCAAAAAAGTCTTTATTTTTTTCATATTTTTCTTTAGTTAAAGTTAATTTATCAAATGTTGCATCATAATGTTCATCTAAACTTGTACAATCAGTATATAACAATTCATCATTCAAATATACATTACACATTTTCTGTTTCAAATCTAAAACTTTAGGAAGGTGATCTTCGTCATACACTTGTCTAATTACATATTCATATGAAAATTTTGCATATACAGAAGACGATTTACTAAAATAAATTATTGAATCATTTTCAATGTTTTCTGGATCAATATCTGTATCTAATATTTCAACTGTTTCAAAGCCGAATTTATCGACTAATGTTTTTTCATAATAGCATAACGTAATTATTAATTGAACACAAATTACTACAACTAATGCAATTATCATTTTCTTCATTCTTATAGGCTCCTTATTATATGTATTACTTAAACTAATTAATATTAAATTTATCAAACTCTGTATTTTTTTAAACTATCTAACCATATTTTACCATATAATAAGTCAATAAGCAACAAATTTTATAAAGAAAAGCATCCTTAAAACTAATATAACATAGTTTAAGGATGCTAATTTCATAATGACATTATTTTATGAATATATCCAAATATGATTTTGTTATTTCATTTATTGATTTAGAAACAATGGCACTATCAAGAAGTTTTACATTTATCGTAAATTCTTTTGTAACTCCTCTATATGAAGCAATTATTGTCACTTGTGTTTTATGTTCTAACTCACTAGCTACAGTTAAAGTATTATTCTTAATTGTTACGCCTTTAACTTCATTTTTTATTTCAAAGTTTATGTTTTCAGATAATACTTCATTATTTGTACCAATTGCTTTACCTTTTAGCACAATGCTATTTTGAGTTGTTGCAAGATAACCATCTAAATCCAATTCTATTTCTTTTACGTCTTCTTTTTTTGCATTAATTGATATTGTATTAATTAGCACTTCTTCAGTTCCCTTAAGAGCATAACTTTCAAGTTTTAAAGCTCCATCTTTTATTTTTATTGTTGTATATACAGGTACATCTTCATCATAGACAACATCAAGCCAATAACGTGAAGAAATATTATTTGCGTTATAATATTTTTGCCCACAAGCACCACCTACAACATAAGTTACACCTTTGTCTGTTGTAGTTTTTTCTTTTCCTAACATTGTTGTTGAAGCATATACATGATCATGACCTGAAAGAACTAAGTCAACTTTTGCTTCCTCAAAAACACTTGGCCAATAGTCTCTTATATATGGTTCATCGTAATTTGAGGCATATGGACTTCTATGCATTAACACAATCTTGAAATCTTTGTCTGTTTTGCTCATTACTGACTTTAACCATTCAGCTTCTTCATCAAACAAAGATGCTGATTCTGTATCAATTACACAAATACATGCATTACCAATTTCAAATGAATAACTAGCACCTATTGTCTCAATTCCATTTTGTAATGGCGTTAAGCTTGTAATAAAAGGACGTGAGTAAGATGTAATTACATCATGATTTCCTGTAGCAGCAGCTGTTATAACACTAGTATTGTAACCTTCTAATACCTTATGGAAGGCTTCCCATTGTGAATTAATTGTTACATCGTCAACTATATCTCCTGCATACATTAATAAATTAGCATTAGGTACTCTCTTAAAAGCAGCATCTAATGTTTTCTTAGTTATTTGATATCCTGTTTCATTTGTGTTTTGTGGATCGCCTAAGAATACAATTTCTACTTCTTTTGTAGGTAATGTTTTAAATGCATATGTCTTTGAATTATTTGTTCCATCACCTACATAATATTCATATTCAGTATTTTCTTTCAAATTTGAAAGCAAAATCATATGAGCTAAGTATTCTTGATGCATTGATCCTGTTTTTACATACACACGTTCGATACCATTTTTGTTTTCAACTGTTTCCCATGTTTCAGTTCCTTTTATTCGATAATTAACAACTGTTTTTGTTGTAGTTAGATTTGTTTTCCATGTTAAGTAAACACTATTTGTTGCATTTGCTCCAGGAGAAACAAATATCGATGATGGAATATTACTTCCAAGGCTAGGTTGAATTTTCACAGTAACATCTTCACTATAATATTTTCCCTTTATAGCCTTTATCGTAAAAGTTGTATTTTCTTTTAACTCTTTAAAATTATCGATAATAGCAAATCCATCTTTGTCTGTAGTTACATTAATTTTTGAACTAATTGAGGCTGTTGTTTCAAACGATACTCCTTCTACAGGATTTAATTTGTCATCAGTTACTTTAAATTTTATTGAACTTCCTACAGTTGATGTTACAAAGCTTATTCGATATTTATAATCAACCTTAACTTCATAGCTTGGTAATATAAACTTTGTTGGTTTATTGTAACCTTTTTCGTAAACATAAACATCACTAAATACTATATTACTATCTGAACCACTTGTGAAACCATTTTTAACTTTAAATGCTAATCTTATTAAATTACCACTTTCTGTTATTTCATATTGATTCATTCCTGATAGTGTAAACTCGAATACACCTTTTGAGTTAGCATCAGTTGTTTTAGTTACATCAGCTTTTATATTTTTATCTTCAACTGATACACCAGTTAACATTAAAGCTTTATTATTGAAACTCATCTTTCCAGTTACTTTTTCAAAGTTTTTGTATGATTTTGTTTTCACATAATAATATACTGTATCACCAGCATAAATCGTACTTTCCGTTGGTTTTTCGCCTATTACACCTGCATATTCGCCATTTAGTGTGAATTGCCAGTTTTTAATTGTAAAGTTACCATAGTTATCCTCAACACGCATTTTGATGTTTTGAGGTCCTGGTTTCAATAATGATAAAGCTGATGGAGTGTAATTACATGTAATTGATCCATCTGAATTATCAACTAAAACAAGATTTGTGATTTCTTCATCATTTAACCACATTTTTATTGAATCTTTATTTATACCAGTATAATTGTTATTTTCATCAGGTTCATCTTTTAAATTAACACTTATTCTTTCTTGATTGTTATCAGTAAATGAGCCATCTACTGGAGTTATTTCACTAAATGTAGGTTCTTTCAAATCATCATTTTTAAAACCATAAACTGCTCTTATGTTATCAAAATAAAGAGTACCATTTGTTTTTACTTTTCCACCAACGCTCATTACTCTGATTGGATATTGAATTTGAATTGGTGTTGGAAGACCAGTAGGAATACTAGTCTCAATATACTTCCACCCAACCCAATCAACAACACTTGGTTCAAAGGAAATATATTGAACTGCTCCCTTACCATCACGAATTTGAATACGTACATTGGCTCCATTTCCATCTCCATAAACCCACATACCTATATTGGTTGGATAACCTTCTAACTTGTAATATCCACCTGATTGGTACGCAGTAACACCTGTTGTTGCAGTTGCTGAACGGAAATCATAATCAATTCTTAATGATTTCTTTCCAAACTTAACATATCTTTCATCAGTATTAATTGATACTTTTCCATCTCCGCCATTACCTTTATTTTCGATTGTAGAAATCCATTCTTTACCAATTGTAATATTCTCAAATGTTTGAATCATATTTGGAAGTTTACCAACCTCAACAGGGATACTTGTATTATATTTTTTAAAACTTATTGTAAGAGTTCCTGTTCCTCCAGTGCTACTTCCTGTAAAGATGCCATTGGAAACACTTCCTACTGTTTTAGGGCTAACATCCCATGTAAATGAACTATTAGAAGTAGTTAATGGCATACTTCCATTATAAGCTGTTACTTTTATTTCTGTCTTTCCATTTGGAGCTACAGAAATAATTGTTTTGTCTACAGCAATTTTTGTAATATTATCGATAACAGTTACATCCATAGTTTCTTTTATATTATTACTTGTTATAGTTATTGTTCCTTTTGTACTTGTTTTCCCACAAGTTAACTTACCATTTTCAACTTTAATAGCTTCATTATCAGATTCATATTTTAAATCAGTAGGTGTAGCAACTGGATAATAATATTTATCAGTTGCTAGAACTTTAATATTAGTTTCAGCACCTTCTAAAATACATAAATTTTTAGGATACGAATGCAAATGAGATATTTCTCTATTAGGGTCTGCATCATCAGGTGCAAAGAATAAAATAGCATTGGAATTTGAACGCTCACCACCATCTGAAGGTGAATTCAAAACTTCGGCATCACTATTACCAGGCAAATGGGCCATAATAGTAGATGAACCACCACCATCTAGGTTAACAACTGTATCGCAGCCTTTCACATCAACAAGCCATTCAACCATTTGTTTAAAAGTTACACCATTACTCCATCCAGGTTGTCTTCCATCAACTTGGAATAAAACTACTGTACCATCCTTTTTTACGCCCAAGGCAGTACGTGGGTGTACAGCTGGATCTTCAATTGCTCCCGTTGGCTTTCCATCCTTCGCAAGCAAATGTGGATAACCTATTGATTGAACAACTTCACTCCATCCACTAGAAGGATTATTATCATTTACTGTAATTGTAATTTCTTGCCCAATAGTTAGTCCACTTAATCGAGAATCACTTCGATTACCAGATGCTAAAATAATTTGACCCGGATTTAATGTTGAATCTTTTACTCCTATTGATTCAACTTTAGCTTTTATTGTTGAACCGATTTTAAAAGTCTCATCATCAGTTGAGAGAACGATTTCTTTTCCATCAGCATATGATTTAGTTGAAGACCCAAAATCACTCGTATATAAGAATAAATCTTCCTTGTTGTACTTACGATCATTATTTAAATATTTTATATCATATGAATTTTCACCATTATTGAAAGAAATTGTAAAATCAGGTTTTGCAAAAATAACTGATCCATCATCTTTAAATCCTAAAGCATCTTCTGAACCAACCGCATAACCTAAAGTCACTAATTTTCCATTGACAATCATAATACCTCTAGCGACACCATTCGATGTGTCATAGAAATCACCATTTATTGCCACAACAACTTTTTTGTTGAATTCATTTTCCCCTTCCTTAATCATCTTTGAAAGAATTTCTCCACCATATATGTATTCGCCATATGTAGAATAAGGAATTAAGGATCCTTTTTTCATTTCTACTGTATATGCTTTTTGTTCTTCATTATTGTTGTATCCAACAGCATATTCTAGACTGACACCATCATAGATGTCTCTTTTTTCAGTGTAATCAACATCACCTAAACCTATGCTTGAAGCTGCTTTTAAATTGAAATCAAAAAATGAAAATACTAAAAGAAGCAGTACAACCACTTGGCAAAAAATTAAAATTTTTTTTGTTTTCATAATAATCCTCCCGAATACTATTATATTATACCAAAAATTTAACAAAAAGAAAACAAAAAATGAAATCATTTTCATTAAATTTTAAAAAGTACCCCAATTGGGATACTTTAGTATTTTCTTTGTCTTATAAAACATAATCCTAGTAATAATAAAGAAGTAAAAACGATAGTTGCTCCATTCTTACAGCTTTCCTTTTTCTCTTCTTCAATTTTTTCATAAATTGGTTTAATAACTAAATCACTTTCAATATTTGTAAATAATTTATCCCAACTTACAAATTTATACCCTTCTTTTGTTGGAAATAAAGGAGGCGTTGCACTTTTTCCTTCTTCTACTTTTTCTTCTTTTAGAATTTTTCCATTTTCATCGATAAACTTAACAATATAATATTTGATTATTTTCTCATAAATTGGTTTAATAACTAAATCACTTTCAATATTTGCAAATGATTTATCCCAGTTTAAAAATTCATAACCATTAACATTTGGGGCAATTACTTCTTCTGCACTTTCGCCACTTGCAACATATTGTGTCGAAATTACATTACCATTTATATCTAGAAATTCAATTTTCCATTTTTTAACTTCTGTCTTGCAAGACTCACTATAAACATCAAGTATTGTTCCATCATTTTCAATTACTTTGATACTGATATTATAATTAGTATCAAATTCTAAATTAGGAATACTTACTTCACAAATATTTGGATCAATTGATTTAAACAATTTATCATTAACGTATAAATCAAAAGATTTTATTGTATCTATATATATTTTTTCTACCCATTTGATATCTATTTTATTTTCATTTACTATGTATTTGATATTTGATAGACTGCCCCATTTTGGTGTATTCTTAAGTTCTCTATATATGGTTTTTATTACGTTATCATAATAATACAATTCGATTTTCATTTTAATTATACCTTTAGGAACGCTATCTAAATATAAATATGACATATTTTGAATAGTTTTACTATTATAATATACATCACCAGTAACTTCATTACTAATTTTTACATTCTTTAAAACATTATAACCATCAGCAGATATTTTTACACGAGGTTTATTGATATCTTTAGAGTTTACTGATACAGATATTTCTTTTTCAAAATTATATTTATCAAAATCACCCAAAGAATGAGTAGTTCTCGATGTTGCATGTCTTTTAGCTTTAATAAAGTTATGATCAAGAATTTCTCCACCCTTATTGATAAGTTTTGTAGTTATACCACCTTCATTAACACTAACGATTGAACATGCTACTTGAGTTGTTCCACCAGCCCAACCATAAGCTATTAAATCTTTATTATTGCTAATTCCTGGGAATGTTGATCCTCTATCACCATCTGATGATGGAGCTACCATATAAACAGTTCCTTTTGTTTCATCTTCACTTACTTTATCGTTATAAATTGAATTTGAACGTATATACACATGTGAATTACCGCTAAAGAAAACATCAACACCATACTTATCGCATAAATTATGCCATCTTGTATACCCAGCTGAATTTTTTGAACCATTTGGACCAAAAGCTTGATAATGTTGAACAAGGAATATGTATTGTGAGTTTGCTTTTTTCAGCACACTTTCAACCCAATCATATTGTGCTTGTGTATACTCTTCTGTATTCATGACTACAAACAAAGCATCACCATAATAGAAATAATAACAAACATTTTCCTGTCCACTATAACCATTTTTAGGATTATTTTGAAATGCACTAAAAAAGTTATGAGATGCACCTAACGCCTTTGTTGTCCCTTTACTTGTCATCCAGTCATGATTTCCTAAAGTTGAAGCAAACATATATTTTTTCATCCAACTTGCTTCTGAAACTTGTTTCCACCATTTATAAGTTCCACCATGAGCGATATAATCACCCGTAGATAAAATAAAGTCAACTCCACCATTAATGTTAATTGCTTCTTCAATATTTTTTGTAGCATTATTTAATCTTCTTGCATCATCATAATACGCATGAAAATCACTTGACCAAATAAAACTAAACGAAGAATTTGAAGTTTTAAAATATCTGACTTCACTTTCTTCTTTACCATCAGTAATTTTATACATGTATTCTGTTCCACTTTCGAGATTTTTGAGAACAGCTCCGTTTTGAATTAAATCATTTCCGATTGCATTTAATTGTGTAAATGACTTATTTACAAAGAATTCATTTTCAGCTTTTAAACTATTTTTCCACTCAGTATCACTTTTTTTAGTATATACAACATAGCTATCAACTACTCCCAAGTCAGTATGCCAATTAATTCTCATTTCATTTGCAGACTCTTCACCAGGATTACATACTATAGTATAAAATTTATCTGATGATGTAGCATTAACAATGGCAAATGATCCTAAAAACATAAACAATAGAATAAAGATAATTATTTTTTTCATAACGTACTCCTAAATTAAGTTTTAAAAAAAGCATCCAAACAAATGTTCAAATGCTTTTGTACTAAGTTATTACTTTTTATTAATAACTTGATCTTTTAACATAGTGTGTATGAAGTAAGTGATGTGCAAGTTCACTATTTGGTTCTTTTAAAAACTCTTTGTATAATTCTATAACATATGGATTTTCATGTGACTTACGTACTTTTGCATTTTCATCAATGTTATATAATACACTCGCTCTTAAACTTCTCACGTCAATATCATCGGCTATATATGATGGTACAACTGGTTGACCTCCTCCATTTACACAACCGCCTGTGCATCCCATAAACTCAACAAATGCATATTTGCCAGGATTATCTTTTATTTTCTTAAGCATTGTTGGAATATTAACAGCACCATGAACAACTGCTACCGTAAGTTCTTTACCAGCAATTGTTATTGTTGCTTCTTTAATATCCTCAATACCACGTACAGGTTTAACTTCAACTTCTTTATTATCTTTTTCTTCTAAAATGTCTTTCACAGTTCTTAAGGCTGCTTCCATTACACCACCTGTGACTCCAAAGATAACGCCTGCTCCTGTGTATTTTGCAAGTGGAGATGTTGGAGTATATTCATCTAAATTTCTGAAATCTATATCATTTTTCTTTATCCAACGTGCAAGTTCTCTTGTTGTTAGTACTACATCAACATCTCTTAAACCATCTGATTCCATTTCTGGTCTCTTAGCTTCAAACTTTTTAGCAATACAAGGCATAATAGAAATTACACGAATCTTATCTTTATCAACACCTATTTTTTCAGCATAATAATGTTTAATTAAAGCTCCTTGGATTTGTTGAGGAGATTTTGTTGATGAAAGATTAGGCAAGAATTCTGGATAATATGTTTCAATATATCTGATCCAGCCTGGAGAACATGATGTAAATAGTGGTAAAACTGTTTCTTCACCTTTTAAATATTTATTTAAACGACCGATGAATTCAGTTCCTTCTTCCATTATCGTTACATCAGCAGCAAAATTAACATCAGTTATATCGTCAATACCTAAAGCTTTTAAAGCAGCATATGTTTTACCTTCAGCATTGGTACCAATTTTATATCCGAACTCTTCAGCAAGTGCAGATCTAACAGCCGGTGCAATACAAGCTACTGTATAATATTCTTTGTTTTCTACGTAATCTTGAGCAATTTTTATATCGTCTTTTTCTTTTATTGCTCCTGTTGGACAAGCTTGAATACACTTACCACAGAAAATACAACCAGCTTTTTCAATAGGATAACCAAGTGCTGGACCTACAAAAGTTTTTGAACCACGATAATTGAAATCTAGTACCGAAATACCTGATTGTTTTTCACACGCGGAAATACATCTGCCACACAAAACACATTTTGAACTATCTAATTCTATGGCATCAGAAATATTTACTATTTGTTCTTTCTTAGCAAAAGATGGATTTTCACCAATAACATTTGGAATATCATATTTTCTTAAAAGTCTTAATAATTCGCAATTATGTTCACGTGGACACTTCCAGCATTCAAAGCGATGATTACCAGCAATCAACTGTAAGTTAGCTATAACTGCCTTTTTAACTCTTTCAGTATTAGTCTTAACAACCATTCCATCTGTCACTTGAACAGTACATGAATTTTTAAGAGTTCTAATACCTTCTATCTCAACAACACATAATCTACATGAAGAATTTTCATTTATTCCTTTTAAGAAACAAAGACGAGGAATATCAACACCAGCAATTTTGGCTGCATCTAAAACTGTAGCTGTGCTAGGGACTTCAACTTGTATACCATTTATAGTTACATTTACATTTTCCATTGTTTGTTCCTCCTACTTTGTAATTATAGCACCAAATTTACATGATGCCTTACATGCTCCACATTTAATACATACTTTTGTATCAATAACGTGTTTTTCTTTAATTTTACCAGTTATTGCACCAGCAGGGCAGTTACGAGCACACATACCACAACCAATACATTTATCTGTAATATAATATTTGATAAGTGATTTACATACACCAGCAGGACATTGTTTATCAACAACATGAGCAATATATTCACTACGGAAATTAGCTAAAGTAGATAATACAGGGTTTGGTGCTGTTTGTCCTAAACCACATAGTGCAGAATCTTTAATTGTATTTGCTAAAGTTTCTAATTCGTTTAAATCATCCATTGTACCTTTACCATCACAAATCATATCTAAGATTTCAAGCATTCTCTTAGTTCCTTCACGGCAAGGAGTACATTTACCACATGATTCATCAACTGTAAAGTCTAAGAAGAATCGAGCAACATCGACCATACAATTATCTTCATCCATAACTATCATACCACCAGATCCCATCATTGAACCTGCAGCAATTAAATTATCATAATCAATAGGTGTATCTAAATGTTTTGTTGTTAAACAACCACCACTAGGACCACCAGTTTGAACAGCTTTAAATGTTTTACCTTTTGGAATTCCTCCACCAATATTAAAGACAACTTCTCTTAAAGTAGTTCCCATTGGTATTTCCACAAGTCCTGTGTTATTAATTTTTCCACCAAGAGCAAATACTTTTGTTCCTTTTGACTTTTCAGTTCCAATGCTGGCAAACCATTCAGCGCCTTTAAGAATAATAACTGGAACGTTAGCTAATGTTTCAACATTGTTAATTACTGTAGGACGTTTCCATAATCCTTGATTTGCAGGGAATGGAGGTTTATTACGTGGCATACCTCTTTCACCTTCGATTGAAGCCATAAGTGCAGTTTCTTCACCACATACAAAGGCACCAGCCCCTAAACGAACTTCCAAATCAAAATCAAAACCACTATTTAGAATATTTTTACCTAATAATCCATATCCATAAGCTTGTTTAATAGCTATTTCTAATCTTTCTACAGCTAGTGGATACTCAGCTCTAACATATACATAACCTTGATTAGCTCCTATTGCATAACCTGCGATTGTCATAGCTTCAATAACAGTATGAGGATCACCTTCTAAAACAGCACGATCCATGAACGCTCCGGGATCACCCTCATCGGCATTACAAATCATAAACTTAGGGCCTGGATTCTTTTCAGCAAAACTCCATTTTAAACCAGTAGGGAAACCAGCTCCACCACGACCTCTTAAACCTGATGCCTTAATGACTTCAATAACTTCTTTAGGTTGCATTTCAGTTAATACTTTTCCTAAAGCTAAATATCCATCATGGCCAATATATTCATTAATTTCATTAGGATTAATTAATCCACAATTTCTTAGAGCAATACGTTCTTGACGAGCATAAAAATTCATTTCACGGAATTTTCTCACTTTAGCTTTTTCTTCTAAAGTAGCTTCACGATAAACTTTTTTATCATAAATACGTCCTTTAAGTAGATGTTCCTTACATAAAGGTTCAACATCATTTACTGTCATATGTCCATAAAATGTTTCGTCAGGGAAAACAACAACAACAGGACCTTTTTCACATAAACCGAAGCATCCACTTTGGAAAACTTCAATTTCTCTGTCTAGTTCTAAGTCTTTTAAAACTTTATCGAATTGTTCCTTAATTTCTTTTGAGTGTGATGACATACATCCTGTTCCACCACACACCACAATTTGTGTTCTAATTGCCATAGTTGTTCTCCTATTCTATAAATTTTCTTTTGTAAGATATGTAAGAGGTTTACCACCAATAATATGTTCTTCAACAATCTTACTTACATCATCTTCTTTTACATTAATATAAATTACTTTTTCACCTTGTGCATCAATTACTTCTACCATTGGTTCAAGATTACATTCTCCCATACATCCACTAATTGTAAGAGAAATATTATATAAATTCTTATTTGCTAATTCATCAGCAAATTTATTAACTATTTTTCTAGCACCTGCAGCTATCCCACAAGTACCCATTCCTACTATGATATGATAATCATTATGGTGCTCACGCATTGCAAGTTTTGCAGCGTACTCATCTCTTATTTTCTTTAAGTCTTCTAAAGATTTCATTTTTTTCCTCCATAGTATTAGAAAATTTATTATTTATTCTTATTAATTCTTGACTTAGGTACTCCTTAAGCCACTTTATGACTATTGGGGTTTGGAGTTCTAAACCTTCATATTTATTTTTCAAAGAAACAGTATCTAACATAAATGAATCATCATTATATTGATAACTAATTCTCACATCAGTTTTACTAAAGCAAAAAATTGAGACCATTGTTTCAATTAAATTACCTAAAGGTAAACAGTTTAGGCTTTCTTTATATAACACACCTTTGACTATTGTACCTTCATTTTTCTTAGATTTTATTTCAAAATATCCATTAGCAAGTTCACATACTTCTTTAAACAAACTTAATCCTAATCCAATTTTTTTATTACCAGTTGTATAAAATGGACTTACACACGCATTAAGTTCATTAGTATCCATACCAATACCATCATCAGAAATACATATAGTTATTTTTTCATCAGTTTCTTCAACACTTAAAATGATGTTCTTTGATAGCGCATTAATAGAGTTTTGAACAATATCTAAAATATAATACGATAATTCATTCATAATAATTCCCTATAAAGTATTTATTAATTTAAATCACAATCAATTATTTTTGCTGTTTCATATGTATTTAGCTTAGAAATAAATAAGCTAATGTTTTCTTTTTTGGCATATTCGATTACTTCCTTTGTAGGAATGACATTCTCACAGTAAATTATTGCAGGCAAATGTAGTTTTGCTGCTACAGCAACTGTATTTACACTATTAATTATAGTGCAAAGAATTGTGTTTTCATTCTTTATATGTCCTAAAGCAAATCCCATTAAATCGGAACAATACACTTTGTAATAAGTCCTTTCTGATTTGGCATCATATAAAGCATCTAAAAAATCAAAGTTAATTAAATCGAATACTTTTTTATAACCAATCATCTTATTTATTATTTAACAAATCTTGCAAGGCTTTCTTAGCCATGTTTGGAGTTGCAGAGCCATACACATGACCATCTATTGTAAATACAGGGGCAAGCCCACACGCACCAATACATCTAGTAGCACCTAACGTGAATTCACCATCTTCAGTAGTTTCACCTGGTTTAATTTTTAAAGCATTAGCAAATTCATCTAATACTAATTGAGCACCTCTAACATAACACGCTGTTCCAAGGCACACATTTATAACATGTTTCCCAGTTGGTTCGATAGAGAAACGAGAATAAAAAGTTACTACTCCATTAATCTTAGCAATACTTTCACCTAGTTCTTCAGATATTATCTTTTGAACTTCAAGAGGAATACAGCCAAAAATACTTTGAGCATCATGTAATGTTGGCATTAAAGGACCTGGTTTTTGTTTGTGATCACTAATTCTTTTCTTTAATTCAGCAACTTGTTCTTCTTTTAAAACAAACTTAGCACTCATAATAATTTCTCCTTTTCATCCTTACAATTATACCATACTTTTTTTGAAATTAATATACATTTTTGATATATTATGAAAATTATTGTGTTTTTTCTGAAAATATTTTTCTTCTTTTCATAAAAAATGAAAGAACTTTATATTCTTTCATTTATTATTCATAACTTAATCATTCATAAAATTATTCATTCTTTGTACACAAATTAACTATTTCAGAAATTTTTCCGAAAGCCACTATTCCAGAAAAGAAAGTCAAAATATTTTCAATAACATACGAATGAGCATTTTTATTTTTCATTATATTTTCATAATCAGTATCGATATCATATAACTCACGATAGCAATGCTTATCCTCAACTTTTAATGAAAATGCATTTAAAAGCATCTCAACAATCTCTTTATGAAGATGATTTGATAAATCAATGTCATTAACATCTAGTATTTCATCTATCATTTTCATATCATCAATTCTTAGTTTTCCATCTTCCGTTTTATAAATCATCACACCTATTGTATGATCATTAGCAACAGGATCAGTATAAAAGGAATCTATTATTAAAGAATCATTTGCTTCTCTATATCTAATGAAATTTTGAGAAGCAAAAATCTTTTTAATCTTATCAACGTATTCTCTCATGAGTTATTAATATGTAATACTAGACTTTGCAGGGATCACTGTTTTATATGTTCTAGTCTCATCAATATTTTCTTTTTTGTTTATCATTCTTACACTATATGAAATTTCTGTTGCTTTTTCAGGAAGATTGTTAGGATCTATTAGCCCATTTTTCATAACATATGGGCTATCACAGATTAACTCAAAACTAAAGTTTAAGAATTGTGTTTTTCTTTCATATTCAGCATTTATCATATTCATGAATTCAGGCCACAAGTGAGCCATACGCATTGTTTGAGGACAGTTTTTTCCACTAAATGTGTTATGTTGTTTAACATCTCGTGGTAATAGTCTTGTTTCAGGAAGTATGATAGTAGCAATTAACTTAGCCGATTTAGTCCATGTATACCATAGATTAGATCCTTTATTAACAGCCGATTCAATACCAATGCTATTTAAATTACCACCATAATTTCCAAGCGTTTGATATGTTTGACTCCACCAAGTGTTACTTATCATATAATTGCCAGTTTTTTCATCTACATAATTATTAATTCCTGTATCATTAGGTAGTTCAGTATTCTTAACAATATCTCCATCTCCGCTTAAAGGAGCTTTAATCTTAGTTTGTATTCCATTTACTTCAAAATATCCAGTTGTTTGATTAATAGTAATCTTGCCAGGTTTATGATCTTTATCTAAAGCTTTAACACCAGAATCTAAGAATTGTAAAGCTACTCTTGTGCCATCGCCAGCATGATACCCAACTTCATCAAGTGGTAATTGTTGATAAATACCATCATTACCAGTTGTATAATGCCATGATACTTCAGTTGTTTTGCCTACGCAATAATTTGAAGTTGATTTTGCAGTTCCACTTGCACCTACATCATGGAAAGTTACATAACGAGCACTAAACGTATTTCCATTAGTTGTCTTACCAGGTCTGTTACCATTTCCTTCAGGAATCATATTTTGTATAACTTCAATATCTTCAAACATTAAATAAATTATGCTTCCAAGTACATATGTATCATATCCCGCATAAGAATCATATGCTTTAACTTTCTTAGCAACTGGATTAGAAATTTGAATGCTATCTAACCATTTATACGGATCCATATAGTTTTTTACAGTAATTGTTATTGTAGAGGAAATAGCAAGGTTTTCAAGACATGAAACTTTAAATGTTGCTTGCCCAGAAGAGATAATGCTTATTTCGCCATTTTCATCTACTTTTGCTGTTGTTGGATTAATTGCTCTGATTTTAACTTTTTGACTAACTCCCTCAGGTAAAACTTTATATACGAGTTTTATAGAATCACCTTTATAATAAGTTTCTGAAACAGATGACATTTCTATAACTACACTTTGCGGAGCTAATTTTTCCCACTTAGCAGTTAATTTATAGTCTTTATTTGCAATCGAAACAACTTCTTTTCCATCTTCAAACCAGCCAAGAAAAACATAATTTTCTTTTGTTGGAACAGGAAGTTCAACTTTTTCATCTTTACTAAACTTAATGATTTTCTCAAAAGATTCTGGAAGCAAACCACCATCTGTATCAAATTCAATTTCAAAAACATTTTTAATCCACTTTGCAGTTAAAATATAATTTTTGTTTTCAATAGTTGTAACTTCAACATCTTTTTCAAACCAACCAACAAAATCATATCCTTCTTTTTGAGGTGTTGGTAAAGTTATTTTATCACCATCTTTAAATGATGTAATTAACTCATCACAAGAACCGCCATCAAGTTCATAAGAAATTGTATATTCTGTTTTTTCTTTTTCTAAGACAATAACTTTAACTTCAATTTTTACATCTTCATTACTCTTTAAGATTATTTCTAAAGTTGTTTCACCTTTTGATAATCCTTCAATTTCTTTTTCTTCACTTTTAACTTTTACAATTGTTTCATCTACAGCTTTTAAAGAAACATCTTCTTTTATTTCAAGTTTATATGTTTCTCCAACTTTAATTTTAATACTAGTTTTATCAAAATTAATTTTCTCTTGAGTATTACTAGTACAACCTATCAAAACTAAAGAAAGCATCATTACTAAAAACAGAATAATTTTTTTCATATCTTTTACCTCGCACATAATACTAGTTATATTATACACTAAAAACCTACAGAAAACAAGAAATATAAATTATATTCTTTTATATATCTTATTTAGTTTATAAATATATTCACTTAATTCTTCTGTTAGAGGTTCAGTTACTCTAAACGTCCAATTGCCATAAGCTTTTGAAGGAGTATTCATCCTTCCTTTACTTCCTAATTTCAAGTAATCAGTTAAAGGAATAATGCACATATCACTACTTGTGCCTAATGCTATTCTTATTAAAGCATCTAGTAATTTGTCATCTGCATCTTTTTCATTTTTATTTACATTACAATATTCATAAACATAATCTTTTTGTAATCCTTCTAATGATTCAATCCATTCTCTTAACGTCATATTATCATGAGTACCTGTATAATAAATACTATTTTTAATAGTATTATGAGGCAAATATGGATTATCATTATATGGGTCAAAAGCAAATTGTAAGATTTTCATGCCTGGAAACCCAGTGGCCTCTAGAAGTTCATATACTTCTTTTGTTAAGAGTCCTAGATCCTCAGCGATAATCTTTTTATCACCAAGTTGTCTTCTAATTTCTTCAAATAGAGCAATTCCTGGACCTTTATGCCATCTACCATCTCTAGCAGTTTTTGCTTTAGCATCAATTGCATAATAAGCCTCAAAACCACGAAAATGATCAATCCTCACATAATCAAATAATGAGAATGCCTTATCTATTCTTCTAATCCACCAAGTATAGTTATCTTTTTCCATTTTCTTATAGTCATATATAGGATTACCCCATAACTGTCCATCTTGAGAAAAATAGTCAGGTGGTACACCAGCAACAACGTCTAATGTTAAATCATCCTTTACTAAGAAATTTGTCGGTTCAGCCCAAACATCTACCGAATCATAAGCAACATAAATTGGCAAATCACCGATAATTTCTATATCATTTTTTGAAGCATATTTCTTTAATTTATCCCATTGCTTAAAGAATTCATATTGAATAAACTTCCAATATTCTATTTTTTCATTATGAAACAAAGAAATCTCAGTCAAAGCTTGTTCGTTACGAAATTTATATTCATCATCCCACATAAACCATGGCGCTCCATGATATTTATTCTTTAAGGTCATAAACAAAGCATAATCATCAAGCCAATAACTATTTTTATCTTTAAAGTGTTCATATTCTTTATTTTTATGAATTTTAAAAAATCTAGTAAAGGCCTTTGAAAATAAACTAAATCTTGTATTATATAGATTTTCATAATCAACTTTACCTACATTCACCTTAAATGGCAAAACCTCTTCTGTTGTAAGGAGACCTTCAGTAACTAATGCATCTAAATCAATCATATATGGATTTCCAGCAAATGCCGAAAAAGTCTGATACGGTGAATCACCAAACGATGTATGACCAATAGGCAATATTTGCCAGCATTTAACCTTTGACCTATTTAGAAAATCAATAAAATCAAAAGCACTTTTTCCAATGGTACCAATACCATATGGACTATCTAATGAAGTTATATGAAGTAATATTCCACTTTTACGCATAATAAACCTTTCTTTTAATATTTATTAATTTATTTTACTATTATTTTATTTTATTTACAAGTATTAAATAATTCTTTTACCAAAAAATTTATTTTTTAAACTACATTTAAAACAAATGTATTATAATATTACTATAAGAGGTGATAAATATGAGACTATTACTTGTCGAGAATGAAATACAATTGTCAAATGCACTAGCAACAATACTCAAACACAATAACTACTCCGTTGATTGTGTATATGACGGACAAGCAGCATTAGACTACCTTGAAGCAGGAATTTATGATGCTGTTATTTTAGATATTATGCTTCCTAAAATAGATGGCATAACTGTTCTTAGAACTGTCCGAAATAACAATAACAAAGTACCTATAATTATGCTAACTGCTAAATCTCAAATAGAAGATAAAGTTAAAGGATTAGATTATGGTGCTGATGACTACTTAACAAAACCATTTAATACTAAAGAATTACTTGCAAGAATTAGATCTATTACAAGAAGACAAAATCAAGTTCAAAATGATATTATTGCATTTGGAGATATAGTACTTAATAAACTTTCATTCGAACTCAAAGCAAATGATTTATCTTTAAGGTTAAGCAATAAAGAATTCCAAATGATGGAAATGTTTATGCTAAGCCCAAATATTATGATTTCCATTGATAAATTTATGGATAAAATATGGGGATTTGATTCTGAATCAGAAATGAATGTTGTTTGGACTTATATTTGTTATCTAAGAAAAAAACTTAAAATTCTTAATTCCAAAGTTAAAATAAAGGCAATTAGAAATATTGGTTACACTTTAGAATATGATACTACCCAAGGTGATAACAATGATTAAAAAATTAAGACAAAAATTTATTCTTATATCTATGTTCTCACTAACATTTGTAATTGCTATAATAATTGGAATTATTAATATTCACAACTACTCTTCGATTGTAAAAAGGGCTGATGAAAAATTAGAATTAATCATAAATAACAATGGAATATTTCCTAGAGAAAAGGACAATAAAATAATGCCTCCGGATAATAAAATGTCTCCTGAAGCTCCTTTTGAAACGAGATATTTCTCAGTAACTTTCAATAATAATGGTGAAGTTATAAAAGTAAATATTGATAGGATTGCGGCAATAGATGAACTATCTGCGGAATCATATGCAACATCTCTTTATAACAATTCTAAAACTAAAGGTTTCTTTAAAAATTATCGTTATCAGTCAAAAACAAGAGACACAGAAACACTATACGTCTTTATTGATTGCCAACATGATCTTATAACGTTTAGAGAGTTTTTATATGCAAGTTTGTTATTTAGCTTAATAGGAATCACAACAATCTTTCTTCTAGTTTTTTTCTCTTCAAAAATAATTTTAAAACCTATTTCTGAAAGTTATGAAAAACAAAAACATTTTATAACTGATGCAAGTCACGAATTAAAAACTCCACTAACAGTTATTGACGCAAGTGCTGATGTTTTAGAGATGGAAGTTGGCGAAAACGAATGGATAACTTCGATAAAGGATCAAGTTACAAGACTTACAAAGCTTACTGAAGATTTACTAATGCTATCACGAATGAATGAAACTAATAGAGTTATTTTTACAGATTTTTCATTAAGTGAAGTTTTAGAAGACTCAATAAAACGTTTTGAAAGTGTTGCTATTTCTCAAGGAAAAACTATTGAAACAAATATACCAAATAATATCTCTTATAATGGAGAGATAAATATGATTTCTCAACTTTTCTCTATTCTCTTAGACAATGCTTTAAAATATACAAATGAAAAAGGATTAATTAAAGTTTCTCTAAGCGAAACTGAAAAAAACAAAAAAATAGTCTTTTACAACACTTGTGAGAACATAGAAATTGGTAATCACGATTATCTTTTAGAAAGATTCTATCGTAAGGATTCATCAAGGAATTCAAATACTGGTGGCCACGGAATTGGATTATCAATTGCAAAAAGTATTATTGATAATCACAAAGGTAAAATTAATATAAAAAGTGATGATGGAAAATCAATAACAATCACTATTACCTTACCATAGGAGGCAAATATGATTAAAGATATTTTTAAGAGGTACGAACAAAAATATCTTCTTACTGAAGAACAATACATTAAAATGATTGATTACATAAATGCATATACTAAACCTGATGATTTTGGAAAAAGTACCATTTGCAATATATACTTTGATACACCTAACTATTACTTAATTCGTCGTTCTCTTGAAAAACCAATATATAAAGAAAAACTTAGAATAAGAACTTATGGAGTATCTAGTAATCCTGATAATGTTTTTATTGAAATCAAAAAGAAATATGATGGTATTGTTTATAAGAGACGTACGAGAATTAATTACTCACTTAATATAAACAACTTAAATAATTTAAATAACGTCTCATTCATAAAAACAAATATCACTAACAAACAGATTATCTCTGAAATTGAATACTTTACAAATTTATACAAAAATTTAAAGCCAAGCGTTTTTCTATCATATGATAGAGTAGCCTATATATCTAATAATGATGAAAATCTTAGAATAACATTTGATTCAAACATAATATATCGTGACTATGATTTAACCTTCAAATCCACTATTTATGGAAAAGAAATACTTCCTCATAATATGGTTTTATTAGAAATAAAAACAGCTAGTAATTATCCACTATGGCTTACAAATTTCCTTTCAAAAGAAAAAATTTATCAAACTTCCTTTTCTAAATACGGAAAAGCTTATATGTCTATAATAAAGGAGGAAAATTATGAACATATTTGATAGTATCTTACAAAATAGTACCCAAAGCACATTAAGCGTTGGTTCATTTCTATTATGCGTACTTTTTTCGATTATTTCTGGCTTAATACTTTTTTTAGCATATTCTTTCAAAACTAACTCTACAAGAACTTTTAAATCTTCCTTAATACTTCTTCCAGCAATCGTTTGTGTTGTAATTCTAATGGTGAACGGAAATTTAGGAATAGGTGTAGCAGTTGCTGGAGCTTTTAGTCTTGTTAGATTTCGTTCTGCACCAGGTAATGCTAAAGAAATCTGTGCTCTCTTTGGAGCAATGTGCACCGGACTAATTGCTGGTGTTGGTTATCTCGCATACGCGCTCTTATTTTCAATTCTTATTAGTATCATCTTAATTATTCTAAATTTTATTATTTACAAATTGAATAATAAAAGTAATGAAAAAACTTTAAAAATTACAATTCCAGAGGATCTTGAATATAATGATGTCTTTTTAGATTTATTTACTGATTATTCTAAACAATATGAATTACTAAGTGTCAAAACAACAAATATGGGAAGTTTATTTAAACTAACATATAATATTACTTTCAAAGATAATGCATTTCAAAAAGAATTCATTGATAAAATACGAATGCGAAATGGAAACCTCGAAGTAGCCATATTAAAAAAAGAAACAAATACAAATGAACTTTAAAAATGCCCTCAAAAGGGGCATTTTATTGTTCTATTTTTTTTATCTTTTTATCAATTTTTCCAATATTGTAATTTTCAATTTTATCCTTAGAATCTTTTAAATAATTGTCAACTATTTTCCTAGAAGATTCCATTATTTTATCTGCACTAGTTTTAATAACTCCAACTTGTTTATTAACTTCTTCAAGTTCTTTTGTGATTCTATCAATAAATTTCTTTATAATAGTATCTTTAAAATTTTCAAATTCTTGCATAATTTCTTCTGACTTCTTAAAACTAATTTCCATTTCATCTTTTTCTAATAATAAGTTCTTATATTTCTTTCCTAAGCTCTCAACAATACTTAAAAATGTTATAAAGTATTGAGGTCTTACCATGTACATCTTTTCATATCCATTTACTTTACGAATAGGAGCATCATTTTCTTGGTTCCATTCTAACTCACTAATTAAAAGGGCATATTCACATTCTTTCTTCTTACGATCACTATCTAATTTTTTATAGTGATCTTCATTTTTCTTTTTATTTTTTGATAATGGGTCTTCATTTTTCATTTCACAAGTTACTGATGTTAATAAATTTTCATCAGTAAATTCGCTATTAGCATAAACTTTAAATATATAATCAGCTTTTGAACCTACACCATTTTCATCTTTAACTGCTTTATTATCTTTTTCCCATATACAATTTTCAAATCCACTAACAGAATAGTTTTGATACTCATTATTACACCAGTTTTCAAGTTCTTCGCCTAATTGTTTTACATTTTTAAATGTTTTATCTAACTTTAACTTACTTATCTCATTATCCTTTGCATTTATAGCTATTTCTTTTTCTTGCTTTAATTGTAATTCTTGTTGTTTTAACTTATCGTTCAAATCTTTTTCTAGATGATCCTTTTCCTTAACACTATTTTCTAAAGAATTCTTTAATTCTAAGACTTCTTTTTCAAGTTTATTTTTTTCATCTATATATTTTGAAACGATGTTATATTTTTCAATTTCTATTTTACTTTCAATATTTTTTTCAAGAATTTCTTTTTCATTTTTTAGTTCATTTATTTTAATCAAAAATTCATTTTCTTTTTGTTTGATTAATAATTTTAACTTTTCATCAAAATCTGTCTTATTTTTTTCGATTTCAGAGTTAAGTAATTCGATAATATTTTGACGTTTATTAATCTCATTTTCATATTTATTCTTTAAGTTTTCAAGTTCTAGTTTTAATTCTTTATCTTTCTGTTTTTCAATTTCTTTTTGTTTTTCGGAAAGCATAAGTTTTATTCTTCCATCAACATCATCATCAATCCTTTTACTGATTAATGATGAATCAATTTTCGTAATATTTCTTAAATCAATAATATCTCCTTTTTTGGCATCTTCTTCTAATACTAAAGTATATTGATCTTTTACAAGTACTTTTATGTTATCCATACTACATTCCTCCACCTAATAATTATATCATACTTTTTCTAAATTTTGTTATAAAAGTTAATAAAAAACTTTAGTTTTCCTAAAGTTTTCTAACTAACTGTATTACCAGTATTTTTCATTTCTTTTCGATTTTTAAAATATTCATTTGTTTCTTTAGCAACTAACCCACTTAAGAAAAGTAAACCAATTAAGTTTGGTAGTGCCATTAATCCATTGAATATTGATGCAATAGTCCATATAACTTCTAATGACAAGAATGGAGCAATGGCTACTGCTAATATATATATAACTCGATAAACTATAATCATCTTTTTATTATTATTTGTTAGATAAGCTACACATTTTTCGCCATACACATTCCAACCTATGATTGTTGTGAAAGCAAATGTCGTTATTGAAAGCATAACAATTATTGCACTTGCAAGGTTAGATATTCCTAATCCTTGTGAGAAAGCATTTATCGTTATATCTATATCTTTATTATCAACATATGTTCCTGTGATAACAATTCCTAAACCAATAGTTAAGCAAAGAACCATTGTATCGATAAATGTTCCTGACATACAAATTAATCCCTCTTTTACTGGATCATCAGTTTTAGCACTTGCTAAGGCTATAGGAGCACTACCAAGTCCAGCTTCGTTCGAAAAAATCCCTTTGGAAAAGCCTTGTCTCATAGCTAGCATAATTCCATATCCAGCAATAGCTCCACCAGCTGCTTTTAATTCAAAAGCACTTTTGAAAATTGTTACTATTGCTTGCGGTATTTTTGTGATATTAAAAATTATTATTAATATACAAACAATGAAATAACCAATAGCCATAACTGGAACCAAATACACTGAAACTTTAGAAATACGACTTATTCCACCGATAACTGCTATTGCTGAGACAATAGTTATTATAATAGCCACAATAAATGTAACAATGGAAATATTAACTCCAAAGATATTTATTGTGTTTTTCATATTTGGATCGAAAACACTTGTTACAGACTCTAAAATACTATTCATTTGTGTAGTCGTTCCAATTCCAAAAGCTCCTGCAAGCATTCCAAAAATAGCAAAACAAACTGCTAACCACTTCCATTTTTTGCCCATACCTTCTTCAATGTATGTGAAAGGTCCTCCAACAATTGTGCCATCTTTTTCTCTTTTACGAAATCTTACAGCAAGAAATCCTTCAGCGTATTTTGTTGCCATGCCAAATATGGCTGCAAAAATCATCCAAAATAATGCACCAGGTCCACCAATACTTATAGCAGTAGCAACACCTATTATTTTTCCGGTTCCTAAAGTTGCTGCCATAGAAATACATAGAGCACCAAAGGAAGAAACCTCGCCATCTCCAGAATCATCATTAGAAACCATATCTTTTAATGATTCTTTTAAATGACATACTTGAATAGCCTTTAGCCTAATTGTAAGAATAATTCCTACAGCAAGCATTAAAACTATTAGAGGAATACCCCAAACAATTTCATCATTTATAAATTCTATAACTTTATTGACAGATGCAAACATATAAATCTCCACTCAAAACATTAACGAAATATCGTAATTTGTTTATCTTTCATAAACACCGGAGATTATTTTACTCTTTTTGTCGCATATTGTCAATATATGTTTAATTATTTTATTTAATTATTTTTAATTATAAAAAAACTCTTTCAAAAATAGATTTAAAGATATCAAAATAATTTGCTTCTTTCACATTTTCACTTGGGATTAAATCAACTTTAGTATACACTTCATTATTGATATAAATAGTCATCTCACCAATTTTACCATCAACGATATTATCATATATTTTTACATCTTTTCTTATATCTTTAACTTCATTTCCTTTTTTTGTAAGATACTCAACATCGCTACCTACAACACAATTAAAATTACCAGGCTTATAATGTATGTTTTGAATTGTTTCAATTATATCTCCTTCACTGGCAATTTTTTTAAGTTCATATGTGTTAACCCCATAATTAAGCATAGTCATAGTATCATGATTTCGCTTACCTGTTGATTCAGCACCCATAACAACTGAAATAAATCTTATATCATTCTTTTTCATAGTTGCAGTTAAGCAATACCCACTTTCACTTGTCCATCCCGTTTTTAGGCCATCAACTTCTTCATAAAATCGAACTAACTTATTTGTATTTACAAGCCAAAATTCTTTCTCTGTCCCTTTTCGTAAATAATCTTCATATATGTTAGTGTATTTGAGTATTTCCGGATAATTCACAACAAGATATCGACCCATTAAAGCCATATCATAACTGCATGAATGATGACCTTCTGCTGCCAAGCCATTAGGATTAACAAAATGAGTATTTACGCAACCAATCTCACGTGCTTTGTTATTCATCATTTTTACAAACTCATCAACTGATCCACCTATGCTTTCAGCAAATACTATAGCAGCATCATTTGCACTTGTAATCGCTAGCCCTTTTAGTAAGTCTTCTACAGTCATTTCTTCACCTGTATCCAAATATATAGTCGTCCCACCCATTTTTGAAGCATTTTCGCTTGCTTTTAGGTAATCATCCATTTTTAGTTTGTTGGACCTGACTGCTTCCATAACAAGAATCATTGTCATAATTTTTGTCATACTTGCAGGAGTTTTTGACTCAGTGCTATTTTTTTGATAAATTATTTTTCCAGTACTTGCTTCCATTAATATTGCACTAGGAGCATAAATGTCAAACTCAATGTCATCTATAACTTCATCTTTTCCAATTACTTTAACAGCTTTATCAATTGGATTTAATACATTAGCTGCTTTTACACTAGAAAATGTAAAAGCAAAAACAATAAACAATATCAACATATATATTTTTCTCATATAATCACCACTTAATAATATTATTTATTATTATAAAAAATGATAATTTATGAAAAAAAGACTAATGCATTATTTCATTAGTCTAGCTTTCTTTATTAAATCTTTTAGTTCTTCTTTATAATTTAAAGAACCTGTCTCAAATTGCTTTAAAGTTTCATTTGTTATTAAAGTATCTAGTTTCATTTTATACTCGTTATCAGAATTATTATATATAATTCCATTTTTCAAATTATTTATCTCTTCTTTTGTAAATAATTCATCTAATAATTTTTCAATTCTTAAAGAAAGTATCATTAATTCATCTTTATGACTACTTAATAATTGCTCATAATCGTTTTGAAGGACTTTCACTTTTTCAATAGCATCATTATATTGATTTTGTATATCATTATATTTATTACTAACATCATTATCATTATTATCTAAATACTTTCTCAAGGCAACAGAATATCGATAGTAGATATAATCTTTTTCAATTGCTCGTAATTCCTCTTGCATTTTATTATAGTCATTAGTTAGAAAATCAATGTCTCCTCGATAGTAGTCATTTAAATTTTTCTCATAATTTGAAATATATGTATTTAATGTCTCATTAGAACTAGTAAGTTTACTTGCTTCCTGATAGTACTTTAAAAGTATATCATTATTACGCATGAAATTTGCTTCTTTTACAAAATTAGTATTCAAATATTCATTATTATCATTAATAATCTCTTTCATTTGCATCATTAAATCGTCTATTGAAAGAGAAGTTACCTTATCTTTTAAATAATATTTTGTTTTAGATATTTCTTCTTCAAAAAACACTCTTGTTTTTAGATTTTCAATTTTCACTGTTCCAGTTACATACGCATCTCTTAAGCTATTTTCACACATATTAGTAATTTTCATCTCAAGGATATGTAATTTCTCTTTATCAAAAGAGCCACCAACGCTTACAATTATTTGTGAGTTTCCAATAGAACTTGGCAAAAGGAAACCAGTATTTGAGGAAAGTTTAAACAACTGTTTTATAACATCATCTATTTTTTTGTTTCTAATTTCTTCATTTAAAAGAATAGTTTTTGTTATATCATCCTTTCCATTATAAGCAATAACTTTATTCTTACTATCTAAAATAAATTCTAATTTTAGATTATAATCAATCGAAACATAAGCATATTTTTCTACTTCATTAGTACATCCAAAAAGAGTAAATACTAACAATATTAATAAAACTAATTTAGATATTTTTTTCATTATTAATCCTTTTGATAATTTTTCCAGTTTGTGAGTGAACAATAATATAATTTGTTATCAAGCAATTATCTATCAAATCATATCCCTTTTCGATATTATATTTATACTCATAATTGCTATTATTAATAATTATAATTATTTCAGAATCTTTTATTCGTGAGAAAGCAAATACACCATTTTCAGTTAGAAATAATTCTCTATATTCACCATCAACAAATACATCATCATTACGTATTTTTCCTAACAATCTATAGAAAGACAAAATATCTTCATCTAAATTATTCCATGGCATCGTTTTTCTACAAAATGGATCTTTATAACCTTCTAACCCTGTTTCATCGCCATAATATATACAAGGTACCCCAGGGAGAGTATATAAAAGAATTGCTGCTAGTTTTAATTTTCCTCTTGATATATAGTATTCTGATTTATTAAGTTTGTAATTAGCTCTTTCCTCAAATGATAAAGTATAATAATTAACATTAGAAAATTCTGTCATTATTCGTGCAGTGTCATGAGTTGAGATAATATTCATTAGAGAGTCTAAAACATGCTTAGGATAATTATTAACAAGTGTTCTCATTGTATTTACTAAATTTAATCCATTACCATTCTTTAGGTAATCAATTATGGCATCTTTTAATGGATAATTCATAACTGAATCAAGTTCACTTCCATCAAAATAACTCTTACGTTTACCATATGCTATTTTATTTGATGCATCTTCCCAAACCTCACCAATTATAATACTATTTTTATCATGCATTTTAATTGAGTGATTTAGTTTTCTCACAAAACTATCATTAAGTTCATCAACAACATCAAGTCTAAATCCCTTTATGCCAAACTTACACCATTTGTTGACTACTTCATCGCATATAAAATTAGGAAAAGATGAATTTTGGTTAACAGATGGTAAAGTATCAATGCCCCACCAAGATTTATATTTGTTCGGAAAAGAAATAAATTTATACCAATTATAATATTTCGAATCTACTGATTGATAAGCACCTAGTTGAGGAAAATGATTATATTTATTAAAATATATGCTATCATCACCTGTATGATTAAAGACTCCATCAATAATTAAATAAATACCATTTTCTTTAAGAACAGTTACCAATTCATAAAAATCATCTTCAGTTCCAAACATTGGGTCTATTGTTAGATAATCAGATGTATTGTATTTGTGATTTGATGGTGCTAAGAATATAGGATTCAAATAAATAACACTTATGTTTAAGCTTTTTAAATAATCTATTTTATCAATTATTCCACGAAAATTACCACCAAAAAAATCATTATTCAGGATTTTTCCATTAATTGGTAAATAATTAGGACAATCACTCCAGTTATCATGAAATATATAATCTTTATATTTATCCTTATTTACATTTACGCCATTAAACCTATCAACCATAATTTGGTACATTATCTTACCTTTAAACCACGATAAATCAGTATTATTCTTTTCATAAACATTTATTTGATAACCTTTAACATTTTCATTTGTTAAGTAGCAATCATAATTATCCAAACATCCTAAATAATGTTTCCCGTAGCAATCATAGAACTCAAAATAATACCAATATAAATATGGTTTTGAAAAGGAAATAACTGTGAAATAAACATTATAGTTATCCTCAGTTTTTTTAAAATTTAATGATTTTTGAACAATTTCATTTGTTTCATTGTAAATGACTATTTTCAAATCATAAATATTAAAATTCTTGTTAACGTATAAATTAATTTCACAGTTTTCATTTACCTCTAATGCTCCTAAAATAGACTTATGTAATCTATTAGTAGGATTAAAAAGAAAATCAATCATTACTCTACAGGCTTCAAATCCCAAATTTCTTCAGCGTATTGTTTGATGCTACGGTCAGCAGAAAATACTCCTGCATGAGCTATGTTAACTAGTGACATTTGATTCCATTTTCTTCTATCTTTATATACTTCATCCATTTTGTTGTATATATTCATATAATCTTCAAAATCAGCAAGACACATAAATGGATCAGCAACTGGATATCTGTTTAATAAATAATCCTTGATATTCCAGAATGATTTTCCATTAAAGCCTCTATCTAAACGATCTAAAACTTTGCGAATTGTTTCATTTCTTTCATAATAACCTTTAGCATAATATCCATGTTCCCACATGTTTTTAACATCTTCTGTTTTCATACCGAAGATAAAGATATTATCATCACCTACGTTATCATGGATTTCAACATTTGCACCATCTAGTGTACCCATTGTAATAGCTCCATTTATCATAAACTTCATATTACCTGTTCCACTAGCTTCTTTTCCTGCAAGTGATATTTGTTCACTAACTTCACTAGCTGGAATTAGCATTTCTGCTGTGGTTACGTTGTAATCTTCAACAAACACTACGTTAATTTTTTCTCTTAGTTCAGGTCTATTTTTAATATCTTCAGATATTTCATTGATTAAATGAATTATGTCTTTAGCAATATAATATGTAGAGGCAGCTTTAGCACCAAAAATAAATGTTTGTGGTGTTACTTGTTTATTAGGATTTTCTTCTAATTCAATAATTAAAGCAACAATTCTTAAGACATTTAAAAGTTGTCTCTTGTATTCATGTAATCTCTTTACTTGCACATCAAATCTTGTTTTTGGATCGACAACAATACCAAATTTTTTGTAAAGATATTTTGCAAATACACATTTATTATTATATTTAATTTGTTCTAGTTTATTTAGAACGCGATCGTCATCAACATAATCTAATAATTTTAGAAGTTTACTAGCATCTTGTCTATATTCAGTTCCAATTAATGAATCTAAGAAATTACTTAATTCTGGATTTGATTGACATAGCCAACGACGATAAGCAATACCATTAGTTACATTAACAAATTTATTTGGATAAATTTTATAATATCCATTGAATAGTGAATTAATCAAAATATTTGTATGTAAAGCACTAACACCATTAACTTTGTGACTAGCAACAACACATAAATTTGCCATACGTACTTCACCATTATTAATTATTAATAAATCTTTTAACTCTTCTTCAGAAACTCCTAAGCATCTTGCTTCGTCAGCAAAACGTTTATTAATTTGTTTTAATATAATATATATACGTGGTATTTTACGTTGAATCAACTCTTCACTCCATCTTTCTAGAGCTTCAGACATTACAGTATGGTTAGTGTAACATACACAATTAGTAACTATTTTCCATGCTTCATCAAAAGTTAATCCATGCTGATCCATTAGAATTCTCATAAGTTCTGGAATAGCTAGTGCTGGATGAGTGTCATTAATATGAATTACTGAGTACTTATCTAGTTTTCTTATATCACCATAATATCTCATATGATCAAAAACAATATTTTGTACTGATGAACTTACTAAGAAATATTGCTGTTTTAAACGAAGTGTCTTTCCTTGATAATGATCATCTGAAGGATATAATACTTTTGTAATAATATCAGCATCATTATAATCTTGTGTAGCCTTCAAATAATCTCCTTGTGTGAAAGAGTTTAAGTCAAATTTCTTAATATTACGGCTTCTCCATAATCTTAACACACTAATACCTTCACCAGTAGCACCACTAATCATCATATCATATGGAACTGCTTCAATTTCATTATAGTCTTTATAATCGTAAACATTTTTTCCATCAATTACTTTTTCCTCAACATATCCATCAAATTTGATATTGAAGGTTTTATCTCTTCTCTTGGCAAGCCATACCTCACCACCAGGAAGCCAAATGTCAGGAAGTTCTGTTTGGTAACCATCAACTATTTTTTGTTTAAATAGTCCATATTCATATCTTAATGAAAATCCCATTGCCGGTAGATTTAAACTAGCTAGTGAATCTAAATAACAAGCACCTAAGCGTCCTAATCCACCATTACCCAAAGCAGCATCAGGTTCCTTTTCACATAAATCTTCTAATGTTAAATCATAGTTCTTTAATGCTTCATTTATTTCTTCAGTTTGTCCTAAATTGTATATATTATTTCTAAGGGATTTACCAAGCAAGAATTCCATTGATAGATAATAAACACGTCTTAGTTTTTGATCTCTAACTTTTGAGTTAAAAACCTTTCTCTTGTCTCTAAGAATGTTATTTACAGCTGTTGCCAATGCCTTGTATATTTGATCAACGGTTGCTTCGCTACCAGTTACACCAAACAAAAGAGCAACATTTTCTTCTATCATTTCTTGCCATGATTTATCCCATACCTTCATGTCCATAAAAACCACCACTTTCGTAAATTAGATTATATTTTATTTTTCCTTTTTCAATAAGTTATTATACATCTCAATATATTGTTTTGAAGATGCGTTCCAACTGAAATCCTTTGCCATAGCCTTTCTAACAACTTCTTTAAATTCATTATTATTATGATAATATAATTCTATTGCTTCTTTTCCTTTTTCATATAAAGCTTTTGAAGAATAATCTTTAAATACAAAACCATTTCCATTTTCAGAATAATCTGTTATTGTGTCATATAAGCCACCTGTTGCTCTAACAATAGGTACAGAGCCATATCTAGATGCAATCATTTGACTTAAACCACATGGTTCTGATTTTGATGGCATAACAAATAAATCAGAAGCTGCATATAATTTTCTTGATAAGCTATTATCAAAAGTAATCAAAGCTTTTACATCATTGCTTCTTTCATAACTTAGTTTTAGAAAAGCATTTTGATATTCTTCGAGGCCAGTTCCTAGGCATACAAATTGCACACCTAAATCTAAAAATCCTTGTAATGCTTCTAACAAAATATCTATTCCTTTATGAGTAGCTAAACGGCTAATAACAACCATTAAGCACTTATTTGGGTTAACTTCTAAACCTAAGTCTTTTTGTAAAGCTAATTTATTTTCAACCTTTTTATCAATTGAATTAATATCATAGTTTTCATATATATCTTTATCTGTTTCTGGATTATAACTTTCCACATTTATACCATTTAGAATTCCAACGATTTTTGCCTTGTTAATTCTTATGATATGTTCTAATCCATGAGCATAATTATTTGTAGCTATTTCACGTGAATATCTTGGACTAACTGTTGTAACTACATCAGCACAAACAATTGCCCCTTTCATTAGATTAATTAATCCATTATATTCAAGTATTTCTTGATATTTAGATCCAATTCCTATAACATCTTCTAAAAATCCTAAATCATATATTCCTTGATACTCTATATTATGAATTGTGAAAACAGATTTTATGTTTGTATACAAGCCTTCTTTTTTATATAGAATATCTAAATAAATGCTAACTAATGCTGTTTGCCAATCATTAGTATGAATAATATCAGGATAGTAATCTATTATTTCCATCAACTTAAAGATACTTTTTGAGAAAAAAGCAAAACGTTCACCATCATCATAATGACCATATAAATTATCTCTATTAAAGTAATATTTATTATCAATAAAATAATATTCAATACCATCATATTTCATTGTAAATACACCAACATAAGAATCACGCCAAGATAAACTTATTTTACCTTCGCCAACAAACTTAAGTTCATCCTTAAAGTTTTCGCATATTTTCTTATATAAAGGCATTACAACTTTTACTTTATATGATTTTGATCCTTTAACTATTGCTTTAGGCAAGCTACCTGCAACTTCTGCAAGTCCACCAGTAGAAGCAAAATGAGCGCATTCAGATGTTACGAAAAGAATCTTTTTTTGTTTCATTATAATATACCATCCTTTTTCACATAAACTAAATCATTTATAGAACCTTTAATTTCTTTTTTGTTCATTATTTTTACATTTTTATCGGTAATAACATATTCAAGATTTGTGTTATCAGATATGATTGTATCTTGCATTAAAATACAATTCTTAACCACGCAGCCTTTTCCAACTTTTGAGCCACGGAAAATAATTGAATTGATAACTTCACCTTCAATTTCACATCCATCAGCAATTAGTGAATTGACTACATGATTATCGTCTTCGTATTTAGTAGGAGCAGAATCCCTAACTTTTGTATAGATTGGTCTGCCTGGTTCAAAGAATAATTCACCACGGACACCTTTGTTTAATAAATCCATATTTACTTTAAAATATGAATTTAAATCACTTATACTTCCAAAATAACCTTTATATTCATATCCATAAATACGATAGTTATTTAGATTTCTATGCAATATATCACGATTAAAACTGCGTGCGTTTGTATTGATTGCTTCTCTTATTAGATTTAATAGTAAACTTTTCTTCATAATCCATGTGTCAATACTTGCTTTAGCAACTCCAACATGTTTTCCATCCATATCCATTTTTATTATACGTCCATCTTCATTTAATGTGAATACTTTTGCTTCTGTAAAATCAGAATTAGAAATATTATGTTCATGGTATATACATGTAATATCTGCATCTTTGCTTAAATGATATTTTAAAGCATCTTTATAATCTATATTACAAACATGATAACAATCTGTTAACACTACATAATCAACTTTTGAATAACTAATAAAAGACATAATGCCTTTGATAGCTTCTAATCTTGTTGAGTAAACTTTATCACTAACTCCATATGGAGGAAGAATTACTAAGCCACCTCTTTTACGTGCCAAATCCCATTCTTTTCCAGATCCTAAATGATCCATTAAAGATTGGTAATTATTTTTTGTAACAACGCCTATATAATTTATTCCTGCATTAGTCATATTAGATAATGGGAAATCAATTAATCTATATCTACCACCAATTGGAGTTGATGCGATTGTACGATGTTCAGTTACTTCGAACACTTCACGATTGTGTATATTTGAAAATATTAGTCCTAGTATTTGCATAATTATTCCTCAACATCTTTCTCAATCATTGATCCTTTAGCAATTTTAACATTTTTACCAATTGTTACATTACTAGCAATGACTGTAATTTCTTTTTGACTTTGGGCATTTTCACCAACAATAGCATTTTCAGATATAATAGTTCCTTCAGCAACTATACTATATTTTATGATGGCATTTTCTTCTATGGTAACATTATCACAAATAACACTATTTTCAATTATTGCATTTGATTTAATCCTAACATTTTGACCAATAACAGAATTAATTATTTTTCCTTCAACATATGAGCCAGACGCAAGGATACAATTGTCAAGAACTGATCCATCAGCAATAAAATGTGGAGGATAAGGTTCATTTCGTGAATAGAATTTCCATGACTTATCAAAAATATCAAATTTTGGTTCTTTTCCTAATAAGTCCATATTAGCTTCCCATAAACTTTCTATAGTACCAACATCTTTCCAGTAACCTCTAAATGGATATGCATACATCTTTAATCCATCATTAAGCATATTAGGGATAATATTCTTTCCAAAATCATTTTTAGAATTTGGATCATTTTCATCTTCTTCAAGATATTTATATAATGTCTTAGCATTAAAAATATAAATTCCCATACTTGCACTAGTACTCTTTGGTTTTGCTGGTTTTTCCTCAAACTCATAAATACTTAAATCGGCATTGGTGTTCATTATTCCAAAGCGACTTGCTTCTTTAATGTCAACATTAATTACGGCTATGGTTGCTTCTCCACCTTTAAGCTTATGATATTCTAGCATTTGATTATAATCCATTCTATAAATATGATCCCCAGATAATATTAAAACATATTCAGGATCATACATTTTGATAAAATTAATATTTTGATAAATAGCATTAGCTGTTCCTTTATACCAATTAGTTGTTGTTTTTCCTTGGTATGGAGGTAGAATATGAACACCACCAAATGTTCTATCTAAGTCCCAAGGTTGACCATTTCCAATATATTCATTTAATACAAGTGGTTGATATTGGGTTAACACACCTACAGTATCAATATCTGAATTAACACAATTAGATAAAGGGAAATCAATAATTTTGTACTTTGCACCGAAACTAACAGCAGGTTTAGCTACAGTATTTGTCAATGCATATAAACGACTTCCTTGTCCACCAGCTAAAAGCATTGCAACACATTCTTTTTTGTTAAGCATAAATATAAACCTTTCTATATTATTTTATCACTATTAAATAGTTTTATTATATACTACTAATATTTCTTTTCGAGAATTAAAGCAGAAAGCTTAGGAATGTTAATTTTTAAAACTCCTTTTTTAGCTTTGAATTCTTTTTCTTTGATGAAATTTCTTCCACCATATTTATAATCATCAGAATTAAGGACTAAAGTATATAAACCTCTTAGTGGTTTGTAATGTATTTCATAGTCGATAATATCAGCACCAGAAAAGTTCAAAACAACAATTATGTCACGACTGTCTTGATACTTTCTTACATAAACATAAGTATTATGATCATAATCATCAGCATATATCCATTCAAAACCATCCCAACTATTATCAATAGCATATAAATTAGGACTACGAAGGTACAAATGATTTAATCTTTTTACATATCTTTGCAATTCAGTATGTCTAGGGTATTTAAGTAAAAACCAGTCAAGTTCTTTTTTTTCATCCCATTCAATAAATTGTCCAAACTCTCCACCCATAAATAAAAGTTTTTTTCCGGGGTGTGTCATCATATAAGCATAATATGTTCGTAGATTTGCAAATTTTTCATCATATTCTCCTGGCATTTTGTCAACAAGAGATTTTTTTCCATGAACAACTTCATCATGTGAGAGAGGCAAAATATAGTTTTCACTGAAAGCATACGTCATAGCAAATGTTAATTTGTTATGTTCATATTTTCTGAATAAAGGATCTATTTTCATATATGTTAAGGTGTCATTCATCCACCCCATACTCCATTTGAAATTAAATCCTAACCCTCCATCATAAACTGGATATGTAACCTTAGGAAAAGCTGTTGATTCTTCAGCAATCATCAAAATATTGACATGTTTTTTAAACATTTCCATATTTAATGTCTTCAAAAAATCAATAGTTTCTAAGTTATAATTTCCTCCGTAAATATTAGGAATCCACTTTTTTCTGTCATAATCAAGATAAAGCATTGCTGCTACAGCATCTACTCTTAACCCATCTATATGGTATTTTTCAAAGAATAAATTTGCACTAGATAGTAAGAATGACTTTACCTCAGGCTTTGAGTAGTTAAATATTCTTGTTCCCCATGTAGGGTATTCCATTCTTGTTGGACGTGAATCCTCATATAAATATTCACCATCAAATTCACATAAACCAAAATCATCTTTAGGGAAATGAGCGGGAACCCAATCCATTATAATACCAATCCCGCTTTGATGGGCTTTATCAACAAAATACATAAAATCTTCTGGCAAACCAAATCTTGAAGAAGGGCTAAAATAACCAGTACTTTGATATCCCCAACTGCCCAAATAAGGATATTCAGTTATAGGCATTAATTCAATATAGTTATATCCCATTTTTTTACAGTATTCTACAAGTTCTTCAGCGTATGTACGATAACTTAAGAATCCACCTTCTGGTGTTTTTTTCCATGAACCTAAGTTAACTTCATATATGTTCATTGGGTTTTTATAAATATTTTTTGTTTTTCGTTCTTCCATCCACTCATTATCAAACCATTTATATCCTTCAATATCATATAGTCTAGAAGAGTGACCCCCTTCAGCTTCATTGTATTTAGCATACGGATCTTGCTTATAAACTTTCTTATTCATTGTTTTATTATATATAGCATATTTATAATTTGAAAAAACTTTTAATTCAGGAATGGTAACTTCCCAAATCCCACGCTCATCAATTTTTCTCATTGGATTTTCTGTTTCACACCAACGGTTAAAATCACCCACAACACTTACACTTGTTGCGTGAGGTGCATAAACTCTAAAAGTTGTTTCTTTTCTAGTAACAAATGACCCTAAATAATCATAAGCATTTACACAAAAGGACTCATGAAATTGTTTTAAAAAGTTTTCAAGCATAATTGCGTATCTCCTTGTTTATTTATAAACAGTTACATCAGTTATTAAGAATGTAGTTTATTTAATAATTTAATTAGTAATTAAGTATAATTACAATCCTTTAATACATATATAATTATACCAAAAAATAGTATTTTTTACAACACAAATAATTAATAAATTAATTTATATTTTAAAAATAACACAATATGAGAAAAAAGCATGTAAAAAAAGGACAAAAAAAGGCCAATACATATTCATATAAGAAAGTATTGGCATATTTCTTTTATTCATCAAAGTTATAGAAACAACTGTCGCCTATGAATTCTCTCAATAGAGAATTACAAGGTACATATTTTTCGTCTATATCTTTTACATATTTTAAGAATTTTAAGATTCTATTTGCTTGTACGTAATATTCATTATCTCTATCGATAACAGATAAGGCACTTAATGCGTATTTTTTCATTACACATAATTCATAAGTAAGTTCTGTGTTGAAAACATAATCTGCTTCTTCTTGACATGGATATATCCATTTGAATTCTCCTCTTCTAACACTTGGCCACATAGCAAATGTTTCAGATGGATCTGTTTTACGATATTTTGCATCACGAACAATTCTTCTTAATAAACGGATTTCTGATGCTGGAATAGGATTATGATTATCTATATTAAGTTGAGAGAATGGACTAATAAAGATTTTATATTTTTGAGGTTTAGGGATTAGCTTTGTAACCTCTTCATTTAAAGCATGAATGCCTTCAATAATAATTATTGTATCTTTATCAATTCTTACTTTTTCACCTTTTACTCTTTTACCCAATTTAAAATCAAATGTTGGCTCTTCAATTTCTTCACCTTCAATTAAAGAAAGAAGATTTTCATTAAATAGTTCTAAATCTAGAGCATTAACATGTTCTAAATCATAATCACCTTTTTCATCTTTTGGACAATCTTCACGATTGCGATAATAATCATCCATAGAAATTTTGATAGGTTTTAACCCCCTACTTAGTAATTCTATTTTTAATCTATGTGAGAAAGTTGTTTTACCACTTGATGATGGACCAGCTATACAAACAAGTCTTAAGGAATCTCTACGTTTGTATATTTGTTCTCCTAATTCTGATAACATATTATTGTGTTTAGTTTCACAAATATTTACTAAATCACATACTTTACCATCATCAACATACTTATTAAGCATTGGTAAGTTAACACATTTTATCATTTTAGCCCATTTTTGAGCGTCTTGAATCATTTGTTGGAAAACAGGTGCCTCTTCAAATGGAGGTATTTTTCCACCACATTCAGCTCTCGGTATTCTAACAATAAATCCTGGATAGTAAACTTGTAAGACAAAATCTTTTAATAAACCTGTTGATGGAACCATATATCCAAACATATAGTTCACATATCCACAACATGTATACATATTTACAGTATCTTCAGGACGATATTTTAAAACCTCTACTTTATCAAGATATCCCTTTTCAGTATATATTTTTATTGCTTCTTCTTTGCTTATAGTTGTTCTTGTTATAGGAAGATCTTGTTCAATTAATTTTCGCATTTCTATCTCAAGTTTATCTATAAATGGTTTAGATACTTTTTCTTTTGTATTAGACAAAGTACAAGAAATAGAACGTGAAATACATTGATTAAAATGCACTACGATCTTTGGATCTATTTTCTCTAGTGCCATAATTAACAAATATCGTAAGCTTGTTTCATAAACACGAACAGCATCAAATTTTGTTAAATCAAGGAATTCGACTTCACAGTTATAGTTGATATAGTAATTAAGTTCTCTTAACCTATTGTTTACTTTAGCAACTATGGCATTAGGCATAAAATCTTTTGCTAAGTCTTTTAGCACAATTTTATCTTCAAATGAATAATTTTGATTATTAATTTTTATAATGAACATAGCTTTCCTTTCTGGTTAAAAAAAGTCAAGAAAAGAAATCTTGACTATTTATTTAAACCTTTTAATTATAAATAACTGGTTTATTTATCAGCGTTTCTTAATTCTCTAGCTTTTGCAACTTCAGCTTTTCTAGCTTTTTCAGCTTCAACTTTTGCTTCATGATCTGCATGTTGTTTAGCTTTGATGCCATCATAATGAGCATTTACGCTTGGTTTAACAGATTCACAAATTGCAGCAAATTTGCTAGGTTCGTTAATTGCTAGTTCAGCAAGCATTTTACGATTGATTTGAATATTAGCAACTTTTAATCCGTACATTAAATTGTTATATGATAAACCATTGATTCTTGCAGCTGCATTAATACGTGCAATCCATAATCTACGGAAATCTCTTTTTCTACGTTTACGATCTCTGTAAGCGTATGATAATGATTTCATAACTTGTTGATTAGCAGTTTTATATAAAGTATGTTTTGATCCAAAGTAACCTTTGGCTAATTTTAAAATTCTATTACGTCTTCTTCTAGTAACGTAACCACCTTTTACACGTGGCATAATTGGTTCCTCCTTTTATTTATTTTAATTATTTGATATTAGCTATTTGTTGTCTAATACGATGTAAATCAGCTACTTTAACAGTTGATTCTTTACGTAAATGTCTAATTCTTTTTTGTGTTTTACCAGGTGCTAAATGGCTTGTTCCTGGGCGACTTCTCATAATTAGTCCAGTACCTGTAACTCTGAAACGTTTTTTAGTACCGCTATGTGTTCTCATTTTTGGCATAATTTTCGCACTCCTTATTATTTAGTTTTTTTAGTAGTTAAGAGGATTCCAGTCTTCTTATCACCTTGCATTGTTGTTGATTCGACAACAGCAACATCAGATAATGCCTCTACAAATCTCTCTAAAATTTTTGTTGATGAATCCATTTGTAATAATCTTTTTTTACCACGAGGATAATATAATGATATTTTTACTTTGCAATCATCAGCTAAAAATTCACGACAGTTTTTAACTTTAACATCAAAGTCATTGTTTCCAATAACTGGGGTAACTCTGATTTCTTTTACAACAATCATCTTTTGATTCTTTTTGTTTTCCTTTGCACGTCTTTGCATATCATAACAATACTTACGATAATCCATATAACGGCAAACAGGAATTTTTGCATTTGGAGCAACACATACAAGATCCAATTCTTTTTCTTTGGCTGCTCTAATAGCGTCTTCTAGCTTCATTTGGCCTTTGTTTTCACCGTTGTCATCGATAACCAAAACAACGTCAACACGAATGTCATAATTTGCTAAAGGTTTGTTTTTGTCAAGTTCTTTACTAATTGTTCTTTACCTCCTTATATGGTTAGTCCATCATAGTAAAAGAAAAGTAGGCGCATAGTGCACCCACCAATTAAATCACACAAATCAAAATATGATGTTATAAGTGACATTTACCTACTGATATTTTTCAGTCAGGTGAGAAGTGGGTACTTCTTCTTTCCACTATGATATTTACTATTATATTATACTACTTTTGATTTGATTTGTCAATATATTTTTAAGAGTTTGATTTATATTTTTAAGAGTTTGATTTATATTTATGATTATAATGTGATATTGTCTTATATATTATAAAATTATATAAAAACGGCTACTCGCAAAATGAGAATAGCCGAAATTACTTCTATAAAAGAAAGCAAATAATTTGCACCCTTTATTAATGATATAAATTATATTATTTATATTTAACTTTTTAAACTTTTAAGTCTTCTAATTTCTTTACGCCCCAAGTTTTTAAGACATAAATTAATATAACACATAAAACAATATTTACTATTGGATAAATGAATAAAACAGCTGATGAAGCATTAATCCTTGCAAATAAGAAATATAAACCCACATAAACTAATAGATAAATCCATCCACCAAATAATGTAACCATTACTGACATACTTTGTTTCGCAACAACAATTTCATTTGTCCAATTTAAGTTTGGAGAAATTAAGTTAAGCATAATACCAATTAAAGCTACTAGTAGCACAAAAACAATTCCTGTAAACGTGATAGCAAAATAATAGTACCATTCTAAGTTAAAACATGCACACAAACAAATACTTGTGAATATAAGTTCAGGAACTGTTAATAGCATATGCATATTTATTTTTGCTTTAATAATATCAAATGTATTAATTGGCAGTGTTCTTACTATCCATAAATTTTTACCTTCTAAAGAAATTGATGGAGCAGTTAAATCATTCATTGTTGCTAAAGCTGATATTCCAATCATTAATATGCCAATAATCATTTCTTTGTTTAATCCTTCTGGTATTATTTCGTTAACAGAATTTCTCTTTACAATGGCGTAAATACCCATTGCTGCTATTAAGATTGTTCCAAGTCCACAGTTTAGCATATAAACAGGTGATGAAATAAAATGTTTTAATTCTCTTTTTAGTAAAGATACTTCTACATTGCTACTTTTGACATCAAATTCTTTCTTCACTTGTTTTTTCGTACCCGAAGTTGTAATAACTAGTTTCAAAAAACTACGAGAAATTATAGCATATTCTAAGGCAAAAATTCCTATTACAGCAATTGTTAAGACAAGACTTGCTAAGATATCACCTGTACCCATTTTACCCATTAAATAGAACGGGTAGGCATAAACCTTTATTGAATCCGCATACTTTTGGCTATTGGCTATTATATCTTCAATAACTTTATTAGCTTGAAAAAAGATATAGTAATATAAGATAAAAAATGCAAGGGAAATGACTACAGTAATAATACTTTTATTTTTGAGTTTAGTTGTTAGCTTAGCTACTAAATATCCTAAAATACATGATAAGAATAAAACAAATACTGTTATTAAAAAGTATAAAATAATTGAACAAATAACACTAGCAAATCTTGGTTTTCCATTTATAAAATATATAATAAGCGTAGGAATCATAACCATGCTAGTATATAATAATCCCATCAAATATACTCCCATCAATCTTGAAACGATTATATTCTTAACAGGTATTGGCATTGAAATTAATAAATCATTATCTTTTGTCTTATATAAACTAGAATATGTATTAAATACACTGCCAAACACTCCAAAGAAAATTGCAATCCCACCCATGATTGTGAAATATATCCAGGATATGTTTGCCTCACAAAATGGTTTACACATTAAAGATGCTGGGGCAACAAAGATCATTGATACAAACACCATCAATAAAACAAATAAAGAAATTTTTACAGCTGATTTTCTTTTAGAAAGAGCTTTACCTGTTACTTGATCAACAAAGAAAGCTTTATTTATTTCAAGTAGCTGCTTTTTAATCAAAGTTTTAAGCATTTTTATCCTCTAATTCTAAGAAGACATTTTCTAATGATTTATCACCTTTTACTTCTTCCATTGTACCAGATTTTATTAAATGCCCATCCTTGATTATGGCAACTTTATCACATAATTTTTCTGCGACCTCTAAAACATGTGTCGAGAAGAATATTGCTCCCCCATCTTCACATAATTCACGCATCATTTGTTTTAAGTTATGACTTGCAATTGGATCAAGTCCAACAAAAGGTTCATCCATGATAACAAGTTTAGGATTATGAACCCATGCTGAAATAATAGCAAGTTTTTGTTTCATTCCATGTGAATATGAACTAATAGATTCATTCAAATCTTTTTCAATATCAAATAATTGAGCATATTTTTTAATTCTTTGTTTTCTATTTTCACTATTTACTTTATATATATCGCTTATAAAGTTTAAATATTGTATACCTGTCATATATTCATATAAATCTGGATTATCAGGAATATATGCCATTATCTTTTTACACTCTAAAGGTTTGCTTTTTATTGATTTTCCATCAATATAAATATTTCCTTGATCAAAATCTAAAATTCCAATTGCAGCTTTTATTGTCGTTGTTTTACCAGCACCATTATGGCCAATAAAGCCATATATTTCTCCACTTTCGATATGTAAAGAAATATTATCAACAGCAACTTTGTTTCCGTATTTTTTTGTTAGATTTTCAATTCTTAGCATTATAAATTCTCCATTTTTGATTCATTATTTTTATTTTCAAGTATTTCTACACCATACTCAACAGGACAAGACAATAAAAGCATTGCTAATCCAAAGTCAAATGTCGATGAGAAATCCATATCAATTTTTTCTTTTAAGACAAGTGTTAATATACCTTGTATTATACTAATAACTACAACAGAACAAACTAATAATAAACCTATTATACGCATTTCCTTTACAACATCTTTTGTAAAAGGCATTCCACTTTCGTAAATAGAGTTATACATATTATATCTTCTATTTGTTATATAAATATATACTATTGATGAAATCACAACCATTATTGTACTAAAAAGCATTTTATTGTATGCCACACCTGTATTTTCACTTATTGTTTTAAATAATTCTGAATTGCTACCAACTAATAATAATGTTAGGAAACCAATTAATGATAACGAACCTGCAATTATTAAACAAACAAATTCTATTTTGGCAATGATTCGAAAAACCTTTACCATTGTTAATGTTCTATTTAAACCTTTCATTTTTACTCTCCTTTGTTAATTTTTAAATTGCCACTAACAGTTCTAACACTTACGATACATTTTCCATCTCCAAAAATATTCTTTTTGTTAGTAACTTGATAAGTTAGTGGTGTTTCAAGTTCTCCTGATGTTGTGTCAAAATCAAGTGTCATTCCAAAATCATCTTTTATTAAAACTTTTATACTAGCACTTGTTGATTTAATATTAGCTTTTTCACACTCAGAAAAAGAAACATTAATTCTTCCACTTACAGTATCTAAATCAATTTCTTTTGTAATAGCATTATTAATATTTATACGTCCAGAAGTTGATTCTAAAGTTGCATCCTCGCTGTTTAGAGTATTAACACTAATTGATCCACTTACATTTGTTAAATCGGCTTCTGATGTAATAATTGATTTTAATGTTATAGAACCGGATGTACTACTTGCATCAAAACTCTGACACTTTAGATCACCTAATTCAATTTTTCCTGATACAGTTGATACATCAAAATTTTTACTTTTAGAGTTATCACATTTTATATCACCAGAAACATTTCTAATCTCACAATCTATATCTTTAGGAATATAAATTGTAACGCATTTATCTTTACTTTCAGCGTCACCAATTAATCCTGATTCCCAGAATTGAACCTTTAAAGTTCCATCTTCAATAATAGAATGAACTTTCTTTTTCACTTCTAAATTATTTTCTTCAATAATCTCAATTTTATCGTTTTCTATTACTTCGATATTTCCGATATACCAGTTAACATATAATTTATTTATTTCACAATCATCATAAAGCATGCTGCCTTTATTATATTTATCTGTATTTTGATACTTCATTCCATTTATCTTATCACTTCCAATAATATTTACTTTACAGCCAGTGCATATTAAACAAATAATTGCTAGTATAAATATTATTATTTTTTTCATCGATCCGATTTTCCTTTCTTCTTCAAAATATTTATTAAGACATATGCAAACACTAATAAAATTATTACAATAATCATTACTAAATACATAGAACCAATTTCAACTTTTTCTCCAAAAAAGTAAATATTGCAATCTATGCTATCTTTAATTTTTTCAATAACCTCAGCTGGAAATCCATCGTTTTCCATTTGCCTATATACACCAGCCAAACAATGATTTCTAATTAGTGAAGTCCCATACGTTCCTGGAAGAAACATCATAGCTTTTTGTAATCCATCACTAAAACTTGAAATAGGCATATAAGCACCACATAAGAAGCCATAACCAGCAGAAACAATTGTTCCCACAGCAGATGCTTGACCACTTGTTTTTAAGAAAACATTAACAACAGAAGATAAAGCCGTACCAAATGCTGTTAGTAAAAAGACATCTAATATGATTAACATTACATCTCCAAATGATAAGTACCACTTTGTAATTGCAATATATCCAAGCGATAGAGCTAGAGCCGAATAACTTATAATAAGTGTAGTTAGTAGAGTTGCCACAAAATATGAAAGTGCTAATACTGATTTTTTGATTGGAGTAACCATAAAATCAATATTGACATGATTTACTTTATCATTAACCATTAATAGATTAGAACAAAAAGCAACTGTTACACAACTTACTGCTAATAAGGAAGAAATTAGTTCACCAGAAACAGTTCCTTTAATTAAATCACTGCTTACTGTAAATCCTTCTGCAATGTTTCCTGAGAAGCTTTCTTCGTATACATTTCCTAAAAACGTCACATAGAGAACTAACAAAATCATTGGCGTAATTAGTGATGTAAAGAACATACCTTTATCTTTAAAGAACATTTTAATATTTCTTTTTGTGAGAATTGCAAATGTTTTAAAACTTTCTTTATTCATTTTAATTACCTCCTAGTTTTTTACCTGTTACAGATAAAAAAACATCATCCATTTTTCCTTTTGTTATTTCAAAGTCGTTAAATAATTCTTTATTATTAATTATTAAATCTCTTGCCTCACAAGTATCTTTAACGCTTAGTCTAAAGGCATCACGAATTGACTCATATGGTACATTTAACTTTTTAACATCTTCTTCACTAACTCCATATAATGTAATATAATCATTAGTATAAGTATTCTTTAACTCTAGTGGTGTTCCTTCAGCAACTATTTTTCCACTATCTAGAATAACTATATAATCAGCATCAACAGTTTCTTCCATATAATGAGTTGTAAGAAAAACTGTCATTTGTTTATTTTTACGTAAACTATCAATTACCGCCCACAAAGTTTTTCTTGTTTGAGGATCAAGTCCTGTTGTTGGCTCATCAAGAATTAAAATTTTAGGTTCATGCAAAAGAGCACGAGCAACATCTACTCTTCTTCTTTCACCACCAGACAATTTGCCAACACGTCTATTTAATAATTTTTTGAAATCAAGTATTTCCGATAAATACTCTATTCTTTTTTTTGCATCTTGACCTGTTATTCCGTATAGTGATGCTCTTGAAATTAAGTTATCATAGACAGATAAATAACTGTCTAATACAGAATATTGAAAGACAACGCCTAATTCCTTAGTTATTTCTTTCATATTTGTATCAATATTCATATCATTAATTAAAACTTGCCCGCTATCTTTTGTTTGTACTCCACACATAATAGATATAGTTGTACTTTTACCAGCTCCATTGATTCCTAAAAAGGCGAATAATTCACCTTTTTTTACCATAAATGATAAATCATTAACAGCATGAACATCACCAAATGATTTATTTAAATTTGATATTTTAATTACTTCGTTCATATTTATTCCTTCCATGGACGCTTTTTACCAAGCCATCCTTTTTCATCCCAATATTTTTTCTCTTCAACAGAAGAATCCCAACCTTTTATATGCAGGAATCTAAAGAATTTAAACATAATTTTAATCTTTAAAGTTGTTTTAACTTTTTTATTTAATACTTTTCTTGCAAGTTTAGATATTTCTTCCTCAAGATCTTCTTTTTTGTTATCAGATACTTCTTGCCAATTCTTAGCTTGTACAGGTTTTCCATATCCTTTCACATATGAAATACCCCAACCATTTAAATTTGTTTCCATAAGCTTTAAGCCTCCACTAGGATATGCTCCTGCCGATGTTGAAAAAACAACAGCTTTCTTTTTAAACATCCATTCTTTTGGTCTATGTGTCATCCATAGGTCATAATAGTAATCAAGAAAAGCTTTCATTTGTGCAGATACTGACATGCAGTAATTTGGTGTTGTAAATACTAATATGTCAGCTTTTTCCATAGCTTCAAGAATTATTTCTTTTTCTTGATGGCGATAACATTTAGTTTCATCATCTATGCAATTATAACAACCTAAACAAAAGCCATTTAAATCTTTTGGTAAAAGAACTCTTTCACATCAAGATTTTTTACATTTTTACCAATTTCATCACAAAAGATTTTACCTAAATGATAACTACTTCCTTTATGATTTTGTCCATTAATCATAACTATATTAATTGTTTCCATCTTTGTTTGTTTCATTATATACCTCCAAGAACGATTTTACGTCTTTTGCTTCATTTTTTGGCATTGGTACAGGAGTTTTTATTTTATGCTTACCAGATTTAATTAATGTAACCATTGCAAAGAATGTTGTGCCTAACATATCCATAATTACTTCATTAGAAAAATTACATTTCTTTGTTGCTGATAAAGCTGCTAAGCCATAAGAATATATCCATAAGTGTTCGAAAAGTAAATAGGCATCATCATAAGTTAATGAATAATCATGCATTATTACTTTTAAACATTCATCTTTTAAATCACCTAAAGTTGTTATCATTTTCGTTATATCAAACTCTTCATCAGACTCAGTCATAAATAATAATTTAAAGATCTTTGGTTCTTCTTTTGCAAAATTAACCATTAAAATACCTATTTGTTTAAATGCAGGGTAATAATCAAATGCTTTACCTACATAATTATTATATTTTTCAAAAGCCTTTTTTTTAACTTCTTTTACTACTTCTTCCATATTTTCAAATACTGTAAATATTGGACAAGCTGAACTTCCTAGACACTTACCTAGTTCACGAGCAGTTAAAGCCTCTATTCCATATTTACTAACATAATCTAAAGCTTTATCAATAATTTCTTCTTTTGTAAATTTTGGTTTCATTGGCATAATATCACTCCTAAACACTATCTAGAACAATTGTTTTAGAACGCACGTTCTATTATATACTTATTCTTTAGTTTTGTCAATAATTATCTCATAAAGACGTTTTCATAAATTTATTTAAAAAAACTGACTACAATTAAGCAATCAGTTTTATTAAACTATTTTTGAACAATGAAAATAATAATATATTTTCCATTTCTATTATAAAATAAATAATTAACTTTTATATCAATTTTATTATAACTAATAATTTCTTGAATAGTATTTTTTAAATCAGAAACTGGAAAATCTAAGTACATTTCTAAAGAAGAGGTTTCAGTTATAGTATTAAGGGCACCAAATAAACTACCTGCTTCTTCGATTGATTTTACTTTAATAGATTTCTTATCTTCTTTTCCGATATATAAATCATTATAAATATTATAGCCATCTTTTACTATAATATTAGAAAACATATTCTTTTCTTCTATATAGTAGTTTTTATATTCATCACTACTAATCATAAAGAAATAATGAGATAATATTTCATTACTACCTATAATTGTTCCTCCACTTGTTGGATCAACTATGTACCATTTTCCGGCAATTTGAACTTTGTTCCAAGCATGTTTTATAGCATTAGATACGCTAGAACCAGTTACTTGTACACATTTAATTCCTTCAATATTACACAAAGCTGCATAAGCCTTACTTATACCATCACAAACAGCAAGATGATCATCAAATACTCCTTCTAAAAAGAAACTATTGTATTCTTTAACATCTTTATCAGTTTTTAAAAGTATGTCATAATCGTATATAGTATTACTAATTATCCACTCGTATATAGCTAAAGCTTTTTCTATTTCTGACATTGTATCATTTACAATATTTCTTAATACATTACGCATTTTTTCATATAATTGTAATAATTTAGTATCTCTTATAATTGGTTTATAACCATGTTCTAAAATAAAGAATAGGGAATCAGAATCAACGGCTTCGTATGTTTTTGATACTTTGTCAATATAAAAACTATTAAAACTATCATCTCTTGTTTTTTTGTAACTTACATTCAATGATTTTATTTCTTTATAATGTATATTTTCAGATACTTTATAGTTTATGTTATCATAAGATAATTTTAAATATAACTTTCCATCTTGATATGAAGCAGATAATCCATAATTTCTTAAAGTAATAGCATTATCACATAAATAATTCATTAAATCATTGATTGAATCAAATGAAAAATTAATCGTAATTGTCTTTTCAGTAATTCTATTAAGAATTATAGAATTTAAAACATTAAGTAGTTCTTCTTTACTATAAACAATACTAACTTTTTTATCAGTTTTTAAAACCATATCGTTAATGTCACTAGTTTTTTCTAATCGGCAATATAATTCTACATAACCACTAGGCATTACAATATAAGGATATTCAACTTCATAATTACTATCAAGGTAAAAATGCATTCCATACCCCTCTTTAGAAAATGGTATTTTAGATACTATTGATTCACCAACTTCGGTTTTATTAACTAAAGTATTATTTTCGTAATGTAAAACTAAAACTTGATTGTCTGTATATATCGAATTAATAACAAGGTTAGTTTTAATAATGTCAATATAATCTACATCATATCCTTCATAAGACCAACCAGCAAACACTTTATATTTTCCGTCATCAATGATAAATTCTTCTAATTTTGGATATACAATTTCAGTTCCATATTCCACGTATTCTTGTTTTAATAATCTGCCTCTATCAAAAATTGTATAGGTGTACATCATTTTTTGTTTTTCATAGATTGCATAAAATGTTACATCACCTGTCAAAGTGTATGGACTACTTTCCGGAATGCCATCATCATTTGCATCCCAGCCTAAAAAAACATATGAATATTCACTCGTAGCTTGTTTTGAACAATTAGGAAGTATTAAAACTTCTCCTATTTTACCTTTTCTTGTATCTAATAACTCAGTACCCCTTATAAACTTATAAGTAATTTCTGAAGGTTCTTTATAAACAGCTCTTAAAATAAGACTTTCAGTAACTATAGGAAGTTCATCAACAATACCATCACCATCAAGATCCCAACCTAAAAAGGTATATCCTTCTTTTTCAATAATTTTATTTTTAACTTGGCTTCCTTTTTCGGCCCCGTATTTATATACGAGATTATCACCATCATAATATTTAATAATATATTTTTTTCCTGTGAATAAACTTGAGTCACAGGCACTTAGAAAAATTGTGAGTATTAGCAATGCTATTATTCTAGTTGTTTTTTTCATTTTGACTTTCCTTTATATATAATAAAAAGCCCTAAGGCTTTATTTTTTTGATTCTATAATTTTAACAATATCAGAAACTCTTTGGATTGTTTGAGCTTCTTCATCAGAAACACTAATTCCGAATTCAGATTCAATTGCCATTACTAGTTCAATTGCATCTAGGGAATCAGCTCCTAAATCATCAACAAAATGTGTATCCATAGTTATTTTGCTTTCTGGAACATTAAGTTCTTTTGCTATCATTTGTCTAAGTTTTTCAAATACCATAATTTGTAACCTCCATTAATATTTTATCATACTTTAACTTATTTGTCAATTTTAGGAACAACGAAGCGTAGTGCCTTAGGAACAACTTCAATTTTTATACTACTGCTTTTATCAGTTTCGCCATCTATAGAATAGTATAATGGTTTTTCAATTTCCATCTCAACAACACGTCCTTGTTTATATAAAATATATGGCTTAAATTTAGGATTATCTAAGTGTTTTCCTGCTTTATAATCTTTTACCAGCTTTGCAAAAGTAAAACGAGAAACCTTCTTTACCATGCATATATCTACTAAGCCATCATCAACAACTGCTTTAGGAGCACAGTAATAACCACCGCCATAACACTTGGCATTACAAATAGCACACAATGTCATTTTGCCATTGTATAATTCTTCACCATCAACTTTAACTTTACATTTATGAGAAATCTTGCGTAATAAAGAAGCTACAACACCTAAATTATAAGCACCTTTACCACTAATTAGTGGTAATTTTTTAAATTTTCTTTGAAAGACAACAACATTAGCATCAAGTCCAACGTTAAAAATATTAACAACATATCTTTCATTAAACTTTAAAATATCTGTAACAACAACATCACCATTAATTAGGGCTTGAAAATCGAGAAAACTTTCAACTTTTCCAAAATATTTTATAAAATCATTTCCAGAACCAATTGGATAACAAGCAAGTTGAGCATTATCGAATCCTATCATACCATTTGCTATTTCATTTAATGTTCCATCTCCACCACATGAATAAAATCTGACTTCATCATTATTATTTGATAAGTAATTTCTTACAAAATTAGTTGCATCTTTAGGACCTTTTGTAAAATAGATTTCATATTCAAGTCCTACAAAGTTTTTTTCAACATTTTCTTTTATTTTAGCTGGTTCGTTATTTACGCCTGCTTTAGGATTTATTATTATAATATGTTTCATTAGAAGTTGGTCTCCTTTGTTATATTAATACTTACAAGTCTAAAATTTGTTTCTTTATATTTATATAAAAATCTAAGTTTATTAAAGATGCTATTGAAATCGGTAAGCTTATTATATAGTCATTAATAAACCACACCATCATTTTACTACTTTCAACAATCTTTGAAATTGATAAAAGGGCATGATAATTTTTAAATTCTTGAATTTTTTCTGTAGACATTTTGTCAAATAAATATTCTAATTTTCCAATATAATCTTGATTTAAAAGACTACTACTTAAAAACTTAATTATTTCATTATCAGCTTCTACTAGATAATTGAATGCTGTGATTAATTCCTTATCTTGTAAATATACAAAATATCTAGCAAAAGACATTAACATCTTATTAATAGTGCAAACAATATTTTCATAGTTATTGGGTACGTATTCTATTTTTTGAGGATTATAAATATTTGCTTCATTTCCTCTAGCATTCTCGATTGTTATACTATCACATATATGTAGTTCAAGTATTGACAAATCATCAGCTATTAATGTTATTTGTTTATCTGTAAAGTTAGAGAATTCAAAACTACTATTTAATAAGTACTCTTCAAGTTTTTCTCTAAGTTCACTAAAAGAAACATTGGGAACTAAGCGAACAAAAAACACTTTTAAGTTATATGTTTTTTCTTCAAAACTTAATATTGAAACTAAATTATATTTTGTTAAGAAACTTAAAAGTCTATTAATTCGTTCCATGTTACGCCTCCACAAAAACATTCTATTAATTATACCACATATTGTCTTTTTTTTAAATGGTTTTTTTTAATTTATTACAAAATGTCAAAAAATGTTATAATTTGTACAAAACAAAAAAAACTAGACACGAAGTCTAGTTTATTATTTTTATGCGGGATCAACTTTTTTATAATTTGGATCATAAACCTTTTTTATAGTTTTTTCTTCTTTTTCCCAGTAATTATATGTATCCTTTCTTGTTAGATGAGCAAATAAAACTTGTTCTTTACTTTTATCAGCAGGGATATCTTTTTCATCAAACCAACCATCAAATTGATAACCTGCTACTCTTATTTTAGGAAGTTTTCCATCATAGTTTTCTTTATACTCTGAAAGAATAACACCTGGTATATTATCTAGAGCATATTTAACTCTAAATGATTGCCAGTGAAAAACAGTTTCTGCAGTAAAGTAGAATAGTTTGCATGTATCAACAAGCAATGCCCAACTGGAATTAAAGCTTTCATCGGCATGGTTGTATGGATCAAAACATGTACATCCTTCATCATTACGCCACCAAGCAAAGAAAGTAACCAAGAAATTTAAGAAATCTATGTATTTACCATTTTTAAAGCAATAACCAATAAAAGTACTTTCAGGTTGTTCGTCTAACGTACCACCTTCCATAACTGTTAGATAATATTTATGGAAAGCAAATCCCATTCCATAGCAATTTTCCATTCCATCAGCATACCAATCAGCAAACTTCAAAAAATCATCTAAAGACTTTATACTATGTTTTTTTAAGTCTTCTTCTCCATTATGTGATTTTATGAATTCATAAAAATCACCAAAAAAACTTTCAAATAAACTTTTTTTGCTTAACCAAAGGTCAACACCAACCTTATGATCTTTGAATAGTAATTTATACATGGTTATCTCCTTTTTAAATTATTAGTTTTAGGCTAAAACTATCTTCTGCAAATGTTACAAGGAATTTATTGCTCATAAATTCACATTCAATTCCTTCACTAGTTTTAACGCCTTTAGCATCTGTCAGGTAATAATTGACAATGTTATCGTAGTCTTTTTCGTATGAATTAACATAACCAAATTTATAATATTCTTCTTTCAAGTACTTATCATTTTTTAATAATGCATCAATTTGTTTAGTTGTTGTATCAAAGTAATATATTACCCCATTAGGAAGTGGCATAACTACAACTTCGTTGCGATCGTGTTCTTCATTATGATATACCATTAATGGATAATGAAGAACAAAGCGAATTCCTTCAGTTTTTTGCCATCTGTAATATGTATTTCCTTCAAAATCAGAAAAACGAGCATAATTGATAGATAATTGCAAACCATTTTCTAAAGAAATATAAACTATTTCATTATATATTTTATTGTCTTTAATTTTTATATATTCTTTTTCATTTACATCGTCTTGTTTTCTATTCATCCAACTTTCAGTCTCATTATCAGATGAAATTGATTTAAACGAAACACGATTTTTTTCCTTATACTCATTTATTAAATTTTCAATAATTCTTGAAAGAAAGAAATCATCATTATCATAAAATGCTATTTCAAATTCTCCAGTACGGTATTTACTGCTCTTAAGGACTCCATCAAACGTACATGTATAATTAGGTATATCAGTAGTATTCAAATATTTTAACACATCTTCATCAATAGTTAACGTAAAACTTCCATCGTTTTCTACTGTTTCAACGCGAAAAATATTTAAATTACATCCTAATGATATGGAAAGCAAAATCGAAATGACTAATAATAAAATATATTTAGAAATCCTTGTCATTATCATTTAATCCATATTCTTCATATACTTTTTGTTTGAATTCTAAGAACCTATCTTCTTTAATTGCTTCTCTGATTCCTTCAGTCAAATTAACTAAGAATCTTATATTATGAATGCTTATTAATCTATATGCTAACATTTCATTTGCTTTAAGAAGATGTCTTAGATAAGCCCTTGTGTAATTTTTACAGCAGTAACAATCACATTTATGATCAAGTGGTGTGAAATCACGTTCAAATTCTTTATTTTTAATTATTAGTCTTCCTTCACTTGTCATTGCTGTGCCATGACGAGCAATTCTTGTTGGTAACACGCAATCGAACATATCAATTCCTCTTTCAACTGCATCAAGAATAGCTCCTGGCGAGCCAACTCCCATCAAATATCGAGGTTTGTCTTCTGGTAATAATGGAACTGTATATGAAAGAACATTATTCTGGATTTCTTTACTTTCACCAACACTTAATCCACCAACTGAGAACCCATCAAAAGGTATTTTTGTTAATTCATCAACACAATGTTTACGAATATCTAAATATTCTCCCCCTTGTATTATTCCAAATAATCCTTGTTCATCTTTGCGAGTATGCGCCTCAAAGCAACGATGGGCCCATCTTATTGTTCTATCCACAGAATTTTTCATATATTCGTATGTTGCTGGATAAGGAGGACATTCATCAAAACACATCATAATATCTGATCCTAAATCATTTTGTATTTTCATTGATATTTCAGGAGATAAAAATAGTTTTGATCCATTTTTATGATGTTTAAAAGTAACTCCTTCTTCAGTTATGTCACGAAGCTTTGCTAAACTAAAAACTTGAAATCCACCAGAATCAGTTAGTATTGATCTATCCCAATTCATAAATTTATGAAGTCCACCAGCTTCTCTAACAATATCATTACCTGGTTGACACCAAAGATGATATGTATTGCCTAAAATAATTTGTGAACCAATTTCATGTAATTCTTCTTTTACCAGAGTTTTTACTGTTCCTTGGGTTCCAACTGCCATAAATACAGGAGTTTCAAATGTTCCATGAGGAGTTGTAATTCTTCCTAGTCTTGCATTTGTTTGTTTATCTTTTTTTATTAATTCATACTTAATAACCATTATATTCACCTATCTTATAAACTGAGCATCGCCAAATGAAAAGAAACGATACCCATTTTTGATTGCTTCTTCGTAACTATTCAAAATGATTTCTCTTGAACATAATGCACTTACAAGCATTATTAAAGTTGATTTAGGCAAGTGAAAATTAGTTATCAAACCATCAACAGCTTTAAATTCGTATCCTGGATATATAAATATATTTGTTTCTTCACTGACTTCTTTAAACGTATTATATTTTGTATATATTGATTCTAAAGTTCTTGTAGAAGTGGTGCCTACACTAATAATTCTTTTATGATTTTTCTTTGCCTCATTTAACTTTTCAGCAACTTCTTGGCTCATAAAATATTTTTCCGTATGCATATGATGTTTTTCAACGTCATCAACTTGTACTGGTCTAAATGTACCCAAACCAATATGCAAAGTAACATAAAGTATTGTTACTCCTTTTTCCTTTAATTTATCCAAAAGTTCTTTTGTGAAGTGAAGTCCAGCTGTAGGAGCCGCAGCACTTCCAATATTTTTTGCATACACTGTTTGATAACGATCTTTGTCTTCTAGTTTTTCATGAATATATGGTGGTAAAGGTACTTCGCCTAATTTATCTAAAAGCTCTAAGAAAATTCCTTCATATGTAAACTTCACATGAAAAATTCCATCTTCTAACTTTTCAGTAATAGTACCTGTAAAAAGGTCACCAAAATTAACTACAGTTCCAACTTTTAATCTTCTTCCAGGTCTTGCGAGAACTTCATATACATCATCACCTAAATCTTTTAATAAAAGCATTTCAATGTGAGCATCGGTTCCGACTTTTTTACCATATATTCTTGAAGGTAAAACTTTAGTATCATTTAACACTAAAACATCATTATCAGTTAACATATCTAATATTTCATAGAAATGATGATGACTAATTGCACCAGTTTTTTTATCAACAACCATAAGTTTTGATTCACTACGATTATTAAGTGGTGTTTGAGCAATTAACTCTAAAGGCAAATTGTAATCAAAATCTTCTACTTTCATTTTTCAATTCCTAAATGCTTATATGCTTTTTCAGTAGCTACTCTTCCTCTATTAGACCTTATAATATATCCTTCTTGTAATAAATAAGGTTCACACACATCCTCAAGAGTTAGTACCTCTTCACCTATTGAAGCAGCTAAAGCATTTAACCCTACTGGGCCTCCTTTATAACGTTTTATTAATGTTAATAAATATTTATAATCTAATTCATTTAATCCGCTTTCATCGACATTTAATTTCTTTAATGCCATTTTTGTAATATCAAGAGAAATAGTTTTGTTATCTTCGTCATAGAATTGAGCAAAATCACGCACTCTTCTAAATAATCTATTAGCAATACGAGGTGTTCCTCGAGATCTTCTAGCAATTTCTAATGAGCTATCACTACTTATATCATAGTTAAATATCTTTGAAGTACGTTGCACAATATCTTCTAATTCTTCATTTGTATAATAGTTTAATTGATGTACAATTCCAAATCGATCTCTCAAAGGACTAGAAATACTTCCACAGCGAGTTGTTGCCCCAACTAAAGTAAATGGCGGCAAATCTATTTGAATCGAATTTGCTGTAGAGTCTTTGCCAACAACAACATTTATTTTAAAATCCTCCATTGCTGAATATAATACTTCTTCAACAACTCTTGGTAATCTATGTATTTCATCAATAAATAATACATCACCAGGTTCAAGATTTGAAAGAATTGCCGCAAGTTCGCCAACTCTATCAATGCTAGGAGCAGTTACGCTATGGAAATTAGCATGCATCTCATTAGCAATTATTGCTGCTAAAGTAGTTTTTCCAAGTCCTGGAGGGCCGTATAATAATACATGATCTAGTGTTTCTTCTCTTTGCAAAGCTGTCTTAATATAAACATTGAGCATTTCTTTGATATCTTTTTGTCCAATATATTCTTTTAAATATTGCGGACGTAAACTTTGTTCATATTCTTCGTATTTTAATTCATCTTTATTGTTTTCCATTTTTATCTATCCTTTTTTGTTTACTTTACTCATCCTTTATGATATAATTTCTACGAGGTGATAAAATGTATAATTATATAAAAGGAACAATCACAGACATTAATGCGAAATGCATTACAATTGAATGTAATAATATTGGATATTTAATATATACACCTAATCCATTTTCATTTACAAATGGTGAAAATGTAACTATTTACACTTATCTTCATGTGCGCGAAGACATTTTCGATCTTTATGGTTTCAAGACAACTAAAGAAAGAGACTTTTTCTTTAAACTCATTTCTGTAAAAGGCTTAGGACCAAAAGGAGCATTGACTATCCTTGCAAGTGGAGACACACAAGAAATAATCGATGCCATCGAATCTGGAAATACCAAATATCTTCAAAGATTTCCAGGTGTTGGCCAGAAAGCAAGTCAACAAATTGTTCTTGATTTGCATGGCAAATTAAACTTTGAAAACAAAGAAACACTTAAGGTAGATCCAAAAGTTGAACAAACAATTGAAGCCTTAAAGAATTTTGGATATAAACCATCTGAGATTAAGAAAGTAGTTCCAATTTTAGAAAATAATTTAAATCTTTCTATCAGTGAACTAATTAAACTTGGACTCAAAAACTTATATTAATTATAAAATTTTTAAAGCCCACTCATACTTTTTATTAGCATTAGATTCTCTTAGTCTAGTGCTTTTTTTATTGGCTTTCTTACGTTTACTAATATTTTTTTTATAAAGTAATGGATATTTCTTAGCATTCTTCTTTATGATATAAGCATTATGTTTATATTCTTTATTAATCAGATTTCGAGAATATGTTATTTTCTTATTTACTAAAGAAAAAGAATTATCTAACGCCTTTTGCTTTATTTTGGCTTTTTCGATTTGTTCTTTTTGAATTTTCTCAATGTTCTTTGTCTTTGAATTATAATATTCCTCTAATGAATTACCTAATCCAGATTCAATCATTGACTTATTATTAAGTTTTTTATACCCATATGATGAAACATTACCATAATCATATTCAGTATAATCAACAAATAAATCTGTTGGTAACATTGTAACAGTGATATCTTTTACCTTTTGATATGCAGTAATGATCTTATTACACAAATCCATCATGACTTTGAAATATTCACTATAGTATTCATCAATTTGTTTATATAAGTTATCATAGAATCTTTCGATTGAAGTAATAACGTTATCGATAAATTCTTGGGTTTGTTGTTCCTCATTTGCTTTGTAGTTTTCCAAGGCTTTTAATAGATCTTGTTTTTTCTTCAAAGAAGAAATTTCATTTTTACTATAAAGCTCAATAAACTTTTCTTTAGCATATCTTACTTCTGTCATTATTTCTTTAATGTAATATATTAAATCTTCTAATTCATCATTTTCTAAAGCTATATATAGAAAATAATTATAATTATTAATAATCACATCAAAGATAAAAGCTTTATCTTCAAAAGTATACTTAGGAAATGATTTTTTTAGATAAGCATTATGAAGGTTTAAATTTTCTGATAGTTTGTATAAACTTTCAGAATAATCTTGAATATATTTTCTTCTTTGCTCTAAATCGTATATTTTTCCTTTTTCACTAATACTAATGTCAATAAGCTTTAGCCTATTTTCAATATCATTAAGTTTTTTTTGTATTTCATTTTGACTAGTCAAATAATCAAGTTTTATCTGTTCTGTTTCCTCGATATATGTATTTAATTCACTATCTATTTCTTTGCATGTGTCAAGTTCAAATTCTTTCTTTTGTAATAATCTTTTTTTACGAATTTCAATGATTTCATCCTTGATGATTTTGATAGTCTTACTATCGTCAACAGAAAGTAAATTTTGTTCTTTATCAAAATATGATTGACTAGTAATATGTTTTAATTCTTGTACTTTTAATTCATAATCACCTTTAAATGATTTAATTTTACTCTTTGTGTTTTTTTCTTTATTCTTACAAATGGTTTCATATTCTTTCTTCTTAGAAGATAGTTCTTTATCAAGTGTTTGCTTTTGAACAATCAAATCTTGTCTTTCTCTTCGTAAGTCTTGAAGAATAATTTTTAAATCTTTTGAACGGTTTGGTGATTCGTATTTTGTTTTATCTATTTTTTGATAATCATCAAAATATAAATCAATTAATTTAAATAATTCATTTTTTTCATGTAAACTTTTTTTGATTATATCTTGATCATTTTGATGATGTTCTTGTTCGTTACGGATTATTTTAGCTTTATATGATTTTAGAGAATAATTTCCAACTTGAGTTTCTGAAAGGTAATCTCTAACAATTTCGTCGCCTTTCAAAACATTTTTGCTAATTGCATTTTCTATGTATGTTGTATAATCTTCATAGATAATTCGATATGAATTTAAAAATGTTTCGTAATCCATATTTTATGTCTAGAATCGGAATCCGCCTTTTCCTTTTCCTTTTCCTTTCTTTTGTTTTTGAGGTGCGCGCATCATATTTTGAGGAAGTTTTCCCTTAGCTAAATCCGCTTCAGAAAGACTAGAAAATGACTTCATTTGCTTTTTCATTTCATTAAATTGCTTAACTAATGCATTAACTTCAGTATAAGGACGTCCACTTCCTTTGGCAATACGTTCTCTTCTTGATGGTGATTTGTCAAGTAATTCAGGATATTTTCGTTCATCTTTTGTCATTGACATAATAATTACTTTGACGTTTTCAAACTTTTTCTCATCAATATCAAGGTTTTTAATTTGTTGTCCTAAACCAGGAATTAGTGACAAAATACCTTTTAGCGAGCCCATTTTTTTGATCCATTTTAGTTGTTTTAAATAATCATTATAGTCATAAATTCCTTTTTGAATTCTTTCCATAAGCTTTGTTGCTTCTTCTTCTTCAATTGAATCAGTAGCCTTTTCAACAAGGGACACTAAGTCACCCATTCCTAAAATTCTCTTAGCCATTCTCTCTGGATGGAAGACTTCAAGTTGATCTATTTTTTCACCAACACCCATGAATTTAATTGGAACATTTGTTAGATATCTAATTGATAGAGCAGCACCACCACGAGTGTCGCCATCAAGTTTTGTTAATATACAACCTGTAAGTTTTAATCTTTCATTGAAAGTTGTAATAACATTAATTGAATCTTGTCCCATCATTGAGTCAATTGTTAATAAAATTTCATCAGGTTTGGCAATCTTTGATACTTCTTCTAATTCAACCATTAATTCTTCGTTAATGTGTAAACGACCAGCTGTATCAATAATAACTAGGTCATATCCCTTACTTTTGGCATATTCCAAACCTTTTTTTACAATATCTGTAACTTTATGGTTTGTACCCATCTCGAATACTTCAACACCAATTTGTTTTCCAACTTGGACTAATTGATTAATGGCTGCTGGACGATAAATATCACCAGCAATTAGCATAGGTTTTTTAGCGTCTTTTTTGCGTAAGTAATTTGCTAGTTTCCCGCAATGTGTTGTCTTACCAGCACCTTGTAAACCTACTAACATTATAACTGTCATTCCATTGATCTTGTAAGATATTCCTTCAGCTTCTTCACCCATTAGCATTTTTAGCTCATCTAGGACTAATTTTATTACCATATCACCAGGTGTTAATGACTTCAATATCTTCTCTCCTAATGCTTTTTCTTTAATATCAGAAGTAAATTTCTTGACAACTTTGTAATTTACATCGGCTTCTAATAATGAAAGACGAACTTCTTTCATCATTTCATCTATATCTTTTTCAGTTAAAACTGCTCTTCCTGTTAGACGACGAACAGTCATTTGTAATCTTTCTGATAAACTTTCAAATGGCATAATAATCACCTATTCTATTTCTTTTAATTTATTGATAAGTTCTTTATAAGAACCTGATTTATTTTCATATTCTTCATATAATTTTTCTTTCTTTTTACTTTTATCATATAATTTTAAAACGTCTTCATAACCTTTTAATGATTTATTTATTTTGTCTATAGCATCAAATACTGCACTTCGAGAAATATTATTATTCAAAGCAATTTCTGAAAGTGTTAAATCATTGTCATAAAAATCACTAAAATATTGCTTTTGTTTTGGAGTAAGTAAATCTCCATAATAATCATATAAAGTAATATAATAGTCTCTTTGAATTATTATATTTTCATCATTCTTCATCATCAATCATCTCAGCAAATAAGCCATATACATATTTTTCAATATCGAAATATTCAAGATCTTCTACTTTTTCACCTAAGCCAACAAATTTGATTGGTATATTATACATATCTCTAATAGCTAGAACAATTCCACCTTTAGCTGTACCATCAAGTTTTGTTAGAACTACTCCTGTAACTTCCGTTGCTTCGATGAAGGCTTTAGCTTGAGACAAGCCATTTTGACCCGTTGTTGCATCAATAACAAGTAGTGTATCTTGAGGTGCACCTTCAACTTCACGAGAAATGACTTTTTTTATTTTTTCTAGTTCTTTCATTAGATTTACTTTAGTTTGTAAACGTCCAGCTGTGTCACAAAGCAATACATCATAATTTTCCTTTTTAGCTTTAGATATAGCATCATAAATAACACTTGATGGATCGCTACCATAATCTTTTGTAACTACTTCAAAGCCAATTCTTTTGCCCCAAACTTCAAGTTGCTCACTTGCTCCAGCTCTAAAAGTGTCACCTGCAGCAACTAAAACTTTTTTTCCTTCGCTCTTTAGTTTACTAGCAATCTTTGCAATTGTAGTTGTTTTTCCAGTTCCATTTACACCAACAAATAAAAAGACACTTAAACCATTTTTATTGAAGTTTAAATTAGTATTTACCACTTCACCCTTCAAGTAGATATCAAACATCTTATCGATAATAATTGGTTGTAAATCCTTAGCACTGCTTAAACCTTTTACTCTTTCATCATTCTTTAGTTCATCAATGAACTTTACTACCGTATCAACGCCAATATCGGCCATAACAAATATTTCTTCTAATTCGTCAAACAAATCATCATCTATTTGACTATGTGATTTAAACAGATTAGCCAAACGACTAAATGCACTTGACTTTCTTGTTTTTTCCATTCCAATTCTATATTTTGAAGCTTCTTCTTTTTTCTTTTTACTTTTAAAGATACTAAAAATTCCCATAATTTGTTCTCCTTATAAATATATATTCATTAAATTATACCACAAATCCTTATAAAATTAAATACATATTTTAAAAAAGGTTAAATAAAAAACTATGAAATGTCATTAACATCCATAGCTTTTTGCTCTATTCTTCTTTGTTGAAAACCATATCTCTCATGGCCCTGTCAATCCTCTTAATTAAATTATCTAATCCTTCATAGTTATACTTTTCCATTATTATTTCAGTTGCTTCATCTATAGGTTTTTCTAGTAAAACAAAATATATTTCGCAAACAATATTAGAAATAGATGTATCATAATGATCGCTTATTCCTTTATCCTCATTGCGATAATACTTTTCACTATATAAAATATATGTTACGTAAACATTGTTTACAATTTTGCCTTCGTAATTACTAACTCCCATTAAATCATTAAGGCTACTATTATGAAGACCATTTTTGCTGAATAAACTTATACTAGTAACCAAAAGCAAACATATAAATATAACCATATAGGCAACTTTTAAAACAACTTTAAACTTATTATTATTTTCTTCATGAACTACATATTTCTTTTTACTAGCATATTCTTTGACTACTTCTGGCATTTCAGGTATTTGTACAGATTCAATAATATTTTTCTTAAAACTCTTTCTATCCATTAAAATTCACCTCTTATTCTTTCAACTGCTTTCTTATAAGCATAATATACTTGATTATAACTTAAACCTGTTAATTCTGATATTTTTTTAAAATTAAATCCAAAGACTAAATGATATATAACTATTTCCTTTTCATTATCTAGTAACTTATCTAAATAGTGACTTATTTCTAAATTTTCAATTTCTTTTTCAAAACATGGATCAGTAATATCTCTAATCTCAACTCGATTTCGATTCTTTAAGTAATTAATTGTTAGATTTCTAGCAATTGATGTTACCCAAGCATAAAAATTAGTTCCTAAAGTATAACTTTCTAAAGAGTCAATTACTTTCATATATGTTTCTTGAATCAAATCTTCTACGTAAACAACGTTACCTGTATAATTTCTTATAGTAAGATAAACATATGTATACGTTTCGTGATAAATCACATTGAAAGCATCTTGGTCACCTTTCATAAACCTTTTTATATATTTGTCAATTTTTTTTGAATTCATGTTTTTACCCTATCTTTTTATTATAACTGGCTTTTGAACAATTGTACCTATGTTACCATACTTTACGCATTTAACCATAAATACGTTTGAAAAATCTTTATTACAATCATAAACAAATTTCATTTCTTTAACTGTAAAATGGTTTTTTTCTAACAAACTCATAACTTCTACAATTCTACTAGTAACAAAGAGCATATAAAATGTTCCATTAATTTTTAAATTTTTATATGTTGTTTTAATGAGTCCTTCTAATGTAAAATTACTCTCATGCTTAGCAATAGCTAACAACTCGTTTTTACACTTATTGTTTTCCTCAGTTTTAAAATATGGGGGATTGCAAATAATTACATCAACTTCATCAGAAATATATTCCATTGCATTTGCTTCTTTAAGTTCATAATTAGTAATTCCATTAAGCTCCATATTTTTTTTACATAATTTCAAGGCTTCTTTATTAATGTCTATTCCAATTAGTTTTTTAGGATTAAACATATTAGCGTATAGTAAAAGAGCTCCGTTATTAGTTCCTATGTCTAAGACAATATCTTCCCTATAAACTTTGATAAATTCTCCTAGGCACTCTGTATCGGTGTTAATCCTAATCATTTTATCATCTTGATATAATTTAATTTCTGGATGGTTTGGTAAATAGTCTAAAGTAATCATATATACCCTCGATTCGCTATTTCTATGTATATGTTATATTTTATCACTTTTTGCCACATTTTTCAAGCAAATATAAACTTTTTATACAAAAAAAGCCCTACGTATTATGCGTAAAGCTTAACTTATATTTAATTTACAGTTTCTTTTTTATCACGTAGATAAAATATTGTTCCAATGATCATAATAATAGTGAATACAATTAAATAAGCAATTATTGGACAGCTAAATTTTCCATTTTCTAAAGAATTGATAAGAGGAGTTACACCATGAGCATATATTGCCGCAACAATCATAAAAAGGCAACAAAGTATTGAAAGAGATGGTAGAACTATTCCTTTCAAGGTACCTAATTCTTTTCTTTCTTTTATAATCATCATAATAAATATAGGAATATAAAATGCATATGTTGTTACAATTGGAAGTTCAGAAGAATCAAATGAGAAAAATCCAAATGATGCATTTTGTGACAAATTAGCTATATAAAAATATGCATACCATATCCCACAAAGTAGTAAACCTAAAACACTTGAATTTGTAGGCATATTTGTTTCCGGATCAACATGCTTTAAAACTTTGGCATGTGGACCTAGGTCACGACTAGCAATAGCATATAAACCTCTTGTACAGCCTAACATTAGTCCGTTTAAAGTTCCTAAACAAGAAACGACAACGAACACTTTTAAAATTGTCCCAAAGAAATCTCCAAATATTTGTAAGAATGCATATGGAGCACCTCCAACTTGTAGTACTTCGATAGTAGCACCACCAGCTACACCGATATAGTATAATACATATACTAAAACTATTATAATAGATCCAATAAATAGAGCTAGTGGAAGATTCTTTTTAGAGTTTTTAAGTTCGGCATTAATTGATGTAGCAACTATCCAACCTTCATAAGCAAAGGCAGTAGCAACAATAGCTGCAAACAAAATGCTAAACCCTGAATCACCAACATGTTTAAAATTATTTATTAATATTTGCATTTGTGTAGCGCCATCTTTGACTAACTTACCATCAATAACTTTATAGCTTAAAGTTGTTTGGCATAATCCATATATAGTTCCAACAACTGCCATTAAAAGTAATGGTATTAATTTGATTATTGTTGTACTTACTTGGAATTTTCCAGCAAGTTTTGGTGCTAGTGAATTAAGTGCAAATGATGAAACTAAAAATAAGCATCCTAAAGTCATAACTTCAGGTGAAGAAAGACCCCATCCAAACAATTCACCAAAATATCTTGCTGAGAGCCATGCAAGAACACTTGTTAAAGTTGGATAATATATAAGAGAAAGAAACCATCCAACGTGATATGCATACCCCTTTCCAACTGTAACTTCTGCGTAGTCAACAATTCCATTGACTTTTTCATATTTCGTTGCCATAACTGCAAAAGTGCAAGCACAAATAAGCATAATGACTCCGCCTATAATCCATGCCAAAATACCTAATGTCATATTACCGCCAGTTGTATTTAAGATATTTTGGGCTTTAAAGAATACACCTGAACCAATTACAATACCAACAACCATGCAGATTGCTGTAAAAAGTCCATACTTTTTTTCTAGTTTCATAACCTTTCCCTCCGTTAAATTATGGAATTAGTAATTTATATACACTGTATATAAATATACACCCTAAATTATAACATTTCTAAAAACTTTTATCAAGAAATGTTTTACATTTGCTTTGAAAAAAGTCATAAGATTGTTTAACCTTAAATATATGACGTTACAAATAATAAACATTTTATATTATTAATCATACATAAGATCTATGTACGATCCGCTAAAATATACTTTACCATCTTTAAAAGTCATTTTGAGATATAATATATCCCAAAAATTACGAGTACATAAATCTTGCTCTATATTTCCACTAACTAAATCTATGCATATTGAATCATATTTACTATCTAAGAATTGTTTAGGAATATTAATTATTGTACTTGCTTTATATTTAACTGCAAAATATTTTATGCCATCAATAGTTTTAAAATTTTCTTTTACTATTGTATAATTTTCATAAAATATTTCTTTAATTGCAAAACTCCTAATATTGAAATCATCATTGCGTAAATATATAAATCCATCATGATTATTTTCATCTAGTCGCTTATTGTAAAATATCATTGAGGTATCATTACCATAGAATACTTCTATATTTACTTCCTCATTTAAATCATAACCATCATCATGTATTTTACAGCCTAATGGTAGTAGTATATTTAAATCATAAACATTAATTGCTGATTTTTTTACTCTTCCATAGAAAGTATAATCATCTTTTTCATATAAATAAGTACTTTTAATAATGTTTTCATTAACAAACTTCTTAATGAATAAATTATCAGTATACAAATTATCTGGTTTAGTAATACCAATTTTTGCCATATTTTCTTCTGTTAGTTTTGTTCCAGTTTCTATATATATTGTTTTTCTTTCAAACATTATAGTTAAATTATGCTCTTTTTTATATAATACAAGGTCTTCTGTAAGTTTTTTATTTTTATATTCGTTTTTAAAATCTTCATCATAATATAAATTTTCATCAGTATAATATAATAAATCTATTGAATTCTTGTCGAATACATCATTATATAAAACCTCATATTCTCTTCTGGAAATCATATTCACATATACTTTAACAGTTACATATTTTTCCTTAGCATATAATGTTATATCTTCATTAATTTTATCTATTTCATATTCACTTGTTAATTCCTCATCATAATATAAACCAAGTAATCTTTCATCATCGAAATCTCTGATAAATAAATATCCACCTTTCTCAATTTGGACATTTTGGATTCCATCTGCTCTAATGACTTTAACTGTTACAAGTTCTTTTTCTTCTCTTCCATACAAAGTGATATTATCATTAATCGGTTCATTATTATACTTCTTTGTATAAGTTTCATCATAGTATAACTTTATATCTTTATTAATACTTTCGACGTTAAGTATTTGCCCTTTTTCGATTGCAAAGGTATTTACTTTACCATTAATAACTACATTAACACTTTTCGTTTTATCTGTCCCATAAAGTGTTATGCTTTCTGTAATTGGTTCATTTTTATACTCTTTTGTATAATCTTTATCATAGTATAATTTGATATTTTGATTAATATTATTAATTTTATCACCACTATTGATTTCAAAAGTGTTTAACTTGCCATCAATAACAATGTCAACTTTAATTAACTTTAGCTTTGCATATAAAGTAGTATTTTCATTAATCGGTTCATCCTTATACTCCTTTGTACAAGCTTCATCATAAAATAACCCTATTGTCCTATCATCAGTAGGTTCATAGATTTTACCAGTTTCTACGTAGTTTATTGTTTCATTTCCATTTACAATAACATTAACCTTACAATATTTTTCTCCACATCCTGTGAGAATTAAAAGCATCATAACAAAAACAAATGTATAAAAAAATTTTTTCATTATATCCTTCCTTTCACATTTTGTAGGTATTTCTTATACCTATACTAAATTATACCATATATATATATATAAAATCAAACGTTTTCATTATTTTTTATTTTTTTATTAAAAAAGTACCTACCAAAAGATAGATACTTAATTTATATTTCTTAATATGTCAAATAAATAATATAATATTGTCATTACTGATCGTTCTCTTAAAATATTTCTTTCAGTACGATAATAAAGTGTTTTAGAAAAAACTTTATCTTTAACACAAATAGCAAAACAAACAGTTCCAACAGGAATACTTTCGGTTCCGCCAGTAGGTCCTGCATATCCAGTTACTGATACACCTACTTCTGTATTTGCAAAGTTTTGTATGCCTTTTGCCATTTCAATAGCCACTTCTTCAGATACAACATCGTATTTATCAATTGTTTCTTGATTCACATTTAAATACTTGATTTTTGCATCATTACTATAAGTTACTAAACTTTCGTCAATAACACTACTTGCTCCACTTGTGTTAATTAATTTACCTGCTAATAAGCCGCCAGTACAGCTTTCCGAAAAACTAATGTGATAGTTTAATCTTTTTAATTCTTGAAAGACTTTGTCTTCAATATTTTCATTTTTATCACTTATTATGTATTTGTTTAGTATAGAAACAAACTCATCACATGCACATTTAAATTCATTTTCAAATTGTTTATATGAAGTTACTTGATAACGAACTTTACCAATTGTGAAATAGGGATTTATTTCCACGTTAGGATATTTTTCATAATAATCTTTGAGGATATCTTCAACTTGAGCCTCACCAATCCCCATAACAATGTATTCTTTTATAATCTTTTCATTCTTTACTTTTGTTTTCAAGAATGGAATTAGATAATCCATAACCATAGGTTTTAATTCAGATGGTGGTCCAACTAAAACTGTATATGCTTTATGATTATATTCATTATAGGCACCCATTGCAGTTCCCTTATCATTAGGAAGTAAGTGAGCGTCTTGAGGATAATATGTTTGTTTTAAATTACAGTCTGTAAATTTTCCTCGGAAGTATTTGTTTAAGAGTTCTAAAGGTTCTTTTCTTTGGACAACTTGTAGACCTAAGTTTTCATATAATACTTCTTTAGTAAAATCATCATGTGTTGGTCCTAAACCCCCTGTTGTGATTAAATAATCAATATTAGACTTTTTAAAATTATCAATTTCAGTGTTAAGATCATTTCTATCGTCACCGATTGTAATAACTTTCACAACCTCAATCCCAATTTTTTCAAGTTCAATAGCAAGAAATGAAGCATTAGTATTTAATACTTTCCCGCAAAGAACTTCATCACCAACATTTATTATTTCGCATCTCATACATTAAACCTAAATAAAGCTATATCTCCGTCTTGGAAAATATAGTCCTTTCCTTCACTACGCATTTTACCTGCTTCTTTGGCTTTAAGCATTGTTCCATATTCTTCAAAATCAGAATAAGCAATTACTTCAGCTCTGATAAAACCTTTTTCAAAATCCGAATGAATTACACCAGCACATTCAGGAGCTTTCATACCTTTCTTAAATGTCCATGCACGGCATTCCTTTTCACCAGCAGTAAAGAAAGTTGCTAAGCCTAGTAAATCATATGCCTCAGTGACAAGTTTATCTAAGCCTACTTCTGTAATTCCAAAATCACTTAGGAATAATTCTTTTTCTTCTTCACTTAATTCTGATAATTCTTCTTCTATCTTTGAACAAATCTTAATACACTTTGTATTAGTTTTTTGTGAATATTCCTTAACCTTTAATACGTATTGATTATCTTCATTAATATCATCTTCAGAAACATTCATGATATATATCATAGGTTTTTCAGATAGGAAATTATAATTCTTAATTGAAAGTTTTTCTTCTTTTGTTAGCGGTACATCTCTTATTGAAATACCTTCTTTCAAAGCGTCCTGACATTTTTTCAAAACATTATATTCTGTAACTGCATCTTTATCAACTTTCAATTGTGCTTTTTTTTCAATTTTTCCAATTCTCTTTTCAATGACATCTAAATCAGCATATATTAATTCTAAATTAATTGTTTCAATATCAAATATTGGATCGATTTTACCATTCACATGAATTATATCAGGATTATCAAAACATCTAACCACATGGCAAATAGCGTCAACATCACGAATATGTGATAAGAATTGATTTCCCAAACCTTCACCTAAACTAGCGCCCTTTACGAGTCCAGCAATATCTGTAAAAGAAAATGATGTATAAACAACACTTTTTGGATGAATTACATCTACTAACTTCTTTAGTCGAGGATCCTTGATTTCTACAAATCCTACATTTGGTTCTATTGTTGCAAAAGGATAGTTTGCACTCAATGCTTTTGATTTTGTTATTGCATTAAATAATGTTGATTTTCCAACATTAGGTAAGCCTATAATTCCTGCTGTTAAGCCCATAATTCACCTCATAATATATTATTTATAAATATTTTACCACTTTTGTTCTTCTTTTTCAATATTTGATAAATAAAAATAAATCATATTTTAACTTTACATATTTTTTTAAATAATGGAAAAAATAGATAATAATGGAGGATGATATTTATGAAAAATTTTTACGAACCAAGCGAAAATAATAACTTTGTTCAAGCAAGAAAATGTATGGGCATATGTAATTTATCAAATATAAATAAGTCCACAGTTTATGGACCTAGTGCAAAAGATTTACTAAATAAATTTTCGATAAGGAAAGTCGATGTCATAAAAGATAATTCATTTATGACGATAATGATGAGACATAACAAGTTTATTTGTGAATGTCAAATAATCAAATTATCACCAATCAAATATCTCGTTTTATGCGAAGAAAACTCAAAGCTTTTAGGATATTTAAAATCATATCGCAAAAAATATCCTTTAGTCACTGTTGATGATACTTCAAGAGTATATTCATTCTTTTCATTTCATGGTGATAAAGCTTGTGACTATTTTAAACTAAAAAACTCATCAAATTTATATAAAGTTACTAGACAAGGATACACTTATTTTACAATGCTTACTTCTTCTGTTAATAAATTTGCTGTTATTGATCATTTTAAAGCAATAGGATTTTTAGAAATAAATCCTTATGTTAGAGATATATTTTTATATAACAACAATGTTCTTACTAACTTAAACAATTTGTCATATAAATATAAAAACATTATTATTTCTAATCTTTATTGTGCTGATAATATGAAAGTAAATAAGTCAAAAAAATTATATTGTGTTAAACAATTTGAAGCAACAAAAAATCTTATAATTACTAAGAAAATGCCTATCTACAACTCAAAAAGGAAAAAAATTGGTTATGTACATAACTTTTATCGTATTAATAACAAAAAGTTTCCTTTTGTTCTTGGAATTGTGAGAAAGTTTAAAACAGATAAAATAGCTTTACTAAAAGTTAATAAAAGTGAAGTTTTAATAAAAGAATATCAAATATACTAATGAAAAACAAAAGGTTTTGGAAAGTTCTTCTTAAAATAACTAAATACACTTTTATTATCTTTATTCTTGGATTTACTGTCCTTTTTGTTGCTTTATTTATTTACTCAAAAAAACTAAACTATGAATTACCTGAAGTTATCGACATTGAAATATACGACAATAATGATAACTTATTGTTTAAAAAGAATAATACTTCAAACAAAAATTATGTTTACTTTAATGATATTAATCCTTCAATAATTGAGGCCTTCCTATCTATCGAAGATAAAGATTATTATTCACATCAAGGAGTTAATTTTAAAAGAATATTAGGAGCTTTACTGAGTGACATTAAAAGTGGCACTTTAAGTCAAGGTGGTTCAACAATTACTCAACAATACGTAAAAAATGTTTTCTTATCTTCTGAGAAAACTTTTAAAAGAAAAATTGAAGAAGCTTTGATTGCAATTAATATTGAATCAAAATATACAAAAGATGAAATACTTGAAGGATATTTAAATACTATATACTTCGATCATGGTATTTATGGAATATATGATGCATGTCTATTTTATTTTAATAAACTGCCAAGTGAAATTACTGTAAATGAGGCTGCTATGCTTGCTGGTATACCTAAATCTCCTTCAAATTATTCACCAATTAAGAATCCTGAAAACAATGACAAAAGACGAAAACTTATCTTAACAGAAATGCTGAATGATGGAAAGATAACAAGTGAAGAATATTCGAATTTACTTAATGAAGTGCCAACAATATATGGTAAACTAGATAGAGTAAAAATAAGTAATGCTCCTTATTATATTGATACTATTTTAAATGATTTTAATAATTCTTTTGAATTTAAAAAAATTGATCGTAGTGGTGGTATACGTATTTATACTAATATTGATTCTAACCTAAATAAAATTATTGAGAATGCTATTAATAAATATAAACAAAATAGTGAAATTGAAATTGCTATTATGGCAATTGATACAAAAGGTAAGGTTTTAGCTTCAGTTGGAGGTTGTGACTATTTACAATCAACTTACAATAGAACAAAATCCCTAAGGCAACCAGGATCTACAATTAAAACATTTCTTTATTATGCGGCATTAGAAAATGGATTTAATGTTTCCTCAACATTTTATAGTGCACCTACTGTATTCTATTATAATGGTGAAGAATACTCTCCTAGCAATTATAATAATATTTATCCATACCAGGATGTTTCAATGGCATACGCTATAGCAACAAGTGATAATATGTACGCGATGAAGACTCATTTATTTTTAGGACCTGATAAACTTTACTCAACTCTTAAAAGCTTTGGTTTCACCTCAAATATAAGCAAGAATCCATCTTTGGCCCTTGGTACAAGTGAAGTATCCCTTGAAGAATTAACACTAGGGTATGCAAAAATTGCAAGTTTGGGAAAAGATATAACTTCCACTTATATAGATAAAATAACTGACTTAAATAATAATATATTGTATAAAAGTAGTTATAACGATACGCAAAAGTTTAATAGTACCACTTGTTTTTTATTATCTGAAGCTCTTACAAATGTCTTCGATGGGAATGTACGTATTAATATAAGCCCTACATGTTCACAAATAAATCAAATGTTAACTCAAAAATATGCGGCAAAAAGCGGATCAACTGATTACGACGGGTTAATTGTTGGTTATAACAATAACATAACTTTAGGCATATGGACAGGTTACGATGATAATCGTGTTCTTGAAAAATCGGAAGCAAAATATATCAAATATATATGGGCATATATTATGGAAAACTATAATAAAAACAAAAAAAATACTTGGTTTAAAACTCCAAGTAATGTTATTTCGATAAGATTAAATCCTATCAATGGAAACATAGGCATGTATAATGAATATCAAAAGTATTTATATTATGAAATTGATAATTTGCCTGAATTCTTATATTAGCCTGTCAAAAATTTTGTTAGAAACAACCTGTCAAAAAATTGGATTGACGTCAACAGAATTCTTGACAGGCTACCTTTTTTTATTAAACTTTCCAACAATGTTAATTTAATTTCTTTAGATCTAGAAATAGACATGCTTATCTAATTAACAAATAAACAACAAACCAATTATGATTTTTATTTGAAGCACTTAGGAAAATGCTGTTTTCAGCATCTTCCCTTGTGTAAGTTTTATTTAATAAAATTAATTAATTTCTTTTTAGATATATTAAAATAATAAGGACGTTCCCAAAATCCTCTTCTAGTTATTGGAATTTTATATGTTTTAGACTCTTTGTTATTTTCAGATATATGTAAGCATAGAGTAATATCATCATTCAAACTAAAGTCGTTTTCTATAAGTTTGCCTAGTTTTGTTTCATAACTCTTTGATATAGATATTTCTCTATTTCTTTTTTTAAAATAACTTATAACCTTTTTGATGATTATTTCAATATCTTCTTGATTAATCTGAGTTATAAATTCAATGTTTTGAGAACACTTAGGACAGAAAAATACTTTATGAATAAATTCGCATGGTCCCACCATTAGCTCTCCACAAGCATCAAAACTATAATATTTTGCCTCTTCTGACTTTTGATCTACCACTTTTTGATGTTTAGTGACCATTAATTTCTCGCCACATTTATAACAATAATGATTTCTTAATTTAACTTTAAAAATGTTACCATAATTGTACCAGCACTTATTCCAACACTTATTCATAGTCTAATCCTCCTTATTAAAATAATCCATCAAATCGAATTCTAATATAGAAATCACAACCTACACCATGTGCAAGTCCAGAGTGAAAATAAAATTCCATTTTTCCATCATTAGTAGGTTTTAATCCAATACCTAATCTTCCACCAATAGAACCTAGTTCTCCAGATAACCCGGCCTCTATTTGAAGTCCAAATATATCAAGTTGTCCACCAACTCTTACACTCAACGCTGTAGTTTTTAGTTCCACACCAGTGAAGTAAGTATTCTCTTTAGGATCAATAAATATACCTGCCATTCCTGATACAGTTAATGCATCGCCAACAGTTTTCAAAGATAAATTCAAATCCTTTGTTCCAAATCCAACTTGTCCACTAACATTTAATATCGAAAATTTACCTGCAATGCCAACCTTAAAAGTACCTTTTTTTAAACTAATTTGAGCTCTTGCATTCCAATCAGCATAAAAACTAGTGATACTTCCATTACCAAATAGTAATCCATTTCTAAATGCACCTTTTAGTGTTTGGTTAAATATTCCAGAACTACCACCTATAACACCTACAATAGGTATGAATCCTACACCTAATGTTCCAGAGAACGTTAAATCAATAATTGAACTATCAGAAGAAACGAGTCTTTGTTTGTAATTCACAGGATTATTAAAACAATATGCATAAAGATTAAGTCCATTTACTGATTTCAAATCAATATAACTTACATCATCATGGCTAATAAACCTACATATTATTGGGCTATAATATCTTGCATTTAAGTAGTAAAGATTTGTTTCTTCGTCATAACAATATCCTTTATATAAGAATATATTTATTTCTTTTAAGGTATTTGCTATTTGCTTTTGTGATGTTGTTAGACTACTATTTATTTCTTTTATTACTTCTCCATATGCTGTATATTTATATCTTACATATTCTTTGCCTGTTATGTCTATTATTCTGTTTATTAACCCATCTATAGTTCTATCATAAAAGTATTCTTTATCTTTATATGTTAATCCTATTATTTGGTTTTCTTCATCATAATGGTATTCTATTTCTTCTGTAGTTTGTCCTATAGTTTCTCTTGTCTTTACAATATTTTGCCCTTCGTATATGTATTCTACTTCTAGTCCATTTTTCTTTTTGCTTACTCTTCTGCTTAATTCATCATATGTGTATGTATATTCTCCATATCCTGTTACTTTTCCATGTTCATAGGTTATAGAGTTATTTACATTATTTATCTTTATCGTGCTTGGGTTACATTTATAACTTGCGTAGCTTAAGTCTATTAGATCTTCTGTAACTCCATTTGTTGTTTTAGTTATTTTTAGTACCTCATCATTATTTGTTAGTGAATATGTGTATGTATATATTACTATTTCACTTTCTTTTGTTTCTGTTTTCTTTAGTATGTTTCCATATATATTATACTCATATTCTATACTATAATCAAGTACATTTTCTTCTTTATAGTGTTTTTCTTTTATTAGTCTTGCTAACTTATCATATTCATAACAGAAACCTTCGATAAATGTTCCTTCTTCATTTACAATTACTTTCTTTGTTATGTTATATCCTTCATCATATGTGTATATCATTTCATTACCTTTGTAATCATGTTCACTTAAGATTACATCATTTTGTACATATGATGATTCTTTATCATGATATCTATATCTTTTATTTAATTCATTATCGCCTTTCTTTAACTGTCTCTTTACTACTCTTCCTATCTCATCACTTATTTTATTTCCTTCGATTAAATCCATATTATCAAAGATAGTATTTAAATTTATAAATAAGATTGGTTGTGGTTCTATAAATGAAACCATTTGTATTTGACCATTAAAGAAATATTCTCCTTTATTAGATAGATTTGGTTTACATCCTATATATGTATGTGCATTAGTTAAATCAAAGTGATTATCGCCTAGGTTATAATGAACATACCTAATATTATCTTGTCCATTTACCTTTATGTATATATTTATTGGATCATATGTTATAGCTATTTTATTCCATCTATCTTTATCAAGTGGCATATAATGCATGCTTTTACTTGTTAAGGTTGTATTACTTCTATTTTCATAATATTCTAAGTTTATATTATAATTTCTATCTATATAGATATTAAATAAATATTTATCCTCAGTTACACTACTTAATATGTATCTTTTTGAATTAGTATTTGATGAGTCAGGCTTAACCATTAGTATTATTGTTCCTTTAGTCTTTAATCCTAAATCATAACAAAGAGTAGGTTTTATTGTTGTATAATTCTCTTTTACATACTCCTTAGCATTAAAGACTATTCTTTTAGTTATTTCATCATAACCAAAAATATCTTTATCAGTAACACCTATTGGTTTTATTCCTTTCACTGATTCTAATAACCCATTTAAAGTAATAACATCAAAACCTTTTAAATCATTTGTGTAGTACTTAACTCCTGTTTTACTCTCTATATCTTTATGTGTATAGAGCTTTAACTGTGTGGTACCAGTACATCCTATACCTATATATTGGTATTCTACCTTTGTTGCTTCTTCGTCTATTACTTTCTCTTCTTGTTCTTTGCTTTGTCCTGTTTTTCCTAATGTGAAGTAGTTAACTTCACCTACATAACTTCCATTAATATTAATTATTTTACTTTGATCATTATATATATATTCTAAATGTCTGCTATCAGTTATTATTTTTAAGTAGTTCCACTTGTTTAAGCCAAATGTTATATTAGTATTTAAATCAGAACTATCTTTAACTCTTATATAAAGCTTATTATCTGTTTTTAATACTAATGAACACATTAATACATTATTACTTTCAAATGATAATAAATTTATTTCACTTGTTACTTCACCATTTACCTTAACACTTGCTTCTAACTCTTTTCTGGAAGCAAACTTATTTAAGTAATACTCTTTATCGTAGTTGTTTTTCCCATAGTATTTTCCATCTATTCGTTTGCTATTTACTGAATCAATATTTACTGATACATATCCATTTTCACTTAGACCTATACTACTTCTTCCTTCTTTTTCTATTTCACATAGTTTATACTTAGCTACTTTAGGTTTATCTCCATATAATAATACTAGGTCTTTATTGGCGATTAACTTATCATTTAAGTCCTTATTTACTATTTTTTCAATAAATCCATCATATGTAAATGGTATAAATTCTTCCTTATATTCATAATCATAAGCACGCACTTTACCATTTTCATTAATTACTTTTCTTTGGACTCTATTATTGTTATCATATAAATAATTTATTACTTGATTATTTGTACCTTTAGTTAACTTTTCCTCAGATATGTTATCATTTTCATCATATACATATACTCTTTCTTTCTCAAGTCTATGATCTTTGGTTTTGATTAATCTATCATAACTATCATATGTAAATGAATATATGTTATTATCTTTATATACAATTTTACTTAATCTATCATAATTATCATAAGAATAATTATAACTATATTCTCTTTCTTTATTTGATTTTGTTATTAAAGATGTTTCTTTATTATTCTTTTTTGAATTATATTCATATGTATCTAGTATTATCCCATTCTTTTCGACTTTTTTTAATCTTCTATATACATCATAACTATATTCTACACTTTCGTTACTTACTGCTTTAAGTGATGTTACTTCATAATCACTATTATATGTTATTTGGTTTGTTTCACTTATTAAACCATTATACATTTTACACTTTGAAATGTTTTGATAATCAGTATAAGTAATTTCTTTTGATATTCCACTTGAATACTTTACTTTAACTAAATCACTATAAGCATTATATGTATATTCTACTTTACCCATATTACTTTCTTCAGTAAGTAAGTTTCCTTTTGTATCATAAGTCATATTAGTTTCAATACCTCTAGATACATCTTTTATTTTTATTATGTTTCCAAAAGCATCATATACATACTCTTTACGTTTTCTTCTGTAATCATTTCTTAAGCAAATTATTCTATCATAACTATCATATTCTATATCTACTATCTCACCACTTGAGTATCGCTTTCTAATTATATTATTATCCTCATAATCATAATTACATTCTCCTCGTCCTGCTTCTATTCCTTCTACTTCTCCTCTTAAACCATATGTATAGTTTACATTCTTTTTATTAATACTTAACTGTGGATAACATAAACATAAATAACCTGTACCATTATAAGCTATTTCTATTCTTATTTTTGTATAACTTTGTTTAGGACATATTACTTTGTTTATTACTTGATAATTTGTAGTTGTATAATCAAAATAACTAGTATGTTTCTCACAAATGCTATCGTTATTATATAATGTAATTATACATTCTAATCTTTGATTACAAGAAAAGTTTGCTTTACCAAATATATTAAATACTATCGTATCTAAAGATGTTCCATTTGTTTCTATTTCTTTATATATATAACTTGTATCATCAGGAAATGGTAGTATTTTTAAGGCTTCATAGTCTAGTATCTCACCATCATTATAATAATTTACTATGCAGTTTTCTTTTATCCATGCGTAAAATGACTCATCTAGAATATTACTATCTAACTTTACAACCTTTTCTTTATTTAAAGTAACTAAATCTTTACTTACTACTCTTGCCATAGCAACAAACTCATCACGAGGTGTTACTTGCATTCTGATTTCTTTTGCTTCGTTAAAGTATAGTTTGGTTACTTCGTTATAACTATTCTGAATAATAGTTCTATTCTCACTTTGTGTATATGTATCACAGTTAGTTAAACCTTCATCATAATTTACAGATGTTACTTTTCCATCTTGTGCTATATTTACTGTGTAAGAGTAGTTTGTGCTTTTATCAATAATAGTTTCTTTGGTTTGCGTTCTTGTTATTTCTATCTCACTATATATATTTGTTTTAACTGTTTCACTGCTATTTAACTTCTTTGTATAAATCTTTGTTACTTGGCCTTGAGTAATTATATTTATTTCTTTATTTTCTTTTGTAAAGATAATTCTTTTTAGTTTATTATTTTCATATACGAAATTTACTTCATTACCATATGAACTTACTATTTTACTTAGTTTATCTACATTCCAAGTAAATGATATATAAGTATTATTATCATATTTTATTTTACTTAGTTTATATAAACTATAATCATTATATTTAGTAAATACTATTTTCTTTTTACCATTTATTAATGTAAATTCATTAAATGGTGAAGTATATATATAACTAAAATCCTCATAGTTAAAATATATTTCTGTATATTCATCTATCACAACTCCATCTTCATTAGTAATCTTACCTAATCCTGGAATTTCTTCATAAATGTCTTTTATAAGTGATTTTATATAATATGTATCTATATTACTATACATATTATATAACATAAGTCCTCTAGCCTTATAGTCTAAAAACATACTATATGATGGCACTAAAGTACTTGCTAGTAAATCAACTTGCACTGGTAAAACCTTATTATTTGTACTTAAGCCTTGATAATAAATATCATATGATAAATCATAAGTATCTAATAAAATACTTGCATTACCTACTTTATATTCCTTTATTCTCTTTGTCTTTGTATCTGTGTTAGTAAATATTATTCCTGATACTACTCCTGTACCTCTTCGAGGATTCTTTATCTTTAGTTCATCTCCAGAATAATCAGAATATATTTTAAAACACACTTCAGTATATCCCATTATAAAGTCTTCATCATTTAATGTCTCCATTACAAGTTTTGTAATATCCATTGTAATAGTTTTATTTACTCCATCATAATGCACTTTATCATATGCTTCACCTTCTAAATTTTTATCGGCATCTGTTAAGTCATTATATCTTAATCGTGATAAATTAACATATTCATCTGATTTCTTAAGTAAAAAATTACATTCATTTGACGATATAGCTTCAAACGAAAAATATATTTTACTTGGAAATGAATTTATTAAACTATACACATTAACCCTTACAAACATTGTATAACCTGCTATATTAGGCTCTAAAGTACTATATAGATAATCGCCTTTCTTTAGCATTATAACATCAAAAGTTATATTTGAATTTCTTTCTTTACTATTAATTTTTTTTGCCATTTTTCTTTACTCCTATTAATTTCTTAATTACTTCTTTGTCATTAAATAATGTTATTTTACCTTTTTCAAGACACATTACATTTCTATTCCCTCTTCCAGAAACAAAAGTAACATTCATCTTTCCTTCATCGTTTGTAATATCTATTGCTTTCTTAATGGCCTCTTTACGATCTAAGCACATCATGTATTCCATCTTTCCCTCAACAATTTCCTTCTCTAACTCTATAAATGGATTTAAAATATCTCCTCTATCACTTGTTGTGATGATAAGATAATCAGCATTATTCAATATATACTTAAAGGCAAAGGAAACAGCTTCTCTCTTGTCTTTAGTTAGTGTTTGCATATCATGACCACTATCCCAAGACGCAAATCCTAAACCAGTAGAACCTGTAACTACTATTATTTTTCCGATTTCTCCTCTTTCTTTGTATTTCTTTAATATCTCAAGCTGAGGTACTAAGTTTAAACTTACTATTATTTTTTCATACTCACTTACGTCTATTACTTCATCTCGACCAGGAATTTTTATATCTTTTATTACTTCTCTAAATAAACTATCATCCATTAGCTTTAATTCACTTATCACACTATATGCACATGTTATATTAAAACTTGAATATGGCATTAATAGATTAGAATCTATTACTATTTCTTCTTCACCTTTTTTCAGTATAAAAGTTATTCCCTTTATTGAATCAAACTTATCATGATTACTTTTTATAATATAATCAACATCAAAATCAACACCTCTTGCCTCTTTTAAATATTCTGAAGTAAAAGTTGTTATTTTCTTATCATAATTTAATTCTTTATACAAATCAACTAAATCTTTATCTGTTAGTGACATAATAAACTTCGTATCACTTGAAGCTTCTCTAAAGAATTTCTTTTTGATATTTACATAATCAGGATATAAGATATCATTTTGTTTAGCCCAAATATTTGTTATTACTCTTATATCCATAGGTATATCTTTCGTTATACCTTTGTTTATAGCTTCTTCATTTACTTCTAATATCAAAACTTTAGCTCTTGCTTCACACGCTTCTTTAAGGGCATTCTTTACCATCTCCATACTTCTCATAGGATTCTCTACTGCTTCATTTGCTTTGTATATCGTATTATAAGAAAATATACCAATACTTGAATATAGTATTGCTTTTATTCCTTTTCTCTTCAAATACTTATATATTATATAAGCTGTACTAGATTTACCTCTACTACCTGTTATACCTATAATTGTTAGTTTGCTTGCATCTTCTATTTTACTTAAATTAATATTTTCTATATCTTTTAAAATATTTCTTATTTTCATCTGTTTATTCATATTTAGTCTCCTACAGGTGTATATGATGTTATAAACTCTATTGTTATCTCTGCATCAAATAATTTTTTGTTTGTTTCTTCTTTGTAAACGCTAAAAATCGGTTTGAATTCAACCGTTGCATCTGGGTAAAAGTTATACCTCTTAAATGATATATTTATTTTATATCTATTATTTTCTTTTGATATCGTTTGTATAGCATTAAATTTTGTTCCATTATAATCTCCATCACTAAGATATATTCTAAATGGTGAATATATAACATAACTATCAACCATAGTTTGGTCATTAACTGTTCTTCCAGAAATAAATACACTTGCTCTATTAGGTATTATTATATTACCTCTAACTAATGTATATGTTTCACTTGCTATACACTTTTCCCCAATGCTTCTGTTTTCACTATCCACTATATCAGTTACTACTTTATACTTTGTATTAGTAGTAGTTTTTTCTTTCTTAACATCAAATTGTAAATCACAAAAATCTTCTTGATATAGCTTTCTTACTACTTTATTAACACTTCCATTTTCTTCCTTAAAAGTAACTATTAAATAATTAACAATACTTTTAGTAATTCCTTCCTTTACTTCACAAATTTTGTTTAAATTGTTTTCGTAAATCAAATACTCTTTTTCTTCTTTAGTAATACTATCATATGATGCTTTTTGTATTAAAACAAAATCATCTGATATAATAGTTAAAGCACTAATATTTTTTTCCATTTAAACCTCCTTTTTTATTAGTACTTAGGGTCACACCCTTGTAAGGTTATTATACCAAAATATGACATATTAGGCAAGTGTTTTTTAAAAATTTTTATTGAATTTTTATATAATATTTTTTCTTTATCCAAAAGACTTTATAAAGATTATCAAAAATAAAAAAACTAAAGCATAAGCTCTAGTCTTTAGATATTAATCTTGATCACAAAACATTAAAATTCCAGAAATTAAACTTACAAAAATTAATTCTGTCAAAAATTCTTGTGATAAAATTTTATCACAAGAATTATTTACATAGACTTTATTATTTATCTTTTTTATTTTTTAAAGTTGCATCTAAAATTGTGACGATAGCAGCGAAAACTACACCTGCTATAGGCCAAATAATCCATGTAAGACCCCAGTTTTCTGTAAGAAAACTAATTAATAGATAAACTCCTGTTATTATAAGCCAATAACATGATGAGAATGCATCAATAATACTTCTGCTTTTTTTATCTTGAGCATATTCTTCTTCGCGGAGTAACAAATTATATGTTCCCATAATCATTCCTGCATATGTGAATAAATATGTGGCTACACTGCAACATAATAGCAAAATACAAACAGCTATTATTATGTATAAATCTTCGAGAGCAACAGAAAAGGAAACTAAAAAGATAACTCCTATGAAACATAGAATAATTCCTAAAACAATATGCATATTATATTTGTTTTTAAAATTCTTCTTTTTTTCGGAAACAATTCCTTTTACACCATATTCTAAATCAAAGTCTTCTTTCTTTAGCTCTTCATATTCACTAATTTGTAATCTTGAATATACAAATATCGTTACGGCAATCGCAACAAGCACAAATAAGAAAATAATACCGAATAAGGCTGCTAATGATTCTTTAACATATCCTGAATCACTTAAACCAGCAAGCAGAATTAAAACTATTGGTGAGCATACGCATAAAGCTACGCCTATAGCTATTTGTTGTGCTGCTTTTTGCCTTTTAGTAATACATTCATTAGCCTTGGAAATAGAAACTTTCTTCTTTTCCTCTTCAAGAGGTACAGAATCTTCTATCTCAATTTCATCCTTTAATAAATAATCGATTGAGACACCAAACAAACCACTCAAGGCAATTACCTTATCAATATCAGGTATTGATTGAGCACTTTCCCATTTGGAAACTGCTTGTCTAGATACACCTACCTTATCAGCTAGTTCTTCTTGGCTTAATCCGTTCTTTTTACGTAATTGAATTAATTTGTCTGCAAATATCATAATATAAAATCTCCTTTATTTAATATACCTAAATTATATTATGTTTACTACTTACATACAACCAAGTTAACCTTGAAATTTGTAAACTAGCAGTTGCATTTTTAAAAACTTGCATTTAATCGATTATAATTGGGTCATCATCATCATCTTGTTCTAATCTTTTCTTCTTTTTAAAATCTTTAGGGAAGAAAATATAGAAAACTGGAATAGTTAGAAATAAAACCCAACCTGGATGCCACCAATGGCATACAAATCCTAAAATTAAATAAACAATAACCACTAACATTGTATATGAAATAGTTATCTTCTTTAATCCTGTAATAAATGGAGCAAGAGGAACTAGTAAAAATACTAGCCATGCGTAATTCTTATGCTCTGGCAAATAATAATGTAGGAGCACAAAAGCTATTAGAGCAATAAGAAAACTTGCGGCAACAAATTTTTCACGAAATTTAAATTCTTTTTTCATCATTGAATAATCTCCTTATAATACTTTATAATAATATCATTTTAATTTACAAATGTAAAGTCTTAGCAAAAAAATAAAATAAAATATGGAGTCAAAGCTCCATATTATTTAATTTCAATATAACGTTTT
>HF988731.1:22871-30397 GCA_000431235.1 Coprobacillus sp. CAG:698 | reverse complement strand
TATTTTATTTTTAAAGAAATTATGATATACTTACATACATGAGTAATAATAATATTATGAAAATTTCTTATTTTGAGGTGATTTATGTTTGATATAAATTATAATAACTCTAGTAAAGAAAAGATTATCTCTTTTATTTTAAATGGTGAAACTATAGCTTTTATTAATTATTATATTGATGATTATATTCGTATAACAAATATCTCAGAAAACGAATATACACTAAAATTAATTGATAAACTAATATGTTTAACTTATCATCTTAATTTGAATTATATTTATTTTGGTAATGTTGATCTTACAAAATATCATTTTAAGAAAAAAGATGAGTTTTATTATCTAGATAGAAACAAAGTTCACATTAGACGTTTTGTGAAAGTTGGTGATGGACTTACAGGAGAAAAAAATAATATTTGTGACGTTGAAGATGTTAAGGTAAGTCATTATACTTTGAAAAATGATGAATACAATACAGGATTAACGATTATTAGTCCACATTCAGGTAATATCTTTAAAGAAAAAGTAATTGCTTCATCATATTCATTTAATGGATTTGGAAAAAGTATTGGCTTAGTTCAAATTGAAGAATTAGGGACAATTGAAACAAATATTGTCTTTACTTCAACACTTAACGTTGGAAAAATTAGTGATGCTGTGGTAAGTCATAGTTTAGAACTAAACCCTGAAATAGGTATAAGTACAGGGACAGTTAATCCAGTAGTAATGGAGTGTAACGATGGCGATTTAAACAATTCTCGCATGCGTATTTTGGATAGTGATAACTATCAAAAGGCATTAGATAAATTAGATTCAGATTTTATCCAAGGTGCTGTTGGCGCCGGAAGTGGAATGATTTGTCATGGATTTAAAGGTGGAATAGGATCAGCTTCAAGAATTATTGAAATCGATGGAAAAAAATATACTATTGGAGTCATCGTTAATGCCAATTTTGGTGAGTCAAATGGAAAATCACTAATTTTTAATAATCATTATTTAGGGGATAAAATAAAAAAATATTTGAATGAATATGAAGATAAAGGTTCTATTGTTGCTGTGCTTGCAACTGATTTACCAATAAATGAACGACAAATTAAGAGGCTTTTAAAAAGAGTTGAAATTGGAATTGGTCGTACTGGTTCATATGCAGGTAATGGTAGTGGCGATGTTTTTGTTGGCTTTACTACTTGCAATAAAGTTAAACATTTTTCTACTGAAAGTGTAAGTAATATCTTAAGATTAAGTGATAATTATATTAACATTGCTTTTAAGAGAACCGTTGAATGTGTAGAAGAAGCTGTTTTAAATTCTTTACTTTTTGGAACTCACACAAAAGGTTTTCTAAAAGAAGTTAAATCTTTCAATGAAGTTAATGAAATTTTTTATAAGTATTTAGATGAGGTTATTGAATATGAAGTATAAATTGGGTATTCTTGGTGGTATGGGACCCCTAGCAACGTGTAAACTATTTGAAAAGATTGTAACGAAAACATACGCAACAAAGGATCAGGATCATATTGAAATGGTAATTATTAATAAATGTTCAATTCCTGACCGTACAGCTGCTATATTTGAAAATGGTGAGAATCCTGTTCCTAAAATTAACGAAGGAATTGATGAACTTATTAAAAATGGATGTGAGAACTTTATTATTCCTTGTAATACGGCTCACTACTTTAAAAATAGTTTTGATTTGCAAGGCAAGATTAATTTTATTGATATGATTGAAGAAACAGTAAAATATCTTGAGAATAATTATAAACATTCTAAAATCTGCGTTCTTGCAACTGATGGTACTGTAAAAACAAATATATATGGAAAGAATAATAATTTAAATATTAATTATCCTAATGAGACTATTCAAAAACAAGTTATGGAAATAATCTATAAAACAAAATCTGGTTTTGATATGTGTTCAGAATTAAATAAAATTATTGATAATAAAGAATATGATTTATATTTGCTTGCTTGTACAGAGCTTTCAATCTATAATGAGAGATTAAATGGTAATACTCTAGATACTATGGATGTCTTAGTTTCTAGTGCAATAAGAAAATGTGGCAAAAAAATAATCAATAAAGGAGTTCCTAATGAAACTAAATAATAAAAAAATATTTTTTGTAGGCTTTGCTTTTCTTATCATTTGCTTATTTTGGCAAGTTTATGATAGTATAATTGCGAAAATGCTAATCAATACTTTTGGATTAAATCAAACATGGTCAGGAATAGTTATGGCTCTTGATAACATTCTTGCTTTGATATTACTCCCAGTTTTTGGAGCACTTTCAGATAAAACTAATACAAAAATAGGAAAAAGAAAACCATATATAATTATCGGTACAATTGTGGCAGCAGTATTCTTTACTTTTGTTTCTGTATTTGATAATTTACAAATGAATAAATTAAAAAAAGAAGAAAACATATATGAAGTTGTTTTAGTTGATGAAAGTTTCAAAAGTGAAAATAAAGATTCTCGTAGTGAAAGTCTTAATAATCTTTTAAAAGATTATACTGAAGAAGAAATAAATGAAATCTATGTGAAACACCAAGGCGATTATTTCTTTAATTATGATTTCACTGATGAGCAAATTGTTAGTTTGTTTGGATTCGAAAATAAAAAACAATCAGCCCTTGATAAAAAAATAAATGGTGAAAACAAAGAACTACGCAAATTTGTTAACTTAACTGATACTACATTAACAGAAGAAGAATTCAAATCATTATGTGATAGAGTATTAACTACTAAGGATAAAAAAGATTTCAATGATATTTTATCATTGTCACATGAAGAAAGAATTAAAATCGAAAAAGGGACTCGTGTTTATAAATGGCGTTTAAGCGATCTTGAAAATGTCCTCTCACAAAGAATTGCCAATGATGAAGATTTTGTTAATATTGTTAAAGAATTAGGAATTAAAAAATTTTATTCATTGAAAGAAGATGCAACGCAAGCACGTGGAAAGATTGTTTGGGTTTTCACAAAAAGTGATGTCTCATATTTAGTTGGTTTTTTAATTATTTTACTTATAGTTTTAGTGTCCATGTCAACTTTCAGAACTCCAGCTGTAAGTTTAATGCCTGATGTTACTATTAAACCGCTTCGTAGTAAAGCTAATGCCATTATTAACTTAATGGGAACTGTTGGCGGAATTATTTCCTTATTACTTATGAATTTTTTTGCTAAAGATTATCAAAGTTATATACTTTTATTCTTAATAGTTGGCGTTTTAATGATTGTATTACTTACTATTTTCTGTTTTAAAGTTAATGAACCTAAGCTTGTAAAAGAAATGGAAGAAGAAAGTAAAATGTATGCAATTGATGAAGAAGAACAAAAAATTGAAAGTGAAGAAAAAATGCCTAAAGAAGTTAAAAAGAGTTTTATTTTTATACTTCTATCAATAATTTTTTGGTTTATGGCTTACAATGCTGCCACTACTAAATTTTCTGTGTATGCTGGTGATGTTTTGAATATGGGATATTCTTTACCATTACTTGTTGCTAATGCGACAGCTTTAATTGCCTTTATTCCTATCGGAATAATTGCTAGTAAAATAGGTCGTAAAAAAACTATTTTAGCGGGTGTTATTATTTTAGCGTTTGCTTTCTTCCTAGGTTCTATTGCTACAAAAGATACTAAATTCCTTATTTTCTTTACAATGGGAATTGCTGGAATAGGATGGGCTACTATTAATGTAAACTCTTATCCAATGGTTGTGGAAATGTCTAAAGAGAGTAATGTAGGTAAGTATACAGGCTATTATTATACAGCTTCAATGTTTGCCCAAATTATTACACCAATATTATCAGGATTTATTATGGATATTAGCGGTACAATGAGAGTTTTATTCCCTTATAGTGTAATTTTCTGTATTTTTGCATTCATAACTATGTTATTTGTAAAACATGGTGATTCACGTCCAGAAGCAGTAAAATCAATTGAAGCATTTGATGTAGAAGATTAAAATAAATGAATAGAAATATAAAAAAAGGAAAACATATTAGTGGTGAGCTAATATGTTTTTTAAAATAGATAATTGTGATAAAAAAATTAATTCGGATTTACCAATTTTAAGACTTGGAAAAGTTAATCAACTTATGAGAAGCGATATTTACGAGAGTGATAATGAGTATATTATTAATATTGATGTACCAGGCTTTTCAAAAGAAGATATAAAAATAATGGTAGATGGTGAATACTTAGAAGTTGTTGGTACAAGATATAACCCTTATGATGATGATAAATATATGCATGAGGAAAGATTTTTTGGTACAACAACTAGGAAATTTTATATTGGTAATATAAAGAAAGAAAAGATTTCTGCAAAACTTCTTAATGGTGTTTTAGAACTTCATATTCCTAAAAGTTGTGAAGAAAGTAAAAACACAGAATATGTAGAAATAAAATAAAAAATCTCCCTCGGGAGACTTTTATTTTATTAAAGAAATTATGTCTTTGACTGATGAAAGAACATAGTCAGGTTTTATATCCGATTGTTTAATTGTATCTAGAGTACTTTCACCTGAAAGAACAAGAATAGTTTTTGTGTGGGCATTTACACCAGCTTTAATATCAGTATAAATTCTATCGCCTACCATACATATGTTTTCTTTGGCGATATTATATTTTTCAGAAAGCAAATCTATCATTATTGGTTCAGGTTTTCCAATAAAAGTAGGTTTTCTTTTAGTGGCATTAAATATCATATCACAAATGCTTCCACAATCAGGAATGTATCTTTTATTAGCAATTGGACAAACGTAATCAGGATTTGTGGCAAGAAATATGGCTCCATCGCATAAAAATTGACAAGCTTTTTCTAATTTTTGATAGTTAAGTTCACGATCAAATCCACAAACAACTATATCTGGGTTTTCCTCGACAAGATCAATTCCATAGTTTCTAAATTCTTGCTCTAAGGCTTTTGTACCTAATAAATATACTTTTTTATTATGATAATATTCGTTAAGATAATTGCAAGTAGCCATCCCTGAAGTGTAAATATTATCTTTTGTGGCAGGTATGTTAAGACGTTTTAGTTTTTCTAAATAATCATTTTGACTTTTTGATGAGTTGTTAGTAAGAAAAATATATTTTATATTATTTTCGATTAAAGTGTGGATAAATTCTAATGCTCCATCAATTAATTCATCATCTAAATAAATCGTTCCATCCATATCTAGCAAAAACATTGATATATTTTGGTTGTTTGAGTTCATATAATCACCTATCGTAATAAAATTTCAAAAATAAAAGCCTTGGAATACCAAGACTTAATTTTCACTGGAGGCTCCAGTCGGATTTGAACCAACGATCAGGGTGTTGCAGACCCACGCCTTACCACTTGGCTATAGAGCCATCAAAACAGCATAGATATTATATCAAATTATATAATGTTTGTCAAATGTTTTGATTTATTTTTTTAAATATTTTTCTGATTATTTACTAAATTTATATGATACCAGTTTTAATAATATACATAAAAATATAAAAAAATAACAAAATGTTACACTTTTTGAGAAAATGTGGTATAATTAATTGTCCTTTTAAAATTAAATTGTGAAGATATAAAATATTACCAAAAAATAATTAGAAAAAGGGGTAATTTATTTACATAGTTATATCTAAAAACGAGGAGGAGTGATATTGAGCCTAATAGGCTTTTTTTTATATTTTTGTGTTTTTGTCTAGTAAAATTAATTAGTTTTTTCGTTGATTTTTTTGGTGAGATGGTGTATAATATAGAATGTAAGATATTGTAAAAAAAAGTAATTTTTTTATTATTTTTTTTCAATAATTATATAAATCTCATAGAATTGTTGGAGGGAAAAATGGGGATAAAAGAACAAGTTGAATTAGTTAGAAATGATTTAAAGGAATATCCCAATGTTTCTTTAATTGCTGCCACAAAATATATGAATGTAGAACAAACGTTAGAGCTTTATAAAAATGGAATAAAAGATTTCGGTGAGAATAGAACTGATATGTTTTTAGAAAAATATGAAGCTTTAAAAGATTATAAAGATATAAAATGGCACTTTTTTGGTGTTGTTCAATCTCGTAAGATTAGAGATATAGTAAATAAAATATCTTGCTTACATTCATTAGATAGAATTTCACTAGCTATTGAATTGAATAAGAGATTAGAACAACCTTTAGACTGTTTTATTCAAATCAATATTTCAGAAGAACCAAATAAACAAGGTATACCAGCTAGCAAACTAAAAAGTTTTGTTAAGCAAATACAAGATTTAGAGAAAATCCATGTTGTGGGCTTGATGTGCATAGCTAAGTTCACTTTTGATGAAGAAGAACTAGAAGGATATTTTTCTAAAATGAAAAAGTTAAAAGAACAGGTTGAGGAAATGAATATTCATAATGTTCCTTGTCATCGTTTATCGATGGGAATGACTAATGATTATAAGATTGCTTTAAAATATGGTGCAACTGATTTAAGGTTAGGTAGAATATTCTTAAAATAAAATAATAAAATTAAATTATTTGGGAGATTATATAAATGGGTTTATTTAAAAGAAAGGAAAAAGTTGAAAAACTTGATCAAAAGAAGCGCAACCAAAATGCTTTAACATCATTTGACAAAATAGAATATATGGTAATAAAAACTGCTTCAGATGAGCAAGTATTAGAAATCAGTGACAAAATTCTTGCTGGTTATCCAGTTCTTGCAAATTTTGAGAATCTTGACAAAGATGAGGCTAATAAATTATTAGCGTTTGTTTCTGGCGTACTTTATGCTATGGATGGAAAGATTCTTAAAATTCAAGCACGTATGTTTCTATTAGCTAGAAAAGAAGAATTTGAAGATGGCACTTTATATCAATATTATGAGGATTTAAAATAATGTTTGCAATTTTTAAAATAATCTTGTATTATATTTTACAAGGGTATGCGATAATTGTATCCCTCGATATTATATTTTCGCTCTTTTCAAATTCATACGAGTATAAGTTTCCGAGAATAGTACACACGGTAGCTAATTGGTTTATGGAACCTTTTGAAGGTTTATTGATTTTAGGTCGCATTGATTTTTCGCGACTAATTGGAGTTATTGTTTTAGAAGGAATACTTTCTTTCTGCTTTATTTGATTTACTGGAGGTATATTATGGAAAATATGACTATTAATATTAATTTTTTTAGAAACAATCAAAAAGGAAGAATTGACTATCAAGAATTATTTGAGTATTTTATGTCACAACCTGATTTTGAAATACAATATGATGATAGTGAAGTAAATATTGTTTATACTGATAATGAATTTGGGTTTAAATATATGTATAAGATAACAAGAGTTTCTCAAGTTAGAGAAATTTATAAACTTGATCCTGCATATTTGAATATTAATTTTATGTTATGTTTACCTATTTTAATTCCTTCATTTGCAGCAAAAGAAATTCTTCAACATGCTCAAAAAATTTCTAAGTTATTTGATTTACAAGTTTACCATAGTTCATTTAAGGATGTAAAATTATTTAATATGGCTGATTTGTACTCATTGTTCGCTGATGC
>HF988731.1:0-22821 GCA_000431235.1 Coprobacillus sp. CAG:698 | reverse complement strand
CTGAAGGTAAAGTCTTTTATGATTCAAATAAATTAAATGCAATATGCAAATATCAAAGAAATATGGATAATTTTAAAGAGCAATTTCACTATGATATTGTTGTTAATCCTTGTACACCAATCATTGATTATCATAATAATGAATTTGGCATTTGTACAACTTGGAATGTAGGCATTGCTTCATTATTTGTTCCTTACTTTGATTTTGTTTTAGTAAAGGAAGAATCTGGTGATTCATTCTATATTCGTCGTGGAGACTTTATGAAGTTTATGGAAAAATACTTAACTAAAGTTGATAATTCATTTAATGATTTATATTCTATAAAAGCTAAAGCTGCTAAATCAAGTAAATCAGTAGTTAGCAAATTACGTAAATATGCAATTGTTGATCAAGAATTTGTTGCCTTACCAATTTGTGATTTATTAGATAAATACTAGGAGTTGTAAATATGAAAAATATTGATATCAAAATTAATAAATTAATTGATCATACATTACTAAAGGCTTTCGCAACAGCTGAAGACATTAAAAAATTATGCGAAGAAGCTAAGGAATATGATTTTGCAAGTGTATGTGTTAATCCTTGCAATGTGAAATTAGCACATGAACTTTTAAAAGGTACTGATGTTCGTGTTTGCACTGTTATAGGTTTTCCTTTAGGAGCTAATACAATGGAAGTTAAAGCTTATGAAACTGAGGATGCTGTAAAAAATGGTGCTAATGAAATAGATATGGTTATAAATGTCGGCAAAGCTAAAGAACATGATTTTAATTATCTTGTTGAAGAGATTAGAAGTGTTGTCGATAGTGCTGATGGAAATTTAGTTAAAGTGATTTTAGAAACTTGCTATTTGACTGATGAGGAAATTGTTGAAGCATGTCATGCTGCAAGTATAGCTGGTGCTCAGTTTGTTAAAACATCAACTGGTTTTGGTACTGGGGGGGCAACAGTAGAACATGTGTCATTAATGCGTAAAAGCATTCCTAGCACAATGAGTGTTAAAGCAAGTGGTGGAATTAGAACTTTAGAAGATTTAGAAAAAATGGTTGCTGCAGGTGCTACACGTATTGGTGCAAGTTCTGGCAAAAAAATAATTGAAGAATATAATGAAAGGAATAAAAAATAATGGCTACTCCTCATATTGAAGCTAAATGTAAAGAAGATTTTGGAAAAACTGTTTTAATGCCTGGTGATCCTCTAAGAGCTGAATATATTGCGAAAACATATTTACAAGATGTTAAAAAAATTAATAGTGTTCGTAATATGTATGGTTTTACAGGATATTATAAAGGTAAAAAAGTTACTGTAATGGGATCAGGTATGGGAATGCCTAGTATTGGAATTTATTCTTATGAACTTTTCAACTTTTATGGTGTTGAAAACATTATAAGAATTGGTTCATGTGGATCATATTCTAAGAGTGCAAAAATTTACGATGTTATTCTTGCAACATCAGCATACTCTGAATCAACTTATGCTAAAGTAGCTTATGGATATGAAGAGAATATAATGGAAACAAATAAAGAATTATTTGATGAAATTAAGAAAGCTGCTCATAAACTTAACTATCCTATTATAACTGATATAATTCATTCTAGTGATGTTTTCTATCGTAGTAATGGTGATGTCTTCAAAGATGTAGTTGAAAAATACGGATGCTGTTGCGTTGAAATGGAATCATTTGCTCTTTTCGCAAATGCCAAAAAATTAGGTAAAAGAGCTGCTTGTTTACTAACTGTTTCTGATTCACTTGTAACTCACGAAGTAACTACTAGCGAAGAACGCCAAACATCATTTAATAAGATGATGGAAATAGCTTTAGAAACTGCTTTAAATCTGTAAGCAGTTTTTTTTAATAATTTATAAATATTTTGAAATAATAACTATTGTAAATGGTGACGTTATGTACTTAAATAATATTCCGATAAACATTATAAATGAAAATAAATTTAAAAAAGTTATGATAAGATTTTGTTTCTTTAATGAATATAATAAAGAAAATATAACAAGTTATTCACTGCTAGCAAGTGTTTTAACTTTATCATCAAAAAAATATAATGATAAGAAAAAAAAATTAGATGTAATATCAGATCTTTATAATACAAGACTTGTGTTTAGTAATCATTACTTATATAATACAAGAATAACTTTTCTAACATTAAACTTAATAAATCCTCATTACACAAATGATGATAATTTGCTTTCACGAGCAATTGATATGATGTATGAATTTTTACTTAATCCTAATGTGATAAATGAATCTTTTGAAGAGAAGTCCTTTGAAGAAGCTAAAAATAATTTATTAGAAAATCTTAAAAAAGAATATAATAGTAAGCCGTATTGTGCATATCGAAGAATAAATGAACTAATGTTTAATGATGAAATATTTTCTTGTAATCCTTTAGGTACAAAAGAGGAAATTGAAAAAATTACACCTAAAGATTTATATAAAACATATTTAGATTTAATCAATAATAGCAAAAAAGTAATTTATGCAATTGGTGATTGTTTTGATGATTTAGATAAAAAATTAAACAAGTTTAACTCTTTATATAGTCAAAATAAAGTTTTTGATTTAGTCTATAAAGGTAAATATGACATAAAAAAAGTGAATATAGTTAAAGAAAAAGCAAATATAAAACAAGCAGTACTTATATTGGGTTATCGTACTGACATTTCGTTAGTAGATACCGAAATTGATGGTTTAGAAATATTTGTTGAGATGTTTGGTGGCATTACTAGTTCTAATTTATTTAGAGTTGTAAGAGAGCAAAATGGATTATGTTATTCTATTGAAGCATCTTTAGAAAATTCGAAGAAAGTAATGTTCATTGATGTTGGCATTGAAAAAGAAAACTTTAATAAAACAATCGAGTTAATAAACTGTGAACTTGAAAAATATCAAAACGGAGAAGTGGATAAAGAATTATTTGAAATTGTTAAGAAAGAATCCATTGATTCAACACTTGAAAATAATGATAGTTTTGGGGGTATATTTGGCTTAAGATTCGATAATTTACTTTTTAATAGACATGATACCATAGAAACTATTAAAGCAAAAATAGAAAAAATTACCATAGATGATATAATAAATGTATCACGCCACTTAAAACTTGATACTGTATATTTGCTTTCAGAAGGAAGTGATAATGATGATAACGCATAACTACGATTCAATAAATGAAAAAGTCTGTTTGGAAACGCTCGAAAACGGCTTACAGGTTGTGATAATTCCCAAAAGTGGTTTTAAGAGATTTTTTGTTGGATTTCAAACCAAATTTGGATCGATTGATATAAAAATAAAAGTAGATAATGATATTATTAATTTTCCTAAAGGAACAGCTCATTTTTTAGAACATAAAATGTTTGAGAAGAAAAATGGTCAAGATGTATCCGAGGATTTTGCAAAATTAGGATTAGATGTAAATGCATATACATGTCAAAACTCAACATCATATTATTTCTCTGGACTACATAACCTAGAAAAAGGTTTAAACCTTTTACTTGATTTTGTACAAAATCCTCATTTTACTACTGAAAATGTCAATAGAGAAAAAGAAATAATAAAACAAGAACTTTTGATGTATCAAGATAAACCATCAAATATGATTTATCAAGGAATTAAAAATAATCTTTATAAAAATCATCCTTTAATTTATGATATATGTGGTACTATTGAAGACATAATGGCAACTGATAAAGAAGTATTAAATAAAGCACATAGAATTTTTTATCATCCATCTAATATGAGCTTGATTATTGGTGGAGATGTTGACCCTAATGAAGTAATTGAAATTGTGAGAAATAATCAATCACAAAAAACATTTGCAAATAAAATTAACTATAAAGTACTAATTGATGATGACAATGATATAAAGAGTAATGATTCATCAAAAATGGATATTATAATGCCGAAAATTTCTGTAGGCATAAAATTTCCAGTGTTTTTTCAAAAAAATAAAGTAAACGAACATGCTCGAATTGATACATTAATTAGATTATTCTTTGGATGTTTATTTGGTTCAGATACAAATTTTTATCAAAATCTTTTTGATGATAAAATAATTTTAAGTAAATATTATTCAGAATGTTATGTTGATGATAATGCTGTTTTTTATAATATTGAAGTTGATTCCAATAACCCTCTTGAATTTTTTAACCGCATACAGAAAAGAGTGCTTTCTTATGATGAATTTGATTTTTCTAAAGAACTTATAGAAAAAAAGAAAAGAATACTTTATGGAATGACTATAAGTGATTTTGATAACGTTGAAAGTGAAACTTCAAGTTACATGAGTTACTTAGCTGATAATAATGATTTGTTAGCTTATTTTGATGTTTTGAATGAAATTACCAATGATGATGTAAAAAAAATAGGCTCTTTTATCAAAAAAGAGGCCATGAGTTATTATATAATCTACCCTAATTCATAAGTTTGAAGAAGGATTTATATTCTACTTGGACATTTTGTAAATCAAATTGTCCTTTTTTATTATACTTACGATATATTTTATCTTCAAAATCAAATATATCAATATTTTTTTCTTTTGATAAATCTACCAATTTTTGTAGTTCTTTATTTACATTTCTTTTAAATAAATTTACAATTTCAACGCTATTATTGCTATTAACATTTGTAGAGAAGATTTTTCCATAAAGCGTAAAAATAAATTTATTGTCCTTTTCAATAATTTTAAAGGCAAATTCATGCAACGAAAAATGAATGCCTTCAAATATTATTGTGGAGATGTATTCATGGTTTAAAAGTTCTAAGGCTTTATAGTCGTCATTATCTATTTTTACATATGTTCCATCATTTCTTATATATAATTCTCCAGATATATATAAAGTTGTTAATTTATCTTTTTCATCTTTCCAAATTTTATCGGTTGAAGATATTTTAATAAGTTTAAGAAGAAGTGTTTCTTCATACCATGCTTGTACAAACTCTGTGTAATAAGTTAAATTATAAGTTGTTATATAATTGTTACTTGTTATAATTGAAAAAAATGAACTGATGTTATCTGGATTTTTTATCGAATAAACATCGTCAAGTTTAGAATCTGTAACGAAAATATAAAAGTTTGGGGAAATATTATTATATGTTTTTATAATACTATCAAAATAATCTAAGTTTTCTTTAGAAATAAAATCTTCTGTGAAAATAACTGATTGTACATGTGTTAGAAGAACATTACGTACTGAGTTTTCTGTTAAAACTTTAATTGCATCGTATAGGTCATTTGATTTAATACTAGCAATAGAATATTTATTATCAACACTATTAGCTCCTAATTCTGTAGTTAGCAAAGTATCTGAAGTGGCAATGTGATAATATAAAGTATATTCTTTTGCTTCTTTATTGTAGTCAATACCAATAGAATCTACAAAAACAGTTAAATCAAGATGGGGATTTTTTCCACATCTAGTTACAAAAAAGAGCATAAGAATGATTATAAGCATTTTTTTCATTTTTTAACTATACCTCTCGTATTATCATTTGTTTCCAGAGAGTAATCTCTCTTTTTTCTTTTTTTGATTTTATTTCCAAAAAATAATTTCAAAAAGTCTTCTTTAATAAATGGACTTACGGGTTCAAAGTATGGAGTAGTAATACTTAACTTTCGGCTAAGGTAACATGTAACTACGATTAATGAAATAAGTAAACCATATAAACCTAAGATCATACCTGTTAATAGTAGAAACATTCTCAGAACACTTAATGATGTAATAAAACGTTGATTATTTGTTATTGCATATGTGCAAATGTGTGCAATAGCGATTATTACAAGATTAAAAGAAGAAATAAAGCCACTATTAACAGCATTTTGTCCAATTAATAAACCACCTACAGTGATAATTACATTTTGTAAACTAATATTTGGTGATTTTGCTGAAGAGAGTCTGAGAATATCAAATAAAAATGTTAAGAAGAAGAACTCTAGAAAAAGAGGTAAGGTTGACCCTTGTAAAGAAGATTTAATTTCGGAAATAATTATAAGTGATAATGTGTTTGTATGGTGAGTTATAATTGCTGCGTAAATACCTAAAAAATATACTCCAAAGAATAAACAAAAAGCAATTATAATTCTACTATATAAAGTTATTGGTGGTTTAGAATGTCTTCCTTCTTTTAATGAAAAGAAGTATGTTATTGTTACCGGTAAAGTTACAGCTACTGGTAACTGATCTATCATAATAAGAATACGACCTTCGATTAATTCTTGAGCAGCAAGATCTGGTGATCCTATTTCAGAACACATTGGAAATAAACTATTTTTTTCAAATAAATAAGTTATTTCGTTAATTGATTGAAATGAATCAGTAATTACTGAAGTTAATTTTTCTAAGACCTTATCTACATTTCTTTTATCAGCAATGTCTTTTATATATAAAACATTAACAGTAGTATTACTTCGTTCTCCTATGTTAAATTTTTCTATTGTTAAGCCAGTAGATCTAATTCTTTTTTGAATGAGAGAAATATTAGTTTCGATACTTTCAATAAAACCATCTCGAGCACCTAGAATATTATTAGGTTCTATAATACTATCTGAAATTGATCTTTTCATGTCTGTTTGACATGTGATAAGATAATATACATCATTAATAGCCAAAAAAATATTACCTGAAAAAATTGAATCGTATAAATCTTTTTCTAAAAGATTAGTTTTATAATATACTCCTGGGTATATTGTTTCTAACTTTTTGTAGTTATCTAATGATATTTTTCCAGTTAAATCTTTATTGAATCTTTTTAAATCAGCAAGATATCTATGAAAAACTAATTTCATATTTATACCATTGATTTCGGAATCAATCATATTTACATTTATATTTTCAGTTAATTTTTTTAGTATTCTATTTAAAATCGTTTCATTTGTTTCCATAGATTTTTTTCCTCCTAATATAAATAATCCATGACAAAACTACAAAATATATATAGAGAATGATAATAATTATAAACGATATTTCTATAGCATATTTGATGATTACTTGTAAATTATTTATAAATAAGCAATAGACAGATAAAACAATAAAAATTAGAATGAAAAATATAGTATTAAATTTATTTGTCTTTTTTATACCCATTATCGTTTGAAAATTGTTAATATTTAGTCCCATTCGAAAAACTATTGTTGTTACCATAATGATAAGAACAAATATATCATAATTTTCAATGAATTTATTTCCTTGATATACTTCCCATCTAATGAAACTTCCATATTTTACGTTTTTAAAGTAATTAGCTCCTAATAATGTTAATGAATCTATAAATATAAGAAGAAGATAAAACATTGACGAAAGATTTCCTATTGTATAGGCTTTAGTTTTAAATCCATTGCGTAAATTATCAGTATTTAAAGAAAACAATATATTTTCTAAAGGAAATAATAAAATAATTTTACCTAAAAAGATTTTCTTTATATCAAATGTAAAAGGAAGTAAAAGATTTAAATTACGACCATCTAAGTGTGTCAAGGAAATTGCATAAAATACAATTATTAAAGTAAAAAAAATCATTGATACGTTTATAATATTATTGAAATTACTGAATCCTATATAAATACATGTGAATAGAAGAGTAGCATAAATAATAATTATACTAACATCTGAATAGAATTTATCTTTTATAATAATTGTTCCTAAAAATATCATTGTAGAGATAACAATAAAATAATAAATCAATAGTAAGTATTTTATTATAAAATGTTTATTAATAATTTTAATTATTCCAGTGTCATTGGGAAAACCTTTAAAAATAATTGAGAGAATAAAAGTAATCCCTATATAAATTAAAAGAGCTATCCATGATGTGTGTTTAAAAGGTGTAAAAAAAGAATAGAATCCTACTTCACTTAATATAAGAATATTACTAATAGTCATAAAAATTGTTAACTTGATATTTCCTATTTTTGTACTATTTTGTGTTGTTTTATTATTGTTCATTTTATCACCCTTAAAATATTATTTACAATTTTTAAAAAAAAATGTATTTTTTACTATTTTTATTAATTTCTGGAAAAAAACTATATATTTGTCATTTTAAATAAATTTTTTTAAATTTTTTTCAAACATTCATTTAAAAAAGTTTAAAAAAGTTTATTTAATTTTAAAAAAAGCGATTTTTATTATTTTTTTATTTATTGTATAATATAGTTCGGAGGTGATAAAATGATGAATAATGTCGTTTTGGTAGGACGAGTAGTAGATGATCCAAAACTTGTAGAACTAGATACTGGTTTTAAAGTTTCTAATTTTGTTTTAGCAGTTCAAAGACCATTTCGCAATGAAAATAACGAATACGAAACTGATTTTATTCCTGTGTCTACTTGGATGGGATTAGCTGAACTTGTCTGCGATTATGTTGGAAAAGGTTCTATCTTAGCCCTTAAATGCCGTCTTTCCACAAGAACAATTGATGTCAAAGATACCAAATTAAAAAGTATTGATGTTATTGCAGAACGTGTTTCTTTTATTAAACTTGAACAAAGAACTGATAAAAAACAGACTAATGGTAAAAAAGTTCATAATATAGAAGAAGATATACCAGATGTTATTGATGAAGATTAAAAGCTACTTTTTAACTATATTTTACTTAAAAAAAGAAGGAGGGAATCCCTCCTCTTTTCAATAATGCAAAAAAATGTAAATGAAAAAAAGTTTACTAAAACTAGTAAACTTAAATTGTCTAATGGAGCAGGTAACGAGGATCGAACTCGCATCTTAGCCATGGCAAGGCCACATAATAGCCATTATACGATACCTGCATCAACAAAAGCACATATATTTTACCAAATTATTTTTGAAATTGCAAGCATTTTTTTAAATTTTTTTCAAAAAATATTTTTTGAATTAACTCGTAGTTTTTTGAATATAACTTTTAATAATTTGTTATAATAAAAGTACAAAATATATAATATTTAATATTAATATAAAATATGCCTAAACATAATTGATTTACAAATAAAACATAATTGATTTACAAATAAATTATTGAAATAAAGATGATTTTGTAGTATAATAGTAGAGCATAAAATATAATATTTTATTACTATATATTGATAATTTTCTTTTCGGAGGTATATATATGAATTTATCTATAGCAGATTTTGTTGTTATTGGCATTGTACTTATTTTTGCTATTGTTGGCTTAGCAAAAGGATTAATTAAAATGATTTTCTCTTTATCAAAAAAAATCTTAGCAACTGTTGGAGCATATATTTTGGTTGGACCTATTCGTAACTGGCTAACACCTACACAAATAGGTGAAAAAATTAATTCAACAATTCTTGATTGGTTGATGACAAAGAATGAAACATTATTTTCTATAACTGATCCTACACCAGAAAAATTTGACGAATTAAAAAATACTTTAAATGTTCCTAATTTTTTATTGGATGCTTTTAAAAAAGTCTTTGAAAATAATCCTGGAGGAACACTAGGTGATGCTGTTTCTAATACATTAACATATTATGTTTTGACAATTTTATGTTTTATAGTGCTTTTTATACTTTTACTTTTAGTTATATCTCTTGTAGCTATGATTTTATCAAAAGTTATGGAAGCTCCTGTTTTAAATGCATTTAATCGAATAACTGGTATGATTGTTGGCATCTTTTTAGGATTAATGATTATTTCATTAGCTATGTTAGTTTTAAGCGGAGTATCTAACTGGTTTAGTTGGGGAAATGAATTCATTACGACATATATAGATCCTGCGAATGAAAATTTTGGTATTGCAAGATGGCTATATAACAATAACCTTTTGGTTATGATATTAGAAAATGTACTTCATTTTGATGAAATTTCTATAGAAAGTTTAATTGCTTAAATAAAAGAAGACCTTGGATTCCCGAGGTCTTATATTTTTTTTATATTTTCTTTAATAGTATAGTCTTCGTACATTTGCTCTTCAACAACTGACCATTTAACACATTCTCTGATGTTATCTGGAACAAAGTAATAAAGCGTTTGATCATGATATATTTCAAAATTTTCATTGACACCAAATGGAAGAGCCGGTATATTCTCGAGTTTAAATAATATATGTTTATTTTCACCATTAATAGTACCATTATATGTAATTCCTTCATGTGTTAGCGTACATATTCCTTTTCCAACAAGTGTAAATCCATTTCCTTTTTCGTCTGGAAGTTTAAGACTGACTTTACTTTGCAAAATGTAATTTGGATTTTGAATATTTTTTCTTTCAATTTGTTTTTGTAATAAGTACCATTCTCTAATATTTTTAGGAATATTAGGATTTTCGGATTCAAACTGATAATATTGATTTAATTTCACAGTAGTATGACAATGAGAGCATGTTAGTTTATTCTTTTTACTTTCGTATGTGAATTCTTTTCCGCAAACAGGGCATATGTATAACATGTGTTCTAAGCCTTCAGCGAACTTTCTCCCTTTGAATGGTACTTTATTTTGTTCCATCCAATCGTACTCATTATAATATAATTTATCATATAATATACTATAGATTTGTTCTAAAGTTAATTTTTCTAAATCTTCCTTGGTAAAGATTTTCTCAAATTTTAAGTCAATTCTGACTTTACGAGTTGTTTTAGCCCATTTTGGTTTAGAAAAGTATGTTCCATGACTTTTAGCTATATAAACATCACATAATTCCTTTTTTAAAAATTTAACTGTACTAGGTATATATGATTCCATTTCTCCATACGCAGAAAGTCGTCCTTCAGGAGCAAGAGCTAAGATACAATTATTTTTAATTACTTTATGCATATTTTTGATTGCACTGATATCTGGTTGATATAAGAACTTGGGAAAACATCCAAATTTATTTAGTAATCTACCTAGATGATAGTTGCAGAAGTAGTAGTATGCACAAACAGTATTTACTTTTTGAGGGTAGATTTGGGGCATAACAACGACAAAATCATAAGCTGATAAATGATTGAAAAGAATTATTGATGGTTTAGAGAATTCTTTTATACCATTACGATCAACTTTAACTTTAAGTTTTCTATAGAAAATTCCTCGACAAATTACATTAAACAACCAACTAATGAAATTATTTTGATGTAATACAATATTGTTTTTGAAATAATCCATTTTTTTCTTTGTGAAAATTTTCGAAAGCTTAGGATCAAAAATTAAATAGGCAATAATAATTAGAACTAAGAATCCAAAAACTATAGAACATGCTATATATTTATGCAAAATTAATAAACAACAGACAACAATTGTTAGAATACTTAATGGAATTAACCATAAAATAGTGGCTCTTATACTTCGATTTAGGATATGAATAATAATTTTCTTTTTAAATTTAATTATTAAAAAGACAATAAGAAAAACGTATAGACCAACAACTATTAGAGGGATTAATTCAGTTAATTTAAATATTTGCGATGAATATTTCATGAAAAGTGTACTTGCAGTTATACATGCCACAACTTGGGGAATAATTCCTAAAGTTGTTACGATTATATATCTCGGATATTTCATATTGTTTTTGGCTGCAGTATAAGCGATTACTCCATCAGGGATTATTGGTGCAAAATACAGACCTAGAATAAACCATGTTACAGATTTCATATCTTTAGGTTTATTCTCATCAACGTAAGATTCATATTTATTTTCATCATATTTTTTGCTACTAATTTTGAAATCAAAAACTTTAATTAAAAGGTACAAAATAGTATTGCCTATTGCGGCTCCTATAACGCAATTTAGAATTCCGTATAAAGGTCCACATGTTATTGCTGAGAGAATTTGAACTGGTTCACCTGGCATAACAGTTAAAAACACTTGAAATGTACTTAATAAAATCATAAAAATGTATTTCCATATTCCGTAAGACTGTAAAATTTCTTTTAATGGAGCATCATTTCCTGTTGATAGAAGTTCTTTTAGTGGGTTAAATAATTCATAAATCAAATATGAAAAAACACCAATAAAAAATAAAATTAATAGTATAGAGAAAATTTTAAATATTATTTTCTTTGCCTTCATATTCAAAACCTCCGAGCCATATTGTACCATAAAAGCAAATAAAAGTTAAGTGTTTTTTGAGTTTTTATGTATATTATATATAATAGTTTACATTTTCAATAAAAGTTGTTATAATTAAATTAAATTTACATAAGGAGTTTAATTATATTATGAAAGTTTTATTAATAAATGGTAGTCCTAGAAAAAAAGGTAACACAAGTTTAGCATTAGCAGAAATGGAAAAAATATTCGCTTTAGAAAATATAGAAGTGATAAAATATGAAATTGGTACAAAAAATATAAGAGGTTGTGTAGCCTGTGGGACTTGTCATGCTAAGGGAAAATGTGCTTTTGACGATGATGTTAATTATTTAGTTTCAAAGCTACACGAATGTGATGGTGTAGTGATTGCAACCCCTGTATATTACGCTTCAGCAAATGGATCTTTAATCTCATTACTAGATAGATTATTTTATAGTAATAATAAACCACTTACTATGAAAGTAGGAGCAAGTGTTGCTGTTTTAAGACGTGGTGGAGCATCATCGACATTTGATGAATTAAATAAATATTTTACAATTAACGGAATGCCAATTGCTTCAAGTTACTATTGGAATAGTGTTCATGGTTTATCAAGGGGAGAGGTAGAAGAAGACAGCGAAGGAATGCAAACTATGAGAAATTTGGCAAGAAATATGATTTTTCTCATGAAGGCAATTGAACTTGGAAAAGAAAAATACGGACTTCCAGAACGTGAAAACGTATATCGTACTAATTTTATTAGAAAATAAATAACAAAAAACGATATTACTTTCTTATATTAATATAAGCACTTAAAAATTAATATATTTCAAGTGCTTATTAATCTGTTGTTTATAACTATATCTATATTAGCTAGAGTAAAAACTAAAAAAATGATATAAGTATTTTAATGATGTGATTTATATTTTTTTGTTTTTAATATAAACATAATAAGTAAAACAATAGCGATACAAGTAAAAATAATACCTAAACCATTAAATATTATTTCTTTATTACCTATCCATGTGGGAGTACAATACATACAATCAGGGATATTGCGACATTCTTCAATATTCTTAAGTTCTTCCAATCTTTTCAATATTGAAAAGGTTAAAAAGAAAATCCCAAGCAATAGACTAATAATGCTTAAACTTAATAATAATTTTCTCATACGTTTTCCTTTCAATTTATATTTCTTATTATAACATGTTATTAAAAAATAATCATAATCTTTTTTATAAATTATAAAAATAAATTGACTTTTACATTGAAATGATGTATAATAATAATGTTGCATTACGCAACCGCACTTAATTGGTAAATAAGTGATATAATCTATATCCACCATAGTAGGCGTGACTTAAATTTTTATAGGAGGTAAAAGTAATGTTAGCAATTATTGAAACTGGCGGAAAACAATACCGTGTTAGCGAAGGCGAAATTCTTAACGTTGAAAAACTTGATGCAACTAAAGGTGCAGAAGTTGTATTTGATAAGGTATTAATGCTAGACGATAAGGTTGGTGCTCCATATGTTGCAAACGCAAAAGTTACTGCAACTGTTGTTGATGAAATCAAAGGTAAAAAAATTATCGTTTACAAGTACAAATCAAAGAAGAACTATCATAAGAAAAAAGGTCATCGTCAACCTTATACAAAAGTTAAAATTACAGCTATTGAAGGCTAAGATTGTAAAGGCTTAAATCAATTTTGTTTTAGGAACCTTTGTTATGACTACCGCAACTATTTGGAAAAATAATTTTGTTAATCGAATTTGTATAAAAGGTCACAGTGGCTATTCTGTAAATGGCTCAGACATTGTGTGTAGTTCAATCTCTACAGCATGTTTCTTGACAGCTAATATACTTACTAAATTAACAAAGAGTTGTTGTATAAAGATTGATGATAAGAATGTTTACATAGACATTCAAATTACTGATGTGAATGTTTCTAAGGAAGTAAAAATTGTGATGGAAACATTACAAGAAACGTTGGAAGATATATCATCTCAGTATCCCAAGTTTTTAACAATTTTATATTGTTAATAAAAATATTTATAAAGGAGGATTTCTCATGTTTAGATTAAATATACAATTTTTCGCGTCTAAAAAAGCAGCTGGTTCTACAAAGAACGGTCGTGATTCACATGCTAAAAGATTAGGTTGTAAAAAATCTGATGGTGAATTTGCTACATGTGGTTCAATTATTTATCGTCAAAGAGGAACTAAAATTTTCCCTGGAATTAATGTAGGCATCGGTGGAGATGACACATTATTTGCAAAAATTGATGGTACAGTTAAATTTGAACGTAAAGGTAAAGACAAGAAACAAGTTTCTGTATATCCTGTTAATAAAATTAATGCACTATAATAGTGCATTTTTTACTAGATTATATTATTCTTATTATAAAGTGAGGTGAATTATATGTTCGTTGATGAAGTTACTATTCATGTTAAAGCTGGAAATGGTGGTAATGGTTGTGTTGACTTTCGCCATGAAAAATTCATAGAAAAAGGTGGCCCTTCAGGTGGAAATGGTGGCCGTGGAGGTAATATTGTTTTTGTTGGTGATAAGGGGCTTACTACTTTAATAGATTTTAAATTTCATCGCATAATTAAAGCTAAAAGCGGTGAAAATGGAATGCCTAAAGACTGCTATGGTGCTGATAGTGAAGATGTTTTTATTCGTGTTCCTTTAGGAACTGTTTGCACTGACATTGCTACAGGTGCTGTAATTGCTGACATAACAAAAGATAAAGAAGAAGTTGTTGTGGCATTTGGTGGTAAAGGCGGTCGTGGAAATGCTTCATTTGCTAATGCTCGTATTACTGCTCCACAAATTTGCGAAAAAGGTTTACCTGGTGAAGAAAAAGATTTAAAATTAGAATTAAAAATGTTAGCTGATGTAGGTTTAGTTGGCTTTCCAAGTGTTGGAAAATCAACATTATTATCTGTTGTTTCCAAAGCAAAACCTAAAATAGCTGCTTATCATTTTACAACTCTTTCCCCAAATCTTGGCGTTTGCCAAACTAAAGACGGTCGTAGTTTTGTTATGGCTGATTTACCTGGTCTAATCGAAGGTGCTTCCAATGGTTTAGGCTTAGGTTTTAGATTTTTAAAACACGTTGAAAGAACCAGAGTTTTAGTTCATATGATTGATATGGCTGCAACTGATGGCAGAGATCCTTATGAAGATTATGTAAAAATAAATGAAGAATTGGGCAATTATGATCCATTATTATTGAAGAGACCACAAATTATTTGTGCAAATAAAATGGATATGCCTGAAGCAAAAGCTAATTTAGATGAATTTATTAAAAAGATTGATAAAAATATACCTATTATTCCAATTAGTGCATATACTAAAGATAATATAGAAGAACTTTTATTTAAAATCGCTGATACATTAGAACATGTAAGCTTAGATGATTTTATTGAAAAAATCACTGATGAAGTTGTTGAATATAAATTTACTCCTTCAGAAGCTCCTTTCACAATTACAAAATCTGATGATGGCGTATTTGAAGTAACTGGACCAATGGTTCAAAAATTCTTTGATATTACCGATTTTTCTCATGATGCTAATGTGAAATTATTTGCAAGACGTTTACGTACTTTAGGCGTAGATGATGCTTTAAGAAAACTTGGCGTTAAACATGGTGACACTGTAAGAATATTAGGCTATGAATTTGAATTCTTAGATTAAAATATTCCCTGCTTAAAATATATAACTTAAAATATACAAACGGAAAGGTTTTATTATTATGAAAGACACTAAGAAGTTTTTTAAAATTACATTTGCAGGAATTATGATTGCCTTGATGGCTGTGTTTTCGTGGACTGTACTTGGAATGGTACCACTAGGAACATTAAGTGCAACTACCGTTTTTATTCCTGTTGTTGTTGGAATCATTATTCTTGATGATTTTCGTTATACGATATTATTAAGTCTTTCTTTTGGACTGATGAGTTTGATAAGAGCTTTATCTCCACAAGGAGCTTTTGATGGTTTATTTATAAACCCATGTGTTTCAGTATTACCAAGACTAATTATGGGTTTATTAACACATTTATTTTATCGTTTTATTTCTAAGCATCTTAAAAACAAAAATATTTGTGCGATGCTTACAGGAGGAGTATGTGCTTTAACTAATACTTTCTTCACAATTTCCTCATTAATTATTTTTTGTTTTAATGATTTGATGGCTTATTTACAAACAATAGACAATTTTACTATCTTTACTTTTATAACAACAATTATGCTTACAAATATGATTCCAGAAATTGTTTTAGGAATGATTGTTTGCTATGCTGTTTTTAAAGTATATAATTCGATAAAAGCAGAAGAATAGTCCTAAAAGGACTATTTTTTAGTTTATCAAAAAATTTGTTTGATAACATTAAAACATTCAAATACTCAAATAATTATATTCATTTTATAAAAATGATATCGATTAAAGTTATTAAATGTCATTTTTTGTTATTTTCTCTTTTATTTTTTAAAATAAAATGATATAATAAACATAAACAATAAAGGTGATAAATATGTATGAAAATATCGATAAAATGCAATATTCGCCAATGATAAGGCAATACTTAACAATAAAAGAAAAATATCCAGATGTTATTGTTTTCTTTCGTTTGGGTGACTTTTATGAAATGTTTTTTAATGATGCCATTGTGGCAAGCAAAGAACTTGAAATTGTTCTAACTGGGAAAGATGCTGGTACTGAAGAACGCGTACCAATGTGCGGAGTCCCTTATCATGCGGTAAATAGTTATTTAGACAAACTAACAGATAGAGGTTATAAAGTTGCTATTGTAGAACAAACTGAAGATCCTGCTAATGCCAAAGGAATTGTTAGCCGCGAAGTTGTAAGAATTGTTACACCTGGTACAGTTACTGATGGAATGAATTTGGAGGAAACAGATTATAATTTCATTTCTACAGTATCTTTCTTTAAAGATAAATACGTTTTAGCATATTGTGATATCACAACTGGGGAAAATTATCTTACTAATTTACCTCCTAGTGATGATATTTTAATTGCTGAATTGTTAAAATTAAAAACAAAAGAAATTGTTATTTCTTCAACAACAAATAAAAATGTCTTTACTCAAATTCAAGGTGTTGTTCCACTAACTATATCTATTCACGATGATGTTTCAGAAATTGACTATATGTCTAAAATTGTAGAAGATTTAGATAAAGATGAAAAAGAAACCTTTTTAAGACTTTTAAATTATATTGTTTTAACACAAAAAAGAGTTTTAGTTCATATGCAAAAAGTAGTAAAATATAGCATAAAAGGTTTTATGAAAATTGATTTATCTTCTCGAAGAAATTTAGAAATACTAGAAACATTGCGTTTTCAAAATAAGAAAAATACATTACTATCTGTATTAGACAAATGCTCTACAGCCATGGGAAGTCGTTATCTAAAGAAAAACTTGATGTTTCCATTAGTTGATAAAGAACTTATCGAAAAAAGATATGATATAATCAATAAAATGCTTAAAAAATTTATTGAGGTAAGTGAGCTTAGATCTAAACTTGAAGTAATATATGATTTAGAACGTATAGTTGGTAAAATATCGTATGAGAGTGCAAATCCTAAGGATCTCTTACATTTACGTAATTCTTTACAGGTTTTGCCAGAAATAATCAATTTAGTAACGAAAATTAAGATTAATGATTATTTTGATTTGAAAAATAATATTGATGAATTCAAAGCACTATATAATCTTTTAAATTCATCAATATCTGATGATGCCCCTTTCTCAGCTAAAGACAGAGGAATCATCAAAAAAGGATACAATCAAGAATTAGATGAACTTAATGATATGAATTTATCGGGAAAAGATTATTTAATTGATTTTGAAGCTAAAGAAAAAGAAAGAACAGGTATTAAAAATTTAAAAATCGGATACAATAGAGTTTTTGGCTATTTTATCGAAATACCTAATGGAAGTAAAAATCTTGTCAAAGAAGAATTTGGTTATGTAAGAAAACAAACAATCTCAACGGCAGAAAGATATATAACCCAAGAGTTAAAAGAAAAAGAATCTTTAATACTTCGTGCTGAAGAAAAAGCTAGTGAGTTAGAATATCAATTATTCACGAAAATTCGTGAAGAAGCAAAAAAATATGCTGATAGTTTACAAAATCTTGCTCGTATTATCTCAGAACTTGATATGATGCAAAGTTTTGCAAAGGTAAGTAATGAGAATAAATATGTTCGTCCAATTTTAAATAATGAAAATATAATTGACATCAAGAATGGAAGACATCCGGTTATAGAACTTACAATAGATAATTACGTACCTAATGATGTTAAAATGAATGATGATGATTTTATATTACTAATAACTGGTCCTAATATGAGTGGTAAGTCAACATATATGAGAGAACTTGCTTTAATCGCAATTATGGCACAAATTGGTTGCTATGTGCCAGCATCATCAGCATCACTACCAGTATTTGATGCAATATACACACGAATTGGGGCTGCTGATGACATTGTTAGTGGTCAATCAACATTCATGGTAGAAATGAATGAAGTTAATAATGCTCTTTCTTTTGCAACAAAATCTTCACTTATTTTATTTGACGAAATAGGAAGAGGTACAGCAACATATGATGGAATGGCTTTAGCTCAAGCAATTATAGAATATATCCATGAAAATATAAAATGTAAAACTTTATTTTCAACACATTATCATGAATTAACAATATTAGAACAAGACTTACCAGGTCTTAAGAATGTTCATGTTAGTGCCGAAGAAATAAATGGTGATATCGTATTTATGCATAAAGTATTAAAAGGAAGTGTTGATCAAAGTTATGGAATTAATGTAGCTAAACTTGCAAACATTCCTTTAGATGTTATTTTACGTGCTAAAGATATCCTTTACAAACTTGAGAGCAATGAAAAGAAAGGCATTGATTTATCATTATCTAACTATCAAGCTCCACTTCTATACGATTCAAAAACTGAAAAAGAAACATTTGTTTTAGATTCAATAAAAAATGCAAATATTTATGCTATGAATCCTTTAGAAGCTATGAATTTACTAAGTGATTTACAAAAAAAATTAAAATAGGAGGTCCATATAGTGGCAAAAATCAATATATTAAATGAGCATTTAATTAATTTAATTGCTGCTGGTGAAGTAATTGAAAGAATCTCAAGTGTTGTTAAAGAACTTGTGGAGAATAGTATAGATGCTGAAAGCACTAATATTTCAATATCACTAGTGGACTCAGGATTAAAAGAAATATGTGTTATTGACAATGGAATCGGTATGGATGAAGTTGAAATGCATAAAGCAATTTTACCGCACGCCACAAGTAAAATTAATGATGAAAGTGATCTTTTCAATATTAAAACTCTTGGATTTAGAGGTGAAGCATTAGCATCTATTGTTGCTGTTTCCAATATGAAAATTAAAAGTTCAACTGGAGACAAAAAAGGTTTTATGATGGGCTTAAAAGGTGGAGCAATAACAAGTGAAGCCTATATAGGTCATGCAAAAGGAACTGAAATACAAGTTCGTGATTTATTCTATAATACTCCTGCTCGTCTTCAAAACTTAAAAAGCATTCAAGCTGAATTAAGTTATGTAACTGATTTCGTTACAAAAATTGCCTTGGCAAATCCACATATTGCTTTTAAACTAACAAATAATGATCAAAAAATATTCCAATCATTTGGAAATGGTAATCGATTAGAAGTTATTAATCAAATATATGATGTTAATGTTTGTAAGAATATGATTACTATTGCTAATAGTAATAATTTATTTAAAATATCAGGATTAATTTCTAATATTTCTGTTACGAGATCATCAAGAAATAATATGACAATAATTGTCAATGGTCGAGTTGTTAGAAATAATAATATTACAAATGCTATTATTGAAGGTTATAAGACTTTACTAACTGTAGGACGTTATCCAATTTGTGTCATTGAAATTGATGTAGATTACTCATTAGTTGATGTTAATGTTCATCCAACAAAAGCTGAAGTAAGATTTAGCGAAGAAGCCCAATTATTAGAATTAATAAAAGAAACTATTTCAAGTAGCTTACTTCGAAGTAATTTAATTGTAAATAAAGATAAAGAAGATATTAATGATGATCCTTTTGATTCAATTGTATTTGACGATGAAGAAGAGGAAGAAAAAGAAGATGATATCTTCGAAAAAAAGGAAACAGTTTTTGAAGAAGTTAAACCTGTTGAAATAATTCCAGAAAAAAAAGTTGAAAAAGAAGAAATAAAGCCAGTACAAACTTCATTTGACTTTATTAATAAAGAAATAAAAGATGATACAGAAGTTGAAAAAATAACTGAACTTCATTTTGTTGGACAATTATTCGGTACTTATATTCTTGCTCAAAATGATGATTTTTTCTATATGATTGATCAACATGCAGCTAATGAACGTATAAATTATGAAAAAATAATAAAAGATTTGAAAAATGAGAAGATAGTAAAATATGATTTATTAATTCCTATCAAATTATCATTTACGCAATCAGAAGCTATTTTAATAAACGAAAAGAAAGAAACAATTAATTCCCTAGGAATTGATTTTGAAGAATTTGGAGGAACTAGTTTTATAGTTCGAAGTGTTCCTTTATGGGTTAATCAATCTATAGCAAGTGATTATATAGAAGATGTTTTTATGCAAGTCATTAGAGAAAAAAAATCAACAAAAGAAGAGTTTCTAGATAATCTAGCTAAGAGTTTAGCGTGCAAGAGAAGCATCAAAGGAAACGAATTTATTGGTAAAACGCAAATAGATTTCTTGCTTGAAGATCTTGTGAAATGCTATAATCCTTATACCTGCCCACATGGAAGACCAATTATTATCAAATATTCAAAATATCAAATAGAAAAATGGTTTAAGAGAGTTCAATAAATATGAAAGAAAAAGTAATTGTAATTGTTGGACCTACAGGAATTGGCAAGACAGAATTAGCTCTTAAATTATGTGAAAAATATAATGGCGAAGTAATAAACAGTGACGCTAGCCAAATGAAAAGAAAGTTAAATATAGGAACTGCTAAGATAGATTTATCAAAAACAGATGTTGTTCATCATTTAATTGATATAATAAATCCTGATGAAACTTATTCCTGTGCTGATTTTCAAAAAAGTTGCCGTGAACTAATTACAAAAATAAATAAAAGAGGTAAAGTACCTTTTATTGTTGGTGGTACTGGATTATATGCTTCGTGTGCAATTTATGATTATAAACTAGATAATTCATCACGAGATGAATCATTTGCAGAAGAATACAAAGACTACACAAATGATGAATTATTTGATATTTTGGAGAAATTGGATTTCGAACAATCAAAAAAATTACATAAAAACAATCGTATTAGAGTAATAAGAGCAATAGAATGTGCCCGCAAAGGAATAAAAATAAGCGAAAAAACAGGAAAGTTAGAACCAGTTTATGATGCTTTAGTCATATGTTTAACTTGTGATCGTAATTATCTTTATGAACGAATAAACAAAAGAGTTTTGAACATGATAGAAGAAGGTTTAATTGATGAAGTTAAAGGTCTCATAGATCAAGGATATAATCCATTTTCTATTCCTGATTTGGGATATTGTCAAATAGCTGAATATCTTGAGAATGCTGTAACGTTAGATGAAGCAATTGATAACATACAGAAAGAAACAAGACATTATGCAAAGAGACAAATTTCTTGGTTTAATAATCAAATGAAATGCATAAATGTTGATATTGATAAGGATTTTATGAATGCTGAAAATATAATTGATAAAATGATTACTAAATATCTTCAAAAATAAAAATAACTCCTTATAGTTATGATAGAAACATAGCTACAAGGAGTTTTAATTTTAATTGTTATTTTTTTTGATTATTATGCCTTCATTTTTAAAGTTTTCATCTTCAATAATTTCTCCACATTCATCGTATATTATTTCACCTTTTAATGGATTTTTAATTGAATCAATTTTTCCTATTATTTGCGCATTAACCTCACTATATTCAAATGATAAATCACAATCAATCATTTTACAATTTTCAAGTACAAGACCCTTACAATAACATAGTGGTTGTGTTCCTATAATTGTACAATTTATTAAGTGTAAATCTTTAGAATACCATGCTAAATATTCCCCTTTTATTGTTGAGTTATAAACTGTTACATTTTTAGTTTCCCAAAATGCATCTTTAGTATCTAAATATGAATTATTTATAACTACATTCTCACAATATTGGAATGAATATTTTCCAGTTAAGTGAACATTTTCAAGATTTAAGTTACTTGACTTGAAAAAAGGATATTCAGAAATAATATTTGAATCTTTTATATTTGTGTTTTTGCACATCCAAAAGCACTCTTTAGAGTTTATATCTGTATTTTTGATATTGATGTTTTTGCATTCACGCAGAACTTTTATTCCATATAGTTTAGAATTATTTATTAATATGTTTTTAGAATACCATATAGCTGCACGACATGTTTCTTGTTGTATTGAATCTTGAATTGTAAGATTCGTATTATGCCAAAATGGATATCTTAAAACAAAATTGCAATTTGAGACAATTATATCTTTTGATTCTTTGAATGCTGATTCACCATCTAAAGGACCATCGATTGTGCAATTTATAAATGTTTTTTTGTTGCTTGCATAAAATGCTCTTTCAAGATCTGTTGTGATATCTTTTACTATAGTATTATTCATTTTTATCACCTCGTATTTATTATATCATATTTTACCATAATGTTTATATTTTTTATGAAATTGATTAATAATATAAATAAAATTATTTTTTAGAATGTT
>HF988730.1 GCA_000431235.1 Coprobacillus sp. CAG:698 | reverse complement strand
GCTAAATTTGAGAAGTTAGAAGAAAAATTCACAGTTACATTTATTGATGATGATAAAGTAGTTGATACAATTATCGTTACAAAAAATGATAAAGTCGAGTATAAAACTTTATCTAAAGAAAATCATATGTTCTTAGGCTGGTATGATGGTGAAACAAAGTTTGAATATGGTTCATTTATTAATAAGGATATTACTTTAAAAGCTAAATGGCTGGAAAATGATGTTAATGTTTCTTTTAATGAAAATAAACATATTTTAGATGAAGAATATGCTTTGAAAAATGCAAAAGATGGTGTTATAACAATTGATAATAATATTAAAGAAATTAGATATAAAAATTTAAAGAAAATATATTTCAATGGAACGGAAGAAGATTTTAGAAAGATATCTATTTATACAAAGCCTAACAAGGATTTAGAATTCTATATAAACAATGAGCTTATTGATTTTGATTTAGTTGATGAAGAAAATAATGATGTAACCGATAAAGTTACAATTAAAGTTGTTTCATTTCTAGACAATAAGAAATTAGAAGACTTTTCAGTTAATGTAAAGAAAAATAGCAAGTTATGTGGAGAGTTTGTTGTAGAAATACTTGCAAACAATAAGGTATTTAATGAATATAATGGTTTAGAAGAATGTTTCGTAAAGTTATACGAAGATGAAGCCAAAGAAAAAGAATTTGATAAGAATTATTTTAATAATGCTAATACTGATAAAGTAGTTTATGCATATTTTGAAACTTCTAAAGATTTTATTAATTCAATTTCTGGAAAATATAAAACACTAAATGGTGATGAATGTGAGATAAATGGATATGATATTACTATTTTTGGTAAAACATTTACTTTGGAAGCAAATTCACTTGGCGTAGGCGATAAAGCTTATGCAGTAAGTTACAAATATTCTGATGGTATAATCACAATTGAAGTGTTTTTAGGTAATTATTTTCTTGATGGAATTATATGTATATCTGGTTTGTACGATTTTAATACTAAAAGTTATATTGATAATTATTATTTAGTTAGATAAAAGGCCTTAGTGCCTTTTTATTTTGCTTTGAATATTTTGTTTAAAAATAATAATTTCATCATATAATAATAGTGGTGAAGTTATGACAAAAGTAATTAAAACATTAATAATATTTATTTTGTTTTCTCTTTCTATATATATATTAATCTTAGTGTGGCCGAGTATAACGAATATAATTAAATACATATTTCGTATTCTTTTGCCGTTTATAATAGCTTTTATTTTAGCATATGTTTTAAATCCACTAGTTAATGCACTAACAAAATATTTACACAGAAGAGGATATGCAGTCATTATAACAATTTTTTTGCTCTTTTTAGTCATTTATCTATCGTTTTCTTTTCTAATTCCTTTTTTTGTAAAAGAGGCTAAGGGATTTATGGATAATTATGATACTATTATAAAATCTTTAGAAGACAGAATAAATGAATTTGCTTCAAAGTTTGATTTTCTGCCAATAGATTATAGGCCTTCATTTGCGAACTTAAAGGATTTGTTACAAGGATACATAGATAAAATGCAGCTAAAGCCAGAAACTGTTTTAGAAAAACTAATTGATTATGTGAGCGTTATAGTTGTTATTCCTATGTCATTAATATATTTCTTGATAGATTTTGAAAAAATAAAGCTAAAGATAAAAGAGTATTTTGAAGAAAGAGGTAAAACACATTTTATTGAATATTTAAAAGAACTTAATAAATCAATATATACTTTTGTTAAAACAACATTCATTATTATGTTTATAATGATGATGCTCTCAACAATATCTTTCTGGATTGTTGGTCTTGATTATCCATTAGTATTTGGAATTATTATTGCTGTTACCAATGTTATACCATATTTAGGACCTTATATAGGTGGAGCCTTTCCTGTAGGTTATGCACTTATTAAGTCAACTAGTACAGCGTTAGTCGTTTTAATAATAGTAATAATAATTCAAATAATTGAAAGTGATATTATATCTCCATATTTACATGGTAAGCGCAATGATATAAATCCATTACTTGTTATTTTTGGTTTAGTTTTGTTTGGTAAATTGTTTGGCGTTGTTGGAATGATACTATCAATTCCTCTTATGACAATTATTAAAATAACTAATACATATTATCCACTTTCTAATGTTAAGAATCTTTTTAATAAACTTACATAAAAGTAAAACAAACTCTTTATTTTTACCTCCTTTTATGTTATACTTAACTTAAAAAAGGATGTGTAAAAATGAAGAATTTTTTTAATGCTCAATGTATGGATTTATCACATGAAGGATTAGGTGTTGTTAGAAAAGACGAAAAGCCTTATTTTGTTTTTGATCTCCTCCCTGGAGAAAAAGGTAAAATAGAAGTTATTAAAGAAAATAAAAATTATGGCTATGGAAAGGTTGTTCAACGTAATAATTCTTCACAATACAGAATTAATCCGTTATGTGTTTCTTTTGGTAAGTGCGGAGGCTGCGATTTGTGTCACATGGATTATGATTACGAAGCAGACTTCAAACTTAAAATGGTAAATGAAACCTATAAAAGAATTGGTCATTTAGATTATACATTTAAAAAAATAATAAAAGCTGATAATACTTCTCATTATCGAAATAAAGTACAAATACCGTTTGCTTTTAAAAATGGTAAAAATATTTGTGGATTTTATAAAAAACAAAGTCATGAAATAATTGAAATTAGATCATGCTTATTACAAACAGAAATAACAACAGATATAGCTATTTTTGTAAAGAATATAATGAATGAATATAAAATAAATGCTTATGATGAAAATAATCATAAAGGTATGTTGAGACATCTTTTAATTAGAAAAAACACTTTTAATGTTTATATGGTTGTATTAATTGTTAATGAATACAAAAAAGAAGATGTTTTATTATTAGCTAGTAAGATAAAGGATAAGTTTCCTCAAGTAAAAAGTATTATTCTAAATATAAATACTGAAAAGAATAACATTATCTTAGGTGATGAATACGAAGTTATATATGGCAATGATTATTTACTTGAAGATATACTAGGACTAAAATTTAAAATGTCACATAAGGCATTTTTCCAAATAAATCATGATCAAACAGAAAAATTATATGCTAATGCTTTAACTTTAGCAAATATCAATAAAAATGATACTGTGCTTGATTTGTATTGCGGAGTCGCAACAATTACGCTTCTTGCTAGCCAAAAAGCAAAAAAAGCTATTGGGATTGAAATTGTAAAAGAAGCAATAATAGATGCAAAAGAAAATGCGAAAATAAATAATATTGAAAATGTTGAATTTATTGTTGGTAAAGCTGAAGAAAAAGTAAATCAAATAAAAGATGAAATAGATGTTTTAATTGTAGACCCTCCACGTAAAGGATTAGATAAAGATTTAATAGAAACGATAAAAAAATTTAATATTAATAAAATGATTTATGTATCTTGTGATGTGGCTACTATGGCTCGAGATGTTAGTTTATTAACTAGTGACTATAAAATTACTGATGGGTTTTGTGTAGATCTATTTCCTCGAACTAGTAATGTTGAAACTGTCATTTGCTTGGAAAAAAAGTAAAGATAAATCTTACTGCTTAAAGAGATTAGTGAAATGTATGAATGAAATCGATAGAAAAATGAATGTTTTATGTGAAATTGCTCATGCCCTCAATCAAGAAAATGTAACTTGGGTTGTAGGAGCATCGCTACTTTTATATTTAAAAGGAATAGTGAATGATTTTCATGATATAGATATTCTTGTTTTAGAAGAAGATGTTCCTAAAGTTAAACAAGTATTTAGTAAATTTGGTTATTTACTTCCATCTAATTTTAATTCAAAATACAAAACAAAATATTTTTTAGAGTATATTGTTGATAATGTTGAAATAGATGTTATTGGTGGTTATATAATAACAAATAATGGAATTGACTATGACTGTTCACTTTCAAAAGACCAAATAAATGATAAAGTAGTAATTAATAATGAACTTATACCTTTGCATTCTCTTTCATTATGGAAAAAATATTATAAACTGATGGAGAGAAGTGAAAAGGTGAATCTTTTAAAAGATTACTAAAATATTATATCTATAAAAAGAAATAGTGTTCTCTCTATATATAATAAACATAAGTATTAACTTTTAAAAATTATAAATAAGTATACAAAATTTAATAATGTGTGATGTTTTTAAATAAAAACATTGCATTTTATTTTTTATGTATTATAATTGAGGAGGAGGCTTTTATATATGACAAGAAAAGAATTAAAAAAAGAATATAAAGTTAAGAAAAGAGCTTTAAAGAAAAAATATAAAGAAGATAAAGAAGATTTAATAAAAGAATATGTTGTAAAGATAAATGAAGAGCCAAAGATTAATATGTCTAAAGAAGCACCATATAGAGGTGTTTTAGAAGAAGTTGGCAATGCTGTAAGTCATGGAGTTGGATCTATTTTCGCTATTGTTGCTTTTATTTTAATGCTCTTGAAATGTGATAAAACGATCGAATATATTGCATCAATTATTTACTTTTTTGGTTTGTTTGTTCTCTTCACAATGAGTTGTTTATATCATTCTTTTCCTTATGGTAGTAAGGTAAAAAAGGTATTTCGTAGATTTGATTATTCTTCAATATATTTATTAATTGGTGCCACCTTTGCTCCCTTAACTTTAATGTATGTTGGAGGAACTTTTGGACTTGTGTTTTGTATATCACAATGGGTTATTATTATAACTGGGATAACTATGGTTTGTGTGTTTGGACCTAGTCGATTAAAGTGGCTCCATTTTCCTTTGTACTTGATTTTAGGTTGGAGTGCGTTAATCTTTTTACCTCAAATGATTAAAAACGATTTAACAATGTTTTGGTTCATTTTAGGTGGCGGTATAATTTATACTTTAGGGTTAATTCCTTTTACGATAGATAAAAAAGTATCTCATTTCTTGTGGCATATATTTGTACTTTTAGGAGCAATTGTTCAGTGGTTAGGTATATATTTATTTATGTTTTGCAAATAAATTATAGGAAATATTTATTTAGTAAATAATATTTTTTATACTTTTATAACGTAAAAAAATAAACTTGTTAAGGCTTTATAAAAAATTATTTTATAATATATCATTATTTATATGGTATATACAAAATTGATATTAATTCTTTTTATTATACTTTATAATTAATTTGTCGCTTGTGATTGATTTTTTTAAAGAAAAGTAGTATAATATGTTGGTAAATAAGGGCATATTATGCATTTTGCCTAATTAGGGCATATACAAAAATATGAAAGTGAATTAAAGGTATGAATAATAAAAATGTTTTATTCCTTGTTAATGAGTCAAAAGATGAAAAATTGGTTATTTCAAAAGAAATAATTGATTTTTTAGAAGAGAAGCATTGCTCTATCTATCTTGAAGAATATTTATGTGATCAATTTCCTAATGCATTAATTTTTGATTCTGAATCTAAAATTGATTTTGCACTTGTCTTAGGTGGCGATGGTACACTTTTAAACAAATTACATAAATATAGTAATTATGATTTTCCTTATTTTGGAGTTAATCTTGGACGCGTAGGTTGTTTAACTGAAGCAACAATTTCAAATTATAAAGATAAAATACAATGCATTCTCGATGGTAAGTTTTCTACGGAAAATCGAAGCACTATCGAATATGTCGTCAAAGTAAATGAAGATGAGACTTATACAGGAATTTCTTTCAACGAAGTATCTGTTGAGAGAGGTAAATTATTTAAAATGCTTTTGATTAATGTATATGTTAATTCGAGTAATAAGACATCATTTTATGCAGATGGTGTCATAGTTGCTACAGCAACAGGCTCAAGTGCATATAGTCTTTCTAGTGGTGGACCTTTGCTTTTACCAACAGCAAAAAATTATGTTATTACCCCACTTTGTCCACAGCTAAGAACCATTACATCGCTTGTTGTGAATGATACTGATGTAATATCTATTGATATAAATGATACATGCTTTAGACAATCATATGAGGAAAATAAACCAATTGTAGTTATTGATGGTAAAACAATGATTGAAATTAATGAAAATAGTGAAATTACTATTAGAAAAAGCAAAAAGTATTTGAGGTTGATAAAAGTCAATACGGAAGGCTCATTATTTGAACCAACATTCAAAGTGGCTATGTCAAATAAAAATTTGTTCAACGATTAATATTTTATAAATATCAAAGGAGAAGAATATGTGCGAGTTTAAATTAAATCAAATCGTTCGAAAAGAAGAATTAAATCCAACTGTTACAAAAATGGAAATTTATTCTCCATTTATTGCTAAGAAGGCAGAACCTGGTGAGTTTATAATTCTTCGTGTAGATGAAAAAGGAGAAAGAATTCCTTTAACTATTGCAGGCTATGATAGAGAAAAAGGAACTGTAACAATTATCTTCCAAATTGTTGGTGGAACAACAATGATTTTGAACATGCTTAATGAAGGAGATTGTCTTCATGACTTTGTAGGTCCTTTAGGAAAAGCTACAGAAACTGAAGGATTAAAGAAAGTTGCTGTTGTCGGTGGTGGTGTTGGTTGTGCTATCGCATTACCAGTTGCTAAGAAATTACATGACAATGGTTGTGAAGTACATTCAATTGTTGGTTTTAGAAATAAAGACTTAGTAATTCTTGAAAAAGAATTTACTGAAGCTAGCGATAAATTAGTACTTATGACTGATGATGGAACTTATGGACAAAAAGGTTTAGTAACTAATGCTTTAGAAGAATTAATTAAAGAAGGCAATACCTATGATGAAGTTATTGCTATTGGACCATTAATCATGATGAAGTTTGTTACTTTACTTACTAAGAAATATAACATTAAAACTGTTGTCAGCATGAATCCTATTATGATTGACGGAACTGGTATGTGCGGATGCTGTCGTTTAACTGTTGGTGGAAAAACAAAATTTGCTTGTGTTGATGGTCCTGACTTTGACGCATTTGAAGTTGATTTTGATGAAGCTATTTCAAGATCTAGAAGTTATACTGAATTTGAAGCAAGAGCAAGAGAAAAAGCTTGTAATTTATTAAAGAAAGAGGTTAAATAATTATGCCAAATATGTCATTAAAGAAAAACCCAATGCCATCTTTAGATGCAAACGTTAGAAATAAAAACTTTTGTGAAGTTGCTTTAGGATATACTAAAGAAATGGCTATCGATGAAGCCAATAGATGTTTACATTGTAAGAATAAACCATGTGTAAATGGTTGCCCTGTTGGAATTGATATTCCTGAGTTTATTGCAAAAATAAAAGAAGGCGATTTCGAAGAAGCATATAACATCATTTATAAGAGTTCTGCTCTTCCTGCAGTTTGCGGACGTGTTTGCCCACAAGAAAGTCAATGTGAAGGTAAATGTGTACGTGGAATTAAAGGCGAACCTGTTGGAATTGGAAGACTTGAAAGATTTGTTGCTGATTATCATAATAATAATTGCAAAGAACTTCCTGCTAAACCAAAATCTAATGGACATAAGGTTGCTATTATAGGATCTGGTCCAAGTGGACTTACTTGTGCAGGTAAACTAGCTCTTGAAGGTTATGAAGTAACAATTTTTGAAGCTTTACATATGGCTGGTGGAGTATTAGTATATGGTATTCCTGAATTCCGTTTACCAAAATCAATCGTTCAAAAAGAAATCGATAACTTAAAAGCTTTAGGTGTTAAAGTAGAAACTAATATGGTTATTGGTAAAGTTATTTCTATTGATGAATTAATTAAAGAATATAAATTTGAAGCTATCTTTATTGGTAGTGGTGCTGGTCTTCCTAAGTTTATGGGAATTCCTGGAGAAAACTTAAAAGGTGTTTTCAGTGCTAATGAAATTTTAACACGTGTTAACTTAATGAAAGCTTATCAACCTGATTCTACAACTCCAGTTAAGAACAGTAAAAATGTAGCTGTTGTTGGTGGCGGAAACGTTGCTATGGATGCTGCAAGATGTGCTAAACGTTTAGGCGCTGAAAATGTATATATCGTTTATCGTCGTAGTTTAGATGAATTACCTGCTCGTAAAGAAGAAGTTGAACATGCTATGGAAGAAGGAATTATCTTCAAAGTATTAACAAATCCAACTGAAATAATTGGTGATGAAACAGGTACTGCATCAAAGATGAAGTGCGTAGAAATGGTTTTAGGTGAACCAGATGCATCTGGACGTAGAAAACCAATCGTTAAAGAAAATTCAGAATTTGTTATGGATGTTGACTGTGTAATTATGGCCTTAGGTACATCACCTAACCCACTAATTAAGAACACTACACAAGGACTAGATACTGAAAAATGGGGCGGAATCATAACTAATGAAGATGGTTTAACTTCAAGAGAAGGTATTTATGCTGGTGGAGATGCTGTAACAGGCGCTGCAACTGTTATCCTTGCTATGGGTGCTGGTAAGAAAGCTGCCGAAGCAATTGATGAATATCTAAAGAATAAATAATTCTGAATAAATAATTATGAATAAGTAATTCTGAATAAATAATTATGAATTAATAACAAGAAAATAATGGACTTTATGTTGTTTGCATAAAGTCCTTTTAAGCATATTTTATTGATATTTTTGTATAAAAACATTGAAAAAAAACGAATTTTATAGTATACTATATTGTAATAATTTTTGAAAGGATGATTTTATGAAAAAATTTTTTGGAGAATTTAAAAAATTTATATCACGTGGTAATGTAATGGATATGGCTGTAGGTATGATTATTGGTTCAGCTTTTACAGCAATCGTTACAGCATTATCAAATGGCATTTTAAGACCTCTTATTAATTGGATTATATCTTTATGTGCTGGCGGTGATTCAGATGCTTTAAGTCAAGTTTATACTTATTTAGTAACTGCTTATAAAACTGAAACCATTGATGGTGTTGAAACACAAGTTATAGATCTTGCAAATTCAATATATATTGATTGGGGCGCATTTATTAGTGCTATAATTAACTTTTTACTAATTGCTATTGTTTTGTTTAGTATTGTAAAAACATTTAATAAAGTTAAAGAAATGAATGAGTCAACAGTTAAAAAACTTAAGAGTAAGAAAAAATTAAAACCTGAAGAGCAAAAGGCTTTAGAAGAAGCATTAAAACGTGAAGAGGAAGAAGCAAAACAAAAAGCTTTAGAAGAAGAACGTCTTGCTAAGATGCCTACTACAAATGATTTATTACAAGAAATTCTTTCAGAATTAAAGAAAGAAAAATAATTTATGTTAAGTATTAATACATTAGCTCCTGATTTTTCTTTAATTGATAAAGATGGAAGTTCTCATAAATTAAGTGATTATTTAGGAAAAAAAGTAATACTTTATTTTTATCCTAAAGATAATACTAGCGGATGTACAAAACAAGCTCTAAACTATAAAGATTTATTCAATGATATAATTGATAAAAATGCTGTTATAATTGGAATATCAAAAGATTCAAAGAAATCTCATATGAATTTTGTTTCTAAATATGACCTTCCTTTTATTCTTTTATCTGATGAAAATTTAGAGGTAATTAAAGCTTATGATGTATGGCATGAAAAGAAACTTTATGGAAGAACTTATATGGGTGTTGTTAGAACAACATATATCATTGATGAAAAAGGTTATATTATCAGTGCAGAAGAAAATGTTAAACCTGATGATGATGCAAAAAATAGTCTATGTATATTAAATAAATAAATGTTTTGGAGGATTAAAAATGAAAAATTTAAAAGGTGCATGTTTATTTGGTCAATCTGGTGGTCCTACATCAGTTATTAATGCAAGTGCTGCTGGTGTTTTCTTAGAAGCTCTTGACCAAGAAAATATTACTGCTGTTTATGGTGCTGAACATGGTATCAGAGGAATTTTAGAAGAAAAATTATTTGATATGTCTAAAGAAGATAGAAAAGAATTGGAACTTTTAAAGAATACTCCATCATCTGCTTTAGGTTCAGTTAGATATAAATTAAAACCAGTAGAAGTTGATGATACTGATTATAAGAGATTACTTGAAGTATTCAAAAAATATAATGTTCGTTATTTCTTCTATAATGGTGGAAATGACTCAATGGATACATGTAATAAAATAAGCAAATTCATGCAATCAAATGGTTATGAATGTAATGTTATTGGTGTTCCAAAAACTATTGATAACGATTTATATGGAACTGATCACTGCCCAGGATTTGGTAGTGTTGCAAGATATGTAGCTACATCAGTTATGGAAGTATATTTAGATTCACATGTTTATGATACAGGATTAATCGTTATCATTGAAGCAATGGGACGTAATGCTGGTTGGATTACTGCATCAAGTAGTCTAGCAAGTGTTAAAGGTTATGGACCTGATTTAATCTATTTACCAGAAGAAGTATTTGATGTAGATAGCTTTGTGGAAGACGTTAGAAAAGTTTGCCAAGTTAAAAACAATAAAGCTATAGTTGTTGTTAGTGAAGGTATTAAAGATAAAAATGGAAAATACATTTCTGAATATATGTCTACAGTTAATAAAGATTCATTTGGTCACGCTCAACTTGGTGGAACTGCAAGTATTCTTGCATCAATAGTTAACGAAAAATTAGGCGTTAAAGTTAGACCAATAGAATTTAGTTTATTACAACGCTGTGCTTCACATGTTGGCTCTGGACGTGATATCGAAGAAGCATTCAATGCTGGTAGAATGGCAGTTAAATATGCTGTTAGCGGTGAAACAGATAAAATGGTAATCTTTGAAAGAGCAAATGAAAAAGATTATAAAATTGAATATAAATTAGTAGATCTTGCTTTAGCAGCAAATACTGAAAAGAAAGTACCTGCTGAATGGATTCTTCCAGAACATAAAGGATTATCTCAAGAATTTGTTGACTATTGCTTACCTTTGATTCAAGGTGATCCTAAGTGTACTTTAGAAGATGGTTTACCAAGATTTGCACATCTTAAAAAAGTTTATGTAAAAAAATAAAAACTGAATAATATTAATCCTAAGGAAACTTAGGATTTTGTTTATTTTTTAAAAATAAGGATATAATAAGAATATGAAAAAAATTTTTAATAAACTTATATCTTTTGATGATAAATATAAACTTACATTAACAGCTTCTTCAATTACATTTTATGTTGTAATTTCCATTAGTGCATTAACAATTTTACTTTTGGGTGGCCTTTTAGTTGGCAATAAATTATTTGCTTCATTTCTTATAAATGATATTGCGAAAATAATAGGAGAAACATTTGCAGGACTTTTATCAGATGAATTGAAAGAACTAAAATTAGGAGGATTTAGCATATTTCTTTTTGCAAGTGTTATTTATTCATCTTCCTCAGTTATCAATAGATTAACTTTATATGCAGACAATCTATATCATGATGAAAGTAGTTCATTTATAAAAATTCGTATTGAATCTGTTTTATTATTTACTATGTTATTGCTAATTATGGTTTTTGAATTAATTGTTATTTTTTATGGTAAATATTTTTTAAATAATATTCTAAAGATAAATATTGCTATTCTTAATAATTTGGTGACTATGACATCAGAAATCGTTATGTTTTATTTATTGATTTGTATCATTTATATGTATTTACCACCTAAAAAAATGAAATTTAAAGATGTTTCTATTGTAAGTCTAGTGATAAGTGTTTTAATATATGTGATTTTGTTTATCTTTAAATTATTATTCAATGTTATAACAAAATTAAATTTGCTTAATGCTTTATCATTTGTATTTGTAAGTATAAGTTATTTGATTTTTATTATCATATATTTGTTCCTAATTGGCATTATTTACATAATAAAAAAAACATAACCTAGTATTTAAATGACAATAATATATGTGGAGGTAAAAGAAAATGAAAAAAATATTTGTTTCTCTTTTATCTTGTCTTTTATTTGTTGGAATTAGTGTTAATGCTTATGGATTTGGGTTTAAAAAGAATAACAACCATCAAAGACCAGATGTAGGTATTTATGCTAGTGAGCTAGCAGGCACAGATAGTTATTATGTGGGAAGTGATGAAAAAGTTATTTATTTAACATTTGATGCAGGTTATGATAATGGTAATCTAATAAAAATTCTAGATATATTAGATAGATAAAATGTTTTATCAACTTTTTTTGTAACAGGTGATTTTCTTGAAAGAAACTCTGATCTAGCTAAAGAGATTGATACAAGAGGTCATATTGTTGGAAACCATACATACCATCACAAAAATATTACTAAGATAAGCGAAGATAGCTTAAGAAACGAAGTTAAACTCTTAGAGGATAAATATAGAAGTTTAACAAATAAAGAAATGGTTAAAGTCTTTAGACCTCCTGAGGGACAGTTCAACAAAGCTAGTTTAACTGTGTTAAAGGATATGGGCTATAAAACGTTCTTTTGGTCAATAGCTTATGATGATTGGAACACTAAGAGTCAAAAAGGTGGAGATTATGGCTATAAAAAGGTAATGGATAATTTACATAATGGAGCCATAATACTTATGCACACTGTCTCTAGTGACAATGTGGAATGCTTGGAAAGAGTAATAGATGATGCAAGAAGTCAAGGTTATGAGTTTAGAAATTTAAACAATTTTCAAGGTTAATATAGTTCCTTATTAAAGGTAATCAAAATCTAGATTTGATTATCTTTTTTTATAGTTGATTTACCAATAAATTTTTGTTAAAGTCTTGAAAATATTGGTATAAAATGGTA
>HF988729.1:2509-87001 GCA_000431235.1 Coprobacillus sp. CAG:698 | reverse complement strand
CATCGTCAACAACTGGAACCATTTTTTCCTTTCCCATTGACACAAATAGACTTGTTGTACCAAAGTCGTATAAATGATGATAAATATATTCACCTTTTATGCTTTTCAAATTCGTTACAAAGCAACTTGTGTGAAATGGACTTAATTTTAAGATTGAACCTGGAAGCAATCCATGTTTATCTAATTTTTTCAAACACCAAACCAAAAATTTTATTATTGAATTAGGTACAATAGTTAACAAAGTTGCTAGTTTGTCAGTTCCATTTTTGTCATCTTGTGCATTTACACTTTTTATTGCTTCATCAACCATATTCTTTACATCATAAATACTTTCATGACCTGTAAAACATACTTTAACAGTGGAATCTGCCGCATTTGCACTAAGTTTTCTCTTAACTACAAAAGATATATATATTCCTCCTGTACGTCTAAATATTCTTCCATTCATAATAAATCTATTTAATCTTGGCTTTTTCGCAATCGTACGCACTAAACCAGCAATTACTAAATGCATATAATTAATTCCGATGCCTTTTTCTCTTTCTTCGCTAATAAAAGCATCAAAAGGTTCGCATCTTACTTCATATTTTGCCAAATTTTGGGAATCATGTCGTGCTGACATAATATGTGGCATAATCTTTTGAATTGGATCTATCCTTTTCAATTTTTTTCCATCAGCTCTTAAACCGAACATTAATTACTAAATCTCCTTATTTTTTGTTTTATTAATTTACAATCTATATCTACTAATTCATTTTTATCAACATTAATTACTTTTTTTGTTGATTTAGTTAAACCACCATTAGTGTTAATATAAATAGATGTAATTTCATATTTTTCTCTAAGTATGGTTGTATGCAACTCAATACAAACTACATTCTCCCACAAAATCGTATATCTTTTTCTTATAAAACTCCCTGTACTCAAACATATTTTTTTATTATCATAATACATCCCTTGATTTTGTTTTAATAATTTTGCACGCAACATCATTATTACTAACAATATAGAATAAATTACAATACCAACAATTAAATAATCAGTTTGTAATAAAACTATTATAACAGGTAAGCATATAAAACTAATCACAATAAAAGGAAGTAAAATAAAGAACTTATAGCTCTTATTTTTTGCTTTTATTGTAAGATTTTCAAAATCATATTCAGGTAACACTCTACTAATTATTTTATTAGCTGTTTCTTTTTTTACAAAAGGTATAAATGAATCATTAGGTTCTGTATTATCATTTGAAGAATCTACATTGCCTAAACCTACCATTTCAAAGGTTACCTTTGTATATCCAAATGCTTTCTTTACTATATCTTCAGACATAGCAACTGCTTTAATACGTTTTCTATTAATCACATAGTCTTTCTTCACAAATAGTCCATAACACAGACGAATATTTTCTTCATCATATGTTATTGTATAACCATAATATCTTAAATATCTACTAAGCACACTGCTTATAAAAGCAAGTACGAGTACAATAGCTATTCCTATTATGTAAAATATAAATTCTGTTGTTTTATTTTTTGTTATGATTATACTTATAATTAATAAGACTATAGATAGTACTAAAAGTAAAACAAAAAATAAAGAACAAATTACCGATGTAAAAGCATCTTTAAAAGTATACTTATATTCTACGCCAGTATTTGTATCTACATTTGCATTATCTAAATTGTCATTTTTCAGTTTTGAAATTATTAAACTTTCAATTTCTTTTATTTTTTTATCATCATCATAAATTACAATTTCATCTTCAGCATCTTTATAAGCACATAATGAATCTATCGATAATTTAGAAATGCCAAAAGGTCTCATCAAAATATTCTTATGAATATTGACAGCACTTATTTTATTAAAAGAAACTATTTGTGTTTTTCTAAAAATAATTCCTTTAGAAAAGGTTATTTCTTTATCAGAAATAGTGTATTTGGTTTTATGATAAGATAAAGTTATGATAGTAAATCCTATTATCATAAAGACTATAAGAAAAATTGCTATTAGAAGTATACTTTCAATCATTTCTTCATTGTTATTTTCAATTATTATTGAAATTATTCCAAATGTAAGAAGAAACAATATACCTGATAAAAAACAAAAGTAACTATAGTATAAATATTTTTTTCCATACTTCATAATTATTACCTTTAACTCACAAAACTATCATTAATCTTATTTTTTACATAATCAACTATTTTTTGAGCTTCATTCATGTCAATTGAATGAATTGTTGTAACAGGTCCAGCTGTACTTATAGTTACACATGATAAGCCAAGCATTAAGTCAATTGGGTTTTGTGTATAAGAAATATCTTGAATTTGTACATATGCAACGATTTTACTGCTCTTAAATATAACTCCACGTTTAATGATTATTTCCTCATCAGTCAACTTATATTTATAGTTAGAATATTGAAGTTTAATGAAACAAAAGCTAATTAAAATAATTATTATAACTATTCCTTCAAAAATATAAAAAGCTTTTTTAACTTCATTAGGACACTCTTCAGGTAGCATACTCGCAGCTATAATAACAAGCACACTTACTAACAAAACCAAAAGCCTTAACAAAATCCACTTTACATAGCATTTTTTTGAGACATTTAAAAAATTATTTTCCATAAAATCTATTGTTCCTTTCACATAATCTACTTATATTATACACTATTACACTGTGAAAGTATACAAATAATTGATTTAATTGAAAATTTTTTTAATATTATCTATTTGTTCTGATCTTTTCTTTCCAAAAACACATTCGTTTGCAAAGTGTTCACAATTATTATTCAACAAATTATAACCTTTTGAACCTATTTTTGTAAATGCATAATTGACTATATCTTGATTATTTCTTTTTATTTTTTCTTCTTCTGCTGTATAAATCCTTACTTCACACATGCCATTTTTTAGAAAGTCTTTTAGAGAAACAATGCATACGCTCGCACTATTTGGATCTAATTCATATCCTGGTTTTGTTGAAGCAAAGTTAATTACATATTCATCAGACACATAAATACCATGATGATAGTATAATCCTCGATTAACTCTTATATGGTCTCCATATTGAGGTTTGTTTGTACTCCACATATTTGTATCCTCTTTTCAAAAAGAGATGGCATATGCCATCTCTTATTTATCTTCATCAGAATTATGATCATTTGTGATCATATAGTCAGCAAAAGCAAGACCAGTTCCTGCAGGAATTAAGCCACCAATAATGATGTTTTCTTTAAGTCCTTCAAGAGTATCTTTCTTACCACGAATAGCAGCTTCTGTTAGAACTCTAGTTGTTTCTTGGAATGATGCAGCAGATAAGAATGAATCAGATTTCAATGAAGATCTTGTAATACCAAGTAATATTGGTTTAACGATTGGGAAGTCAACTCCACGTTTAACACAATCTTCAATTATGCCTTGTAATTCGTTTCTTGAAACGTGTGATCCAGGTAATAAATCTGTTCCACCTTCATTTAGAATAACAACTTTACGAAGCATTTGTTTTACAATAATCTCTATATGCTTATCAGCAATGTCAACACCTTGAGAACGATATACTTTTTGAACTTCCATTAGTATGTATTTTGCAACTGCTTCAACAGTAGATACTTGGACAAGTTCTTTTGGATGTATTTGACCATCAGTAATCTTTTGACCAGGTTCAACTTTTTCACCCATTTTAACAATAGGGCGTTTACCACTATCGGTAATATATTTTCTTTCATCACCATTAGATTTGTTTTTAATAACAACTTCATAACGGCTATCTTGAACTAATTCAATTTTGCTAACTTCACCTTTTATTTCAGAAATAATTGCTTTACCTTTAGGAGTACGTGCCTCAAATAACTCTTGTACACGAGGAAGACCTTGTGTAATATCATCGCCACCGGCAACACCACCACTATGGAATGTTCTCATTGTAAGTTGTGTACCAGGTTCACCAATTGATTGAGCAGCTATTACACCAACAACTTCACCTTTTTCAACAACTTCACCTGTAGATAGGTCAGAGCCATAACATTTTACACAAACACCATTTTTACAATTACATGTAAGCAATGTACGAATATAAACTTCTTTTACTCCAGCTTTGACAATCTTATCAGCAAGTAAATCTGAAATAAATGTATCTTTTTCAACTAATATCTTTGATTCATCACGTGGATCATAAATAGGTTTATTTGTGAAACGACCTCTTATTCTATCATATAATGGAACAATAACTCTTCCATCTTCTTTTACAAGGTCAGTAACAAGCATACCTTTATCAGTACCACAATCATCTTCTGTAATAATAACATCTTGACTTACGTCAACAAGACGACGAGTTAAATAACCAGATTCGGCAGTTTTTAAAGCTGTATCTGTAGAACCTTTACGAGCACCATGTGTTGAAATAAAGAAATCAGACATTGATAATCCTTCTTTAAATGAAGATAGAATTGGAACGTCCATACTTTCTCCATTAGGTTTAGCCATGAATCCACGCATACCAGACAATTGAATAAAGTTAGCAATACTACCACGGGCACCAGAGTCACCCATCATGTAGATATGGTTACTAATGAAGTTTGTCTTCGCTTCATCTTCAATGTCTTTCTCAAGTTGTTTCTTAGCTTTTCCCCATTCATCAATAACTGATCTTCTTCTTTCTTCAGCAGTGATGATACCACGAGAATAATATTTATCAATTTTATCAACGATTTTTTGAGTTTTATCAATAACTTCTTTTTTCGTTCCGATAACTTGAATATCACTCGCAGCAACAGTTATGCCTGAAACAGTAGAATATTTAAATCCTAAATCTTTCATCTTGTCAAGTGTCTTCGAAGTTTCGGCAAGTTTAAATCTCTTAAATACTTCAGCAATAACTACAGACAAGTATTTCTTTACAAATGGATGAGGAACAGGTAAAGTTTTTAAATATTCTTTTATATTTGTTCCTTTCTTTACAAAGAATCTTGATGGAGTTTTTTCTGTTAAGTTTGTTGGAGCTTTATTTTCATCAAATGATTCACATATATATGGAATATATGGTTCAATATTAGGAAAAATTGTATTGAAGATAATTTTTCCATAAGTAGTTATTAGATAATCATCAATATTTTCAGGATTATATCTACTAACTCTTTCATGCATTTCACTTGCAGGAATAGCAATACGAGTATGGAAACCAATTTCATCATTTTCATATGCCATTTCAACTTCATTTATATCTTTAAATACTCTACCTTCATGTGGATCATCAGGGTCTTCGATTGTTAAATAGTAATTACCTAATACCATATCTTGTGATGGAGTTACAATTGGTTTACCATCTTTTGGAGCTAGAATATTTTTTGATGCTAACATTAGAAGACGAGCTTCAGTTTGTGCCTCTTCAGATAGTGGAACGTGAACAGCCATTTGGTCACCATCGAAGTCAGCATTAAATGCTGTACAAGAAAGTGGGTGTAATCTAATTGCTTTACCTTCTACTAGTTTTGGTTCAAATGCTTGAATACCTAATCTATGTAGTGTTGGAGCACGATTTAATAAAACTGGATGTTCAACAATTATTTTTTCCATTTCAGTCATTGCAATTGGATGACCTTGTTCAATCATTGTTCGTGCTTCTTTTAAAGTGATTTTACCACTTCCATCAACTGAATCTGAAGGTCTATTCATAATTGCATTAATAATAAATGGTTTAAATAATATTAAAGCCATCTCACGTGGGATACCACATTGATACATCTTTAGGTCTGGACCAACTACGATAACAGAACGACCTGAAAAATCCACACGTTTACCAAGTAAGTTTTGACGGAATCGTCCTTGTTTACCTCTTAATAAATCAGATAATGATTTTAGAGGATGGTTCTTTTCTACGACTTTTTTAGCTTTTTTACCATTGTCAATTAAAGCATCAACTGCTTCTTGAAGCATTCTCTTTTCATTTTTACAAATAAGACTTGGAGCTCTTTGCTCAATTTGCTTACGTAAACGATTATTACGTGTAATAATTCGCCTATATAAATCATTTAAATCAGTAGTTGCAAAACGGCCACCATCTAGTTGAACCATTGGTCTTAAATCAGGAGGAAGTACAGGTATTACTTCCATAACCATCCACTCAGGTTTATTTCCAGATTTATGGAATGCTTCCACAACTTCTAGTCTTTTGATTAATTTATCACGTCTTTGCTTTGTTGCTGTCTTAAGTTCCTCTCTAAGTTCTTCAGCGATCTCACCCAAATCTAATTCTTGGAGAAGTTTCTTAATTGCTTCAGCACCAGTCAAAGCTGTAAAACTTCTTCTTCCATGACTCATTTGATATTTTGCATATTCTTGTTCAGTTAAAATTCTTCCTTTTTCAAAATCTTCAACTGTACCTGGATCAATAACAATGTATGATGCAAAATATACAATATCTTCAATAGTTTTACTCTTCATATCTAGAAGTAAGGCTATCTTACTTGGACTATTTTTCATAAACCATGTATGAACAACAGGAGCAACAAGTTCAATATGACCCATACGCTCACGTCTAACTTTACTTTCAGTTATATCGACACCACATTTTTCACATTTTTTATCGCTCTTAGACATCTTTTTTGATTTTCCACAAGCGCATTGATAGTCTTTTGTAGGTCCAAATATAACTTCGCAAAATAGACCATCGCGTTCAGGTTTTAAAGTACGGTAGTTAATAGTTTCATGTTTTTTAACTTCACCATAACTCCAACTTCTAATTTCTTCTGGAGACGCAATTCCTATTTGTATATAGCTATATTTTTTCTTGCTTTTCAAATTATTTCACCTCGAAATATTAATTGTTTGTTTTTTTAGCTTTTGTTGCCTCTGTAATCTCTTCTACAAGACTCTTATTTGCAACATCTTCACCTGTTTCAGCGTCGATTAATTTAACACTTAAACCTAGACCTTGTAATTCTTTAACTAAAACTCTAAATGATTCTGGGATTCCAGGTTTAGTCACAGGTTCTCCATCAGTGATTGCTTTATAAACTTTATTACGTCCAACAATATCATCAGATTTAATTGTTAACATTTCTCTAAGCGTATAAGCAGCACCATATGCCTCTAAGGCCCAAACTTCCATTTCACCGAAACGTTGACCACCGTTTTGTGCCTTACCACCCATTGGTTGTTGAGTAACAAGAGTATATGAACCTTCACTTCTTGCATGTAATTTATCATCAACCATGTGAGCAAGTTTGATCATATACATGACACCAACAGATATTTTATTATCAAATGGTTTACCAGTTCTACCATCTCTTAAAACAGTTTTTCCAGTTGGATCCATTCCTGCTTCAGCCATGATTTCTTTTAAATCTTCATTAGTAACACCATCGAAAACTGGTGTTGCAATATGAATACCTAATCTCTTGGCAGCCATACCTAAATGTATTTCTAAAACTTGTCCGATATTTAAACGAGAAGGAATACCTTGAGGGTTCAACATAATATCAACAGGTGTACCATCTTCCATAAATGGCATATCTTCAGGAGGAAGAATTCGTGAAATAACACCTTTATTACCGTGTCTTCCTGACATCTTATCGCCCTCAGTAATTTTACGTTTTTGAACGATGTAGATACGTACAACTTCTAATACGCCTGGGTCAAGTTCATCACCATTTTTACGTGAGAAGTGTTCAATACGATGAACTACTCCACCACCACCATGAGGAACCTTCTTTGATGTATTACGAACATCTTTAGAATTATCATTAAATAAAGCAATTGATAATCTTTCTTCTGGTGTAGGTTCAGTTTGTCCTTTTGGAGTAACTTTACCAACTAATATATCATTTTCTTTAACTTCTGCACCTAAACGAACTATACCACGTTCATCTAGATTAGCAATAGCTTCTTTTCTATCTTCAATTTCACGAGTAATTTCTTCTTTTCCAAGTTTACCTTCACGTACTTCAACTTCATATCTTTCAATGTGAATTGATGTATAAACGTCATCTTGAACTAATCTTTCACTCATGATAACAGCATCTTCATAGTTATAACCATTCCATGTCATAAAGGCAATTACAACATTACGTCCTAATGCCATTTCACCTTGGTCCATAGATGCACCATCAGCTAATACATCACCTTTTTTAACTCTTTCACCTCTGTAAACAATTGGTTTTTGGTTTACACAAGTTGAGTGATTAGAACGGTCATATTTAATTAATTTATATGTTTTAACAGCACCGCTATCTTCTAAAACTATAACTGTGGAAGCATCAACAAAATCAACAACTCCATCGCCTTCACAAATACAAGCAACACCAGAATCATGAGCAGCTTTTGCTTCTATACCTGTAGCAACAAATGGAGCTTCAGGACATAATAGTGGAATAGCTTGACGTTGCATATTAGCTCCCATTAGGGCACGGTTAGCATCATCATGCTCTAAGAATGGAATACATGCAGTACTAACGGCAACAATTTGTTGTGGGCTAACGTCGATTAAGTTAATTTGTGTACGTGGATAAATATGTGTATCACCCATATGACGAGCAGTAACTTTTTCAGGGACTATTTCCATGTTTTCATTAACTTCTGTGTTAGCTTGAGTTATATAATATGCTTCTTCTTTATCAGCAGTTAAATAGATTTTTTCATCTGTAACTATAGATTTTCCATCTTTTTGAATAACTTTTAAGTATGGAGTTTCAATAAATCCATATTGGTCAACTCTTGCATATGTAGCAAGTGAGTTGATTAAACCGATGTTTTGACCTTCAGGTGTCTCGATAGGACAAATACGTCCATAATGAGATACGTGTACGTCACGAACTTCGAATCCAGCACGATCACGAGTTAATCCACCTGCACCTAATGCAGATAGACGACGTTTATGTGTTAATTCAGAAAGTGGATTAATTTGATCCATAAATTGAGATAATTGGCTACTTCCAAAGAATTCCTTAATTGATGATGTTAATGCTTTAATATTAACCAAGTTTTGAGGAACAATTGATTTTGGATCAGCTGCCATTGACATTTTATCTTTAACATTCTTTTCAAGTTTTGCAAGACCAATACGGAATTGATTTTGTAATAATTCACCTATTAATCTTAAGCGACGATTTCCTAGGTGATCGATGTCATCAACTTGACCAACACCTTCATGTAAGTTCATATAATAACCAACACCTGCCAAAATATCAGATACAGTAACATGATTTCTATCTTCTTTTTGGTCATTGCCAACTAATTTAACTTCAGTTCTATTATGAAGTTTTTCAAAAGACACTTCTAGGCATTCAAGTACTACACAGTCAGATTCATCTAACATTTTACTATAATAATTAGTATTTCTAAACAAGTGACGATTTTCATTTAAATAATCAATTAAATCATTTGTTAATTCATAGCCTTCATATTCATTTGCTTTTACATATGGGAATAAAATTTCACCAGTAGATGAATCAACTATGTCACCATTAGCATTTTCAAATTTTACATATGCATTGTTATAATTTTCTAATATATAGTTAAGTCTATCTAAAACATCTAATTTTTTATTTACTTTATAACGTCCAACACTTGCTAAGTCATAACGTCTATTTTCAAACAATCTACTTCCAATGTATTTACGAGCATCTTCAGGTTTAGCTTTTTCACCTGGGCGCAATTTTTCATATAATTGCTCTAGTGCATCATCAGGTCCAAAAGAATCATCTTTTGCAAATGTTGCTTGTAAGTATTTATTATCACCATATAAACTCTTTATGCTACGATTACTCTTTAAACCTATAGCACGAAGGAAAGTAGTTAAATAAATCTTCTTAGATCTATCAAGTTTGGCGAACCATAAATCCTTTCCACCAGTTTCAAATTCAATCCATGCACCACGTGTTGGAATAATTTGTCCATAAAATTGTTTTTGTCCACTTTTTTTATCAGTAGTACAGTTATAGAAAGCACCAGCAGAACGAATAATTTGTGTTACAACAACACGCTCAGCACCATTGATAACAAATGTTCCTGATGGAGTCATCATAGGATATTCACCTAAGAAAATTCTATCCATTTTGATTTCACCAGTTTCATTTGATTTAAGCATTACATCAGCCTTTAGCGGACGAGAAAAGTTCATGTCGTTTCTCTTTGCTTCAGGGATACTATACTTAGGCTCATCAAAAGAGAAATTATCAAAATAAAGTTCTAGATTACCAGCATGATCTTTAATTGGAGAAAACTCCGCAAACAACTGCCTTAATCCTTCAGTCTTGAACCATTCAAACGATTTTGTTTGAACCTCAATTAAATTTGGTAATTCTACGTTAGTTTGAACGCGTGAATAATTTCGTCTAATACGATTTTTTCCATATTTTACATTTTTGTAGCCCAATATTTTCACCTCTCAATAAATAAGCAAAAAATGACGCAGATTTTGCATTATAAATACATTCTATTGCATTCTACTATATTACCATATTTCCTTCAATTAGTCAAGTGTAAAATGCGATTTTATTATAATATTTATCTAAATGTGACATATTAAATCACAAAAATAAAATGAAGGTTACATCGAACCTTCAATTATTAGATAACCATTCTTTTTATTAATTATCTCACATTTATTATAAATTTCTAACATCTTTTTATACAAAGACTCAGCGCCTTGTTTTTTTTGAATAACAAAATATACTTTTCCATTATCATTTAGAAATTCACTAGCTTTTAAACATATCTCATGAACAACTTTTTTTCCAGCTCTAATAGGTGGATTAGAAATAATTACATCGTATTTATCATTTATATTCTCATAACAATTACTTTCAATTACTTTAGCATTATTTATTTTATTCAATAATATATTATTTCTAGTAAGTTCAATTGCACGTTTATTAACATCACACATCATAACATTAGTATTATCATATACTTTTGCTATTGATAATCCGATAGTTCCATATCCACATCCAATATCCAAAATATTCTCACAAGTGAATATAGGTAAAGATTGTAATAGTAAATTACTTCCAAAATCAACGCGATCCTTACTAAAAACTCCTAAATCAACTGTATAAATTATTTCTTTACCATGATAAGTATATTTTATTTGTTTTGTATTTGATTTTAAATTAGGGTCATTTTCAAAATATTGGCTCATATAATAAACAAAAAGCTAAAGCGCAAGGCTCTAGCTTATATTTCAAATTATTTAACTTCAACTTCTGCGCCTAATTCTTTTAATTTAGCAGCAACGCCGTCAGCTTCTTCTTTAGAAATACCTTCTTTAATTTTAGCATCAGCAGTTTCAACTAATTTCTTAGCATCCATTAAAGATAAACCTAACATTTCTTTAACAGCTTTAATGATACCAACTTTGTTAGCAGCAGCGCTCTTTAATACTACGCTTACTAATTGTGGTCCTTCTTCTTTTTCTTCATGAGCTCCACCAGCAGCAACTACAGCTGCAGCAGCAGTAACGCCGAAAGCTTCTTCTATTGCCTTAACTAATTCGTTAAGTTCTAAAACTGTCATTTCTTTTAAATCTTCAATAAATTTTTGTGTATCGATTTTAGCCATAATATAATATCCTCCTTAAAATTATGCTTGTTCTTTTTCACCAATCGCTTTAATAACAATACCAAGATTGCGAATAGGAGCTTGCATTACACTTAGTAACATTGATAGCATACCTTCCTTGTTTGGTAAACCAGCGATAGCTTTTAAATCTTCTTTTGTAGTAAATACACCATCGATTAGACCTGCTTTAACTTCAAATTTGTTATTTGCTTTTAAGAAATCAAATACTACTTTTGCAGCACTTCCAGCATCTTTAGAGAAAACAACAGCACTTGGTCCAGCAAATGTCTCTTGGATACCATCGTATCCTAACTTATCAGCAGCACGACGTAAAATGTTATTCTTAATAACCTTTAAATCAGCACCAGCTTTATAAAGATTATTACGTAATTCAGAAACTTCTGTTACTGTTAAACCAATTGGATTAACAACGATAGCGATTGAAGATTCTTCAAATTTGGCAGAAATAGCATTAACGTCTTCAACTTTTCTGTTTAAAGTCGCTTTTTTCATTTTTACCTCCTTGAAAAAATAAACCTCTTTTTGCATAGACAAAAAGAGGTAAAGAGAACTTTTTTATAATTAGATCATTTTAATCTAATTATGTAACCTCGGTAGGAAATTAAGCTTTACGCACCTACTGTCTACGGCGAATAATCAAACTATTTTATTTTTATGGATTATTTTATTATTTTTATTTAATTTAGTTATTTTTATTATTTAATTATTTTGTAAGTACAGAGTCTTGGTCAACTTTGATTCCAGGGCCCATTGTAGTAGAAATAGCCATATTCTTAATATAAACACCTTTAACAGTTGATGGTTTAAGTTTTAAAATTAATGCATAAATAGTTTTTACATTTTCAACTAATTTTTCAGCATCAAAACTTACTTTACCAACTAACATTTGAATGTTACCAGTCTTGTCAACACGATATTCAACTTTACCAGCTTTAATTTCATTAACAGCTTTTGTAATATCCATTGTAACTGTACCAGTTTTTGCATTTGGCATTAAACCTTTAGGTCCTAAGATTTTACCTAAACGTCCTAATTCGCCCATCATATCAGGTGTAGCAACGATAATGTCAAATTCGAACCAACCATTTTTGATTTTTTCGATATATTCAGCATCGCCGACATAATCTGCACCAGCATCAGTAGCATTCTTTTGTTTTTCTGGTGATTTAGTTAATACTAACACAGTACGAGTTTTACCTGTTCCATAAGGAAGAACGATAGCTCCACGTAAGTTTTGATCAGCTTTACGTGAATCAAGATTCATCTTAAATGCAAGTTCAACAGTTCCATCAAATTTAGTACAACTAGTTTTTTTAGCTAATTCTACAGCTTCAACAAGAGTATACTTTTTAGTACGGTCAATTTGTTTTGCCGCATCTTGGTATTTCTTACTTCTTTTAGCCATATTTTTACCTCCTTAAATGTGGTCTAACGGAAATTCCTCCCACAGTTTAAGTTGAATTATCAACTTATTTGGGTTTAGAAACTTCATTGTTTTTAATTAATCTTCAACAACAATTCCCATGTTTCTTGCAGTTCCTTCAATAATCTTCATACCAGCTTCAACTGTGTATGCGCTTAAGTCAGGTAATTTAGTAGTTGCAATTTCTTTAACTTTTTCACGAGAAATAGTAGCAACTTTAATCTTCTTAGCGTTTGAAGAACCACTTTCAATTCCAGCAGCTTTCTTTAATAGATCAGATGCTGGTGGAGTCTTTGTGATGAAAGAAAATGAACGATCATCATAAACCGTAACAATAACAGGAATCATATATCCAGCCATATCTCTAGTCTTATCATTGAATTGTAAGCAGAATTGTTGAGTATTAATACCTGTAGGTGATAATACTGGTCCAACTGGTGGAGCTGGTGTTGCTTTACCTGCATTTAATTGTAGTTTCACAACTTTCGTAATTTTTTTCGCAGCCACGAGACGCACCTCCTTTTTGTCCGTGATGTGGTATTTGAGTTTTTACTCTCCCACTAATAATAAAATAGTAACGTGATTAACGCACTTATATATTATACATTATTTTACCTTAAAAGTCAATTATTTTTTGAGGCTTTTTGTTCTTTATTTTTGCAAAAATAAAACCTTCCCACTTACGGAAAGGTTAGTTGTTCTATTTATCTAATAACTTTACTTCTTCATATCCAAGTTCTAAAGTTGCTTGACCGCCGAAGCCCTCTATTAATACTTTTACAATTTCTTTAGATTCATCGATTGAAGAAATAACGCCTTCTTGACCACTGAAGCTGCCTGACATAATTCTTACTTTATCACCAACTTTGCCAGTGAATGAACTTGACTGAGAAATTCCACACATTTTTAAAATTGGTGTAATTTCATCAATTTGCAATGGCACAGGTTTTGCACCACCACCACTTGATCCTAAGAATCCTGTTACACTTGGAGTGTTACGAACCATAAACCAAGTTTCATCAGTTACTATCATGTCAATAAACACATATCCAGAATATGGTCTAACAACAACTTCTTTTAGTTCTCCATTTTTCTTTTTCTCAACTTCTATTTGTTCAGGTACTAACACATTGAAGATTTTATCAGTCATCTTCATCGACTCAATTCTTCTTTCAAGGTTTCTCTTTACAACACTTTCGAAACCAGGAGATGTTTGTACCACGTACCAAGCTCTATCTTCCATTTTATCGAGTTCCTTATCTCATTAAGTTACCAAGATATTTGAATAATTTTACAACTTGATTTAGAATTGCATCATAACCTAAGAATAAGAAAGCAACAATAACAATAAATGCTATAACAATTAAAGTGTTAGATAACATTTCTTTTTTACTAGGCCATGTTATTCTCTTCATTTCTTTAATTGATGGTTTGTAATAAGGATAAATTGCAAGTATAATTGCAGCAGCTCCTAAGATGATTAGAACCCATGCAAATAATTTTGGATATTCACCAATGAAATAGAAGTTTTCATTAATTACTAATCCTTCAGATCCTTTTGTTGTTACGCCTAAATGAATCAATACTCCTAGTACTGTAGTTATTATACCTAAAACAAGTAATAATAATCCTTCATATTTGTATTCTTTTCCAAGTAAACTCATTAAGCTTTTCTTTTCTTTTTCAGCCATGATAATCCTCCATTGAATTTATTAATTTAGTTTAAAATATACAGTATAAAATTTAATGATTGCTATTATCAATAAATAAAGACTAATTATTATCTTTATTTATTTTTGTTTATTTATTTTGTTTCTTTGTGTAAAGTATGTTTATTACATTTTTTACAAAACTTTTTAATTTCCATTCTTTTAGGATTTGTAAGTTTATTTTTATCAATTGTATAATTACGTGACAAACATTCTTCACATACAAGTATTACTTTTTCTCTCATAGAATCACCAAAACTACAATATATTATACTATTTTTCTTTCTAAATGTCAATTGATTTTAATGCTTATTTTTTATTTTTAGTTTTATTCTTAGCCCTTTTTAAAGCATTATATATAGAATTAATATCAGTTCTCAGCAAATACGCTATTTCATTTGCTTTAAACCCTAAAAGGTACTTATCATATACCCTTTTCTCAAAATCAGATAAAATCGTATCTTTTTTCGAAAGTTTAATTCCTATCTTAGATTTATTTTTAATTCGCGAAATCGTATTATAAATGCTTCTACTTTCTTTATTTAATTGTAAAGAAATATTAGGAATTGTATAACCTTCACTTAAATATTTTAAAACCTTTTTTTCATATTGACTAAGTTTTTCAAAAGAATATTCTATCGTCTCTTCTTCCTTCACAGGAAGAATATAATCCAAGTCTTGCATTTCCATCAATACAACATCATAAAAATAACTTTTTTCTTTTCTTAAGATGTTTTGAATGCAATAATTTAATGACATTTCTAAATATGAATTAAATGATATTTTGCGATCTTCACGATACTTATTAACACAATTATAAAGAGTCATTAAGCACTCTTGGTAAAAATCTTCAAAGTTTTTGCTTTTAATTTTATATCTTACTAACATACTTTTAATAAGAGGTTCATATTTATTCATCATTATTTCTAAAGCTACTTCGTCTTTTTCTGATATCAAATATAACAATTCATTATCGTTATATTTTATTATCATTTTTTATTTTGTTGTCTCCTAATTTCATAAATTATGATTGCCGCACTTACTGATGCATTCAATGAATTGATTTTTCCCCACATTGGAATCTTAACAATGTAATCACATTCTTCGCGAACTATTCTTGATATACCATTTCCTTCAGATCCAATCACAAGACATATCTTCATATTATAATCCACATCCCATATTTCTTGACTTTGAGGAGTGTATTCAGCGCCAACAATCCAATATCCTTTTTTCTTTAGTTCTTGTAGTGTTTGTCTTAAATTAGTTACTTGAGCAACTTTTACATATTCTATTGCCCCAGTAGAAACTTTGAAAACACTACTTGAAACACGTACACTTCTGTTTTTCGGTAAAATAATTCCATCGCATCCGCTTATTTCTGCAGTTCGAATTATTGCTCCTAGGTTGTGAGGATCTTCTAATCCATCTAATGCAATTATTAGCGAGTCATTTTTATCAGTTATAACATCATCTAATTGATAATACTTATAATCAAACGTTAAAGCTATACAGCCTTGATGGTTACCATTTACCATCTTATTCATTTCTATTTTCGTCAAGTATTTTATTTCTACTTTACTTTTTAAAGCAAGTTCTTTTACATCATAGTTTTGTTCTTTTTCTAGATATAAAACTTTCACTGAACCATTTTTTAACGCTTCTAAAACTGTATTTTTACCATATATGAGTTGTGTATTTGTTTCCATTTTATTTACCATTTATTTAATTTCTTTCTATAATTGAGATTGCCATGGCCAAAATTTCATTCAATCTCTTTTCATTTTGTGATAGGAATAAATATCCGATTACTGCTTCAAAGCCAGAACTAAGCAAATATTCAGGCAAATTTGCCGATTTAGAAGTATGTTTGTAATTATAATTCTTACCTCTATGAAAAACATCTAGTTCTCTAGGTGTAAACTCAGAAACAATTTCTGAAGCAATTAATGCATGACTTTTAGCACAAACATACTTAGTACACTTACTATGTAATTCATTAGGCTTATGAATTCCTTTAGAGATTAGATATGTCCTAATATAAAGTTCATAATAAGCATCTCCTATATATGCTAAGTCCGACCCATTTAGCATCAAAGAATCAATTTTTTTTGTAAATTCATTCATTTTATAACTCTATTTTTCTATCACTTATTTGCTTTCTTAATTCATCTGCTTTTACGAAATCTTTATTTCTTTTAGCTTCATTCCAGTCACTAATAAGTTTCTTTTCATCATCTGTTAATGGCTTTACTTCTACTTCAATTCCTAGTACCCATAATAATTCTTTTAAGCACTTAAGCATCTGCATTAATATCAAATTATCTGTATTACTATTACGTAAATGAATATTTATAAGTTTTGTTAACTCAAAAATTGCTGTTATCGCATTAGCAGTATTGAAATCATTACTCATACTACTTATAAAATCATTTTTGATTTTCAAAATACTTTCGTCATCAATATTTACATCAAAATTAATAGCATTAGAAAGTTCTAACTTACGATATAAACTAATATATGCTCTCTTGATTTTCTCATAATCTTTTGTTGATTGTGTTAGTAACTCCTCGCGATAATTTAATAATTGACGATAAGGAACATTTAACATCATCAAGCGATAAACTTGATATGGAACTCTATCTAATAAATCATTAGCAAGAATTATATTTCCTAATGATTTACTCATTTTTTCACCACCAAGATCAATGCGACCATTATGCATCCAATAATGAGCTATTTTATGATTATTAACACATATCGATTGAGCTATTTCATTATCATGATGAGGGAATTTCAAATCACTACCTCCACCATGAATATCTATAGGTCCTTTAAATATATCATCAATCATAACAACACATTCTGTGTGCCATCCTGGTCTACCTTCACCCCAAGGTGAATCCCATTTTACACCTTCATCAGTTTTCTTCCAAAGAGTAAAATCGATAGAACTATGTTTTTTAGTATTATTTTCAATGCGAACACCATCAAGAAGATTATCTATTGTTTGTCCACTCAAAATTCCATATTCTTTTATTTTAGAAACATCAAAATAGACATCACCATCTATAGCATAGGCCCCACCATTATCTACCATTTTGCCAATGAATTCAATAATATTATTCATATTTTCAGTTACTTTAGGGTTTTTATAGTGAGGAAGACAATTTAACCTTTTATAAATATTTAATACGTCTTTTATGTATTTTTCACTAATTTCTTTTTCAGATACATTTTCTTCCTTAGCTCGACGAATTATTTTGTCATCAATATCTGTAAAGTTAGATACATATTTTACTTCATATCCTAAATACATAAAGAAACGGGCAACAGTATCAAAGAAAATAACTGGGCGCGAATTTCCAATGTGTATTGTACTATACACAGTTGGTCCGCAAACATACATCGAAAGCTTTCCCTCTTCAATTGGTTTAAATTCTTCTATTTTATTTGTTAAAGAATTGTATATTTTTATCATAATCAAAACTCCTATATTTTACTCACTATATATTATATACATATTTTAAAAAAATGTAAAGTCATCATTTTTCGTTTTTTAATTTGAAAATACAAATCTTAAATAAACGTAAATTAAATGATTTATTTACACTTTTTTTATAAGTTTTATTAAATATATCTAAATAGTATTTTCCTACATTTTAAAACTCTAGCATTCTCAAAATGCTTTCTTTAGGACGATATCCCATAGCCATTCTTTCGGGCTTAGCATCTTTAATAACTACTAAAGTTGGTATAGATTGTATGCCAAATTTTGAAGCTAATTTAGTTTCTTTATCAACGTCAACTTTACAGATTTGAACTCCTTCAACGCCTTCTTCAGCAATCTCTTCGATAATTGGGGAAAGCATCTTGCATGGTCCACACCAAGTAGCATAAAAGTCAATTAAGACTATTTTATTCTCTTTTACAACTTTTTCATAATTCTCATAATTTAATTCTAATAACATAATTTATTCCTCCTCGTATAATAGTAATTGTCATTTACATCAGAGCAGAAAAAACCTTTAAAATCATTTGCAAAGCTTTTGATAGAACTGATCTTTTGCTCCAATTTTCATATGTTATTTCTTTACTTTTTTCTAAATCGCTTAAGAAATCATCTTTCATTTTTATTATATTTTCATCGTTAATAAGTAAAACTGCGTTTTCAAAATGTAAATATAAGCTTCGATAATCCATATTAATTGTCCCTACAATGGCATATTTATCATCGCATATATAGTTTTTTGCATGATTAAATCCGGGTGTGTATTCATAAATCCTTCCTCCAGCTTTCAGAATTTCTCCGTAAAAACTTTGTGTAGTTTTGTATACCAATTTCTTATCTGGAATACCTGGAACAAGAATTCTCACGTCAACTCCACTTTTACACGCCGAAACAATTGTTTCTATAAATTCACTATTTATAGAAATATATGGAGTTGAAATGTATAGGTAGTTTTCAGAATTCATTGCCATTGCCGAATACAATTCATATGCTGGATTACAATTATTTGTAGGTCCATCACAGTATGGATAAACATAACTATTTTCTAGTTTACTTTCACCTTCAAAATAATAATCTTGAACTTTAAGCATTTCTTTCGATGACATATACCATGTTTCTGAAAACATTAAGACTAAACTATTTATAGCTTCTCCAGATAATCTTACAGCATTATCACGCCACAATCCATATTTTTTTATCCAGTTAGCATATTCATCACCAATATTATCTCCACCTACATAACCAATTTTTCCATCGATAATAATTATTTTTCGATGGTCACGAAAGTTTACAGCTGGATTAATTGAAAAGCCTAATGGTTCGTATGTTTCTACCACAACATTTGGAATAGCTTTTAATTTTTTAAGTGATTGCGAACGCAAAGGAAATTTACTTCCAACATCATCATAAAGAAGTTTTATTTCTATTCCTTCTTTTCCTTTTTCTTCTAAGGCCTCTATTAGCATATCAAGCATTTTCCCTGTTGAGAGAATAAACATTTCAATAAATATATACCTTCTTGCATTCTTAATATCTTCTAAAACACTGTAAAATTTTTCCTCAATATTATTATAGAATTTAACACTAGTATTTTTATAAACCGGCATTCTTGTAGAGGCATTAACTAATTTTACAAATTTATAGCCTTTGATGTCTTCACTTTTTAGTTTGTCAATAAATTCATTAGTTAATTCATTACTATCCAAATAATCTTTAACTTTTTTGCTTTTTCTCTTTGACAAGCTCCTTTGATTTCCGAAGAGAAGATATAATAGGGGACCAGCATATGAGAAAAATAAGACAATGCTTGACCATATCAATTTATATGTGCTACACATCGTTTGATTGCTGAATAAATATATAACAATTATTATACCTAGTATTCGCACGCAAACCGTAATCCATGTAATATTTTTAGACTCTATAAATACAAAATAATACACACTCAGCTGAATAAACAAAATAATGATTGATAATATTGTCAATAAAATTTTCTTGTACACCGGCATTTTATTTCTTTCTGTGTTTTGATTTCTTCTTGAATTATTCTTCATACTTAGCCTCCGTATATATTATATATTAATTTTTAATTTTATTCAAGAAATAACAAGTCATATATTTATTTTTTCTTTACAGCACTCATTTTATACCTTTGTATTATTAGGTAAAAAACAAAAAACTAACTTTACACAAGTTAGCTTTTGTTCTCGTATAGAGATTTGTCTTATATAGGGGAAGGGGAAAGATATGATAGATATGTACATATAAAATATGACACACATCTTGTAATCACTTAGTATATAAAAGGAAGATAATAGATGACATTTTAAAATCTCTTATATACTAATTTTTACAATAACATTATATAATATCAACCTAAAAATTAGTTAAAAGTTTATAAAATTTTTATAAAATTATTTTTATCTTAAACTCAATACCATCTTCAGATGATAACTTCATTTCCCCTTTATGCATTTTAACTATCTCATTGGCAATTGATAAGCCTATGCCACTACCTTCAATAGATGATGCTCTGCTTTCATCCGTTCGATAAAACCTATTTGTATAGTTTTTTATTTCATCTTTGTTTAGACCATTTGTATCATTTTCAATATCTACTATTAATTTGTTTTTCTTTTTTGAAACATTTATATTAATATGCGACTTTGAATACTTTATAGCGTTATCGACTATAACTAATAGTAATTCACGAATTAATCTTTCATTTCCATTATAAATTAAATCATTTTCTACAGAATATGTATAATCTTTCCCTTGATTTATAGCTACTTTCTTCATACTTTCAAATATATCAATTGAAGTATTTGTTAATGAGAATTCATTCATTTCATTTCGTAAGTCCGCTTCATCTATTCGTGATAATGTCACTAGGTTTTTCGTCATCTGTGTCATTCTCGCAACTTGTTTCTTTATGGCATCTATACACTCGTCTTCTCCATTTTCAATTTCCATTATTTCTGCATTTGCAGCAATTATTGTTAACGGAGTTTTAAGCTCGTGACCAGCATCAGTTATAAATTTTCTTTGTTTATTATAACTATCCACAATTGGTTTTACTGTTTTTGAGGAAATCGTCCAAACTAGAAGAGAAAGTCCTACAAGGGCAAATGCACCAACTATTACGCTTATGTTTACAAACTTTCTAGCTATATATACCGCTTTAGAACAATCAACAAAAATAACTAATTTCCCATTCGTTGTTTTAGAAATTAAATATCTATATTTTTCGTAAAAACCTCTTTTTTTATTACTATTCAATACATTAAAGGCATAGCTTACCGCTTCTTCTTCATTAACACTAGCAATATTTTGGATATTTATACTGATAAGTCTTTCTTCGTCATCAAATCTAACACAAAAAAATCTTGTTTCGTATTTGCTTTCTTTTGTCGTATATGGAGGAGCTCCATATTCTTTGAAGTATTCTTCGATAAACATTCCATCATTATATGCTAATAAATCCAAAAGTTCATCTGCTGTTTGATTAATAAATCGATAATTTATTATATTAACAGTTGCGATAATCGCTCCAAGAACAAATAGTATTGAGGACATACAAATTAGTACAAACCTCATTTTTAACTTCTTGATCATTATTTTTCCTCCAATTTATATCCAAGCCCTCTTATAGCTGAAATTGTAAGATTAGCATTTATTGCTTGAAGTTTCTTTCTAAGTGCCGAAATATAAACCCAAACAACATTTATTTCTGCATCGCTATCAAAACCCCAAACTTTATCCATCAACATCTCTGTTGATACAAGTGAATTGGAATTATTTATTAATATTTCCATTACTTGATATTCCTTAGCACTTAATCTTACTTTATCTGTCTGCGATATTATCTCATATGTTTTGGGATTTAATATTATGTTGCCAAAAGAAAATGTTGACAGCGTTGTATTCTTACGACGTGTAAGAGCTCTTATACGCGCTAAAAATTCTTTCATTGAAAATGGTTTAGTTAGATAGTCATCAGCACCAGCATCTAAACCTAAAACTTTGTCATCAATTTCAGCTTTAGCAGTCAAAATTAAAACAGGCGTATTGTCACCTTTTTTTCGCATATTCCTTACAACAGTTATCCCGTCCATTTTAGGCATCATTACATCTAGAATTACACCATCATATTTTTCACAATCTAAGTATTGTAAAGCTTCCTTTCCATCATATACAGCATCAACTAGATAGTTGTTTTTTTGTAAGAATTTTACTATTACACTTGAAATATCTCTATCATCTTCTGCTAAAAGTAATTTCATAACCACACATCCTTTTTATTAATTTTATCATAACTACTTAAAAATAAGTTAAATTAGTGCTTATATTTAGTTAAAGAAACATAAAAAAGGATAAACTCTAAGCAAAATTATTATTTTTACTATGTGACTATTTCCTATTTTTATAATAAAAATTATTTTTCTTTTTGTATAAAATACCTTTTATATGCGTTTTCTTCATATTAATTATATCATGGTTTTATTGATAAAACAAGAAAAAGACGCATACAGCGTCTATTCTTCTATACCCACTAACTTCATCAAATAGATGGCATTAGTAGTAGTACATTTACCTTTTTCGAGTTTATAATTGAACTTAATTTTATCATTCTCATAGTATTCACTAAAATGATAATTTATAATATTCTCATCCTTTATGTCACAAAGTTCAAAATCATGTGTTGTAATTAGAACTATTGAGTTAGGTTTATCAAGCATTTTCATAAGAGAAATTGCGCCTTTTATACGATCATTAGAATTAGTTCCACTAAAAACTTCATCTATTAGCGTTAACATTTTTTCATTATTTTTAACACAATCAATAGCTTTTTTTATACGTAGCAGTTCAGCGTAAAATGTAGATATTCCTTTAGTTATATCATCTGATATGCGCATTGATGTGAATAAATTAAGATAAGATGCCGAAAATGATGTAGCATTTACATAAGTTCCCGCATTCATTAATACTATATTTATGCCAATAGTTCGCATAAACGATGTCTTACCGCTCATATTTGAACCTGTTATAACATTTATACCATTCTTTGTATCAAAATCATTTCCAACACATTTAGATTCACCAAGAAGTGGATGTAAAACATTAGTGCACGCAATCGAAACCTCTTCTGACCTTTTAGGAAGGGATGCACATTCTTTTGTATGTTTTATCACACATAAACTTACAAGCATTTCGAACTCTTCAAAAGATTCAATTCCCTTAGTTATATCATATGAATAATTATTAATAGTCTTCATGCATAAATAACTAATTATAACTGAGAAAGGAACCAAAGCATTAAAAATAGCACCTATCAAAGGGTTATAACGTACACTATCAAAATCAGATATAAGGGTTAATTTTTTAACATACTTTCTTCCCCTTATAATATTATCTAAGTGTGTTTTTAAAACTTCTGACTTCAACTCGATATCTTTAAAAAGCTTTAATGTATCGTATATCGATGAGGAAACATCATCAATATTCTTTATTTCTTCTAAAGCATTTTTATTTATATTTCCAAAGATAAAGAAATTAAGTATCTGTACTATGCAAGGTATAATTAAGAAGGAAGGATTAACTCTATCTAAACCAGACAATATAAATAATATTACAAAAGTAATAAATAAAAATATTCCTAAAGATAAAATTATATGTAACCCCTTCAGAGTAACTTTATTTAATTTTGAGAAATATACGTTGTCCTCTATTCGATAATTGTTAGCTTCAAAGTTTAAACAAAACTCAAGATTTTCGCCTAATTCTTTTATTGCTTCTTGCCTTTTATAAAGGTTTTCACCCAAATCATTATTACATAAACTATCATATAGTTTTTTTCTTCCCATATGTGTTCTACAAATGTTCAAATATTGGTACAAAGAATTATTACCAATTATATCTAAGTCTTTCAAAAAATCTTTATCATTTTCAAAAAACTCTAACCCAGTAGTTTCTTTTCTACCTACATATGTACCATCAATTCTTCTTTCATAATTGGAAATCACATGTAAATATGATTCATAATACTTCTTTATTAAGTCAATATGATTATGTATTATAAGCAAAACAATGAAACAAATAATTGTAAGAATTATAAAAACAAAATGTAAGTCTATAGTAAAATATAATAATATAGAAAGAGCAATTAAAAGAAATGAGATTCCTCTTAATATTGATAGTATATTTGATTTCTTTTTAAAAAGCTCATAATCATTCGTTATACTTGCTTTAATTTCTTGAAGTTTGTTTTTATTCATCAGTTAACTCCAAATTCATAATCAGTTGTTGTTCTCTAAAACCAACATTTTTATAAAAACTAATAGCTTTTTGATTGAAACTCCATACATCAAGTTCTATTAATTTGAATCCTTTTTTATAAGCATCCTTTTTCAAATATTCTATCATTTTCTTACCTAAGCCTTGATTTTGAAAGGCATTAGAAATCATTATTTCTTGAATATAATAAACTTCTTTAGCTTTTTTATCAAATGTTTCTTTTGTTTTTTCGTAGTTAATCAAGGCATAAGCCATTACAACATCGTTATTTTCCATAATAACTACATCTCTATTAGTATCATTAATGGCATATATTGTATCAAGTCTTGTTTCATTCATTATATTATCTTTAAAAACATCTTTTAAAGAATCTACATGAATATCATTTAGTTTGATTCTTAAATCAACTATTTCATCTAAGTATTTGTCCATTTGATTTTTTGTAACTACTTTTATCATCTATAGACTCCAATCTATTTCTTTTATATTATTTTTCTTTAGTATGGCATTTACCTTTGAAAAATGTTTACATCCAAAGAACCCATTATATGCCGATAAAGGACTTGGGTGAGCAGCTTCTAAAACATAATGAATTGGATTAGTTATTAATTGTTTTTTTGTTTTAGCGTCATTTCCCCACAATACAAATATTACAGGTTGTTTTCTTTCATTTAAAAGTTCTATAATTTTATTTGTAAGGATTTCCCAACCTTTTCCTTTATGGCTATTTGCATAGTGAGCTCTAACAGTTAAGCAAGTATTAAGAAGGAGTACTCCTTGCTTAGCCCACTTCGTGAGATCACCATTTTGAGGAATAGGTATATTCAAATCACTATTTAGTTCTTTAAAGATATTCTTTAGTGATGGCGGAAAAGGAACATTTTCCTTCACAGAAAAACATAGTCCATGAGCTTGTCCCTCTTCATGATATGGATCTTGACCAATTATTACAACCTTAACATCCTCATATGCAGTGTATTTCAAAGCATTAAAAATATCAAACATATTAGGATAAATTATGTGATGGGAATATTCACTTTTTAAAAACTCATGTAAGTTTTTATAATAATCTTTTTGGAATTCATCTTTTAGTAAATCATCCCAACTATTTCCAATTTTAACCATTAGAACACCACTACCAAAAGCATTTTACATCTTTCAAGAGCATAAACAGCATGCGGATGTTTAGAAGGCATAACTATCGATTCACCATCATTTAATACATATTCCTTATCATCAATAGTGATTTTAATTTTTCCATCTAAACATAAAACAAAAGCATCCCCGTCAGACTTGTGAGTACTAATTTCTTCATCTTTATCGAAAGAAAATAAAGTCATGCTTAAATTTTTATTTTGTGATAATGTTTTACTTACTACTTGACCTTCTTGATATGAAACTAAATCCTTTAATAAGCAAACTTTTGCATAATCAATATTTTTTAACTTTTTTGTTTCTTTATTCAGGATAAACTTTTCCATTATATTGCCCAATTACCATTCTTAAAAATTTGTACTTTTGTATCGTCAAATTTTGTTCCAACAATATCTAAATCTTGACTACCAACCATGAAATCTACATGATTCATTGAATCATTAAATCCCATTTTTTTCCAATCTTCTTCTGTTAAGTCTTCGTAACCTTTTATAGCATCTTTAAATGAAGCTCCTAGTGCAAGATGGCAACTTGCATTTTCATCAAACAAAGTATTATAGAAGAGAATTTTAGAAAGATTAATTGGTGAATTGTAAGGCACTAGAGCAACTTCACCCAAATGTTTACTTCCTTCATCGTCATTTAATAATTCTTCTAATACTTCTTTACCCTTTTCAGCTTCAACTTTAGTTACTCTTCCATTTTCAAAATATATTGCAAAGTTCTCAACAAGTTTACCTCTCAATGAAAGTGGTTTTGTACTATAAACAACACCATCAACAGCATCTGGTTTAGGCATTGTAAATACTTCTTCCGTAGGCATATTGGCAGCATACATTATATTTGTTTTTAATGTTTTTCCGCGAGCACTTAACCAGTTATGATTTGGCATTAAATGTAGTTTTAAATTTGTGCCATTGCTTGACTTATATTCTAAATAATCTAGATTTAAATCATTAAGTATTTTAGCTTTTTCCTCTAGATTATTAATATGTTCTTCCCAGTTATTTAGAGCATTCTCATCGATTCTTGTTGTTGTTAAGATTGCTTCTTCTAATTTTTTGTATGCTTCATTCACTGGCATTTCTGGAAATACCTTTTTAGCCCATTCTTTTGATGGCATTGCACATATAACCCATTGATATTTGTTTTCTAACTCATCATAATATTTCTTTAAATCTTGGTATCTATCTTGACGAGCTTTTAGTTGAGCAATCATATCAAGTCCATTAAATACGTCGGGATCACTATCTTCAACATATATACATGCAGGTATTATTTTACACATATTTTGCAAACGATACTCTGTCATTTTACTATTTTCAATATATGTTTCATATTTTACATGTTTCAAAGATATCTTAGAGATTTCATCATCACTCCACTCAACCTTTACAAAACGTGCTTTTGCTTTGTAACATTCTTTTGCAAGCATTCTTACAAACTCTGCTTGATTAACACTTGCATATATCATTACATATTGATCTTTTTGGATATTTGCACCAACCTTTACAACAACCTCTGCATATTTCTTTAATATATTTTTTTTCATTTATATCACTCCTTTGTATTATTATATCACATTCACAAATTACTAACAATATAATCTTCATTTTTGTTAAGACAATTACAATAGTTATGTCTATAACATAATATTTCAAATAATAAAAATGAGAAAATTACTTCCTCATTTCGAGTTTTAACCATATCGCTGGAACCAGGCCAGTAACTTCTTCTTTTCGAAGATAATTATAAAAGTCATTTGTACCTGCGCATCGAGCATCATATTTATCTGTAATAGATGAAGTTCTAAGCCAGTAACTACTTTCTTTCATAGTTCCATTAGAACGAGCGTAATCTGTGCTTTTTTTCTTTTCATTGATTAGATTTCTGATGTCACTTATACTTAATAAGAAAACTTTATCTAGATTATTTTGAGAGTTTTTATTACATATTAAATCACTGGCATCATATATTGCAGTATCATCAATCATTTCTATTTCTTTTTTTGTGAAAGCCAGATTAAGAAATTCTTCATTAAGCCATCTACGAACTTGAGAGTTTTTATAATCGCTTCCTTTATCATCAAATATTCCAGCATCAATTATTTCATCACAAACAAGTAAAACTTTATCTTCTTGTTTTTTCAATATCTTCCATTTAAGAGGTTCAAATAGAAATAATAATTTTCTATTCATTTCATATCTATCTGTATTTTCTAATATAAACCCTTCTGGATTCTTTATAGCTGCTGCTATGCATTTGGATCCATCATATCTTTTTATGAACCCTTCTTTATCTTTTTCATATTCATAATCATCCGCTACCTCACATATAGCAGTTTGTGGGTAAGAACCAAATTCAATAATATTTCCTTTTTGAAAAAGATTATAACCATTTTCTTCAGGTTCATTTTCACCTTTTAATTTTAAAACTAATGCAGGAACAACACCTATATAAGGATTATATACATATTCATAATATGTATCGCCTAAGGCACTACTTATAATAGCATTAGTAGGTGAAATTCTATATGGTGTTCTTAAAAAATAATCACCTTTTTTAGTTTCTAAGTCTACATATACTTCTTTAGCTTTAGCATAATCAGTTAATTCTTTTTCTCTCTTCTCACACATTTCCCAAGGATCATAGAGAAAACCATATGTTTCGTCAGCTATTTCTTTTCGGCTCAATAAAAACACATTATCTTTTGTATTTGAACATACATAATCATTATCATCATCTAAAGTCGAAATAATCGAGTTATTAACAACCTTTTTTACAATATTATTTCTATCTTCCATTTTGAAAGCTTTATATAAGAATTCATTATTTAACCATTTTCTTATGCTAGAAGTTTCATAGTTATTTTCACGCTCATCATATATATGAGTATCTATTATATATTCAGAAAATATTAAAGCTTTATCATGACTATATTGTAATATCTTCCATTTTATTGGTTCAACTTTAAAATAATATTCTTTGTTTTCAATTATTGTCTCCCCGTTAGAAAATAAATAATTATCATCAAAGGGATTTGCCTTAAGCATTTCATACTTCTCACCATCACTACCTGTATAATAACCATTTTCATCAGGAGTTCCACTAATTGTAACATTATTATCTTTTATTGTCTGAGGATACATACCAAAATTTATAATCGCCTTTTTATAGAAAGTTTTATTTGTTTTTTTCATATTTTCTGTCCTTAGTTATTTTATTTTAATCCATAAAGCTGGAGCTATTCCAGTATTTCCAAGTGAACTCGAAAGAATACTTCCGTCATTTAAAACAGTATATTCTGATTCAAATTCATAAAAACTGGGAGTTCGCAAATAGTAATATCCATTACCTTTGTTATCCGAAGCGGCACCTGAATTAGCTGCGTACGAAGTTATTTTCTTACATCTATTTTCATCTTCTTCTGTATTTTCATTAAATCCATATTCTGGATTAGTTATGTCTCTAAGGCTTAATAGATATATTTTATCAAAAGTATTTTTGCATACATATGGATTTTTCTCATGAGTTGTTGAGAAAAGGGAATTATCAATAAGTGTGGGAATAATTTTCTCTTGTTCTTCCTTTGTAAATGCTTTATTGTAAAATTCATTATTAATAAATAATCTTGCTTTTGATTTTTTATAATTATTTCTCGCAAGACTATATTCATGTCTTAGTAAGATTCTTTCAGAGAACAATAATATTTTATCATCTTTAATATCTAATATTTTCCAAAGTAATGGTTCAACTTTATAATAGTATTCACGATAAAATTCATAATTACAATTATCATTACCAATATAATAACCTTTATCAGTTGGAGAGCAATTTTGTATAGATATTTCCTTTTCTTTTAGACTTTGAGGATATGAACCGAACTCAACAATATCTCCTATTTTAATAGTTTCAATTTTATCTATCAACAGATTTTTAATATTTTTCATTACTATTCTCCATTCTAATAATATCTATAATTATATCATTTATTATTTTCATTTACAATAATATTATTGTCTAAATATGTTTCATTTTAACTCAAATTATTATTTTGATAATATTTAAATAAAAAACCACAAAATGTGGTTTTCATTTACATTTCTTCAATGTGATATACATATTCTAATGATTTAAGTGCCTCAATAATTTCATGATGTGTTTTATATTTCTTTAATTCATCACTTATAATTGAAACAGAAACTGTATATACACTTAATCCTGAATTTATATATGCTGGATTTGATTCAATATCATCAACTCTTATACCTAGCTCTCTTATTGTAGTTACAAAATCTTTCAAATAAGAAATATTTTTTAATTCTAAATGTATTTCAAAGTGATTAGATCTGTTTTTTAAGAATATTTCCATTTTTGGAAGTGCTGATAAAACTATTAGATAAACTCCAAATCCAATTAGGGAAATTGTATAATATCCTGTTCCTACAAGTAAACCTAATATTCCTGTGCCCCATAAACCAACAGATGTAGTTAATCCTTTTATTTGATTTTTTGAGCTATAAAGAATTGTATTAGCACTTATTATTGATACAGCAATTATAGTTCCTGCTGATATCATTAAGCTTGTTTTGTTATCTATTGATAAATCAATTATCATTGCCATAGTTGATGCTAAAGATACGATTATAAATGTTCTTAATCCAGCAGCATGTCTTTTGCTTGATCTTTCATATCCAATAATTGCTGAAAGAATTAGTGACAAGATTATTTTTAAAATACAACTATAAAGATTAATTTCACTTGCCCAATTTCCAATAATTTTTGTAATTGGGTCAACATAAGATAGAAACATAATTAATTCCTCCTTCTATTTATTTGATTAACGAATCCACGCCTACTATATAAATATTGTTCTTCAGCTGCTTCGTTAAATGCTTCTTCTTCCTCATTTTCCGTATGAACAGGAAGTTGATTTTTGATTTTATTAATTCTATCAATTAGTATTTCAACGTCAGTTTTCACATTACCTTGAGAATCTACCATTTCAACGTCAGTCAAATCTTCTAAATTTGTTGAGTATGATTTTGATAAGTATAATGAAAGTTTCGCACAAGCTGGTCCTATTAACTCATAGAGAACACTCGAAGCTAATATTATAGTTTCAAGAGCAGATCCCTGCTCACCACCTAAGGTTCGTGCTCCTAAAGCGGCTAAACCAATTGCAACTCCTGCTTGAGGTATCAGTGCTAGTCCTAAGTAGTTGCGAACTTCCTTAGGCTTTTTGACTTGCCAACATCCAAGAAAAGCTCCCGCATATTTTCCAATAATTCTCACAATAAAATAGATTATACCTATTAGTATTAAAGAAACTGTACCAATTGAACCACTAGGTTTAAATAAACTATCTAAATTAAAGTTTATTCCTGAACGAACAAAGAATAATAGTAAAATTGGTGGACTAAAGTAATTTAATTGCTTAAACAATTTATCGTCATTAGTAATATTAATATATATAGTACCCATAGACATACATCCTAATAATGGAGACACTTGCAATAAAGCACAGATACCACAAAATAAGAATATCATTGATATAGAAATAATTAATCTGTTGTCATTTGATCTTTTCTTAGGCATTAACCACTTTAAGAAGACTCCAAAGAATCCACCAAGCACTAAAACACCTGTATTTATTAAAATAGGTACAATTATACTCTTGAAGTTAATTCCATCACCACTCATTGAAGCAACAGCTACTGAAATAGCTATGCTATAAGCAATCAAACCAACTACATCATCTAAGGCTACAACTTGCAATAACGTTTCTACAAAATCACCTTTGGCACCTGTTTGTCTAATAGTCATTACTGTTGAAGCTGGAGCAGTTGCTGCAGCTAGAGCAGCTAAAACTATTGAAAAAGCAAGATTAAGTCGCAATATTACAAACATCACGATAAATACAAGAAAGGAAGCCATTAATGATTCTAATACTGTAATAATGACTACCTTAGTTCCATTCTTTTTCAAAACCGAAAACTTAAAAAATTCTCCTGTGCTGAAGGCTATAAAAGCTAACGCAATATCAGATAAAAAGTCCATTTTGCTGACTATGTTTTCAGGAATTAAGTTTAAAGCATAAGGTCCTATTATAATACCCACTAAAATATAAGCCGTTACATTTGGTAGTTTCAACCTTTTAGTCACTCTAGTTCCAAGAAATCCAAGAAATAACATTAAAGCAATTGAAATAATCACTACAGCCACTTGTGATTCTATACCTAGTTTTTCATATATATTTGCCATTTTATCACCCTTTTCTAAACATTAATTTAAATTTATAAAAACATATTGTATTTCTTTATTTTGTGTGGTAGAATAATTATACTATGTTTTTATATAAATACAAATTATATTATTTTATAGTACTATAAATTATATTTATATGTGAGGTATAATATGCTTGATATTAGATTTAAAACTTTATTATCAGTTATCGAAGAGAAAAATTTCAGTAAAGCAGCTGAAAAACTTTCTCTAACTCAACCAGCTGTAAGTCATCATATAAACCAATTAGAAGCTGAGTATGGAGTTAAAATTATTTCTCGAGGTAAAAGAGAAATTTCTCTAACACCTGAAGGAGAACTAATCGCTAATTACGCTAAAAGAATGGCAGCTCTCGAAAGTAAACTTCTTTACGAGCTTAAAAACATTGACACCGCTGCCAAAAAAATTCGTATTGGCGTAACTCACACAGCTGAAAGCAACATGTTTACGGAAATTGTTGGATATTATAGTCTTAATAATCCAAACATATCTATTATAATTATTACTGACACCACTTCTAATTTATATAAAATGGTTGAAAATTATGAATTAGATTTAGCATATGTTGATGGGATGATTGAAGATTCTTCTTTAAAATTTTTCCCAGTTGATAAAGATGATTTAGTATGTGTTCTCTCAATTAATAATCCTTTAGTTTCTAAAAAAAGCGTTACTCTTGAAGAGTTAAAAAAAGAAAGATTGATTCTTAGACTTCAGACTTCAACAACAAGAAAAATATTTGAAGCTTCTCTAGAATATAATAATGATTCTATTAAAAACTATAATGTAGTTTTAGAAGTAGATAATATTGCTACTATTAAGGATTTAATTAGAAAAGACTTTGGAATATCAGTACTTGCAAAAAGTGCATGCATGGATGAAGTCAATAAAAATAAACTTGCTATTCTTCCAATTGAAAAGTTACAAATGATAAGACAAAACTATATTATTTATAACGTGTACTTTAATCACGTTGAAATTATAAAAGATATCATTTCTATATACAATAATAAATTAGCCTTGGAGAAAAACATATGATAACAATTAATATAAAAAATAAATCAATTACTATTCCTATTATCCCAATTATTGCTATAATAGTATTTGTTTGTTTAATACTATCATTATGCAATAGTAGAACAATTTCTTATAAAAAATTATATGAAGTAATCCAAGAAGCAATTGATAATAATGAAGATGAATTATCAGTCATTGAACCAGAATCTAAAAAAACAGCAATTAAAGTTAAATACCGACTCGAATGTGGGGAGCCTACAAATTTCCATGTTTATAACGTATCAATTTCCATGGGTAAATTAGATTTAAAAAGAATTAAAATAACTTATAGTTCTCGCTATCCAAAAGAAGATTATGAAAAAAATTTAGAGATATACAATAAAAAAATAGAAGAAATAACTTCACAAATTAATTCTGAATATGAAACTATCGATAAAGTTCAATGGGTTAGTGAATATATATGTCTTAATTACGAATACGACAACTCATTAACTAATAGAGATGTTCTTTCGATGCTCGAAGATAAAAAAGGAGTTTGCACTTCTTATGCTCTCCTTTTCAAGGGAATTATGGACAAGCTCAATATCCCTTGTGAAGTAATTATCGGTAAAACTGAAAATGGATATGGTCCCTACTACAATTTAGATGGTCACGCCTGGAATCTAGTCAAAATTGGCTTATTTTGGTATCATATAGATCCTACATGGATGGATCAAGGTTCTAAAATTAACTATGATTATTATTTGAAGAGTTCTTCAAGTTTTGAAAAGGTTTATCATCATCAATTCAATCAAATTTTTAATAACAATCATTTGCTTTGGTTCAATAAGGAAACTCCTGAAAAACAAATTTATATAAAATAAAAATAAAAGTCAACAAATGTATATAATATACAATGTTGACTTTTTTGCTAGTAGCTACTTAGCTTTCAAAGTTTTCCTGAAATAATAATTTCTGTCATTCCCGGTTCTACAGAAATATCTCCCTCACTTGTTTGAATAAATTTAGCTTTAGGAACTGTGATTATTCCTTTATTTATTTGAAATAATCCAGTTGTTTGATTATATGTATAATTATTTTGTAATGAGTTTGTTCTATTTAGTTCTACTTTTATATTTTTAATAATAGGATTAAATGTATCAACAAAAAAGCCTGCATCTTGAGGATTTACATCAACATTTCCATAATTAAATAATTGATAAATTATTTTTATTTCCCCTTTGTTTACTATTGGTATAGGTTCAATTCTTTTATCGATTTTTAGATCCGCCTTATTCTCTACATTTATAACATACTTTAATTTTATCTCTTTTAGAACATCTTCTCCTTTTATAGTTATTTCACTTTCTATTTTGTTTGAAGCATCTAATTGAGCATATTTTGTAACTATTGTCTGATAAACAATTGTTACTATACCTTTCTCTGGAATAGTAATATTATCAAAAATAAGTTCATTGTTTAATTTTGGTTTTATCCTATTTTCTTCCCCATTCACAAATATCAAAGTACTATTTTCAATATATGATAATTGATTCAATTTTTTACCATTATATTCATATAATGAAAGATTATCAGTAATAGTTAAATTCTTTATAACTTCATTTCCAGTATTTTTAATATTAATTAAAAATGTTAGTATACTATTTTTTGTATAGTCTTTTTTTACAGAAAAGACATTACAAGTTAATACATCTTGCATAATACTTGTAACGGCATTGGATTTAATTGTTTCATTTTTATAACCAAACAATGCTTTATTCGTATAATTAATAATTTGCACCCCTTTCATAGAAGTTAACTTCATTATAAATATATGCATTTAAAGACAATTTGTTTGAGGCAAGAGTCTAATTTTTAAATAATGAATAAAAATTATAAATTTGTTCTAAACTTTTTGTATTTTTTTTGGTATAATATAAAGTAAAGGTGAGGTGAAAAATTGTTTAAAAAAAATTTAGAAAAAATCAAAGAATCTGCCTTTTCCGTTTTACCTATATATTTACTGGTTATTATTCTTAATTTTACACCATTTGTAAGTCTTTCAGGTAAAGAAATTTTTGCATTTTCTTTGGCTACCCTATTTCTAATTATAGGTATTGCTCTTTTCAACTTAGGATCTGATCTTTCGATGACTGAGATGGGAAAGCTTACTGGTTATGGATTAACTAAAAGTGGTAAAATTACTGTTTTATTAGTTACTTGTTTCATTCTCGGATTTCTTGTTACGTTTGCTGAGCCTGATTTAACGGTGCTTGCAGAGCAAACAAAACAAGTGTTTAACCGATATGTTTTAATAGTTAGCATAAGTGTCGGTGTAGGAGGATTTCTTGTCTTTGCAATTTTAAAAACTATTCATAAATTATCATTAAATCTTTTATTGATGTATTTTTATATGTTACTTTTTGGAATTGCTATCATATCTGTGTTAACAGGAAATGAAAATATCATTCCTCTTGCTTTTGACTCTGGTGGTGTAACTACAGGACCTATTACTGTTCCATTTTTAATGGCTTTAGGACTTGGTGTTTCAAGAGTTGTTTCTAAGAAAAGTGAAAAAGATGCAAGTTTTGGAATTATTGCCCTATGTTCAATTGGTCCAATTGCCGTTACTCTACTTTTATCTATCTTTACAAGTGGTAAGCTAACTTATTCACTAAATGAAGCTGATTATATCCTTGGTGAAAATCTTTTACTTGCATTTGGAAAAAGTATTCTTCACAAAATGGGAGAAGTTGGAATTGCTCTCGGCTTGATTGTTTTATGTTTTGCGATTTGTTCATTCTTCTTTTTGAAAATAAACAAGTCCAAAATTTATCAAATTCTTATAGGCCTTGCCTATACATATGTTGGTTTAGTTTTATTCTTAGCAAGCGTTGATGTAGCCTATATTTCAATTGGTTATAAATTAGGTACACAAATAGCTTCCTACTCAAAAACACTTCTTATCGTTATTGGTTTTATTGTAGGCGCTTTAACAGTTCTTGCGGAACCTGCAATTCATGTTCTTAATTCTCAAGTTCAAGAAATTACTGATGGTTTAGTTAAAAAACGTTCAATGATGATTGCGCTTGTTGTTGGAGTTGGAATAGCAATTGCACTAGCAATGATAAGAATCGTCTTCAAATTTAATATTCTATATTATTTACTCCCTGGTTACGCTATATGTTTAGGTCTTTCCCTATTCACACCTAAAATTTATACAGCTATAGCTTTTGACTCTGGTGGTGTTGCAAGTGGTCCTCTTTCATCAAGTTTTATATTACCTCTTGCTATAGGTGCATGTTATACTCTAAATGGTGCAGAATCAGTACTTACCGAAGCTTTCGGAGTTGTTTCTTTAGTTGCTATGACTCCACTAATTGCTATTGAGTTCTTAGGAATAATGGCAATTGTAAAAGATGCATTAAGAAATAAACGAAATATTAAGAATGCATTAAAACAAGATGATCAAATAATCATCGAATTTATGTAAGGTGGTCTCTATGAATAATTCAATTGAACAACTTAAAAAAATAAAAATACTTGTATCAATTGTTCCTCAAGGAAAAAAGGAAGTTATCTTAGACTTACTTGAAGAATTTGAAGTTAACTTTTCAATTTCATTTCCTGGTAATGGAACAAGTACAAATGAAGTTATGAAAATGTTTGGTTTCGAAAATAACAATCGTGATGTTGTATTTTCTTTCATTCGTGAAAATCGAGTTAAGGATGCCATACTTGCAGTTGAAGATAAATTTAAAAAATTTAAATATCATCAATCAATAGCATTCTCAATTCCTATCAAAAGCATCATCGGAATGCAAAACTACTTATTCTTATCAAACTTAGGAGGAAAACATATTGGAAAATAGAATTGTATTAGTTATGTCAATAGTAAATAATGGCTTTTCAGATAAAGTAATGGATATAGCAAGAAAACTAGGTGCTCGTGGAGGAACAATTCTAAATGCCTCAGGTAGTGCTAGTGTTGATGCCGAAAAATTATATGGAATAACAATAAACCCTGAAAAAGAAGTTGTTATGATACTAGTATCTAATGATATTGTAAAAGATTTATTGAATCTTTTGTATCAAGAAGTTGGTAGTGATACAGAAGCACAAGGAATTGCTTTCACTTTACCAGTGGATGAAGCTACTTCTAATCTCACTAAACAAATAAAGAAAGAAAAAAAATAAACAAAAAAAGGTGAATAAACTATATAGTTTAGTTTCAACCTTTTTTTATTTTTATTCTTCTATATTTTTAACTGCACCAACAAATAAAGGCACATCACTTTCATCATATATACAATATATGAAAGGTTTATTTAAGACAACTTCTTGTTCTACATTTGGATTAGCAGAAGAACATGTGCTAGTAGCTATTGTTACTGCTGGTGCTTTAACGCCTTCTTCATTCAATTCTATGAAAGCATCTTGGATAATTTTTTCAATATATATCTTTTGATTAGATATTTTTGAAAAATTTGCTTTACTAATGTTAAATATATTTCCAGCTCCTAAGTCAGAAATCATTTCATTCAACAAAAAATCACTTTTAGTTTTAAAATTAGGAACACTTAACTGGATATATTTTGAAGTATATTCAAATTCTTGAGCTATAATATTAGAATCAAGCAAATCTTTTATAGTCTTATTACCTTTAGGCATAATATATTTGATTTTATTTTTATTTTCAAAATAATCATGTACTATTATATAGTCATCATTTTCATATAAACTTGTTTTTTTATGTAATTTATAGTTAACATTTGTATTACTATCACCATAAAATAAATCAGTAAAACTATTGTTTTTAGTAAAAACATATTTCCATTTATTATTGAATAAAGTTGTATTAATAAGCATAATCATTGTTTGACCATCTGCTTCTACATCATCCACTTTATAATCAAGTAAATTATCTGTATTTTTATTAATCCACTTACATATATTTTTCTTATCGTTTGAATCAAAATTTGTTTGGTAAACTCCAGGATTATAATATTTTGATAAAGTATCAATATATTCACTTTTCACATCTAAATCTTTATTAATCCAAACAGAATTTGCTAATTTCATTTTCCCAAAATTATTTTCATATTTTAGCCCTTGATCTTTCCTTTTTTTTTAAATATTATATTAGATCGTATGCAAAAACCCTTCGAAGAAAAAAACATAAATTTTATTTAGTATTACGCTGTAATTTAGTTGTATTATAGTTTTTTAAAATAAGCAATAAAATATTTTATTTAAAAAAAGAAAAACTGTGAAAATCGAATTCACAGTTTATATTATTATAATGATTCTTCAGGCATTTCTTTTTCCTTTTTATAGAAGAAAATAGAAGGAAGCATTAATAATACAAAGAATATCATAAAGACACCAAATGCCTTTAAGCTTTCAACTTCTCCAGTTGTGATTAATTGGAATATTCCTGTTCCGCAGATTGTAAAGAATATAGAACCAACTATTGCCAACGCAGGAAAGATAAATCTTCTCAAAACATTTTGGTCTTTAAAGTTTTTCATCATGTAAATGTACATTGTAATATATACTAAATAAATAATAGCACAAATAATTTCATCCATTGATCCTAAATATTTAAATAACCATACTCCATTTATTGCTAAGCACCAAACCATAAGCATAAACAAAATACAAATATAACCATATATACATGAGTAAAGTGAAACACTTTGATTTTTTCCTAGTTTAGAAAACTTTTCTGGAGCAATTCCTTGACCACGACATGACATTGTATACATTCCACGACAGCAACTAATTGTAACACCATTGACTGTTCCTAAACAAGATACCATTAAGAAGAATGCAAACAAAGCTCCACCAAATTTACCCATTATTTTTTCAAATACATCAATTGGTGCATTGTTACCACTATTTATTGTTCCAGTATTACCTAAAAAGGCAGATAATGAAATAAAATATATTAGATAAAATACAAGTATAGCCACTGTTCCAAAAACTAATGCTCGTGGTAAATTCTTATGTGATTCCTTCAATTCCGCATTTATAGATGTAGCGCAAACCCATCCTTCATATGCAAAGGCTGTTTTTTTAACTGCCTCACCAAAGTTTAGCACATAATTAGAATTATCAGGTTTAACACCAATCACTTTAAAAGCATTTATAATTCCATAATCAGAGCCAACAATTATAGAAGCAAATAAACCAACCACTGCAACTATTAATATTGGAATAAGTTTAATAATTGTTGATGAAACTTGAAACTTTGCTGAAATAATTGGTGATAAATAATTTAGAATAACGGAAGCAGTCAACACACAACTTGCAAAAATAACATTTTGCCACGAAACTAAACCTACATCAAGACCAAACATTTTGAAAAAATATTGTCCTGAAAAAAGAGACACAATAGATGCAATTATAGGATAATAGAATGTTGTCATAAGCCATGCAAGAAAATATCCTATTTTTTTGTTTGTTGCTAGTTCAACATAATCAACTACACCATTAAACTTTGTAATTTTTGTTGCAAAAATAGCAAAACAAAATCCAGATGTTATCATTATTAGTCCACCTATTAACCACGCTAATAGTGCAAATTTTAAATCTCCTCCTGATGATTGTAAAACTCCACCAGCTTTAAAAAATACACCAGAACCGATAACGATTCCTACGACCATTGCTATTCCAGTCCATAGACCGTATTGTTTTTTTACTTTATCCATATCTTCCTCCGAAATATATGAGTATATTTTATCATACATTAAATTTAAATGCAATTAATAAGATATAAAAAAATGCAAAATCATATAAACAATATATGCACTTTGCACTTTTGAAGTCTTTTATTTTCTTAAATCTATTTGTGTTTTTTCATCACATGTAATTTTACCCTCATATTTCTTTTGGATATATTCTCTTACTTCTTTAGATAGCATTGCCTCTGTTAATACATCTATCTTTTTCTTGTAAACAGAATCTTCAAGATAATCGCTTTGACGGGCCGCAATTACATTTGCATTTTCTAGAATTAAAGTTTGATTATCTTCTTTATCAACTAATCTACTAGAAGAAATATTACCTGTATATGCAGTATTACAAGGTAATAAAGCAAAATCATAATCATTAATTGAAGAAACCAAAAGTTCCTCTGATATTAATGTAATCTTAATATCGTTATCAGAAATCCATGTTGAACCTGTAAAAGCTAATTTACCATCACTAGTAATTGGTGCTTTCTTTAAAACTCCTTTTTCTTGAAGTAATTTTAAAGCTCTTACTGCGTTTGATTCATCATTACATATTTCAAATGATTTTCCTTCTAATAAATCTTTCTTTTCTTTTCCATAATATATTCCTAGTGGCTCATAATGTACTTTGCATGTTGCAAATAAACTTGTTTTACCTGAATAAGTTTCTAGATATGGTATATGTTGAAAATAATTAGCATCATAGTCTTTATTCGCTACGCCATCATTTTGTAAAGTCCAATCAAGAACACTTACTTCTAGTTTATATCCTTTTAATTTTAAAATTTCTCTGACACAATTATTTAACACATCTGCGTGAGGCAACTCACTTGCACAAACTCTAATAGTTTTGTCTTGAGAAAAACAACCTGTAGATGTCAAACCAAATAAACATAATAAAATAATAATAACAATTTTTTTCATTTTAAATTCTCCTTTTATCTAATTTTTTTGAAATATATAAACCAACCTCTTGAACTAGTTGAACTAATATGACAACAATAATAATTAAAATCCAAAATGATATTGATGTCAAATAGTTACCTGTGTTTTTAGCGTAATAATGCCAAATTCCTGATATAAGTCCACCAGCAGCAATATTATATGCAAAAGATGTATAACCAAGTATTGATACAAACGTTACAGCAACACCAGATATCAATGATGATCTTGCTTCAGGAACCAATACTTTCATAACAATTTGTATGTTATTTGCACCTAATGATCGAACAGCTTCGATTTTTCCTTTGTCAACTTCTGCTAGTGATTGCTCAACGATTCTAGCAACAAATCCTAAAGAAGCAACAAACAAAGGAATTATTATAGTATACCATTTTCCAGTTCCAATGCCAAAAACAGCTCTTACTACTGGCATTAGTAATACTACAATTATTAAACATGGTATGGAGCGTAAAACATTAACTATTGAACTTAAGATAAAATTAATACTCTTACATGGTTTTAAACCTTTTTTTGACGTTATGTTTAAAATTAATCCAATTGGCATTCCAAATAGATAAGCTAAACCTAAAGAAATTATTGTCATTGACAAAGTTTCAAATATCATTTGAAAAATGCTGCTGATACTCATCTATATACACCTCCTCAAAAGAAACATTTTTAAGTTGTAAATATCTTTCTACCTTTTTTACTTCTCTTTCATCCTTGGGCATTTTGAAAATTATCTGTCCATATACTCTACCCTCAACAACTTTTGAATCGGCATAAATTATTGAAACAATAACATTGCAGTCACAAATTATGTTTGCCACAATTGGAGTATCAATTTCTCCATTGAATTTAATTTTTATTAGTTTTTCATCATTTAGTTCAGTATTTAAATGCCCTGAATAAACCATTTTCTTTCCAACATCAGTTTTTGGAGATAAAAATATATCTTGAGCACTTCCATTTTCAATTATTTGTGATTTATCAAGAATAGCTACTTTATGGCAAATTCTTTCAATAACATTCATTTGATGTGATATCATTATAATCGTTAATTTAAGTTCTTGATTTAATTTCAATAATAAATCAAGAATTTGATTTGTTGTTTCTGGATCTAAAGCTGAAGTTGCTTCGTCGCACAAAAGTATTTTCGGATTTGTCATTAGTGAACGAGCAATAGCCACTCTTTGTTTTTCTCCACCAGATAATTGCGAAGGATATGAATTGATTTTATTTGCTAAGCCGACTAACTTAAGCATCTCTAAAGCTTTCTCATATCTTTTGCTATCTTTTACAAGCTCACCAGGAAGCATTACATTTTTTATAACTGTTCTTTGATCAAGTAAATTAAACGATTGAAATATCATTGATATATCTCTACGATAATTGCAATCAAATAAAGCTTTTTCCCCGTTAAATATAATTTCACCAGAATCATATTTTTCTAGTCCATTTATACATCTTACTAGAGTTGATTTACCAGCTCCTGAAAACCCTAAAATGCCATAAATTTCTCCTTTTTTAATTTTTAAATTAATATTATTTAAAATCGAATTATCACCATAGCATTTACACAAATTGTTTATTTCTAAAATATAATCATTATTTGTATCAATCATTTTGCCTCCTTACAAATTAAAAATCTCGCCCTATAACAAGGACGAGATATATAATCACGTGGTACCAACCTTTTTCACAATGCCTAAACAGCATGCCTATTTCAAACTCTAACAAGTTCTTTTGCGATAACGGGCAAACCCGAGATTTCCTACTCAAATTTCAGAAACCCAACTCAGAGGCCATCTTCATAAACTCTAACTTTATTCTCTTGCACCAAACGAGAACTCTCTACAAAAGTTTTGTTTTATTACTCTTCTCTTCAAAGTTTTTATTATAGCTTCATTATACAATGTTTTTTCAAAAAAAGCAAGTGTTTTATTTATTTTCTTTTCTTTTTTTATCTAAATATACATTTAGTAAATGTGCTAAATAAAAGATTAAAATTATCCAAAAAGCACATATAGTAATAAATACAATCCAATCATAAAGAGTTGTGAACTCTTCAAATGGAACTATATGTATTCCAAAAACAATTGTAGCAATTCCAATGCCACGGCCAAAGATAATTGAAGGAATAAACCATTTTAAACTCATTTTGGTAGTTCCAGCTATCATTACCAAAGCATCATCAGGAAAAAGTGGAAATACCATCATTAGTGGAAAATACACAGTTCCTTTATTACGTAAAAGTTCTAATGACTTTTCGCAATCTTCCTTGCCTAAAAGTTTTGAACATAGTTTATAACCACCAAAACGACCTATAGCATACATTGTCGCACTCGAAAGGATAACACCAGCAAAAGATAGTAAAAATGCTTTCCATGGCTCACCATAAATAAATGTACTTAAGAGAATAAATGCCATCGATGAACCTGGTATAACACATAAAGCAGATGTTAATATACACTGTACAAGTACATATAAAACTATTCCAAACCATGAGTTTTTAAACCAATTAAATAATTCTTCATTGAAATGAAATCCTGAATCATAATATATTACATTAAAAGCTAGCAATAAAACCATTACTAAGACCGAAATTAATATTAATGTAAATATTGCTATCAAAAGTTTGATTATTTTTTCTTTATATTTTTTTAGAAATTCCTTCATATATATATATCCTTTATGACTAAATTATAACATAAATATAAACCATTGTCAAATAATTGTATTTACACAACATTATATTTTATGATTATATTCACAATACATTATATGTGAAAGCATTTCAATATATTTCAAAAAAAGGTGTTTTAAACACCTTTATGCTTCAAACTTTTCTAACAAATCATCAATTGTTAATTTAGCTTTTTCTTCTCCTTTTGCATCTAAAACTATTTTACCACCATTTAGCATCACTAGTCTATTTCCATATCTTAAGGCATCTTTCATATTATGAGTAATCATAAATGTAGTTATCTTATTTTCAGTTACTATTTTTTCTGTTAATTCTAAAACTTTTTTGGCAGTTTTAGGATCAAGAGCAGCAGTATGCTCATCTAATAATAATAGTTTAGGCTTTTTTAGCGTTGCCATCAATAAGGTTACTGCTTGTCTTTGACCACCAGATAGTAAGCCAACTTTTTGTTCTAGTCTATTCTCAAGATTTAAATTTAATCTTTTAAGTTCCTCTTTGAATAGTATTTCGTTAGTTTTTTTAAATCCCCATTTAAAGGTTTGCTTTTCACCTCTTCTTGAAGCTAATTCCATATTTTCAATTATTGACATATTAGCACAAGTTAGCATAAGAGGATCTTGAAAAACTCTTCCTAAATAGCTTGCTCTTTTACTTTCACTAAGCATTGTTATATCTTCACCATCAATTTTAATATAACCACTATCAGGTTTATATACTCCAGAAATGATGTTCATAAGGGTACTTTTACCACTACCATTTCCTCCAATTACACTAACGAAATCTCCATCTTCAACAACAAGGTTAACACAATCTAATGCTTTCTTTTGATATTCGATTCCTTCTTCTTTATTAAATATTTTAGTTATATTTGATATCTCAAGCATGATTTTCCACCTTCTTTTTATTTATTAGTTTTGATTTTATTACTGGCATTGCTAGAATAACTGTAATTAAAATTGCTGTAAATAGATTCAAGTAGTGTTCAACATTCATTCTAATTGCTATTTGTTTAATTATGAAGAATATTATTGTTCCAATAATAATAGCAATAAGTGAACTCTTAAAAGTTTTATGTTTAAATATTATTTCACCAATAATTATTGAAGCAAGCCCTATAATGATTGCTCCTCTTCCACAGTCAGCAATTGCTGTACCTGAGTTTTGAGCATATAAAGCACCACTTAAAGCTATTAAGCCATTACTTAACATTAAACCAAATATTATCATTAAATTAGTATTTATACCTTGAGCTCTTGCCATCTTAGGGTTGTTTCCAGTAGCTCTTATACTCATTCCAATTTCAGTTCCAAATAACCAGTATATTAATATACTTATTAATAATAAGAATATTAATCCTATGATTATTGATGATATCTTACTTGAATAAAGCAAAGGTATCTTAAAACTATTTGTTAATAGTTCTGAAAACGCCTGAAAGATATTTTTATCAATATTTAGTACACTCTGTACTGAAGAATTTTCATTAGCAAAGCCTAAAATAACTAGATTAACTGATGTTAATGCAGTCATAACAATTATTCCTGAAATAATAGCTGGTATTTTTAATGAAGTATGTAATAGGCCTGTTACAGCTCCAGCAATCATACCTGTTATCATAGAAATAATGCATGCTATAACTGGATTAACTCCTAAATAAATCATAAGGGCTGCTGTACATGCTCCTAAAGGAAATGTACCTTCAACGCTTAGATCAGCTATATCTAAAATTCTATATGTTATATAAACACCAATTACAAGAATTGCCCAAATAATACCTTGTTCAATTCCTGTTGATAATATATCAATTATATTCATAAAATCACACTCTATTTATTTAATTTTTCTTTTATTGCATCACTAATAACTATTCCATACTTATTAGCTTCTTCTTCATTTATTTTTAATTCAAACTTTGTTAAACTACCAACTGGTAAACTGCTTGCATCTTCTACTTCTCCGTTTATAATCTTCACAGCCATTTCTCCAGTTAGAATACCTAAATCTTTGTAATTAATACTCAAAGTTATTGTTCCACCATTTGATAAATAACCTTCTTCAGCACATATTGATGGTATTTTGTTCTTGTTTGTTATATCTAGTACTGTTTTTGAGGCAGAATTAACTAGATTATCTGTTGGTAAATAAATAACATCAATGCCTTCACTAACTAACGCTTCTGTTGCCATTTTTAGTTCACTTAAATTTGTGATTGCTCTTGTAACTACTTCTAAATTTAATTCTTTAGCCTTTGCTTTTAATAAATTAAGTTGGACAACAGAATTATCTTCTGATGAAGTATATAGATATCCTACCTTTTTTGCTTCAGGTGCTAAATCAGTGATTAACGCTAATTGATCACCTACTGGGTTCAAATCACTTGTACCACTAATATTACATCCTGTTTTCTCTAGTGAATCTACAATACCTTTGGAAACTGGATCAGTAACAGCAGTAAATAAAACAGGAACATCTAAACCAGTTTTTAAGATTTTTGCTTTTACTTCACTTACAGCTGGTGTTGCAATTGCGAAAACTAGATCACATTCTTTTACAGCAATCTCAGAAACTTGTGATAATGTTGATGGATCACCTTCGGGAGCATATTTGACAATTTTAATCTTTTCGCCATCTTTGTAACCTGCTTTTTCCAAAGCTTCAATAATCCCTTCTTGAGCACTATCTAAAGCTGGTGCAGTAACATACTTAATGATTCCAATTTTAACTTGTCCACCACCTGCAATAATATCAGCAGGTTTTTGTTTTTGATTACAACCAACTAATCCACACAAACATAAAACACATAATAAACATAGAATAATTTTTTTCATAATTTTCGTCTCCTTTTTTTTTTTTTATAAAAATGAAAAAGTGCTACTACATAGGTAATAGCACAAAGATTTATAGATGAGCTATTACTCGACTTTTCATTATTTTGTCGAGTAATAATAGTACATCAAACTTTTCCATCGGAAAAAGCCAAGACTGTTATTGCGCGACAAATCTTGGAAAGTAAAAGTAATAATAAAATGCGTTCATTGTGAATGTTAAATTATTATTTTTCATACTACATTTTTCCTTTCATTTTTATACATCTATTATATACCAAAATTAAATAAAATGCAAGAAAATATTTGTTTAAAACGTTTACATTTAAAAAAATATTTTTCCATTTACTTTTGTTTCTTTTACATTATTTTTATTATTTGCTTTAATTTCATAAAAACATATGTTTTCTGATATATTTTTATAAACTTCTAGCAAATCATTTTCAAACGATTGATTTTTATAATTAATTTCTATTTGTTTTATTGGTTTAGTTTCTATTTCTTTAACTGTAAATGAATTTAATAAAACTCTGATGTATTCAAGATTATTTGTATGATGAAGATAATCTATATTTGTGTATAGGGATTTTTGGGTAAATTCTAAATTTAAATCATTACTCTCACCTTCTGTCTCGATAAACTGATTAAAATTATAAGGATTTTCAATCACAATATTATCATCAATACCCATTGTATTTGTTTTTCTTATTCTTCTTGATTGTAAATCAATTGCGCAACTTTCTATTCGTGAATATGCTATTATCTTATCTAATTTTTTTATTACTGTATCAATTGTTATACGAGCTAATGTTGTTGAAGAAATAAAACTTTCTACTTCAAGTTTTTCATTCCATTTTGCTTCATCAAAGATTCTTATTTTGTTTTTAGAAATGACCCACATTGCATTGTAATTCTTTAAAGCATATAATCCATCAAGTTTTAATAAGCCTAACATTTCTGACATTGTGTCAACAATCACATCACATAATCCTAACAAAGATAAATTAGCTTTGGTATCAACCATACTACCAGTAACTTTTCTTTTTACTTTATAAATCATATTAATTTCCTTTCATATAGTAAACATTTTATCACAATTTATATTTTGTTACAAGCATATAAAACAAAAAAACAGAATCCATTATGATTCTGTTCTTTTCATGATAATTTCTTTACTTTTCATTAAACGAATAATATTACTTCTTTCATTATCTTCAAGTTTCATTGTAATATAATGAATATTTTCTTCGAGATTAGGAATAAGAACATATTCAATAGCATTTACACGCCTTCTTGTTTTTTCGATTTCAACCGCAAGCATATCACATGACTTTTCAATCTCAGCAAGTTTTACCATTTTCTCTACAAGTGTTGATAATTCCAAAACAGAATCATCAAGTTCACATGGTGTAAAAGCAAAACCATATGTAATGTCTACAGAATCACTTGTTTCTACCTTTAAACTTGGTACAGACATATTCATAATTGTTTTCGATGATGTTTCAATTACGACGTCATTGGCAGGTACCATTAGTGCTTCCATTAAACCTGAATAACTCATTTTCAAACGTGCTTGAGCAAATGTTTCTGACACATTTGAAAGTTTGTTTTCAATGTTTAATCTAAGTTCACGGTTTGTTCTTATTAGCATCATAAATTGACGAACCATTTCATCTTGTTTGTCTTTTAATAATTTATGTCCTCTTTTGGCAGTGGCAAGTTCTTTTTTGAGGCGTGTTAATTCCATTCTTGTTGGATTAACATTTGTAGTTGCCATATTTATTCCTCATCTTTAGGTAAATATTTTTCAATAAATTTCAAGTCTATACGTTTCAATTCACTTTCAGGAAGAATTTTCAAAAGTTTCCATCCAAGATCTAATGTTTCTTCAATTGATCTATTTGTACTACTTCCTTGAGATACATATTCTTCTTCGAAAGCTTCTGCAAATTTTGCATATAATTTGTCAACATCAGATAAAGCAGCATCTCCAAGAATAACAGCAAGCTCTTTAGCTTCTTTTCCTCTTGCGTACGCTGAGAATAATTGGTTCATTGTTTGAGCATGATCTTCACGAGTTTTGTTAACTCCAATACCTTTATCCTTTAAACGACTTAATGATGGTAATACATTAATTGGAGGATTGATTCCTTGATTATGTAATTCTCTTGAAAGGATTATTTGTCCTTCAGTTATATAACCAGTTAAGTCAGGAATTGGATGTGTTTTATCATCTTCAGGCATTGTTAGAATAGGTATTTGGGTAATTGAACCATTTTTACCTCTAATACGTCCAGCTCTTTCATATAAAGATGCTAAGTCTGTATACATATATCCAGGGTAGCCACGACGACCTGGTACTTCTTTTCTAGCAGCTGATACCTCACGTAAGGCTTCAGCATAGTTTGTAATATCAGTCATAATTACTAGAACATGCATTCCAAGTTCATATGCTAAATATTCAGCACATGTTATCGCCATACGTGGTGTTGCGATACGCTCAATTGCAGGGTCATTAGCTAGATTCATAAATAATACAGATCTTTCAATTGCTCCTGATTTTTTGAAATCTTCAATGAAATAATTTGCTTCTTCAAAAGTAATACCTATTGCCGCAAACACTACTGCAAAATCATCATTTGTTCCTCTAACTCTTGCTTGACGAGCAATTTGGACAGCAAGACGAGCATGAGGAAGTCCAGATCCAGAAAAGATTGGAAGTTTTTGTCCACGAACTAATGTATTCAAACCATCAATAGCACTAACACCTGTTTGAATGAATTCTGATGGGTAATCACGAGCAACAGGGTTTAGAGGAGTTCCGTTTATGTCTAGTGTTTTTGTAGGAATAAGTTCTTCACCACCATCAATAGGACGACCCATACCATCAAATACACGTCCAATTATTTGTGGAGAAACTTTTAATTCAACTCCGTGTCCTAAGAACATTGCCTTTGCAGTACTAATTTTTAATCCTTGAGAACTATTGTAAAGTTGCACTAAAGCTTTATCTTCATTAATTTCAAGAACTTTACCATAACGAATTTCTCCATTTTCTTGGCGTATTTGTACAAGTTCATCATACTTAACGCCTTCTACATGGTCAACTAACATCAAAGGGCCAACTACTTCTCTAATTGTTTTATACTCTTTAGGCATTATTCATTAGCTCCTTTCATTAGTTTTTCAAATTCATTATCCATTTCTTTATATATTTCGTTTACTTTTTCAGGAAATTCATTTTCACTAATATATTTCATACGACCAATTGTTGTTAAGACATTCATCTTAGTCAATTCATTATATGAAACATTATTTTTGAGAGCTTCAACACTTCCATTATACCATTTTAAGATAACCTTCAACATTCCAAATTGCTTTGCAAGAGATGTATATGTATCAACTTCATGGAAAGCATTTTGATGAAGATAATCCTCACGAATACTTCTAGCCACATCAAGTTTTAATCTATCAGAATATTCAAGAGAATCAACACCAACTAGTCTAACAATTTCGTCTAGTTTAGCTTCTTCTTGAAGTATTTGCATAGCACGTGAAACTTGCTTGCTCCATTCTTGATCTAATTCTTCATTAAAGTATTCATTTAAATCATATAAAGAATAACTCTTCAACCAATCAATAGCAGGGAAATGACGGCGATACGCTAAGTTAGCACTTAAGCCCCAGAATACTTTTACTATTCTTAGTGTGGCTTGTGATACTGGTTCAGATGTATCTCCTCCTGGAGGCGATACAGCACCAATTGCAGTGATAGATCCTTCTAAACCTTCACTGCCTAAGCATTTTACATAACCAGCTCTTTCATAGAACTCTGCAAGTCTTGATGAAAGATAAGCAGGATATCCTTCTTCACCAGGCATTTCTTCTAAACGTCCTGACATTTCACGTAGAGCTTCTGCCCAACGTGATGTTGAGTCAGCCATTATGGCTACATTGTATCCCATATCACGATAATATTCAGCAATCGTAATACCTGTATAAATAGATGCTTCACGAGCAGCAACAGGCATATTTGATGTATTAGCAATTAGAACTGTTCTCTTCATCAAACTTTCACCAGTTTTTGGATCTTTTAGTTCTGGAAATTCTTGAAGAACATCAGTCATTTCGTTTCCACGCTCACCACAACCTACATAAACGATTATATCAGCATTAGACCATTTTGCTAATTGATGTTGAACGACAGTTTTACCGCTACCAAATGGTCCAGGGATAGCTGCGATTCCCCCACGAGCTACAGGGAAAAATGTATCGATTACTCTTTGCCCAGTAATTAATGGAGCACGTGGAGCTAATTTCTTGTTATATGGCCTTCCTTTACGAACTGGCCAGTTTTGAATCATATTTAGTTCTACGATTTCGTCATTATCTTTCTTTATTTTGGCAACAATATCAGTTACCTTAGCATTACCTTGGTGAATCCAAACTAATTCTCCAGATAATCCATAAGGAACCATAATTTTGTGGCATACTATACTTGTTTCTTGTACTTCACCTAATGTATCACCAGCAGTAACTTTTGAGCCAACTTTTCTTTTTGGGTTAAATACCCATACTTTTTCACGATTTAATTTAGGTACATCAACACCTAAAGGAATACGATCACCATATTCATCAAAAATGACATTTAATGGTCTTTGAATACCATCATATATTCCTTCAATTAAACCAGGGCCTAATTCCACTGAAAGTGGTTGATTTGTAAAGTAAACAGGTTCTCCTGGACCTAATCCAGCTGTTTCTTCATATACTTGGATAGAGGCTACATCACCTCTTAATTCAATTATTTCACCGATTAATTTTTTATTACTTACACGTACAACGTCATACATTTGCACATCTTTCATGCCTTTAGCAATAATTAAAGGACCTGCAACTTTTGATATAACGCCAACTTGTTTTTGTTCAGATTGTGTCATTCATCTAACCTCTTTCTAGAAAATGTTTATGCCTATGGCCTTTTCAACATTTGCTTTATTTTTTTTCATTCCAACTCCGCTATTAACATTATCTAGAGGAAGCGGTAGAATGATTGGATAAGTCATTTGACTATATTTTTCCAATGTTTCAGGAATATTCTCATATACTTTTTCAGTAACATAAATGATTTTGCATCCTTCTTTAAAAAGTTTAAAAATCATTTTATCTATTTTCTGATAATCAGTTGAAAAATAAGTTTTGAATCCTACAGAATTATATATTGCTATAGATTCATCTGTGCCTATGGCAGCTACTTTTACTTTTTCTGACATTCTTTCACCTGCTTTCTAGAATAAATTATTTAATATTTTTAAAGTAAATCCTTTATATCTACTTTATCAAGTGAATATAAAATTCTTATGTTTTGGGCTTCTGCCTGTTTAAGTAAATAGTAATATATTACTGGACCTATATTTAAAGGCTCATTTTTATATTCTTTCATTAACTCAAGCATTAAACGTTCGAATTCCAATTGACATTCATCAAGGGAAGTTATTTTTTTCAAAACCTTGCTGATTTTGCCATCATAAAATACTTCTAAACATTTTATCAATTCTTCTTTAGAGGCTTCATAAACGTTTTCTAAAACATTTTTAGAAATTGAACCATTATCTAAAAACATTTTAAAATATTCACTTTTATTCCAATTTAAGTTTTTACTACGTAACATAGAAATCACATTGTTGAAATCTATACGATAAGTCAAGTACTTCTTTAAAATGTGATTATTAGTTGCTTTAATTGCATAACTATATATTGAATTATCAATAAGAGAACTTAAGTTTTTAGGATTTATATCATCTGTTAGGTGACTATTAATTTTGGTAACTAATTCTTTTAACCTCTTAGGTGCATTTGTAAAATTATTGTCAATTATAGCTTGTGATAAAATTTCTAAATCCATTGTTCCATTTTCTGATAACAAATCATATTTGTCTAAGTTATACACTTTTATTTTGTATAAAATCTTTATATTTTGTGCATCATTTACTAAATAGAATAAATTAGTATCTTCTTTTTTAGGAGAAATTTCTTTAAGCAAATCTTTTACACGATTATTTTCAGAAGCAATTAGGTCCTCAAGAGTCTCACCACTGCCTCCATAATTCATTGCTAAAAGGACTTTGATAAATTCTTTTTTCTCATATTTTGAAAGAACATATAACTTATTACGATCTAGAACTTTGTTTTCAATTACACTTATAATTCCATTTGCATAAGGATAATTCATAGTTATGCCTCATTTTTAAAAAGCATTTGTGCAATTTTTGTTTCTAATTCTTCACTTAAATTCTTTAAGATTACTTCGTAAGAATTGTCTAAATCGAAGTATTTACCTTCGATAATAAATCCACCTTTTATATTCGCTGATTCTGAACTTAGTGTTAATTTCATATTATCAAAAGACACTTTTTTGATAATATTATAATATCTATTATAATCATCTTTATTTACCTTTAGAACAACATCACCAGTAAGACCTGATTTATGTAGAGAAATTATTATAAATTTTCTAAGTTCTTCATCATTCATTTTCACTAGTTTTTCTAATGCATAATCAAATGTTTCCTTGATTAATTCTTTTTGGTTTGATAAAACTTGTTGTTTTAATGTTTGATCAAATTCAGCTGTTTTTGTTTTGATGAGGTCAGCATTTTTAATCTTAGCTTCATCAACCATTTGATTAATCTTTTCTTGTGTCTCATTAAGCAATTCATCTGTTAATTTCCTTGCTTTTAATTCACCATTTTCTTTAATTCTTGAAGCTTCAGCCTCTGCTTTTTCAATTATCTTATTATACACTGATCTCTCCTTGCGTTTATTCTAACGACTTATTAAATTGCAAATATTAACATTATACTAACGATTAATGAAAGAATGGCATATGTTTCAATTAAAACTGCCATAGTAATACCTTTACCTGAAGCATCAGGTTGTTTTGCAGTCATCATAATACCAGCTAATGCAACTTTACCTTGGAAGATTGCAGAAATTAAACCATTAATAGTGATTGGTAAGAAAGCAGCAAGGAAAGCCCATCCTCTTGAAGTACTCATAGCAAATGCTTCAGCATCACCACTAATCATACCAGTTGTAATCATAAATAAGAATGATGCTAAGAATCCATATAATCCTTGTGTACCAGGAAGAATTTGTAATACTAATAATTTACCAAATAATTCAGGTTTTTCAGCTGTAACACCAGCAGATGCTTTTCCACACATTTGTACACCAAGTATTGATCCAATACCAGGTAAAATAGTTCCTAATGCTGCTCCGACAAGAGCAATAATTGTTCCGATTGTCATATAAAAATATCTCCTTTTTTTATTTTGTATTTATAACATCTTTTAAATATTTTGTTTTAATAGATAAAGGTTTGAAGTCTATGCCTCCACCTTCAAAGAATTTTCCGAAGAATTCAATATATTGAAGTCTTGCATCGTGAACATAAGCTGATAATAGTCCTAAAACAATGTTAAATATATGTCCAGCAACAAATATTAATGCTGCGGCAAACATTCCTACAACAGAACCACCAACCATGTTTGCTAAAGTATTCATAACCATAGCAACGGCAGCACTTGACATCGCTAAGGCCATAATTCTTGAATAAGATAAAACATCTCCTAGATAGCTTGTTACATCATATAAACCTAGTATCCCAAAGAATGCTTTTCCAAAAATCGATTTTTTTCGAGCGCCAGCAAATAATAGGATTAGTGCAACGCCTAGACCAGCACATATAATTCCAGCCATATTAGAAATAAAATATAAACCTATTCCCGATAGAATAAGTATCCAACTTAGATTTTTAGAAAATAATTCTATATAATCTTTTTCTCTTACACATATAACGCACTTCACAATTAGTCCTGTAATTAAGTGTAATGCTCCAACTGCGACTGACACAATTAACATCTTGATTGGATTATCCATTGGAGCAAACCAGTACCACCACCAAGATATTCCAAAATCAGTTTGAGGATTAAATCCAAAATAACTTCCAAAAATTATTCCCCAAAAAATTGTTGGAACACCAGAATACATAATTATATTAACTAGTTTTAAAGTGTTTCCTTTAGGTTTTGCTAACTTTCTAAAAATGAAAGCTGCAACAATCATAAGTAGTCCATATCCAGCATCTCCCATCATCATTCCAAACAAGAACCAATACCAAACTGACATCACAGGGTTAGGATCAACCTCATGATAATTTGGCTTAGAAAACATATCAGTAACTTGTTCAAATTGTGAAGGAAACTTTTTGTTCTTTGTATAAGTTGGAACAGCGTCACCATCTTCTGGATCAGTAATCTCAAGGATATAGTCATCTGTTACTTCTTTGATAGCTTTTTCAACTTGATCCTTTTCATAATCTCTTACCCAGCCTTCGATAACTTTAGTTTCTTCAGTAACATCACATCTAACGTTATTGATTTCTTCTTGAGTAAGAATTTGGTCGCTTAATACTCTAAGTTCATCACTTCTTTTTACGTACTCTTTAATTGTATTTAAATTTGCAATATATTCATCATTTAGTTCATCAATTTCTTTAATAATCTTGTCATAATACTCTTTGATTTTACAATCAATCTTAGGAAGTGTGAAATCAGTAAACTCATATTTTTTCAATAATTCTTGTAAACTGTCATTGTCTTCATAATAGCAAAAAACCATAACAGCAGCAAATTGACTATTTTTACCATAAACTTGATAGTCAAAGCCATCCTTCTTTGCTTCTTCAGTAAATCTCTCAAGACTTCGACTTGGTACGTAACCAATATACGTTTTCGCATATTTTGTATCTTTTACTTCCTCAGGCAAATATTCTAATTCTAACCAAAGTTTGAGATTTTCAAGAGTTTCATTTTTCCCTTTAATTATTTGCTTAATTTCATCGTTTCTACTAATAAACTTCTCAAGCTTCTCAAGTAAGTCTAGACTTTCTTTAGACACTTCTTTAAACTCATTATAATCTGCAACTTGATAATCAAATAGTGGCTTCTTTTCTTCATATTTCTTTACAAGGGCTAATGTCTTTGTAACTCTTTGTTGCAAAGCTTCATTAAGATCAAGAGAAATAGAAGCATCTCCACCTTCTTTATTTATTATCATCATAAGTTCAAATCGTTGTAAAGATTTAATTACCTTATCAAAATCTTCCTTGAATACAGCAATTTGAACTTTTTTCATTGGAACAATCACGAATCAATCACCTTCTTTAAAATGAAATCAACAGTTTCATTTAGGTGGGCTTTCGCGATTTTCCTATTTGAGTCGTTAATCTTTTGACATTCATCTAATTTTGATTCTTTAATCTTTTCAATTTGATTAAGTGTATTCTTATATTCTAATTCAATGCTTTTCTTAGCAGCCTCATACATATTCTTTACTAACTCTTTGTTTTTTAAGTTAACTTCATCAAGCATTTTAGAAACTTCTAAAGAGGCTTCTTCTCTTATTTTATCAGCCTTTTCCTCAGTCACTTTAATCTTTTCGATGATAGACATTGTTTTCACCACCTTTTTTACGCATACTAAACTATTATAACATTTTTTTTCTTTTTTTTCAAGTTATATAATTATATCTATATTTAATTTATGATTATATCTAATTAATTTTTTTCTATTTTTGTATAATATTTCCATATTGTCTTCAAAATAATAACATTTTTATACTCTTAATATCTATTTTATCAGTTTATTATTTCCTATAATTTAATATAACAAAAAAACGTTAATTATAAAAACTAACGTTTCTTTGTTGGGCTGGAGGCCACAATGGTTATTATTTTAAGATATATTATCTACTAATTTATTAATGATTCTTTTCTCTCTAACTTTTCTTTTCTAGCGTTATCTATATCATTTTGATACTTTGTGATAAAAGTACTTTTAATACTTTCTTCACATTCTTTCTCTTTTTCTTCTGTATCTATAATGTCTGAAAGTTTTATATTCTTTATTGACTCTGGAAGTGATTCTTTGACATCTTTAAGTTCTTTTAAAAGTTCTTCAAGTTCATTAGATATATATTCATAAGCTTCACTTGCTATCTGTTCTTGATATTCTAAAGCTGCTGAGCATATTTCATATTTATATTTTAAGCGTTCTAAAATTGCTTCTTCTTTCTTCAAAATGTAATACGATGAACCTTTTCTAGCTTCTTCAACTTTTTTCTCTTGTAGAGCTATTTCATCTTTCACTTCTTCTAAGTCTTTTAAAGCCATTTTGTAAGGAGAATTATTATCTACATACAAACTTTCATATGTTGCTTGTAAATTATTATATGTTTCCTTTACAAGTAAATATAACTTATTATATCTATCTATTTGTGTTTTATATGAATCATCTAAATCATTTACAAGTTCTTTTATTTTATTTTCTTTTAGCTCTTCAAAGTATTCTGTTTTTGACTTTAAATATAAATTCTCAAGAGCAATACTATCTAACGTTCTAACGTCTTCGTGATACTTTCTTACAATTCCAATTAGTTCACTATATTGTAAGTCCTGAACATTTTTAATTATATCAATAGAATTTACATAATCTTTTAAATCTTCAATTGATTTACTTGTATTGAATTTTATCTCTATATTTGTAGATAAATTATTTTGAGTACTTTTGAGAATTTGATTTAGCTTATTAGTAAGTACTTCTTCAACACCTTTGTTTTCTATTGTTAAGGTTTGAGCAACATTTTTATTAGTTTCTGAAAGAAAATTTGTTTTTTCTTCAAGATTTAAAAGTTTACTGACAGCATCTTTTAATGATAAGTTCTCAAATTCTTCATCTGTTAGAATTAATTTTCCGTCATCATTTAATCCTTTTACTGATAAGACTTTATCACTATCATCAACGACAAATTCAACACTAGGATTAACGTCTATTTGGATAATCGCTTCATACTTAAGAGTATTCACATTGTCATTTGAAAAGATTAAAATTGAACAAATAATTACTAGAACAAGACAAGCAAACGATGTACATAATTTAATCAAGTTACTTTTAGAAAACTTTTTTTGTTTCACTTGCAATCCAAGTCTACTAAAAAGGCGCTTTTTGATGTCATCACTTGGATTTTTTTCTATAAATTTATCATTTAAAGATTCTTTAATATTTTTTTCAAGTTTATCCATTTTTAAGCTCCTTTCATAATTTTTCTATTCCATCATAGTATAATCCTTGAACCTTTCCTAAAGTCATATTGTTCACTTTTGCAATTTCTTTAAAAGTATAATTATAAATAAATTTCATGATCATTATTTGTTTTGTTTCATTATCTAATCTTTTCTCAAACAAATCAATTAACTCGGTATGAGTACTATCATAGGAATGAACACTATCAACAACTTCATCGTCAAAGATTACATCTTTCATTTTATTACGAGTAACAAAGTTTAAAGCTGTATTTCTAGCAATTTCACTAATCCATTCTTTTAGTTTTTGTCGTTCTTCATATTTATCTAAATTATTATAAACTTTTGTAAAGACCTCAATTGTTAAGTCTTCTGCATCTTCTTTACACCTTGTGTATGAATATGTTATGTGATAAACAAGTTTTACATATTTATCATATAGTTTTTCAAAAGCTTCTTCATCTTTGTTTTTTAATCTTTCATGAAAACTATTCATCAGTTGCTATCCTTTCAGTGACTAATTACGATAATTATATCACAAAATAGCAATAACTGTTAACATTTTTTAGTTACTTTGCGATTATTGACTTTTTAAGTTCTTCTTTTTTAGCTATGAAGTCTGCTTCTACTTTTTCGATATCTTCTTTGTGAGCTTTTTCAAATTTATCGAAGAACTCATTTTTTGTACTATTAATCACATTTTCGATTTCTTGTGTTTTTTCCGTCAATACTTTCTCTACATCTACACTTTTTAATTTGTTCTCTACTTCTGTCAAGGCAACTTCGGCTTCTTTTAATTTATTGATTGTGTAATCAAAGCTTTTAACAGCAGCGTTTCCACATTCAACTAATAATTTTTCTAAATCTTCATATGCTTTCTTTAAATTGTTTAATTCTACTTCGGCTTTAACTTTCACATCACCAGCTTCTAATGTTAAAACAAAACTTCTTTGTTCTAAATATTTAGCTTTTGCTTCTCGTACTTTAGCTAATAAAATTTGATATTCTGAGTCTGGAGAAATTAGAGTATCGTATTTTAAATCTTCTAAAGAAGTTATAAATTCACGATAACCAGTTAGTAATGTACTATAAGTTCCAACAAGTATTTGCGAAACTCCATCAATTTCTTTAATTATTTTTTTTGTTGCTTCTTTTTCGGCAAATTTAATTTCATATGCTTTCGCTTCAAAGTATACTTTCTTTAAGTCTTCAGAAATTAATATTGCTGTTTCCATTCTGCCAACTACTAATGCTTTTAGTAATTCTTCCTCAGTCATAGCTTCAACTTCTGCTTCTGTGAATGTTGAATTTTCTAAAACTAATTTTTTAAGTTCAGCAACAGCCATAGCTTTAACTTTATTTAGTTTAGCTTCAATTCCTAGTTTTTCTAAAGCTTTGTTTCCGCTATCAATAATCTTATTAGCAAGCTTTTCTGCATATTCAGTATTTCCTGATACGGTAATATTTATAGTGTTATCAGTACTAGTAATTTCACCTTTAACTATATAGCCTGTTTCTGTGCTTAATTCAAGAATTAATTTTGTTGCTTCTTCAACATCTTTTCCGACGATTTCTTCACCACTGATGATTATGCTTCCATCATCGTTAAGTGCTGATACAGATAAAACTTTTTGATCTTCATCAACCATCATCTCAATGCTTGGATTAATATCAATAGTAACTCTTGATAATTCTCCTTTTTCTCTTTACATTATACATAACACAAAAATTTTAAAAAATATTCTAAAAAATTAATTTTTTTTAAAAAAATAAAAACATAAGGTTTTTCCTTATGTCATTTTTTAGTCAATATATATTGTTTCATGACTATCAAGTAATCTTTTCTTTGCTTCTCTAACTTTTTTACTGAAGACTAATATTTCAATCAGGTCACAGATTCCATCAATTATTAAAGCACATCCCATAAAAATTACTATTGTTTCAAATGTTGCAAGCATTAAGATAGATCCTAGTATTATAGAAAGAAATGAGATAATTGTCAAGACAAACCAACCTCTGATTTTTGCTCTTGCACAATAGATACTATCAACAAGACTTGTTGTTCCATCTACTATTATGTAAATACCAAATATTATTTTAATCAGATCTTTAAATTCATTAGGATATGACAATGTAAAAGCACCACATATTAATAATGCTATTCCTAAAATAAGTAAATGTCCACCAAAGAAAAATCCACCAGCAACAAAAGCCATTATTAACGTTAAACCAGTTATAATGAAGAATACGCCAGAAACTGTACATAAGGCATTTGCTGAACTATTTGGCATAGCAACAAATAGAATACCTAAGATAATTGCGAAAACCGCACTTACAATACTTTCAACTTTAAACTTTTGAAATAACTTTTTAATACTATTCATAATTTTACTCCTATATTTATTATTATTTTCGTTTTATTGATAAATATATTTTAATTCTTGTGCCAAATTATTACAAATACAAATTTCACTCATTTGTTTAGATTTGTACATGTTCTCACCATTTTGATTGCTTTTCCTATTTTATTGACAGTGTCACTAGCAATCATTGAAATATCACCATACTCTTCTTGAGCAAGTTCACCAGCTAAACCATTTATATAGGCTGCTCCTGCAGTTGCGAGCAATAAGTCATTTTCGTTATAACTGGCAATTGATGCCAAGATACCACTTAAAACATCTCCACTTCCAGCTGTTGCCATTCCAGCACAACCCTTATCAACTAAGTACACTTTTTCACCATCTGTTATGATTGTTGTCGGTCCTTTTAAAAGAACTATGACTTTATTGTTTTTTGCATAGTCAGTAGCATGAGCAACTGGATTTTGACTTATTTCCTTAATTTCTAGTTTTGTTAGTCTTGAAAATTCTTTTATATGAGGAGTAAGAATAACTTTACATTTAGCATTTTGTAATAGATTAGAGTTACTTTCTGCTAAAGCATTTAATCCATCAGCATCTATTATTAGTGTTTTAGTGTAATTTTCAAGCAAGTACTCTAAACTTTCCTTTGTATCTTGATTATTCTTTATGCCCATTCCAAAAGCAATAACTCTATTTTTAGCCATTATTTTATCTAAAACTTCTTTGTCAAATTTAATGTGCCCATCAATGTCTTTCATACAAAGAATTGTACTTTCTAGTATTTTTGGTGATAAGACTGCCTCTATGCTTTCGGGAACAGCAACTGTTACAACTCCAGCTCCACTTCTCATTGCGCAATTTGCCATAAGTGAAAGTCTAATAGAACCGCTATAGTCTTTAGAACCTCCTATTAAGACAATATATCCATATGTTGATTTATTAGAATAATTTTTACGTTTTAAAAATAAATTCTTAATATCATTTGCCTCAATCAATTCATAAGCATTTTCAATTAATTCTATACCTATTTCTCGATTAATCTTTGTTTTCATTACATCTTTAGCCATATTTAAGAAATGACCTGATTTATAATAACCTATGGAAACTGTTAGATCAGAATGGACACATAAACTAGCTAATCCATTATCACCATTTAGCCCACTATTGATATCTACAGAAACAACATATTTTTTTGATTCATTAATTTTTGAAATTACATCTTTGTATTTTCCTGTAACCTCATTTTTAAATCCTGTTCCAAAAATACAATCTACTAATATATCATATTCTTTAAATAAATCCTTATTATAATTATCATTTAAACAAATTACTTTAACGCGTTTTTCTATAGCTAAGTTAAAATAATACTTTCCATCATCTGAAAACTTTTCAAAAAGTATTATTATGTCTACATCATAATTACTTTCTTTTAAAAGAGATGCTAAGACATATCCATCGCCAGCGTTATTTCCACAACCACAGCATATGCCAATTTTACCTTTCCAAGAAACACTTTCATATATAGCTTTCCCAGCTTTAAACATTAATTCTCGACTAGATATTTTACTTTCAATTGTGAACTTGTCACTTTTCCTCATATTTTCATTTGAAACAACTTTTATCATACTTATCCTTTCTAGTTTAAAAAGTATTAAACTTTAACATATTTTTTAGGATATATTATTTTAGTTCAGCAATTAATTTTTCTTCATTTAAGCACATTTGTTCATGTTCTTTTTTCCAAATAAAGTAGAAACAAATAGCAACACCAGCAGATACGAAATCCATTATAGGTTGACACGCTACAACTCCATACATTGGAATTATAGTATTCATTAAATACATTAGAGGAATATCAAATACACCTTTTCTTATTATCGAGAGAATAAAAGCTTTAACTTTAGCTCCAATTGATTGGAAGAAAGATACAAGCATAAACGTTACAGACATAAATATCATTGATACACAATGTAATCTTAAGAATTTTGTTCCGTAAAGAATAGTATTTTCTTCTTTTATAAAAGCACTAATTATTGAATCTGCAAATACTTCTATAGCTAATAGAATTATAATTGCCGCTGCTATACAATATATTAATGAATATCTCAAAGTTTTTTTCATCTTATCGTATTTTTTAGCACCATTATTATAAGCCATTAGAGGAGCTGAGCCTTGTGATAAGCCTGTGATTACTCCAAACGGAATCGCATCAACTTTCTTAGTAATTCCAATTGCCGCTTCAGCAACTTCCCCGTAACTAATTATAAGTGAGTTCAAAACTAGGTTTGAAACTGCCGAAAGCATAGTTTGTAGTGCCGAAGGTATACCCGTAAAAATTACCTCTAGACCAATTTTTTTAGTTTCAAACATTCTCTTAGGAACAAAACTTATTGTTGTCTTCTTCCTAATTATAATGAGGAGAATAAGAAAATATATTGTTGTTATAACATTAGAAATTAATGTAGCAATAGCTGCTCCTTTGATTTCCATATTAAAACCAAATGGTAAAACGAATATAGGGTCTAAAACAATATTTAAAATTCCTCCAATTGATAATCCAATACTTGCTTGAAGTGAAAAGCCTTCAGCACGAATCATATTTGCAATTATCATATTAAATACCGTAGGAACAGCCCCAAGAACAACGACATATTTTAAATAAGATAACACATATTCATTTGTTTTTTCAGTTGAACCTAATATATTTAAAGTAACATTACTAAAGAAAAGTACAAAAAGAGACAATACAAGAGTTACGATAATGCCAACATAAATAGCAAAACTTGATGAAGATTTAGCTTTTTTATGTTCACTAGCTCCAATAGCATTGGAGATGCATGTCCCTGCACCTAAGCCAAATAAGTTACCAATTGCTGTTAATGTTAATTGTATTGGAAAGACAATTGAAAGAGCAGCGATTTGAAAATGATTATTGAGCATTCCCACCCAAAATGTATCAGCAAGATTATATATTGTTGTGATGAGCTGACTTACTATTGTTGGTAAAGCTAAAACAATAATTGATTTTGTAATTTTATCACTTTCAAAAACATTAGTCTTCATTTTTACCACCCTCTATATAATAATGAGATACTGAAAAACATGCTATAACATCACCTAAAGTGTTAGCATACTTCTTCTGCAAATTAACTCTATCATCGCTTGCTAATCCTTTAGAAGCGAAAAGTTCAATGTTAAGAGCAAAATTTACCTTTGAATATTCTAAACATAGTGACCTTATTTTTACATTAAGATTATAAACATCTTCACATTTTTTAGTTGTAGGATCTTTTGATAAAGCCCCAAATCCATCTTGAAGTAAAAAATAATCAAATTTTCTAAAATTTATTTTTTGAAAGAATTCTTTCCAAAAAGATAACTTTTGTTTTTCAGAACCTCCATAAAATGAAGAATTAAATGGAGATAAATAAAAAGGCATCTTTGGATCTATTTTTTCGATATATTCAATTATTTTATTAATGTTTTTAGTCCAACTTTTGATAAAGCCTTCGCTATTTGAATACATTTCGTTACTATAATAAATACCTTGAATTTTATATTTTGCTAAGATTTCACCTATAGTAAATGTCTCTTCTTCATTAAACATATTCATTGTTTCTTCATCAAATTCATGAGATGTTTGACTCCACCAATAATCATCTGAAGAAATCCCACAAATAACATTTATATTTTTTTCATTACATATAGTTATTACTTTTTCAAGAAAATCTTTTTTTTCTAAAGGAAAACTTTTTTCTGAATCATAAAAACATTCTTTAGGTTCACCTTTATCATATTTTGATATATTCTGAATGATAATTGTCTTAAATCCTCTTGTTTTTAATTCTTCAAAATGTTTATCTAATTCTTCGCTTGTTTTATTGTAAAAAGCCCAAGGCTGAAGAAAGTCTATAGTTGGTTCATTTGTATTGTCAAGTAAAGGATATGTTTTTACTTCTTCATTTTCTGAAACACAGCCACTGCAAACAATAGCTATAAGAAGTAGAAATAACGCTAGCATTTTTTTCATTTGTTTCACCCTTATATCAATATTTTCATATATAATTCATTATACCACAAACAACACCTATTAGCAAATGTAGTTTTAAAAAATAAAAAGACCTGAAAAGGTCTAAAATACTTATTAATGCAAGAAATGGGACTCGAACCCACACATTATTTCTAATACAAGAATCTGAATCTTGCGTGTCTACCAATTTCACCATTCTTGCGTAAAACTAAAAGTTATTTTTTAAATTATTTAATGCTTCTTGGTTATTGTTTGCTATCATCTTAACTGTATCACAAAACTCAAGGTTTGGGCATTTCCCGCAGGTGCTTAAGCCTTTACTTGATGCACATTTACGAATTAGGCAAAAGGTGTCACAAAATATAGTTTTAACACCTTCTAGACGACATCCAACACAATTTATCATTTCTTTTGTAATAGAAGTATGATTTAATTCACTCCACTTCTTGGCAACTTCTTCTCTTAATTTATCATCATTAGTTATAGTTGCTTTTCGTGCTTCACACTTCTCACAATCTAGTCCACAAAAACCTATTAATATATTCATTGGTATCCTCTTTAACACTAAACATAAAAAAATGGTGATCCCAACGAGAATCGAACTCGTGATTAGACCTTGAGAGGGTCTCGTCTTAACCGCTTGACCATGGGACCACATGTAAAGATTATACCATATAATAATTATTTTGTTAAGTATTATTTTTATTTTTTTGCAATGTTTATTTATTTTTTAGGATATTTGTTGTATAATATTATATTATATGAGGTGAAAACCATGAATAATTATATTATTCCTAAACCTAAGCTTATTCTTAACTGGATTATTTTCTTTATAAGTTTGTTATTCCTTAGTTTTGGAATAATATCAAATAGTAAGTCTCTGCACTATCAGATTTTAGGGACGAAAACCGAAGCACGAATTTTGAGAGTTGTCAACACCACTGATGATAGCTTAGCAAAAATCAGATATAAATGTGGGAACAAATTATATGATGGCATCATCGAAAATGTTGATGATTCGTTCTCAGTGGGTGATTATGTAACCATATATTATATGAAGGATGATCCTACTGATTTTATTTACCTATCTAATAATGGTTTCTTATCAATAACTATTATTATTTTATCTCTTTCTTTATTTATTTTTTATTTTGTGAAGATTATTAAAATATATAAATACTTTCATAAAGTAAAAATTACAATGGAATGTAAAAACATTCGTAAACTTAAAATAACGAATATTGAACTTATTGAAAAGGAGGAAACATTTGGTACAACTCCATATAAAATTACCTGCAAACTAGATGACAAAGAATACGTTAGTCAACTTATCTATGATAACACAAAAGACCCTTTCACATTAATTGGTTATAATGTAAATATTTACTATTATCAAAACTTTTATTTCTTTGATCCTAGTTCTTATGAGAGATAATTATGTTTAAGAAAATATATATAGAGATTATCAATTATTGCAATTTAAATTGTAAATTTTGTGTTAAAACTACAAAAGACAAAAAAATGCTATCCTTTAGTGAATTTGAACATATCTTAGATGAAATAAAGCCCTACACAAAATATATATATTTGCATATTCAAGGTGAGCCTCTTATGCATCCTGATATCGATAAATTTATCCTTCTTGCATATAATAAAGGATTTAGTGTAAATCTCACAACGAATGCAACTTTATTGCATAATCACCTTGATATTATGAAATATGTTCGTCAAGTTAATATATCACTTCAAGCAATAGTTAATTTGAAAGATAATGAAAAATACTATAATGATATCTTTGCTTTGATTGAGAAAGATTTTGACACATATATTTCCTTAAGACTTTGGGGTAACTTTTCAAAAAATGAAGCTCTTATTCCTTTTGAAAAACATTATCAAAGAACAATTGATTTAAATTTATCAAATAAACTTAAGGAACACGTATTCTTTTCTTCCGAAGAAGAATTTGACTGGCCTGACTTAAATTCAAAAACTTATGATATAAATGGAACGTGCCTAGGGACTAAAACCCATATTGGTATTTTATCTGATGGAACTGTTGTTCCGTGCTGTCTTGACAAAGATGGAGCTATAAACTTAGGCAATATTTTAACTACACCATTTAAAGATATAATTACAAGTCAAAGATTTCTTAACATTAAAAATGGTTTTACTAAAAATATTTTATGTGAAGAACTTTGCAAGAAGTGTACTTATCGTCAAAGATTTAAAAAATAAAAGATGTCTATAAGAGATATTAGATATATCCCTTTATAGACGTCTTTTTTTATCGTGTACTTTTCATTGTTGATTTATTTGCATAAATTGCATTTAATAATTTATTGTTATAGTCTTGACCATCTTGCCAATACATCATTCCAGCTAAACCTTTCATAGAAATGTATTCTGTTTTTATCCTTATTGATTTTTCATCATCATAAGATATGAATAGTCTCTTATTAGCATCATAAATATAAGGTACTTTGCATTCATCATCAAAACCTATAGTTACACCATCAACACTTTTACTTAAATAGTTTTCATAAATATAACTTTGTGTGCATGCACCATCAGCACTACTACTTTGACCAATTCCATCAGTATCTTTGAATTTCCTGCCATAGAATGGAAGGCCAACAATTATTTTTTCGTTAGGAACATTAACATTATTATATAATGGTAAGGTTTCATCAATTGTACATTTGCCTAGCGTATAACCACGTGTTGATTTATATAAAGCGCTTTGATGTGTTGCTTTAGAATTTGTTTGTAAATCATATGCCATCAGGTTAATGTAGTCAATATATTTGATTGAATTTTCTAAATCAAATCGTGGATATTGCCAAGGCCCTGCAGCTGTTGCTGTTGTTACTAAGTGTTCTGGATTATTTGCTTTTACTCTAGTATATAAAGATTTCATCAAAGCAGTATAGTTCTCTTTTGTTTCTTGAGTTGGTGTTTCCCAGTCAACATCTATACCATCTAACCCAAAATTATTAATAGCTTTTAGGCAATCCTTTACTAAAACATCAATTGTCTCTTGCTTGCTTGCGGCAATAGCAAGATTTGATGTATTTAATGATAATATTACATAATCACCATATGAATGAGCCTTATCAATATAATTTTTAAGATATGAACCTATAGAACTTAAATTAGTAATATGACCATTAGCACCAACATTTCCAAAGGCACAATATAAAATATCTACCTTTCGTAAAGTTACATCACTTGGTGTTATAGATGTATAGTTATAACCAGCAATAATTCCTCCTTTAGATATATCTTTGTATCCACGAGGTACTAAAACTGTTACAGTGTACTCTTGAGTAATTTCTTTTATTGTTATACTCATAGTTAATGTACATGTTTTATTACTTCCAAATGGTCTCTTAACAACACCCGTTGATGAAATAATATTTTCATCAGATGTCGTCCATTTTATGGTTGCTTTGAATTCTTCGATATAAGTAGGTAATTCAATGTTTTTAGATACAACTCGTCCTATTTTTTCAATTAGTTCATCACTTATCATATCTATTTCGTACTCTGTAGTGCCTTCAGCTTTTTCCCATAAAGCTTTAAGAATAATTTCTTTGCTTGAAGAATTATTTATTTTTGTGATTATTTCATTTTCTGAAGTCATCCAACCTTTGAAAATATATCTTTTCTTTTTCGGTGTTGGAAGGATTTGTTCTTCTAAGATGTTTCCTTTGTATTCAGTTAACGAGTCATTGAAAAGCAATGTTTTTAAATTTACAGCCCCTTCACTTAAAGATGCTATGTCTACATTTATTGATAACTTATAGCCTACTTTTAGATTATTAAAGTTTAATTCTTTGCATCCGGCAGTATTAGATTCAGCAACTACGATAACGTAATCACAATCACCCAAATCATTACTACTACCACCTGACTTTACAAGGCTAGTTATAACAAATGAACCATCCGCATATTTTAGTCCAACTCTAAACGAATATATTGCTTTAGGATCATTTTCTTTTTTCATTAAGAATATATTATCTTTGTATAATTCCCAATAATTTGTATTGTATTGTGTAATCACAAACTCTCCTGTAGAATTAGCTTTTAAATTATAACTTTCAATAACATCACTAGAAAAATCTCCACCATCTAATGAGAAATATACACTATATGTATTCAAAAATCTTGCGTATAAATTTAAATTTCCAAAAGTTCCAGTTTCAATCACTTCCACTTTCGTTTTAAAGTTATCTTCAAGATACCAACCTCCAAAGACATATCCTTCTTTTTCAGCAGCTGATAAAACTATAGGACGAGATTCAATCGTATATTTTCTCACATTTGAAGTCTTATCACAGTTATGATATGTAATCATATATTCAAGTGCATAATAATCAGCATATACAATTAAGTCACTTGTTATGTTGACTAATTCTTGATCCCAACCCATAAATTCATAACCATCTTTCACAAATGTTGGTATATCTAATAAATCTTTTCCATGTTCTACTTTTCTAGTTTCAATTAATTTATCTTTATCATAGAAAGATATTGTATATAAATGTACTTCCCATTTAGCATTTAAAACAGCATCTTCTGATAAAATAATTTTATCATTATAAACATTTTCTAAATAACTCCATCCCACAAAATCATATCCTTCTTTAGTTAGCTTCTTTAAAGAAACTTCAACATTTGCTTTTGTGATTATAGTGTCAATTAGTTCATCACCATCGTATAATTTAACTGTTATGTCTTTTTCAGCCTCTTTTTCCCATTTTGCAGTTAATGTTATATTTTCATTTACATCAGCATCAAAGTCATAAAGTTCTACGCCGAGATAATAGCCTTTAAAGACATATCCTTCTAAAACTAAATCATCTAGTTTTGAAAGCTTTTGTCCCTTTTCTAGTTCGATTGTATTTACTATTTCATTATTGCTTACAATTGTTATAACAACTTTTTCCGTAACTTTTTCAAAATATGCTTTTAAATTTAAATCCTTAGTTATTTTTTGTGTTTCGTCAAATTTGTCATCACCATCAAGCCAATATTTAAATTCATATCCATCTATGGCTGGCTTTATTTCTTTAAAGATCTCATTATCTATTGTTTCATTTTCCTTCACTGCTATAGTTTTGTATACATTATCGTTAACTAGAAAATTAACATAATATGTATTAGTATTTGATATATCACAACCTACTAATAGAATAGCAAAAGTTAATGCTATCATTAGTACAAATATTTTTAAAGCATGTAATTTGTTCATAAACATCTCCTCTTTGTTTAATTATATCATCTTTTTTTGATTTTGTCATTGGTATTTTTTTCTATAGTTTAAAGACTATCAAATCTATAAGACTCTTTTTTTAAGACTAATATGCTTATTGCAAAAGTTATAATACTTATTACTAATAAGCCTAATAGTCCTATTAAAGTATTTACTGCTATTGTTATAGCAATAAACAATCCTAAGTAAAAAATATTTAAAACTAAAGAAACAATCATATTTGCAAGAACAGATAAACCTTGCTTTACTACCTGATAAGGATTTGAATAATTTAATTTAGGTAAATATAGATTACATAATAATCCTATGACCGAAAAGCTTAATGGGTTAAGTAAACATAATAGTAATAATATTATACTTACATAACATACAGGTTTAAGAATAACTATTACTAAAATACTTGATATAAATGAAAATGCCCCAAATATCAAATAATTAAAAATTATTTTTGAACTAAATATATCTTTTTTAGAAATTGGTAGCGACTTAGTTATACCTAAGGATTTACCCTCTAAAGAAATTGAACACGAACTTATTTGACTAATTGTAAGTATCATATTTATGCTTACACCTAAAAGGCCTATAACAAACTCTTTAACTGTTACGTTTAAATCTAATAATAATTGATCAAGTTTTTCTAGTCCAAAAATATAATTATTTCTCACAATAAAACTACTCATAATTGTAATGCATACTACTGATAAAATTGGTCCAATCATTGTGTTTATTATAAATGTGGGAATGTTTGTATACATTTTTAGTTCTTTCGAAAGAAGTGAAACAAAATAGTTTTTTTGCCTGTAAGTATTTTGCTTAGTCTTTTTTTGGATATTTTCTTTTTCTAAAGAATTAAACTTAACAAAATATTTAGAAACAATAGTTATATAAATAAATAATATAATTAATGAACTTATAACATAAATAAATAAATTTAGTATACTTTTATTATAAAAACCATTGTATATAAAATTTGTAAGAGGCCACATCTTCAAAAAGTATTTTTTTAATTCACTTACTTGCTTTATAAGATTATTCTCATCATATTTAATGATATTAATATATGCCAATATCATTAAAAGTGATAATATAAAATATATTATTGTAATTAATACGTTTTTTGTTTTTTTATTTATTTTTATGTACCCAATAACAAAAGCTATTAAACTGCTTGATGCAATAGGTATAAAGGGAATTATAAAAGTTAATAAAATTGTATTAATCAAAAATAATATATTGAAACCTTCAAAAAGCGCATAGGCTATATATGAACATAATCCAATTATAAAGGAAAATAGAAAACTTGTTATATATAAAACTATTAGTTTTGAAATTACTATCTCCTTAGTGTTTAGAGGCATACTTGTAAGCAAGTCATAATCTTTGCATCTAAATATATACGAATTAACTTTCATTAGATTTGTAAAGAAAATTAATATAGATGATAATGATATACTCATATAAAGAATAGTATCACTTAGATTCGCTTCCTTAAAGAGTTTAGTAAATCCGATAAAATATAATGATACTATTGTTATGGCAATAACTAAAAAAGTTATAATCATAGGCAATAGTTTCTTATGTTTTTTATTTATTCTATTAATAAATGAGTAATTAGACATAAGTGAACTTTTTATTAAAGTGTATAATCTATTATAGTCTATTTTTTCCATAGGTTTTCTCCATATGATAATTATACACTATTTTTTGATATTTGAATAGATGCTATAATCAAAAAGTATTTCAAAAAAAAAGAATTGAGAAACTAATTAACTTGTTTTTTAAAAAAATATTTTCTTTATATTTTTTATCTAAATAATAAAAAAAGCCAACCAATACTCAGATAATATGAGTACTAATTAGCTTTTATTAATTTTTTAGTTCTAATATCTATTAGTTTTTATAGCTATCATTTATCTTCTTCTTCACAAAATAAACTGTAGCAAGTGAAACTGAAGCTACTAGGAAGCATATTAAAATAACATAAACAGGAGTCATATCTACATATGCTTTTACTTGTCCCCACATAATAACAACTTCATCGTTGTAATCTCCAAAGTCATTCATAATCGCACATCTAGCAATTGTATTTTCACTTGGATATTGCGTTTCTAGTTTGTTTTCACTTCCATAGTAAGGATAAATGATTGCTCTTCTACCTTCACTTAATGAACCTTCAAATAAGTAAGATAAGTCATATGGTTCAACTAAAACAAACGAATTTTCATCTGTTATATCATTATTATTATCATCCGATATGCAATTATATATTTTACCATTGTAACTTATCATATCACCTTCGGAGTATTCTCCTTCTATTGACCATTCATTGCATTCGAAATATTCTGTATTTGTTGGTAATATTTCTTCTTCAGAATCTTTATCTTTAATACATGTGTATAGTTTATTCTCATAAATGACTTGGACTTCATCATCTTTGGCGTAGCTAGAAGTAATCAAGTAATCTGTTGCCCCATACCATGCTCCTGTTAATGTAAATAGTTCATCACCAACAATATAAGGTGTATAGCCTATATAATCCATATTATCAGCAGCAGTTGCAGGGTCAGATAAATAATTTAGAAACTCGTAAGCTAATTCTTTATTAGCACCTTTGGGTAACGTCCAGGCATCATACCATATATTACTTCCATCTAAAGGAACGTAATACTCTAATGTTTTACCTAAGTCTTCTAATGCTGTGTCCATTGAGTATACAGCATCACCAGAATATGCTAAATTCATTTTTATTTTTCCGGTAACCATATCATTTTTACCAGAATCAACTTCTAGTCCAAAGATATTTTGTTTCATTGAAATAAGTTCTTCTTTTACTTTTTGAATTTTTTCTTTGTTTTCTTTATCACTAGCTTCGCTGCCATCAAGTTTGAAGTCAAATATTTCTTGAACTAATTTATTGTACTTCTTTTGATTTTCTAGTGTAGGATTATCTAAGTATTCATTCATTATTTTTTGATAATCTTCACTTTTACTATATGAATGCATTAAGCCAACAACAAAGGCATCACGAATAGAATTCTTAAGAGAAATGACATCTTTATATTTAGGGTCCCAAAAAACGTCCCATGATTTTACATCTTCTCTAAATGTATCTGTATATTCAGGATCATATAGGATTCCAAGTGTACCCCACATATATCCTACAGCATATTCGTCTAGCGATACACTTTCTGTGCCTGTTATTTCTTTGTTTAAATTGTAAACAGGTTTATTAACAATCATCTCTTTTAATTTTACTCTTAATGCTTTAGAAGCATATCTTTCATAATTAGGTATTTTTTCACTATAATCATCCATTTTTTCAACTAAATCTTCTTTGATTAGTTTTTGAATCATATAGTCAGATGTGCAAATCAAATCATATAAACCATTATTTAGTTTAAATTGATTATACATTGTTTCGTTTGTATCGTATGTATAATAATTAACTTTTACACCATATTTTTCTTCAAAATCACCAATTGTATCTGCGTAATCATCTTCTCCTGTTGAGATGTAATCTTCAACATTAAAGATTGTTAGTGTTTGTCCTTCGAAAATACTTTTGGCATTTACTCTTATTGATAGTGTTGCTATAGAAAGAAAACAAATAAGTAAATAATTCATTATTTTTTTCATTATTTTGTCCCCCTCAATTGAGCTATTTTATTTGATTTTTTGTTATTATAAATTGTTATTCCAACAACCACTAAAACAACTACAAGAGATAAAATAGAACTAAAAGCCCTAACCTCTGGTGGAATTGGGTGTTTAGCAATTATCTTTTGAATGTATGTTGATATAGTTTCAAATGATGGTTCTTTTAAATACTGTGTTATAACAAAATCATCTAGTGATAAAGTTATTGAAATTAAAAATCCCGAGAAAATTCCTGGAAGTATTTCTGGAAGCACAACTTTGAATAGAGCATGCCATGGTGTTGAACCTAAGTCTAAAGCTGCTTCGTATACATTAGGATCCATTTGTACAAGTTTAGGTTTTACATTTAAATATACAAAGGCAACTGTTAAAACTAAGTGTCCAACTAATAATGTAAAGAAACTAGTTTTAATTCCTAAAAAGTGAAATAAAACTGCAAGCGATAAGGCCATAACTATTTCAGCGTTAACTACAGGAAGTTGAGTCATTAATTCCATTGTTTTCTTATATTTTCTTTTTGAGTAGAAAACACCAATTGCACCAAAAGTACCTAAGATTGTTCCAACAATTGCTGTTGCGAAAGAAATTATTAGAGTATTCTTAATTGCTCGCATTAAGCTTGTATTTTCAAACAATTTAACATATAAGTCAAACGAAAAGCCGTTCCAAACTCCTAATTGGTCACTATCAGTAAATGAATAGATAACTAATACAAGTATCGGAAGATACATGATAAAGAGAATTATTCCAATATAAGTTCTAGCTAATATTTTTTTAACTACATCTTTTTTTACCATATTGAACTACGTCCTCCTGTCTCATCTTTTGAAAACTTACGAGATATAAAGACACTAATAGAAATTAGTAATAACATAATTAATGCCATAAATGATCCAAAGTTCCAATCGTTTTGGTTGAAATATAAGTCTATATAACTACCAAATAAAACAACATTATATTCTGATAAAATATCAGAAATAACATATGATGATAACGTTGGCATAAATACCATTGTCGCAGCTGAAACTATTCCTGGCATAGTCATAGGTATAATAACTTTGAAAAATGTCTGAAAACCATTAGCACCTAAATCATAACTCGCTTCGATTTGCGACTTATCCATCTTTAGCATTGTTGTATATAATGGAAGAATGACAAAAGGTAAATAGTTATAAACTAAACCTATCATTGTTGTAATTTTCGAGTGCGCTCCAGTTGATATTCCTATCCAGTTCAAAACATCTCTTGTAGCACTTGTACGAATAATAAAGTTTATCCACATTGGTAGTACAAATAACATTACAATTACTGAAGATTTATTATACTTTTTATTTGCAAGAATCATTGCTAATGGGTAACCAATAAGCAAACAAATAATCGTGTTAAAAATTGCATACACAAAAGAAATTAATAAAACATTTATATTTGTTGAGTCTTGAGCAAATTTAACTAAGTTATCAAAACTAAAATGACCACCTTTGTTTGTAAAAGCATAATACACAATAAAGAATATTGGTACTACAACAAAACAAATCAAAAACAATAAATAAGGAATTGATAAGTGTTTACGTCTAAATTTCATATTTACTTAAGTCTTCCTTTAAAACTAATGTTATTTTCTTAGGATCAATTTTTACACTTACTGTATCCATTTCATTCCATGTCCATTCCGTATCAACAACGAAGTCTTCTTCGTCTTCTGTACGTACTATAACTTGATAGTGGTCACCTTTCCAAACCATTTGAATAATTTGCCCAGTAATATTTCCTTCATCAAGGTTATCACTTATTTCAATATCTTTCATATCTACAGAAGCTATAACATCAATATCTTGTAAATCGTACACTTTTCCATCAGGAGTATGAAAATATCCTTTTTCATCTAGTGACGAGCCGGCAACCATTTGCGTTACATCGCATTCCCAAGATGCTCCTGCAAAAACTACATTGTTGTTTTTGTCAATATATGCATCTTGATAAATATTTGTTGTATATTCACGTTTCATTATTTGAATTAAATCTGGTTCTATTGAAAGAGATACTTCAATATTTATAGGATAATTAATTGTTGATTGTATTTCAACTTCTAAGTTACCAACCATAGCAGTGTATTGATAGTGAATTCCTTTAAATATTTTATTAACAATTTTAGCCTTTACATGTCCTGTATTATCTTGATGAATAATTATATCTTCAGGTCTCACAACAACATCAACTTTTTCATTAATTGGAAAATCATCTACACAATCCCAATTTGCGCCCAAAAATCGTATTTTCTTGGCTCCAATCATTGTACCTACGTAAATATTACTCTCACCAATAAAATCGGCTACAAAGGCATTTTTAGGCTCATTATAAATATCCATTGGTGTACCAATTTGTTGGATTTGGCCATCCTTCATAACAACTATTGTATCCGACATTGTTAAAGCTTCTTCTTGATCATGAGTTACATAAATAAAAGTAATACCTAATTTCTTATGCATTTCTTTTAATTCTAGTTGCATCTCCTTACGCATCTTTAAATCAAGAGCACCTAAAGGCTCATCTAATAAAAGTATTTCTGGTTCGTTAACAATAGCTCTAGCAATAGCCACACGTTGTTGTTGTCCACCTGATAAAGTACTTACATCTCTTTTTTCAAATGACTCTAAATCGACTATTTTCAAAGCTTTTTTAACTTTTTCATTTATTTCTTCACGTGTATATTTTCTGTACTTAACAACATTTTCACCATTTTTATTAACTGTATAAGGTATCTTCTTTAGTTTTAATCCATAAGCTATATTATCATATACATCTAAATGAGAAAATAAGGCATATCTTTGAAACACCGTATTTAAAGGCCTTTTATATGGTGGAAGATTGGCAATATTTTCACCATTCAATAAAATTTCTCCACTTGTTGGAATTTCTAAACCTGCAATCATTCTTAATGTTGTTGTCTTCCCACATCCACTTGGACCTAAAAATGTAATGAATTCACCTTTGTTTACGTAAAGGTTAAAATTCTCTACCACTACACTATCATTAAATGATTTATTAACATTTACTAATTCTAATATTACATCTTTTTTTGTCATCATCTTACCTCAATCTAAAAATTTGGTGGACTTGAAATCCATATTACTTTTGCATTCTCATCAGTTTCATTTTTTATATAATGATTTCTATCTGTTGTGAAATAAAAGCTTTCACCTTTCTTGCAACTATATTCTTTGCTTTCAATTGAAAGAATAATTTTCCCTTCTAAAACATATCCAAACTCTTGTCCTTCATGAGGCATATCTATAGTAGTTGAAGAGTGCGGGTATATTTCAATTAATATAGGCTCCATTTCATTTTTTTGACTGTTAGGGACTAGCCAGGTTATTTCTTGATTATCAGTATTCTTAACAATATAATCATCGCTGCCAAAAACAACTTTTTCATCTGATTTACTTTCTTTAAAGAAATCAGAAAGATTTGTTCCTAAAGCAATTAAAATATCATTTAAAGTACTAATAGTTGGGCTTGTAAGGTTATTTTCAACTTGGGATATGAATCCTTTAGTCAATTCGCACCTGTCAGCAAGTTCACCCTGGGTAAGTCCGCAAAGGGTTCGAAGTCTTTTTATTTTCATTCCAATATTCATATTCTATCACCTTTAAACTTAAAGTTTAATAATACTAAACAATATTATACTACATTTTTTTATAATGTCAATGAAAAAATGTTTTCGACTTTTATTTTCTTATTTTTTCCAAAAATTATCATTTTATAAATAATACTTATCAAGCGATTATTTCCTTTGTAAATTATAAAAAAAGATAAAAAAAATCAATTAACACCAATAATTTTTAGTGTCAATTGACATTTTTTGAATCATCAAAAATCCCACTTTTCGTCCTCTGTATAGACTTTAATATTTTCCTTGATTAATAAATCTACAGTTACACCATTACCATTAATTAGTGTATGTGTAAATGTTCCGTCATATATTAACCCCTTCCCACAAGAAGGACTTTTTGCCTTTAGAATAGCAACTTTTACTTCTTTTTCTTTAATTATTTTGAGAGCAAGTTTAGCTCCATCACAGTAGTTTTTTGTAACATCTACTCCTAATTTATTGCATACTCGACACGAATTTATTCGTTCTGAAGGTATTCTTGGTGTTGGTAAATCACCATAAATTTCGGGGCAAATAGGAATTAATTCGTGATTTTTTTGCAAGTCATATACTCTTTGGTTATAATTATTTTCACCATTATACTTACAATTATAGCCAAGTAGGCAAGCACTTACTGCTATTCTCATTACATCACCTTTAAATATGCAACCTTCAAATATAATGATTCTGTCATATTAATAAGCGATGCATGATCTTTTCCTTGAAATTTTATCTCAACAAGTTTAACTTTTACTTTACTATTTCTAACTGCTTCCTCAATCATTTTCATAAATAGAGGTAATGTTAAGTGCTGAGAACAACTACATGTAATTAAATATCCACCTTTATTCACTAGTTTTAATGCAATTGTATTTATATCTAAATAACCATTATAGCCTTGTTTTATAGTATCAACACTTTTAATAAATGCTGGTGGATCTAGAACAATAACATCAAATTTAGTATTATTTTTCTTATATTCTCTTAGTTTTTCAAAGACATCACAAGTAATTGTTTCAATGTTTGTAAAAGCATTTAGCTTTGCATTATCATTAACTTCACTAATTGCTTTCTCACTAATGTCAAGACTAGTGACTTTGCTGGCACCATTTTTACTTGCATTTAAAGAAAATCCTCCAACGTTACAGAAACAATCTAAAACTGTTTTGTCTTTACAATAATATTTTATGTTATCTCTGTTCTCTTTTTGATCTAAAAAGTAACCTGTTTTTTGTCCATTTTTAATATCAATTGCAAGTTTTATGCCATTTTCTATAATATTAACCTTATCAGGAACTTCGCCATACAAAGTACCTTTACACTCCTTTAAGCCTTCTTTAATGCGAACACTAACATCGCTTCTTTCATATATACCTATCGGATGAAAGATATCAACTAATATTTTAATAATCATTTCTTTTCTAACATCCATTCCTAATGTAAGAAATTGAACAGATAAATAATCTCCATACTTATCAACTATTAAACCTGGCAAAAAGTCACTTTCACCAAAAACTGCTCGATAATTATCGCTATAACCTAGACTTAAACGATAGTCATTGCTTTCTTTTATTCTCTTATAGAAGAAATTCTCATCAACCTCTTCTTCAGCATTAGATAACATTCTTACAATTATTTTTGAAGAATGATTAATAAAACCTATACCTATAAATCTTTCGTCAAAAGATATAACTTTACAAACGCTTCCTTGAACATCTTTTCCAGAGATACTAGCCACTTCATTAGCATATATCCAAGGGAATCCTTTCATTACATCTTTTTCTTCATTTCTTTTTAGTTTTACAATATACATAGTATTTTCCTTTGCATCTTAAAATATATAAAAATTATAGCATAATTTCTTATGTATTGCAAATATTCTTTACATGTCATCTAATATTTAGGCATATAAATTTTCCCTTGTTTAATTCAAAGAAAAAAGAGCCCATTTAGATTGTCTAAACGCACTCTTTTATTTTCGCATTATTTATTTTTATCAAAGCATAAAGCTGGTACAATACCGAGTATGCCCGCATTAACATAAAACCAATTTACATTACCATCACGATTAACATCATAAACACTTGGTTTATCGCTTGCATAAGGCGTTCTTAGCCAGTACCCTCCATTTTTATTTTTGTAGTATTCAAAGGCATTGTTTGCCTTAGCATAATCAGTTACCTTTTTGCATCTATCATTATCATTTTTAAAACCATATAATGTATTTGTTACTTCTTCTTTACTTAATAAAAATACTTTGTCATTTAATGTTCCTGATGATACTTTCTTATGAATAAATAGTTTCTTAATAACTTTCTCATTATTTATCACATCTGTTAGTATTAGGTCTTTTTCCCTATCATTAAATGCTTTATTATAAAAATCATTATTAAGCCATTTTCTTATACTTGATGCTTCATAATCGTTTGAATTATTTTCATCAAATGCATGAGCATTCAATACAACTTCACTAAACAATAAAACTTTATCGTCAGTACTATCTAATACTTTCCATTTTATTGGTTCAACCTTGAAATAGTATTCTTTGCCGTTTACTATATTTTCACGATTTGAAAAAGTATAATTACCTTGAGGATTTGCTTTATGTAATACATAATTATCACCATCACTACCAATATAATAACCATTAACATCTGGATTTGAACTAATTATATTTACATCTCTATCCTTTATTGTTTGAGGATATAATCCAAATTCAATAATATCTCCTTTAGTACATCCTTTTAGTTTTTCTATGTTTAGTTCAAAACTTTTTTCTTTGTCTATTTCTATTTGTTTTTTACTTTCTTCCTCTTTTTCTTTTTTCTTTTGTTCCTCTAATCTTTTGATAGTTTCTGGGTTTAACTTTCTATCTAGCTCTTCAACTTCTTCTAACTTCTCACTAGATGCAAGTCTTGCTAAGCTGTTTAATGCAATATATAAGTTCTTATGTGTATTTTCTTTAAATCCCTTTGTTATAGCATATAAATAGTAATACCATAAATCATAATCATTTTCATTATTTGTAATTTCCTCAAATAAGTATTTCTCAGCTTCTTGATAGTCTTTTATTTGATTAAGCAAAAACATAGTTTTCTTTAATACTTCATTTTTGCTAGTGCCTTCTCTATTATTATCTTCATAACTAGATGCATTACTTGTAGTTATGTTTCTATTGCACTCCTCAAGTAACTCTTTTGTATAAACTATATCATTAATTTGTAAGAGTTTGGCTTTTGCTTCTTCATACATATTACTTGCCATTAATGTTTTAGCACTAATAATTAATTCACACATTTCAATGTATTTGTCAGCTTCACGATCATTTGATATTTTCTTTAGTTCTTCAAACAATTCTTTAGCATGACTATAATCTTTTTTATTAATTAAGTCAAATGCTTCACTTTTTAAAACATCATCTTTATTCTTTAAATCATAAACTTTAATTAATAAATCATCAATATTTGTTATCCATTGTCCTGTAAAGAACTGTTTAAATAATGTTATGTCTCTAGAATCATCTAACTTATATTCGATTCTTTTCTTGTTTAAACTTCTAGCTATTTCTACTTCACGTCTGCAGTCATTGCTTTGCATTGTATTTACACTATTTAAGCATAAGAAGATATTACATGATTTTATTGCTTTTTCAATATTTAACCAATAGTTATCACTATCCCATGGAATATTTCGTGATGATATCCAGCACGTGTTTCCATCTTCTTCTAACATCTTTAGTATTTGATTTACTTTATCATTATCTAAAGAAGAATGACAGATAAATATATCTCTAGAAACATCACTAAATAAATCTATTTCTTTTGTTCTTTGTTTTAAGGATTCATTAATAGCATTATCATATTTACCTTGATAGAAATAGTTAGATAGTTTTCTTACTTTTTCTTCTTCTCTTTTTTTTGTTGAAGAAATAATAACATTTATTATTTCATCCATTTCTGTTATTGTGGCATTATAAATTAAACTTTCTAGAAATGATTCATATTCAAAAGGATTTTTGTTTCTGTTTACATATTTAATGTAAAACAAAGATAACACATCATCTGGTAATATTTTTAGTATTTCTGCACATGTGTTTGTTAATAACGCTTTATCAATATGTCCTTCTAAGGCTTTTTTGACTAAACTTCTTAAATTTACTATATCTACCGTTTTACCTTCTTCAATTAATCTTTTATATTCTTTTTCAAAATTAAAAGCTTTATCCATTTTTATTAATGCATCACAACTTGTGCATCTAAATAATTCATTATTTACCATTTCAATATGGTGTGATCCGCATCTTGTACATATTAATGATTTTATTTCTTCCATAATCTTCACCCTTTTATATATATAAATAATTATATCATTTTTTACTTTTATTTCAAGTTTTTATACAAGTTTACATGTAATGTATAAATATTAATATTTATAGTAATGATTTTCTATAATTATTCAGTTTTTTTGTATATAATTATTTAAATAGGAGGTACTATATGAAGTATGGTTATGTTAGAGTATCCACACAAACCCAAAACATTGCAAGACAAATGGAAGAAATGAAAAAATTGGGCTTATCTGATTACGTAATATTTGTTGATAAACAAAGTGGCAAAGATTTTGAAAGAACTAATTATCAATGTTTGAAATCCAAACTAAAAAAAGATGATCTCTTAATAATTAAGTCAATTGATAGGCTTGGAAGAAATTGCGATATGATAATAAATGAATGGAGTGAAATAACTAAAATAATTGAAGCAGATATTTATGTTATTGATTTTCCTCTTCTTGACACAAGAATAGATTGTAAGAACTTAGTTGGAAAATTTATATCAGATATCGTTCTCCAAGTACTTTCATTTGTTGCCCAAAACAAGCGAGAAAACATTAGGACTAGGCAAGCTGAAGGTATACGAATAACCAAAGAAAAAGGAGTTCATTTAGGTAGACCTAAATACAAACTCCCCGATAATTTCGAAAAAATTGTTAGTAGTTTTCATAATAAAGAAATAACTAACGTCGAAGCTGCCAAAATGCTTAAAATGACGAGAGGTACATTTCTCAAATATTCCAAACAATACAAATAATTCTTCTATTAATGCTTCTTTAATCGCTTAGAAGCATTTTTATTGTTACCTTTTTTTCCTTCATCGATATTTTACAAACTTCATATCCATACTCTTTTAATTCTTTTTTGTATGTAAGGAAAGAATGGTCAATATCAAACACTAATATTTCTTTTATTTTTTCAAAAGATAATATTGATACATCATTAGTTTTTATATAGTGCCATAAATGTTCATATTTACTCATATAATACACCTTATAATTATTAGTCTAAATCTACTTCTTTTATCTGTAATCTCCATTTTATATTAGTGACAATATTTAGTTCCGCAGAAGGAATAAAATCATCAATTTCACGACATAATTTTCTCTTAAGCTCTTCTAGTATGTCCTTAGGAGCTCTTTCCTGAATCTCTGCATAAACAGTTTGTTTTGTTTTTTCTTGATTTACCATTCCATATGGAATATCTATAACTGCTCTAGCTAGTACATCATAAACAAAAGTATTTTTTTCAGGGCTTTCAACAAATTTGAATTTGTAAAAGATACCTCTATATCTTAGTTTAAAAACAGAATATTTGTTCTCATTATAATTATAATAATCATAGTAGCCTTGTTCGCCTTTGTAGTTATTAATATAGGCAATTATATATTTACTTGCATTTTCATATGTTTTATTATCTTTAAATTCTTGTAATAATTCTTTTGATGAATTTACATTTTCCATGTTTATTCCTCCAATACATATAATATTATAGCATACTTTATTTGTTATATTCAATATTATTGTTTCTTATTTTTATAGTATTTTTCTAGCTGTTCTATATTAAGTTCTTTTCTGATTTTATGCAATTTATCTACAGACACTCTAGCATATTTTACAAGATCAATATTTTCAAATTTAGGAATTCTAAATAGCTTTCCTATTTCATTAGCTGTTCCTATTAATACTTCTCCTAATCCTTTACATAAATCCATTATATAAATTATTGGAAACCTAAAACCACTTATATTAGAGTGAGAATGATAATGACATTTTTTATAATATACTTCTAATTTTGAAGCATAATCCTTAGTCCTTCTATCGTTGTCCACCAACTGATTAACTACTTTAACAATATCAGATAAACTGTATGATTTTTTGATTCCTAAGTACTCAAAGTCAAAGATACTATCAATCCATCCATAATTTAAGTATGATATTATATTAACATCTTTTCTTTTCTTATAATACCCTTTTTCAAATTCTTCAGGTAATCTGAATTCTGCATCATATTTTTCTTTGTATTCATTGAACTTTAAATACTCATCTACTTTTGCATTTGATAAGTTAAATAGTAAGTATACCAAATATGTTTCTATGATACTTCTTAGAATAGGATAACCACACTCATATATATCATAATCGATTGTAGCAAGAACGGCACTTGACCTGGCTAATATAACATCAATAAGGGCTGCAAGTGTTGCACTTTTTTTATCTGTTTCTATTTTTTCTTCGTTATCCTCATAATAATTTTTATATATATAAAATAAAAAGTTAGTAAGTGCAAATAAACTATACACAGGAGGATAATAAAGATAACTTTCACTAGTTAGTACCTTTCTATATCTAAACATTGAACTTCCAAATAATCGAAGTTTAACTTGTATTAAAACAGTATTAGCTACTTCTTCAATATATTTCTGACTCTCTTGTTTAATACCTCTTTCGTGTTCTTCAACAAGTAGCATATTAAAGTTATGTACTCCAGTTATGTGATAGCACAAATCATATTCTATATTTTCACCATTTGTAACAAATGCCAAAGGATTTGTTTCACTTGCCATATTATAACATTTTAAAATGTCTTTATAGTCATTAGTCATTTTTTTAATTTGACTTAATACTTTAAACATAAACGTTACTTTAATCTTATTACTAAATACACTTTTCAAACATTTTCTTTCAATTTTATTATACCTTTCTTGATCTTTAGAAATAACTATTTCAATCTCTCTACCTGGAAAAAAATTATTCATATATTATTACTTAACCTCTTTACTAAAATCTTTTACTTATTTTTAAATATTAATTATATCTATCTTTATAACCCATCATTTTGCATATACATAAATAAAAAGAATACTTTTTTGCTTCCTTTTTACTTGAACAACAAGCTTTACATCTTACATTGTGACTTTCTACATTACATATGCATTCCCATATAGGAGAACCATCATCGTCATAATATGGTTTTTCTAAGCAAGTATACTTTGGCATAGAGCAATAACCTTTTTGAGCTAATTCTTGTAAGACATTTATGGCATTATCATTTGTTAAATCTTCTTCATTAGGGCAATTACTTTTGATTGTTTCTAATAGATCATTTTTATCTAAAAATTCATAAAGTACTTTTGCACAATTATATCTTGCTTCTTGCTTACTAAAACCTTCACCAATAAATTCCTTTTTATAATTATTATATGAAAAATCTAATTTTGCCTTATAAGATTTGGAAATTGGTAAAATATTATAATTTGGTAAACATCCTTTATTTACTTGCCACCAATGTTGAATTAATGCTATATAATCTAACGAATTCTCACAATTATTGTCAAAATATGACTCGATATTTAACATAGATAATACCATTTTTTCTAAAATACTTGGATCCCAGTTTGAATCTATAGCAATTGCACCAAGTATAGCTTCAAATAAATCAGCTTTAACTTTTAACTCGTTTTGAATTTCTTTTTTTCTATCTCCTTTTCCCAAAAATAAGTACTCTTGGAATCCCCATTGTTCTATGAGTTTTGATAAATTTTTGTTGTCAACAATTCCCTTTTTAATCTCTGTTAAATTTTTTTCATCAATGTTATTTTTTGTAACAAATTCACAATCGTTTCTTAAAAATCCATAACGACTAACTAAGTATTTTGATACATAAAAGTCTAATACTTCATCACCAAGAAATTCTAATACTTCATTTGAAGTTTCACCATTTTCCTGTGCATAACTCTTCCTTGTAAATGCTTGGCGCAATAAACCACTTTTTTTAAAATGATAACCTATTTGATTTTCAATAGATTCTAAATTTAATTCTGTCATTTTTCCTCCTTATAATAAATTTAGAGCAAACAAAAAGACTTAGAGCTTTAC
>HF988729.1:2249-2498 GCA_000431235.1 Coprobacillus sp. CAG:698 | reverse complement strand
TTAGAGCTTTACTTAAAAATATATAAAAGTAACTTATAGATCTAACTAATTAAAATATAGAATCCACATAATTTATTTTAGTTTACAGAATAATACTTGCATATTAGTCAGTAAACGGTTATATATTATGTTAATAATATTTAGTATTAATTAGAACCATTTCATTTGCTCTAACATAATTATATCAGATTATATTGTTTTTGTAAAGTTTTAAAAAATAAACTCCTATTTAATGGAGTTTATTCAGAA
>HF988729.1:0-2194 GCA_000431235.1 Coprobacillus sp. CAG:698 | reverse complement strand
TAGATGATATTTTCCTTAAATTAAACAAATCCATTGATATAGATTTGCCAATTATAATTAACTTAATCACATTTTAATTTTTCATTATTAATGAGTGACATATAAAATTAATAATTTAATTATCTATCAATTATTTAAAATGATAAGTTATTAATAAAGTCAAAATATGAAATATTATTAATACTAATTATTTTAATGTTTCTATTTAATAAGTTTATTTCTTTCAACGAGTTTAATACCACTTTTATTACAAAATCTTGTTAACTTTTCTAAGTTTTCATTATTTATATTATTTCCAACTATTATCCTATTGATTTTTGGTGCATCAATTTTACTATTTGAATCACCTATTAATCTCCATTCACTTTGATACTCCCATTCGCATTTTTTTGTTAAATATATTCTCAAATAATGGCTTTTATCCATACATATTTTGCCATTACTTATTATACTAGTAAATTGACCCATAATATCATATGTCAATGTATTAATTAAATCATTGTCTCTTTCGTCTATATAAACTACTGGAAATATACACTTATTATATTCATAATCTGAAACTATATATTCTATACAATATCCACTATCATATCCTGCATAATAATTATTCCATAGTTTTTCAATATTTGGCGAATCGCTCAATGAACAAATACCAATATTCTCCTTTGCGTCTAATCCTATTTTTATTAAATTTTCAAGTTGTTTATTTAATACTTGGTCACCTTTTAATAACTCATTAAAATAATTGATTTTGCTCATCATTTCATCATTATAATTGTAACAAAGTAATTTATTTTCTAGTAAACTTCGATCATCTTTTGACATATATGGTAAAAGTTTTTTCTGAATTTTAGATATAATATTTTTTTTAAGCTTTTCTTCATCTAAATTCAAATCTATAGAACATTCTAATTTATCATCAAGATTACTAGCTTTACACAGAAAAAGATATTTTTTTTCTAACATATCAAAAGTATATTCATCAAATGGTCTATACTTATATAATAATTTAGGTCCTTCATAATTTAAATTATTATTTAAGGCTTTATTTAAATATTCAATTTTATTTCTCATGAATTACTCCATATTAATTTGTAACTTTATCTATATTTTAGCACACTTATAATTTTTATTCAATGCCATGTTAATGTAAAAATTTTAATTACTTTAATAACTTGCTCATTTTATCGATACATCTCTTTTTTTGATCATAATTAGGATGCACATATAAATTTAATGTTGTTGATATATTTGAATGTCCTAATATCACACTTAAGGTTTTGTAGTCAACATTAGCCTCTATACATCTTGTTGCAAATGTATGTCTTAAACAATGAAATTTTAGTTTTCTGAGCTTTAATTTATCTAATAATTCAAAATAATAATTTCTATAAGTCCTTGGCTCAGTATATTTTAATGAATTTGTTATAACATAATACTCTTTATTAATAATTTTATATAATGGTTTAATTATTTTATATATTATATCTGCTAATGGTATTTCTCTATTAGAATTTATTGTTTTTGGTGAATCAATTATTATTCTAGTTTTTTCATCTTTTGTATAAATTCTTTGTAATGTTTTTGATATCTTTATGAGTTTTTTCTCTATGTCTATATCTTCCCATTTCAATGCACAAATTTCTCCTATACGAACTCCTGTATACAAACAAATTAATATACCCAAATTTTGAAAAGTGAAATTCGAATCTATATATTTTATTATTCTATTTTCTTCAATTTGTGTGAAAACTTCAATACTTGTATTTTTCTTTCTTGTAGGAAAAATTATATCAAACATAATTACTTTACAATAATTTTGTTTAACAGAAAATTTAAAAATCATTTTAAAAACCACCAAAATATCACGGCACGTTTTTTCAGATAATCCACTATCTAATTTTTCGTTAATAAACGTTTGAATATCTACATTTTTTATAAGACTTATCTTTTTTTCTCCAAATGCCTTCACAATATGATTATCCACTATTAATTTATAAACAGCCATTGTTGATTCTTTTACATATCTTTTTTTCTCATTTTTCCATTCTGTTGCTATTTCATTAATTGTTTTGTTCATTGTTTTTCCTCCTCAACCTATATATTTTACCAGATTAAGGATAAAAGTTAAGTAATGTTCCAACTTTGAGATTCCGAGAGTTCACCGACAGTTGGACGTTGATTCCCATAAAAA
>HF988728.1 GCA_000431235.1 Coprobacillus sp. CAG:698 | reverse complement strand
AATAGACAATTAATTATACCATGAAGCGAGTCTTTTTTTAATGTATAAATATATTTGAGTTAAAAGATGTATATTCTGCGATTAGTTAAATTGGCATTTGATTTTTAAATCAAAAAGAGGGTTACCCCTCAAAATAGTACAGTTTACTTGAATTATTTATTTTTCTTACACTTTTCGCAGTTACATTTATAACCAAGTTCTTTACATAGAATATGTATTTGTGAACAAATATTACTTAAAATAAGCTTTTTATTAAGTGATTTTACTAATCCTTCTACTCTTTCACCTTAAAATAAACTCTGTTTGCGTCTTCAAACATTTTTTTGATGGTTTCTAAGCCATTATTTTTAAATGATACTTTATATGATTTACCTAAATTTAAATAATTCTTTATACCATCTATATCGTATAAGAAGAAGTCTTCAATAGTTTTATCAGCAATTATTTCTATTAATTTATCAGCGCCAGCATTTTTGAAATCCTTTTTCATTTTTGCTCTATCTATTGGAGGATTTTGATTGAACTCAAAAACATCATAATCGTAACAAAAACAAACAACTTTTTCATAATTGTTATATTTAGAACAGCATATATCACTTTTAAATTTAGCTAGCATTTTTTTATGCATTCTTCCTATGCTTTTTGAGCATATAAATTTTATTTTTTTAAAATTAAAATTAAGGTTATCATTTATCTTTTTGATTTCATCAATTATTTTTTTATAAAATTCTTCGTCAGTTTCGCCTTCCGTATATATTACAAGAATTCTTTTTTTATTCATTTTCCAAATACTTCTTTAAACTCTCAATATCTGTTTTGTTATATCCGCTCATTAAATCAAATAAATATTCACCTGCCATCATATCCATATCTTCAGCAAGACAGTTAATTTTAGAAACAGCAGTGTTCTTTATTTTTTTAAAAGAAGCAGTTCCATTAGTGGTTGGTATACCTATATAAATATTTGAAAGATCCATAAAATTAATTAAATAAGGCGAATGACTGGTAATAATTATTTTTGATTTTTTTGCAAAATTTGATAATACGATTAAGTATTTTCTTAATAGCCCTGGGTGAATTGAATTTTCTGGTTCTTCAATTGCTATTAAGGGAATATTGTTGTAATCAGCAAGAGTTATATAAGTTAATATTGATAAAATTCTTTTTACACCATCTGACATATTGTTAAATTGAATTTTTTTAGAAATGTACTTGGTTTCTACGTATAACGTGTATTCGGAATCAGACCATTTTAGCTGAGAATTATTCTCCATATTTGGCTTTAAAGGATGATTACTTAAATCGATTTCATATATTCCAATTTCAGTTATGTATGGAAATAAATCTTTCATAGTGTTTATGATGAGATTGTATTTGTTTATACATTCGTTCTTTAGAGTGTTTAAAATATTAGCAATTCCATTATCGTACGTAGGTGATAAGTAGTTATTGCCTTTTATTGTCAACGGATTAATTTTATATAAATTATTTGAATCGAAATGTCTATCGATATATACTTCAAACTCATTTAATGTTTCTATGACATTTATATAGCATAAGTTATCATATGCACTTAACTTATTTATTAACAACTCATTATCTTTAATATATATGGATTTATCGCATCTGCCACTATAAGAAGCTTTATAGAAAGCTTCATCATTATTTCTATCGATAAAAAGTGAATATTTTTGAGAATCATTTTGTTTAATTTTTAAGTATTCTTTAACAATTTTCGCTTCTTGACCTTTTGAAAATCCCCATTTAAACTCATATCCATAAATAGATTCACATAATACGTTGTTTAATAATGATGTGAATTCGATTTCGAATTTAAAGTTTTTTCCAAAATTAATGTTTAAAATAGGCATTAGATTTTTTAGATACATCATTTGGATTTTTTCTTTAGAACTAGAATTAATAAAATTCATTGCAAAGTCGATAGCATCTAAATAATTTGATTTACCAAAATTATTAATTGATAATAATGCAGTAATTTTTGATAAGGTTATGTTAACATTATCCAGGTTTTTAAAACCATCAATATAAATTCTTTTAATTTCCATATTAATTCCTCCTGTTTGAAGAAAACATCTTGTAATCATATTATATCACCTTTTTAAAAAATACGCAATAAATAATTACATATTTTGCTTATATTAATATTATATGTAAAAGTTTTAAAAAAATACGTAAAATAATTATACAAAAATATTTTTTTATTCTTATATAGTTTCGAAAAAATTTTATTTATTTTTTGGAATTAAAAGTTATTAATTATTTTTGATTCATTACACAAAATATATACAAGAATAAAATGTTTATTTTATTTTTATCTAAGTTAGTTTAAGAAAGGAGCCTTCAATGAAAACTAAACTTTTAAGAAGAGCTTTTACGTTAGTTGAGTTAGTAATTGTTATTGCAGTTATTGCGATTCTAGCTGCTGTTCTCATTCCGACTTTTAGTAACGTAATAGAAAATGCTCATGTATCTAGTGATACAACTATTGTTAAGAATATAAACATGTCTCTACAAATAGAAGAAGTTAATAATGGTAAGAAATCTTCATTTAGAGAAGCTTTGCAGGATGCCGCTAAAGGAGGTTACACTGTTGAAAAGATAACTCCAACTTCTAATGGAGATATTGTTTGGGATGAAGATGCTAATAGGTTTGCTCTAATTAAAAAAGATAAATTAATATTTGGCGAGTCTTCCACAAAGTCACTTCTTAAAAATAAGAAGTACAAGTTATGGAAAATAACTCAAGATGTAAATGATTTATCAAAGGGTGACTATAGCTATTATCTAAGTGGTAATTCTGAAGTTTCAGAAGTTGACATAAATACTGGTTTTGATGCTGGTGATAACTTAGTTAAAAAGATTAATCTAAAAACAGATGATGAAAATAAAGAGATAAAGATCTATACAAACTATGACGAAACAGAGCTTTCTGTTAATGCACCAAATCTAACTTGTAAACATTATGGACTTTTGAAAAGTGTAAAAATTGATGATATTTCCAATCACTCATATGAGGAATATGGAACTGTAAAAAGTGGTATTATTATAAATAAAGGACGTTTTTTTGCTGCAAATGGTTGTAAGATTTCTGGTGGATTAGTAGCTAATCCTGCATCTGATGCTACAGGATGTGTAATTTTAGCAGGTGAAACTGGTGCAGAGATATCATCTATATCTTTAGGTGATAATTATAAAATAGAATCAGGGTCAACATCAGTTCAAAATGATTTACCTGACAAATTTAAAATTGAAAACGTACAAATAGATGCAGATACAAAGGAATCGTTAACATCTATTGGTAGGAATAAGTTTGATGGTGGTTTAGGAACTATTAATGATCCATTCCAAGTATCAAACTATAAACAATTGTGTAATATGTCTGCTTTTGAAAAAACACAATATTATTTCAAACAAACAAAAGATATAATTGTTACATCAAAAGATTTGTTTACAAATTCATTACCGTTTAATGGTATATATGATGGTGATAATCATAAAATAATTTTAAACGATAATATGACTGAAACCTATGGTGTAACTTTATTTACTGCTGGTAGAAGTTTAACAATTAAAAATTTAAACCTTTATTCTGCTAGTTCTTGTTTGATGAGCGTTGTTAAGTTTTCTGATGATGAAACTGATGTAACTGAAAGAATTAGTTTGGTAAATGTAAATACATATTCAGTTGATGATAAAAGAGTTTTAGTGAATGCATCAAATAGAGGTCCGTTTATAAACGAGAGTATGTTTTATAATTCAACCGTAAAAAGAGATGTAAATGTTGAACTTGAGAAATGTACAAACTATATGGATATACAAAATACAGGAACATGTACAGGTGTATTCTGGGGTGGATGTTTCTACTATGGATATGATAAAAATGTTGTTGTGCATTATTCTTTAAAAGATTGCGTAAATAAAGGTGATATCTATAGTGACGGACAAGCAGGACTTGTGTTTGGTAACGCATCTGGTGTAGGTAAATCTTGGGGTTTAAAGGCATATTCGTTAGATGAGTTAAGTAAGTTTATAACCTTAGATAATGTTACAAATTATGGTGTATTATCATATATGAGTAATGGTGGAAGCGGTATATTTGCCTCAAGCAAAGAACTAAATGATCTATATGCTAATGAGGTAACAAATAATGGTCAATTTATTAAAAGTAATAATCAACTTGAAAACAAAGAAATAAAAGTTTATTATGACAAAAATGGTAAATTGAAATTATATAGTTTAGATTTAGATGCAAGATATAAATATAAACTTGAAATAACTGTTCCTAATGTGTTATTTAATGATATTAGTTCTCTTCAAGGTCGAAGATTTAAAACAGATTTAAATTTAATAACAAAACTATCTGATGAGGATAAATTATTAGTAACAACTAAATCAATGCATAATGCTTTATCTTATCAAGAAGTATTAGACGACTACAACAAAAAAGCTGATGCAAGAAAATATAATATTGATCCTAATGCAATAAATTACAATTATTTATTTGAAGGATATTGTCATATGGGTTATTACGTAAATAGTGAAGGCATACTAACAATTGTTATCGAAAAACTAGGAACTGGAAAAACATATCCTAAGTTTGAAAAAGATAAAATAGGAACAAGTGGTAGTTTCAAAGTTTATGCTTATAATGACGAAGGATATATAATAGGTTATAAAGTAATTAATCAATAAGTTAGAATGTATATTTACTGATCATATTATTTGATATTAGTTTTATCAAGTAATATGACTTTTTGTATGGTAATAAAATACATTTTTTTGAATGATATTGTAAATATAGCATATAATAAAAAGTGTAATAAAATTACTCGTTCGTAAAAAAATTACGGAATAAATTGACTTTTTATTTAAGGAGTGATATAATGAATTATATAAAGGAGTATAGTGGTATGATTACAAGTTTTTCTGTTGAGAATTATAAAAATTTTAAAGACAAAGTTGTACTAAATTTTGCTGATACACATGATTATAAATATAATAATCAATGTATTAAAAATGGGCTATTAACAAAAGCTATTATTTATGGTGCTAATGCATCAGGAAAAAGTAATTTAGGTTTTGCTTTATTTGACATAGTTGGTTTGCTTACCGATAAAAAAATACATACGTTACAATTAGATTCAAATTCTTTCTTAAATGCTGATTCTAATTTAAAAGTAGCTACGTTTAGTTACGAGTTTCGAAATAAAAAAGATATTATAGTATATACATACAAGAAAAAAACGCCAAATATCCTTTCTTATGAAGAATTATCTATTAATGGCATTGAAATCTTTTCATATGATTTTGATGAAAGAGAATTCATATGTTCAAATTTAAAAGAAGTTTCTGCTGAGAATTTGAATTTTGAATATTTTGATAATAATCTTTCAATATTAAGATATATAGCTAATAACACTACGCAAACAGATGGTTCACAAATTAAGTTTATTATGAATTTTGTTTCACATATGTTATGGTTTAGATCAGTTCAAGATAATGATTATATTGGATTAAAAAATGGATCTGATGTAATAAGTATGTGGATATCAAATAATAATCTTGCAGGCGAATTTCAAAAATTTTTGCATGACTTAGCAGGTATAGAAAAAAGTTTAGATGTAGTCGAACTTACACAACCAATAACGCAAAAAGTACTTGTTGAGAAGCATAAAAATAAAATGTTTATTTTTGAACGAGTAGCTTCAAGTGGTAGCAGATCTTTAGAATTACTTTTCTATTGGAGCAAACAATTTGAAAATGTTTCATTTTTATTTATGGATGAATTTGATGCGTTTTATCATTATGATTTATCTAAAAATGTAATAAAGTATATGATGGATTACGATAATATACAAGTTGTTTTTACAACTCATAATTCATTTTTAGCTTCAAATGAGATTTTACGTCCAGACTGCTATTTCATCCTCAATAATGGTAAACTAAAATCATTCGCAGATAGCACAGAAAGAGAACTTAGAGAAGGTCATAATCTCGAGAAAATGCTTAGAAATGGAGAGTTTAATGGGTAAAAAAATCTTATTGATAGTTGAGGGAGATTCAGACGAAAAGAAATTTTTTAATTGTTTATTTAATAAATGTAATAAAAATGGTGAATACAATATATATTCGTACAAAACTAATATTCATATTTTAGCTCAAGAACTATATAATAATTATAAAGATTTCGATAATGGTGACACTGAAATTAAATTGATTTTGTCGTCTTTGGAAAAAGATGTGCATAAAAAGAAAATCCTAATGGATAAATATTCAGATACTTTTATGGTCTTTGATTTTGAACCGCAACATGATCATACACATTTTGATACTATCAAGAGGATGATTGAATATTACAATGACTCAACAAATCAAGGTAAACTATTTATAAATTATCCAATGATGCAATCTTATAAACATTTTAATAAACTTCCAAGCGACCAATTTGAAAATCTAGAAATTTCAATTGATAAATTAAAAGAATATAAAGAATTGGTTGGAAACATAAGTTCCTATAAAGATTTAAATAAATATGATTACATTACTTATTATAGTTTAACTATTCATCATTTGAGAAAAGCAAATAAAATCGTTTATAATGTTTATGATTTATTAGGAAAAGAAGAATATTTGAAACTTAATATGTTAAAAATATATGAGTATCAAATTAATTTACTAAATGAAAAAAGGAGAGTGAGTGTTTTAAATACATGTATTTTTGCGTTGATCGATTTTGCTCCCACTAAGTTCTTTAATTTTGTTGAAAAAAATAAAAATATTTTATTAATTTAATAAATAT
>HF988727.1:700-1324 GCA_000431235.1 Coprobacillus sp. CAG:698 | reverse complement strand
CTTTGTGCTAAAGATTAATTTATATTTATTGACAAATACATATATAATGTAATATAATATACTTACATGAGGTGAAGAAATATGAAATTTTGTACAAAATGTGGAAATGAACTTTTAGATGATGCTGTAATTTGTCCTAAATGTGGAAACTCAGTGGATTATAAAAATGTCAATGTTAATGAAAATTTAAATACTGATCAAGGTAAAGAAACCAGTAGTTTAAAAACAATAGCATTGGTATTTATGATAATTGCTACAGTTATAAGTGGACTTTCAATTATACCATTAGCTTGGATGATCCCTATGACAGTTTATTATTATAAGAGTATTAAAAATAAAGAAAGTGTGTCAACTGGTTTTAAAGTTTGCACATTAATATTTGTAAGTTTAATTTCTGGAATTTTAATGCTTTGTGATCAAGATTAATAAAATAATTATCAAATAAACTTACTTTATTAGACATTAGGAATTTCTCTTAATGTCTTTTTACATAGTGTTTTATTTATAAAAACGATTTACTAGTAATTTGTGTTGTTTATTTCTTCAAAAAGTGCTATAATATTTATGCATTATAATTTATATAAGGAGTTTATGTATGAAAAAAATTTCAAAAAGAATCATTAT
>HF988727.1:0-651 GCA_000431235.1 Coprobacillus sp. CAG:698 | reverse complement strand
TTTGTATGCATTTCATGTGACAATGAAGCAAAAAAATACGAAAAGATGAGAGCAGAGTTAGAAACAGTTGTTTCAAGTGTGCCAATTAAAACGACTGAAGATTTGAGTTTTCCTAAAAAAGTAGGAGACTATGAAGTCACTTGGACATCAAGTAATGAAAAAGTAATAAGCAATGAAGGTGTAGTTACAAGACAAGATGAAGATGTAACAGTAAAAATCACTATTAAAATAACAAATGGAGAACTTTCAGTTATTGAAGAAGTAACTATTGTTGTCCCTAAAAAAGAACAAATAGAAGAAAAACCAATTTTAAGTTTTGAAAAAGTTCAATACGAAGTAAAAGTTGATGAAAAGATTACTTTAAACCCAACAATTAAAAATGCAAAGGGCAATGAAAAAGTAGTATATGAATATGATAATGAATATTTATCATGTGAGAATAATACATTTACAGCTCTAAAAGAGGGAGAAGTTGTTATAAGAGCCTTCTTAGAAGGAACTAGTGAAAAAATAGAAATTAAAGTTACTATTTCTCCAAAGGATACTTCAAAACCAGAAGTAAAAACAATCGCAGAAGTTTTAAATTCTGAAGATGGAAGTTATATAGTAGAAGGAACAATAATAGCTACATATGCACGTGGATTCTTAATC
>HF988726.1 GCA_000431235.1 Coprobacillus sp. CAG:698 | reverse complement strand
ATTGATATTTGAAAAATAATATGATACAATATTGACGTAACTATTAATTAGTTAATTAGTAATCTAGCATACATTACCCCTGTTAGTTGATTATTAGTTACAGAATCTATGTTCTTTATATAATTATACAAAATCTGAAAAAGGTAAGTTTAATCTTCGCTTACCTTTTTTCGTGCCCTGTATATATTATATCCAAAGACATGGACAATCACAAAAAAGGCCATAGGTACATTAAAGTACTTATGGTCTTTTATTAGTTACTTTCAAAAAATACATTTTTATAATTTGATATTAATGTATAGTTACAGAATTTAAAAGATTTAGCTAGCCTGTGTCGTATAGTCATTAAACACAAACTAATATAAATTAAATACAAAAAATCTTATACAATCTATTGGTCATATACAGTACTTTTAATTAAATATTACTTAACCTTTGCAACAATTCATTACGTTCTTTATAATATTTTTTTTCGTAATATATAAGTAACATAAAATTAAAGGACAAATATAAAGTTAATAGCACTTGTATTTATAGTTATAGCCATAATGAAGTTTACTTCATTTTTAAAAACTAATATAAATATGTAAATTGTTTTAATAATCGTTGTTACCTCAAAAACAACTTTAAGCAATTTCTCGTTTCAACGCATTCTCCTTTTTTAAAACTTTAGTCATAGTTTTTACTTATTTGTTAATAAAGTAACAAAGAATTATGTTTAAAACAAAAATATTTATAGTTTGAATTGTAGCTAGTATTCTATCTATGTATGGGAAAGGTGTATAGAATACTGCTGATCACAAATATACATTAGTCAATATTTGTATTGGGTATAAAACTTTTTTAATTTAAGCGTTCGAATACAAAGGCTTATCTAAACATAGATATTCAAACCAACAATTATAAATTATATACATATATAATTATTGTATTTCACAAGATTAAATATAATATTTCGTTTGCCTCCTTTCGATTAAACGTAAACTATATTTACATAACTTGGATTCTATGTATGACTAAGTGTTAGTAATGTAAAATTATTCGTTTAAGGCCTAGTAATAGATTTACAGCAAAGCAGACTACACCGACCTCTGTTATATTAAAATTTGTTTAAATGGTTACTCTTGTAATACATTTTCACACTTTTGTAAACTCGTATAATCATTATAACATTTTGTGGTGCAAATTGCAAGCGTTTTAAACAAAGATTTGAAATTTATCTCATTTTGTTACAAAAATATTTGTTTTTTATAAATAAAATACAACATAATATCAAAAGATGAAAGTAAACTTCTTCTTACTTTTTATATAAATATATAAGCATGTAACTAATAGCAAAAAAACAAGAGTTTAAACACTCGTCTAATTATTCAGTTTTAATTTCTTTGTTTTTTCTATTTATATTTATCAAAACAAATGGTAATTGGAATATTGTTGTGAGAAGTAATCCAACCAATAACAAAGATAATAGATACATGTACCAACCATTATCAAGGTTAAGTATAGGTAAGTTTTCCATTGGTGGTCTTGTTAGATACATAAAGTTAACATCATAAACTGATAAAGCACTATTCACATATATGTTAAAGATAACTAAAATTAACAACATTAACATATTTTGTAACATTGTTTTAAAAGTAAATGTTGCATTTTTACTAACAATTAAATATAAAGAAAACCATAATAATCCTGCATGGTATACAAAGCATTGATAAGCTAAAATACTAGTAAAACTTGTTCCATTAGTTGGAATCATAATAGCACAGAAACTACCAAGCACACCCATTACAGAAGTAAAATTTATCAAAAGTTTCTTAAACTTATTTTCTTTAGCAAAGGTTATATATATTACTACAAATATCATTAAACTGCACAGATGAAAAGGTAATGCTCCTGGATCTAAATGCATTCCTCCTTCCATGCTTTCTTCCATATTAGATAGTATTTTACTAATCTCACTTATAAGAGCAATAGTCGTCATCACAAGGCCTGCTTTTTTTAAATTCATATTCTTATATTTAGCAATCATCATCATAGCTATTATAAAAATAATGCATAAAACAATCCATATTATGTGTTCTAAGGTAAACATATCATTTCTCCATTTTTATTTATTTTTACTTTTTCAGTCCAAAATTCTTCTTTTAGTCTTTTATATACAAGATATACCTTACTTGAAGTATCATTAATAAATCTTGCAATATAAATTGAAGAAAATACTTTTAATATTCTTTAGTCTTTGTAATATTTAAGTTGATTAAATATTTCATTTTAATATTTTCATAATCCACTTACTAGATATGTATTATACAAGTCTAAACCAATGTAAAGTTTACATTAGATCACTCTAAAGCACACTCTTGCCATTTCGTTATCAAAATAAAATCATTAAGAAAGTTTCAATAATTCAAGATAAAATACAACCTATCCATTATTCTGCTACTCATTTATATGTATCATAGCAACACTAACATAATTAACAAAGTTTTTTTGTAGAAATGTTTAAATTTTAAAATATAAATACTTATCTAATAATACTTATTTAATAATTATTTCTATATCGTAAAACGCAAAGAAATTTATAAGGGCAAAAAAGACTTTGAGTCCTAAGAATTCAAAGTCCAAACTATTACATTATCATAAATTATAACGTAATATAAATATACTACATCTAAAATTATCCATATCGTATAAAAAATATACCGTGACCCCTGTCACAACCTCATATGGACGATACAGATTCAATGAAACTTTTGTATCTATGAAATGCATCAATATTGTACACTTTTCGTATAATTATGTCAATATATTTATTTGATTATTTAACCAAAAAAATCTGTTGAGATAAACAAAAAAAGTTATGAATATAGCTGTAAAAATATACGTAGTTATTTACATTTTCAACAAACAGAATTTGCATTGTTACTTTTTTTGTATAAATATCATAATATTGGGTTTTATCAAACACCACATTTAAATATAAATAACTCTAATTTAGCATTCATAAATAAAATTTTCAGTAATACGCATTGCATATAAAACGATGGCAATGCACACAAATTTATGCATTACCATCGTGATTCACTTTTTTATAATTTCATAATAATATTGTCATAGATAAATATTTTTAATAAACTCAATGCTTATTCTAATTTATTATGTTCAATGCAATATTTTAGTTTACCATTATGAAGTAGCGTTTCATCATATGTAAACGAATAAACCATTCCTTCAAATGAGAACTCTATCATATTGTCATTAATTTGATAATCATTAGAATCAATAATATAATATGTATGTTTTTCATTTTCTTCGTTAGATTTCGAATATACTTTAGTGAATAAAATCAGCGAAAACAAAACAATACAAACAGCTACGCCAACAAATAATCCTAAAAATATTTTTTTCTTTCCTTTTTCATTTGCGAATAAATATCCACTAAAGGATAATAAAAATATAATAGCAAACAATAAAACAAGGGTTGGAGTAACAAACGCAACAATAACTGAACTATTGTTAGCATTATTAAGCCACGAACTACTTGTTGAGATAACAGATACAATAATAGCTATCAGCGCAGCTAATATTGACATATATGTCATCGAATTATTAAAAACCTTTTTTTCAGCAGCAGATATTTGGTCCTCAGCATCTTTTTTTAGTTCACCCTCTTGACTCTCAACTTTTTTAGTTAATTCTCCAATTTCTTTTTCAAATTCAGAATTAACTTTGTTAGCTAATGAATTTATTTTGTTGTTATTGTATCTTATTTTTAAATCAAACAATAAATTATCTAAAGAGGAATTAATAAATAGTGTAGATTGAATCATTTCATTTATTTTTAATACTTCATCTATTGCTTTTCTTTTATTTTTTTTGTTCTTCTCACGACCAAAAAGTTCTTGTTTCACTTTATTAACCAAAAAAACTAAGTCATTTAATTTTTCCACAAAAGATTGATGCTCATCAATAATAGCTTGTTTTGTTAAAATTTCATTATTAATAGCCTCATAACCTTTATTTATATCATCTATTATTTTTGCCAATTCTTCTAAACTAGCTTTTTCAATGTCATCATCACTATAATTTTTATACTCTTCCATATTAATACTTAAATCCTCAAAATTAAATATTTTTTATATATATATATTTTTTTTATCTTTATAAAAGTCATATATTTCTTTTTTTGGAATTAACCCATTTCCTTCTTTGTGTTTTTCCCATGGTCCTCCTTTTACACGTGAAAAATCAATTAATTCTTCTGTTGTATAGTTATTTGTTTCTTTAACTGTTTTATCTAAAACTTCTTTAACATCATCATTTAAATTCAAATATTTATCTTCTAAAGGATACATAAATCCTTCTTGAAATTGCATATAAGTGTAATAAACATCAGGAATTACAGGACCACTTTCCCAAGCGTAAAAGTCATCAGAAATAATTGACTTACCATTACTATGTTTCAAATAGTTAACTTCACAAAAATATAATATTTTTTGTAACCTTTTGCATGATAATTTTTTTTCATTATTGTTGTTTTTATTATTCATATTATTGATTGAATTTATAATGTAATCCGCTATTGCTAAACACATAACTGTCATTTTAATCACCTATTATTATTATATAAAAACTATCAATTTTTAATGCATAAAATATACAGGTGATTATCTCCTTTCTATCATTTTATCATTTTATTATTTTTTGGGTGATATTCTATCATACAGATAATTCTACGTCAAGTACTATATAATCATTATATCATTTTTTCTATTTATTTTCAACAAATATTTTTTAATTTATTAAGTGATATAACAAACATATATAATCTTAAAAACTACTTCTAGAATATTTAATTAACTA
>HF988725.1 GCA_000431235.1 Coprobacillus sp. CAG:698 | reverse complement strand
GATATTAGAGTCGCTCGTCATAAGCAAAGCGACTCCTTTTATGTTATATATGTTCATGTATTATTTTAAATTAATCCAAAGTGCAGGTACAATTCCACCAATATCAAGAGGAAAATTCAACCTACCAGGATATATTCCACTATGTACAGTATGGATAGAAAGTCCTTGGCTATAAGTGGCATAATCTTCGTATGGTGAACGCGTCAACCAATTCACTGTACCTTCAGTTCTACTAAAGTCGCCTCTTCCTTCATTTAAATAAGAACATAGTCCTTGGAATCTTGCGAAATCTGTTGTTCCTAATGCTCTTGCTGAATCATTCCCTATTTCTTTAGAAAAACCATACGCTTCAGTAGTTACTTCTTGTACAGATAATAAGAATATTTTATCATTTGTATTTTGAGCTTGTTCCGCAAACTGATTCTTTCCATCCTTAAAATATTTTGGATATTCGTTGGGATTACAACTTCTCGCACTATTATCAACAAGGGTTATTTTAATGATATCTTTTTGTAAATCATTAAATACATCGTTATAGAAGGTTTCATTTAACCATTTACGAATAAAGGAGTATTCCCAATTATTAGCATAAATTCCTTCAGGTACGCCCTGGTCAGTATTATAAGAAAGACCCTTATCTGAAGTAAAATTCAACTGTGGTTTCCATAAATCTAAAGCTAATTCACTCATCAAAAATGCTGAATTACCATTTATTGTAAGAATTCTCCACTTGATTGGTTCAAATCTAAACCAATACATCGTTCCACCATATCCATTTTGATTATACCAATATCTACAACTAGTTGAACCTATCCATCTAACGTCATTTCTTATAATGCCACGATATTTTACACCATTATAAGTAATATCTTTATACCATATATTAGCAGCATCCTCATAATGAAGCCAATTATTATCATTTGAATCCGTCGTATATTTTGGATAATCTCCCGCAATTTCTAAAAGTTTGGCAATCGTGTTTTCATCTTTTTCACAACTTTGAGGCCAGTGACCAAAGTAAATATAATTACCTTCTCGAGTATATTTTGTTGGATTACATTCACCACAAGTAGTACAAACATCACACACATAGCTATGCTTACCATTAGCAGGAATTTCCACTTTAGTATTATAATCACATCCGTCACGTTTACAAACATCGTACTCATTCCAACCAGGTAGACAGTCAGGTTCTTTAGCCTCATGGTGTTCAAGTAAATGACCTAATGCTTCCCTAATATTACTCTCTGTATTAGATGTATAATCGCAACGCGTACATGTGTAATATGTTCGCCAATATCCTTCCTCTATGCAAGTAGGATCTTTAGCTAGATGCTCTACCTCGTCATGACCAAGAGCTGGTATACCCTTATAATCTGTATGCTCAACACATCCTTCATTGGCACATTTATAATATTCTTCTTTTCCCCATTTTTCACAAGTAGGCTCTACTCGTGGAACGTGTATAGTCATATTATGTCCTGTTGCGGGAATTTCTTCGTATCCCTCAGTTTTACCACAATAATGATTGCATCTTTTGTATGCTTTCCAACCGTTCTCAGTACAAGTTGGATCTTTTTTCTCAACATCCTGCATGTCATGATCAAGAGCTGGAATTTCCTCTTGTTCAGTATATGTACATCCATAGTTTATACATCTTTTTCCATGCGTAAGTCCCGGTTTTTCACACGTTGGGCTATAACCTTTTTCTTCTCTTAAATTATGTGAAGCAAGTTCACCATACTCAAAAGTTTCTCTACCTAAATTGCCGCAAATACTACAAACTAGACGATAAACAGCTTTTCTTTGGCAGGTTGCATTATCAACGAGGTTTTTATCAGTAATCTTTTCAACATAATTGTGTATATGTTGTTCATCGGCTTGTACTAAACCTGCAACTATGAAATAAGAAAAGCTTGTTGTTTCAAAGGATATTTTATCATCAGTAACAATTGTACTAAGCTCTTCTACTGTATTGTCCTCTTTGATATGATAGGTAACATAACCATGTTTTGCCTCAAATGGTATTGGCAAAGTTATCTTTACTTTACCTTCTGGTTGCACTTTTTCTCCGTTTCTAGCTATGGCTATATCAAATATGGCGATTTGCGCACTATCATATGGTTTATTGATTGCCATAATAGCTTCTTTGCCTTGTTGACTTTCGGCAGATTGTTTTTTTACTTCTAGTGTGGACCCTTTTTCAAATGTTCCATACACAGTTATGCCACTTTCATCAATCAATGTGTTTACGGATGTATTTTTTTTACCGCAACTAACCATTATAAGACATAGCAACATAATTACAATCAATGTAATGATTTTTAAATCTTTTTTCATAGAAATCTCCTTTAAATTTTTATTAAAATAGCAAGATAGTCAGACGACACGTATTCATAAAAGAAAGCATCGATATCATCGACACCTTTGGCATGCTTTATTTTATATACAATAGTCTAATCCGAAACGTTGTAATAAAGCAATGTAATTGTAATGTCAGGTTTCTGCTTCTTAACTTATTTTACTATGTTATGTGCATATCAAATGCTTTATCATTTTACCTAGTAACATTCATTACAAGATAAGTTGTTGATAGTATATTTAGCAAAGTTAATATATGGTCTGTTTCTTGTGAAAACAGACTACCACAAGAGCACCCATACGTTTTGGGCATCTGTTACCACTTATGAAGTAAATCTGTTTATAAATACAAGTGCCTTACTTTTGATCTTATACCATTTTTCTTTTACAAAATGTGTGTAATTAATTATTTACACAAAATAGTTATATTATCGTTTTATAATTCTTGATAACTAATTCAGCAGATTACTTTACTTGTTTAATTAATATTGTCGTTTACTAGCCTAAAGTTTTACGAGCATATGAGCAATTTTAATTTACGATTACATTCTGTCACAAGTCTAGTTTTTTAAGAAATTTATTTGGCACCCTTTTGTATTCTTTTTTTAATAATTAATTCGTATATCATCTACAATGGCGTCTTTATTTTTGTATTTTTACTTTGAAATTGTTGTACAAAATTATTGTTAACAGAAATATTATATAAGATATAACAATCGAAACTAAAAAACAAATAAACCAAGCCATACTGTCTTTTACATTCTATCAATACTATTATATGCAAACTACATATAATATTTTTTTTAGACAAAAAAACTCCTTTTATGCGAAGAGAGCTTATTTCTAAGAATGTATTAAAGTAGACTTAGAAATTTAATTTTCATACTTTTTGCTAATATCATCACTTTAACACTTTAATAATAAGATAAATATTAATATATTTTATCAATTTGTTACAACTTTTGTATCGATAGTAAATATACTACTTGTGTCACTTGCACTCAATTATATTTTTAAACACTGTTATCTGTAACTATAAACAAAACTTCCAATTGAATTTTTAGCGGAACAACATAGCACTCCAAAGTCCTTGTCTCAAACAATAATAGAAACTCCACAAGTACCAGGAAAAATCGTTTCATTGCCTAATTTTTGCATTACATAACCTACAGTTATTTCTTCATCAATATCAATAAAATGATTTTAATTGTCAATTGATAATACAAATATACCATCAGGATTATTATCTTTTATGATTTTTATTCCCTTTGCTTCTACAACAGCTATGCTCCCACATAATGCTACAACAATTATTACAAAAAAACTTTAAATAATTTTTATAGCTGAATTCTCTTTTCTTATGTCTACATTATACATTATATGAGAAATTTTGTCAATATCATTTAATTTTTATCAATGAGCATTTATGTTTCTTATTAAAAATCAAAAAGATTGACTATATTTACTAGTAACATTGCATTTGACAAGTGGCCTCTAATATTAGGAAATGATGAAATGATTACAAAGACAGTATTACATAGGATTCTTCATTATTATTATATTCAACTTTATCAGAGAAATTATATGACATTACTTCACCTTTATCCAAATTAATTTTTATAATTTGTTGGATATCAGTACTATTTTTGTCTAAATATTCCATTTTATCACCATTCATTTTTAAATTTTGTTAGTATACTTCTTGCCATATACTATAGCCAACTAGCTCTTTGATGATACGTTTTAATACTAAATAAATTAACATACTAGTACCTCCCCATACT
>HF988724.1:37728-49196 GCA_000431235.1 Coprobacillus sp. CAG:698 | reverse complement strand
ATATTTCATTTATTTTGTTATTTTTATTCATCACGAGTATTTAATTGTTTTAATTGTAAAAATCGATTACGAGTCATTTTTGGGTTTGATTTTGTTGAAATTAAGTTGTTATTTGAATTGATTTTGATAAAAAATAAAAAAGAGCTTTAATAAGCCTTTAACATGACATTTTTCGACTAAATATATTCTTATTTTACAAATGAATATATTTACTTAAATTAATTTTTAAGTAAATTCTTTAAAAAATATAAAAAAACTCTAAAGAAATGTATCTCTAGAGTTTGTTTTTTTATAACTTCTTCTTTTTAAAATCATTTTATGAGAATGTTATTTTTCTAATGCATTTATAATTAATTTAAACTTTTTATTATAAGTTATTATCAAGCCAATCTAATACATAATTATGTACTTCATCTTTATTTTTTTCAAGCATTATTTCATGTCTACAATCCTTAAAAAGTTTAAAAGTTACATTTTCATTTTTCATTTTATTGTATAGTTTTGTTGTACCTTTACCCATGTTCCCTACTGGATCTTTATCTCCAGCAAAAATTAAAACTTTTAAATTTTGAGGTGTTTTTTTATGATTTTTATTTAGCTTTTTTGTTCCTTTGAAAAAGTATTTAAAATATGCTAATGTGAAGATTCCACCACATTCAGGATCGTCTATATATTTATCAACTTCTTTTTCGTCTCGATTAATCCAGTCTACTTCAGTTCTATTTGGTTTAAATTTTTTATTGTAAGCTCCAAAGGTAATTTTATCAAGTAATTTGCTGCGATATTTTCTTCCTTTAAAGAAAATTAAAGTTGATGCTAGAATATTTCCTGTTGTTAGCAAAAAGTTAGAATTTGATCCGCTTCCACATAAAATTAGACCATTGATTTTATTTCCATATAATTCTGAAAAACGATTTGAAACAAAACTTCCCATGCTGTGTGAGAAAATACATATTTTTTTGTTTTCTTCATTTTTCTTTACGTATTCAACAATACAGTTTAAATCTTCAACAAGGTTTTGAAAGTTATCACCATCGCCCATATATCCATAATTTTCAATTGTATCAGTAGGAAAGTGACCACGATGACTATATGCATATACTTTATAGCCTCTTTTAATTAATTTCTCGCAAAACTCAAAATATCTTTCTATGTGTTCTGCCATACCATGAACAACAATTATAACAGTGTCATAATTTTCATTATTTGAAATATATGCTACTAATTTCTTTTTGTCAAATGCTTCTATATATGTTTTTGTAAATAATTCCATAAATTATCCCTTCAATTATTTAGAAATATCTTTTAAGAAGCTTATTCCTAAGCCTGTTCCCTTCAAATTAAAATTATCGCAAATTGTTGTACCTATGTCAGCATAAGTTTTACGTGTTCCTAAATCTATAGGATTGATATTTGTTCCATAAACAATTAAAGGAATATATTCGCGAGTATGATCTGTGCCAGAGTGAACAGGATCATTTCCATGATCAGCACAAATCATTAACAAATCATCATCACTAATATATTTTAGTAATTCAGTTAAATCATTATCAAACTCTTCTAAACAATTAGCATATCCAACAGGATTACGTCTATGTCCATATAAAGCATCAAAATCAACTAAATTAACAAAACACAAGCCATGAAAGTCTTTATTTTTAGCAATATCAATTGTTTTAAGCATACCATCATGATTAGAAACTATTTTTGTTGCTTCAGTGATGCCTTCACCATCGAATATATCTCTTATTTTGCCAATGGCAACAACATCAAGTTTGTTATCTTTTAAGATATCAAGACAAGTGCGACCAAAAGGCTTGATAACGTAATCATGTCTACGTGGTGTACGCGTAAAGTTTTCTGGAGTTGTTCCAACAAATGGTCGAGCAATAATGCGTCCTACCATCCAATCAGGATTTTCTAAAGTTATTTTACGAGCTATTTCACAAACTCTATATAGTTCTGGAACTGAAACTACTTCTTCGTTTGCGGCAAGTTGTAAAACTGAATCAGCTGAAGTATAAATAATTATTTTTCCGGTTTTCATATGCTCTAAGCCTAATTCTTTGATTATCTCAGTTCCGCTGGCTGCATAATTACCAATAAATTCATGTCCAGATTCTTTTTCTAATTTTTCAATCAATTCTTTTGGAAAACCATTTTCTGTAAATGAAGGGAATTTTTTAGTCACTTCTAAACCCATAATTTCGAAATGCCCAGTTAAAGTATCTTTACCAACACTTAATTCTCGGCATTTACCAAAAGCGGCCAAAGGATTTTTTGTTGGTTCAGTATTATTAATGTCAGTGATATTTCCAATTCCTAGTTTTTTAAGTGTTGGAATAGAAAAATCAGGTTTACTATAACTTAAATGTTTTAAAGTATTTGCTCCTTTGTCGCCATATAAATAACTATCAGGGCATTCACCACACCCTACAGAATCAATAACGATACAAAATACACGTTTATATGTTTTCATTATGATAATCTCCTTTATTTTTTATTTTTCGCATGAGGATGTGAATTTTCAAAAACATCCTTTATCTTTGCACTATTAATATGCGTATAAATTTCGGTTGTTGAAATGTCAGAATGACCTAAAAGTTCTTGAATCAAACGCAAATCTAATCCACGTTCTAAAAGATGAGTTGCAAAACTATGTCTTAGCTTGTGTGGCGAAATAGCTTTCGTGATATTTGCTTCCTTAGCTTTATCACGAATTATAATAAAGAACATTTGTCTAGTCATTTGCTCACCATTGTGATTTAAAAATAAATAATCATTTATCTTTGGACTCGCAAGTTTAGGTCTTCCAAACTCTAAATATCTTTTTATCAATTCACTAGCTTTGTTTCCTATAGGAACAATACGTTCTTTAGTTCCTTTACCAACAACATCAATTATTCCCATTTGTAAATGGATTGATGATAATTTTAAGTTGATTAATTCACTTACTCTCAGTCCACATGAATATGTAAGTTCAACCATTGTTTTATTACGAAGTTCTAATGGTGTTGATTCATTAAAAGTTGCTAAAAGAGCATCAACTTCTTCTAACGATAAAACAGTTGGAAGCTTTTTTTCTTTTTTAGGATTTGTAATCGTCTTAGCAACATTTTGATTAGAGTAGTGGAATTTTACAAGAAAGCTATGAAAAGATTTAATTGACGATAACTTTCTTGAAATGCTACTTGAAGTTAAATTTTTTCTTTTTAAAGTCACTAAATAACTTCTTATATCATTTACACTAATATCTTTAGGATCACAAACATTTCTGTACTTCATCAAATACTTTAAATAATCTTCGTTATCTTTTAAGTAGTTATCACAAGTATTTTTACTCAATCCTAATTCAGTAGTTATATACATTTCATACTCAATTAAATAATTAGTCATTTAAATCACCATATATAGTATAGCACAATCAATCAAAAAGGTCAAAAGACAAAATGTCAGTTAATATAGAATTAACAATATACATTTGCTTAGGATTAACATATATGTTATTATCATCTAAAATTAAATTGCCATTTGATAAATGTTTATTTATATTATTTATTTCAAGTAAGGAAACATTAAATTTATTATAAAATTCATTTATATCAATTCCTTTACGAGTTCTTAGTTTAAGCATTATTTCATCATACATCAAATCACTTTTTGAAAGAATATTCATTTCTGAGTACACTAAATTATTTTTATCTATTCCTTCATAATATTTATTTAAATTGGTTATATTTTTATATTGAACATTATCAATGAAATAGCTTGCGCCTGCACCAACACCTAAATAATTATCATTCATCCAATATGTCATATTATGAATGCTTTCATATCCTTCTTTTGAATAATTACTAATTTCATATCGTTCATAACCTTTTTCAGACAAAAGATTAGTTATTTTCTCATAGATATCAGCTTCTACATCATCATCTAATGGTTTGTAATTGCAATGTTTTATCATTTTTTCTAGTATTGTTTTTTCTTCGATGATTAAAGTATAACATGATATATGTTTCACATCTAAATCAATTAATTTTAAAATATCTTTTTCTAATAATTCATATGTATCATTTTGTAAACCATAAATTAAGTCACAACTAATATTTGTTATATTATTGTTTTTAAGAAGATTTATAGCTTTATAAATATCATAATGCGTATGATTACGATTAAGAATCATAAGTTTATTATCATCTAGTGACTGCGCACCAAGACTTATTCGATTAACATTAAACTCTTTAAATAAAGAAATTAATTCATCATTTACATCTTTAGGATTGCATTCCATAGTGAACTCAATTACCGAATTAAGATTTATTAATTTTGATAATTTTATAAATAATTTTCTTAGAATTGCAGTTTTAACACATGATGGAGTTCCTCCTCCAATATAAATTGTTTTTATTTCTTTCATATATTCTTTTTTCATTTCTAATTCTTTTAATAAATAATCAAAATATTTTTCAATTGATTTTTCCTTTGCAATCATCTTATAAAAGTCACAATAAATACAAATATGATCACAAAAAGGAACATGAATATATAATGAATTTATAGGCATATTTATCACCTCATTTACTCAAAAAGACTTTTTTTGCATAAATATATCAATAAAAATATTATTTTGACAATAAAATAGATGTTTAGACAATTTATTATATTCAAAATTATAAATTGAATATTTTTATTTTAAAATATAATTATGACAAAATATGTCAGTTTATTACATTTTTACTTAATTTATTTATATAAAAAGGTATAAAAAATCAATTTCTGAGAGTTTTATTTTTATTTTACGATTAATTTATAATTAAAAATAATCAAATAGCAATAAGTATTACTATAGAACACTTAAATACATATTTGATTATTATTTTTAATTATAGAACTCTTTTAGTATAACAGGAATATAATTTGTAGGATTATAATCAGTTTTACTTGATAACTTTCCTCCTCCTGTTATGTTTCCAAACATATGTCCCCAACCACCTTCGTAATTTAAGTATTCTTGAAAATCATTATAATGGTTATATGTATAGAACAAATGTTTTTCATTAATATCATTTATTTCATCATAGTTTTCGTCATAACGCGAATAAACAATTCTAGCAGCTCCACGAGTTATTTTTTTACCATCGTTATAAATTGTTACTTCATAATTGGGATCACAATCAGTACCTGTTGTTCCTAAATCTAATTCGTAGTAATATAAGTTTCCACCGCAACCATTAATGTTAGGCAAAATCGGTTCATATGGATATTTATAAATATCACCACTAAAATATGAATGATTAACACGAAGATATTCGCCCCAAATAGAATTTGTAGGTTTCCCTGATTTCTTTTCGATATAGTTTGCTGGTACATCGTTATAAGCAAATATATAGGCGCTTACTTCTTCTAATGTCACATAAGCTCCACCTTTAAATATTTGATTAACTATTTTTCCAGAACTATTTAATACATAATATATATTTTTATCCGATGAATAAATTAAAGATGAATTTTTTACAAATACATTATTTTCACTTGGTCTATTTGTAATTGTTGGCTCTTGATCTTGAAGCGATATATCACCTGACATAAATCCATGTTCACTTCTATAGTAAGCATCTAAATAACTAGTTGCTTTTTTATACGATTTATAAAATTCATCAGAACTTACATTTTTATATGGATCTTCAGTTATAACATTTTCATTAATAATTATTGTATTGCTTTTTATATTTTTAATTACTCCTACAACAGCAATTGGGTTGCTATCTAAAGCAGTTATAACATTATTATTTATAATAGCATTTCCTTCTTCAACATAATATACTATATCTTTATATGAATTATCTGGATATACTGTAAAATCAAGAATAGCCGATTCGCCTTTTAATAAATTGTCTTTAGAACATGAAATAATTATAAGTTCTGGGGTAACTAAGTTTTCCGAAACTGTAATTGTTATTATATTGCTATAAACATCGTCAACAATTGCTTGAATTTTTGTTGTGCCTGTTTTTACAGCTTTAGCCAAATTATCTTCAATAATTATGGAATCGCCTTCAATTATTTGATATGTAAGATTTGCATATTCTATTGTTGGAAAAACATCAACAGAAAGTTTTGTTACTTTATTAATAAATAAACTAGTTGAGGAAGCTTTTAAAGTAACTTCTTTTATTTTTTCTTTATCAAAGATTTCAATTTTTATTTCTTCACTTGTTATATCCTTATAGCGAGCTTTAAAGATAACTACACCTTTTTCCTTAGAAGTTAAAATGTTATCAGTTATTGAACAAAATTCACTTCCTTCTATAAATTCAAAATCACATTTAACATTTTCTTCAATTAAAGTATTGTTAACGTAATATGAACAAGAAATAGTTAAGGTTTCTGGTACTGTTATTTTGTTAGTTGATAAAGTAACTTTAATAGATTCTTGATATTTAACTTCACATACAGTAATTATAATGCTATCTAAATATTTACCATCAGTAACTGTGATTGTACTTTGCCCAGCGGCAATAGCTGTAACTTTTCCATTGTTATCAACTGTTACACATTCTTCAGAACTTTTCCATGTTAACTCATTTACGGTTCCTACTATAACACACTCTAAATATATTGTGTCCCCAACTTCTAATGTTAGACTATTTTCATTTTTTATCTCAATGCTTCCGTATTCTTTTGTGCATCCAAGCAAAAATATTAGAACTATTATGGAAAAAACCATTATTTTTTTTATATAATTCATTTATATCACCTTTTTTGTATACATTCATATTATACTATAAATCGACAATTAAAACAATATAAAATTTAAAATAAAGACTTTACATTTTTTGATTTTAGCCTCAAATTTCGTTTTAAATTAATTTTTATAGACAATACGTGTTTTTATTCATTCTTATGTTTTAAATTATTTATTCTTCTTTTTTAGGCCCTTTATAAGGAAAATAACCTACCAAGTTAATGATAGGTTATTAAAACAATTATAGTGGAGAGAAATATAATTTAATATATTACAAACCAATCTTTTTCATTTATTGTTCCAAAATTAAATGATGTGGCATTAGCAGCTTTTAACAAGTAAGCAAAACCAGGATTATCTTTATTTCCGATAAGAGCATTTACAATAGTTGTTCCTATGAGCATATTTATACTTTCTAGAGTTCCTATTTTTAATACTTTATCAAGTGTTGTTAGTAAATCTATTGTATCTTCTATTGAAAGATTATTAATAGTAAGAGATTTATGAGTTAGTTCGTAATTAAATCCTTCTTCTTTCTTTTCAACATGTACAGTTGATGATACATAAAGATATTCAGGAATATATTTTTTCAAATACTTATAGGGAAATTTTTCCATATCTTCTTTGAAAGGATTAAGGTTAAGTTTTGCAATTATATTAAAGTCAGCACTTCCATTTTCGCTAATGTTTAAAAAATCAATTTGCATAATGTTAACCAAAATATCTTTTTCATTAATTTTTAATTTTCCTCCAGTTTGCTTATAAAACGCTGTTTGAGCCAAAGCTCCAACTTGCTTTTCTGTTAAAGAAATTGGGCTATTGAGTTTTTTTCCTGCTATCGCCGATGGATTAATCGAATAGCCATTATATTCTTTATTTTCTTCATAAACTATTAAATTTTTAAATTTTTTGTTTATCTCTTCTTTCATACTAACAAAATCATTTTCACCAAAGGAATTACGACAAAGTGTATTTTCGTCAACTTCTTTTGTGAGATTATTTAATTGTCCTGCAGTACGCAAAAGGTCAATTCCATATGTAGTACGAACATAAATATATCCACCAATTGTAGTGATGATTAAAATAAATACGATAACAAGAAGTGTAGTTAGTAATTTTTGTATTATTTTCATAAATATTCTCCGTTAGATAATTAGTCCAAATAGAACTCAATTGTTTTATTTCTTGAATATAAGACTTACAGATTTATTCATATTGAAGGAATAACACTGAATGACGAATAATTTACTTTTCCAATTGAACATCATATCCTTCATCTTTCCTCATATAACACAATATCAAGATTTTTTTGTTAGCGTGTATCCGTGTTTTTATAAATTAGTGATCTCAACCACCAGTCAAAAACATATGTAACATTATATTTGAAACCATCAACGTGTACACTGCAGTTCGTCCAATCGATAATTCGTCCCACACTAGTTTCGGTTTTTAAAGGGATTACCTTTTCTATTGGACGGCTTACAATGTAATAATAGTAATACTTTTTCTTGTAGGACAACACTTCATATCCGTATTAAATGAATACGGATATGTCAACAACAAATATCTTACGCTTATCCCACGTTTTGCATGTTCTTCTCTTATCACGTCTGCGTTCGTTGTGTGGTTTTCGTCAGTGTTCACGCTTAAAATATCCCACAAAAGAAACAATTTGATTTATTGTTTTCATTAGATATATCCGTTCCTGTGAATCAAAATATCGTTTTTAGAATTATAGTTATCCGCATTGACTACGAACGGATTGTTATTATTTCATCTTATTTCTTCTTGGTGAACAATGCTTTGATTTTTGCTCCGAGATTTTTGAAAAAGTTTCCGATAGCAGTGAAGCCTTTCTTCAAAGCAACGCCCAAGTCTGCAAACGTCTTTTTCTTGACTGCAAACCAAAGAACAGCAAATCCGATGATTCCTGCGACCGCTACTGAACCGATTATAATACCCGCAATTTGTCCGCCAGAAAGTCCGTCCTTTTTAGCAGGTGGGTTGATTTCGCCTCCGCCCGAAGGCATATCATCGTACACAGCCGTAAGAGTTGTTACGTCTGTTACGGTGAAGGTATAACTCTTTTCGGTGCTGACGATTTTTCCGCTTGCGTCCTGCCAGCCCTTGAATACTTTTCCTTCTACCGGATCGTTTGCGGTAATGGTTACGCTGTCGCCTTCTTTATACGTTCCTGCGCCCGTTCCGCCTTCGACTTTGATTTCAATCGACGGAGCAGCCTCTATATCTCTGAAATGCGCTTGGATTGTGATTTCGCATGCAGGCATTTCAAAGGTTGTTTTTGAACTTGTTGCACTTTCAAACACAATCGTAACTCCCGCAGTTTCGCAAGTCCATTTGTCAAAGACTTTTCCTTCCTTAGCAGGGTTTGCGATTATGATTATAGTTTCACCGGCTTTTGCAGGTGATTTGTCTTTCGTACCATCCACAACATATATTTCAAACTTTTCAATAGTCAAATAGGTTGCTTTAAAGGTTACGTTACCGCCAGGCATATGAAACTTAATTTCCGTTTTAGTTAAGTCCATACCCGTCGTGTCAAGTCCAGTAACTTCCCATTTGTCAAAATATTCATCGTCACCAGGCTCATTTGCCGTTACGGTAACTTCCGTCTGATAGGTTGCCATATCCAAGATGGTTGTTCCGTTCATGACAGTAATTTTGTAAATAACGTCTTTGTACGTTGCTTCCATCGTCACGTTGCTTGCAGGCATTTCGAAAGTAACAGTTGGTTTTGCCAAATCCTCGTCGGACAAGGTAATTCCCGTAACAACCCACTTATCGAACTCTTTTCCCGTTGCCGGAGCATTTGCCGTCACCGTGATTTCTTTTTCATATTTTGCCGTTGTCGCGCTCGACGTTCCGCTTGTTACCGTTATGTTGTAAATAATATCCTCAAACAAAGCGGTCAATTTAACGTCCTTTTCGGGCATCGTGAAAGTAATTTCCTGTTTCGTTACGTCCTCCGTAGGAATAGTAACACCTTCATAAACCCATTTGATAAACGACTTGCCCGTAGGTATCTTAACTGTCACGGTAACGCTTGTTCCGCTTTTGTGTTTGGTAACGTTAGTGTTAGCGTCAACAACGGTAACAGTATTAAGTCTTACGTGAACGGCAACATAATTGCTTGCTTCGGTAGTAGCGGTTGCTTTATAGCGAACGTAATACGTTCCTTCGGCAAGTCCGGTTGTTTCAGTATCCGTACAAGGGATCGGTGACGTGAACAACGTATCGGTGGAGTATTCCATATCGGCGGTCGTTCCCGTAATTTTGCCGTCCGTTGCGCCGTCAGCCGACGGAGCAACGCCTTCAAGCCCCGTAGGCGGAGTTTTTGTGCCTTTGACAATTTTAAACGTCCTTGAAACAGGAGCAGTGATTTGATAATTTCCGCCGTCCTTGTCACTTACAGTCATCGTTGCCGTACCGATTTCTTCGTTGTGTTCATAGGACACAGAATATTCGCTTGCGTCTAATACGCTTAACGAAACTTTATCCTTGACGGTATGCGAAGGCGTAATGGCGTAACCCGTATATTCATACGTATCTTTTTCAATCGTTAACTCCACTTCAATAGGACGCCGTGCGATTTCCCATTCAACCATTTTATCTTCGATTGTGCCGTCTTCCCATTTATAACCCGAATTGAGTCTGATTGTCGCAATATATTTTCCCGCATTCGTTGCTTTGCCGTTTACCACAACGTACCCCTCGCTGTCTGCAAAACCCTTTTGCTCGCTTTTGTTATAAACGAGCCCCGTAATAGCGTCGGGGATTTTTATCGCCTTGCCGGAAACGATTTCATATATTAAATTATTCGAAGCGACCGTCATGGCATAGTTCGTTTTTTGCAAAACGTTCGCGGGGATTTCTATCCAAACAAACTCTGCTTTTGCCTGCATAGGCGTTCCGCTTACCGTTATTGTCATTTCGGTAGCACCTGACGCAACGTCCGCTTTCACCTTTGCGACAAGTCCTTTCGGCATATTCTTAAACCACGCCGTCACGTCCGTATCTTTTGCAATCGCTTTGAAATTGTCGCCCGTAAGCGTAAGTTTTACATCTTGTTCTTTCAAAGCCGCGTCTGTAATACCGCTTATCTTAACGTCGTCCGCAACAGCGGAAGCCTTTAACGTATCGCCGTAAACGAAACGCAACAAACCTATGTTTGACGGACTATAACGCTTTTCTGAATAAAGAAAACAATCGGGGATTGTACTTGATGCATCACCTTTTTCGCCCGTTTCCAAGTTTGTACCGCTGCCGAGTTTTGCCCAACATTTAAATGTTTCTCCCAAAAGAGTAATACTGACGCCTTCTTTCAAATCGAAAACCTGATTTTCTATATCATACAAAGCAGGAGATTTGCACCTGATGTCAACCGTCGATTTTCCTAAAATTTTCAGTTCTTCGTTTGTTTGATAAAAATCGAATAACCTTTTTACAACGTCAACGATAACAACGCTGTCTTGTATAATCATAGCTTGCCGATAAATACCAAAAGCATTAGACTCGTCTGTCGCAGACGTGACCTTAACGGTACTGTTTTTTATATCGATACCTACGTGTCCCACAGCGGGAGACCCATAATTAAAACGACTGTTTATACCTATATAACACCCGTTTACTTCGACGTTTGCATTGTCGTGTATTTTAATAGCGCTTTCTGCTGATTCAATTCCATAAGAATTGCTTCCGTTAA
>HF988724.1:37128-37714 GCA_000431235.1 Coprobacillus sp. CAG:698 | reverse complement strand
TTCCGTTAATGAAATCAACGGTTACCTTTCCTGAACCGGAAATATCTATAACACCCTTTTTGGCATTGATGCCATACTGTTGCCACGTGTCCTCACCTACATTTATCAGTATTTTTTTCTCACCCGTTCCGGACAGTATGATATCTCCACTATATGTTTTCATCGCTGCGCTTTTAGCTTTAATATCAAGTGTCGCACTCCCTTCTACTTTGATAGAACCATCACTTGAAAAAAGCCCGATACTTGTTTTACCGTAAAATGAGTTGATATTAATGGAAATGTTACCGCCGTTTATGGTCATGCCATTTTCGACGTTAATACCATAACAACTTTCTTCCACGTCGCTCGTTTCCACGTTAATCGCCAAAGAACCGCTACCCGTAATCGTGATTGCGCCACGAGAATAAATAGCGGCATAATAAGGATCACTCGAATGGCCAAACTTCTTGGAAGTATTGTCAACCGTTATGGTGTTGTTCCCTTCAACTTGAATCGTTTTTCCGCTAAAATCAATTTCCTTTCCGTTGTAGCCGTTCAGAGTTAGCGTTTGTGTCGCGCTTTTATAGGAATACCCGACACCGGACAT
>HF988724.1:0-37096 GCA_000431235.1 Coprobacillus sp. CAG:698 | reverse complement strand
TCTCCGCCGATTGTAAGTCCGCCTGTCGTTCGCGTTCCGCCTTCCGCATAGACCGTACTCGTCTGGCTTGCAAACACAATGCCGAGTATAAGTGCAAGGTACATTATAAGATTGAAAAAAAGTCTAAAAATTTTTGATTTATTCGCCTTAGTGTGTGTCATAATTGTATCTCCTTTTATATTTTTTGTGGGGACATGTTCATCTCTTTTCTTTTAAGAATTTACAGGGGAATCGCCTGTTACGACGCCTCCCCTTGTAAAAACATGATTAGTCTAATTTATTTTGTACACGCGAACATATAGTTCGACTACGCATTCCGGATTGGAAATTGCCTTGATTTTTATGGTATAAGTTCCAGGAACCGTGAAATCAAGATCACCGTTGTCGATTACATAATGAGTACCAAGCTCGAAAGTTTGCGTATTCTGGTCACCGTAAACCGTTCCTGTTACTGTAATCTTCGAGGCGTCGGGTTTTACTCCATTTCCGCCGATAGCGTATTCTGCAACCAGTTCGTACGAGTTGTTTCGCGAAAAACCGGAATCATTCATTATCAACTCGGTGAAATTGTGAATATCACCGACATTATGAACTTTGAGCGTAATAATACGATAAAGTTCTGGACATGCTGTTGGGATAAACTTCACGATATAAGTACCTGGTTCAGGTTTCGTAGAATCCCAACCACCGTTATCAATAGTATAGCCGTTGTTGTATTTCCACGTAACCATACTGTCTTGACCTACTACAGACGCTTCCAACACGATTTTAGTTATATCGAAAGTATTTTCGCCAATTATATAATCGACGATAAGATCTCCGTTTCCATCTTCACCGATGTACTCATATTCCTGACCGGGATGTAACCACACATTTTCATAATCGCCTTCGCCAAGAACACGAACGATAAACTTCAGTTGTTTTTCAGGCTGATATATAACAGTGTATGTAACCGTGTACAAACCAGCTTTACCATAATTTAGTCCGCCGTAATCTATCGTGTAGTCTTCATGCAATACAAGCCTCATATCGTTTGACGTTCCATAAATTTCCGCATATATTTCCACGTCTTCAGGAGCAAAGCGATACTGTCCGCCAAGTTCGACGTTTATGATTGTTGTATCGTCGATCGTAGTACTACCTTGTGCATTGTGACGTAGTTTTATTATGCCTCCGCGGAATTTTGCCATAACATTCATATTGTCGTTGATTGTGAACGTCCAAGTTTGCTCGCCGGAAAGTTTCACATCGAAATTTTCTCCGCCGAACCAACCGATAAACGTTGCTTCGCGAGCAGCTTCCGCCGTGAGAGTTATTTTAGTCCCTTTGTTTACAGGTCTGCCGTTACCGAACTCTACCATCTCGCCGTTTTCCTTAATATATCCATTGCCTTCGATAAATGCGTTAAATACTGGTTTTGCGGCAAATTCAGCAAGTATACTCATATGTCCGTTAACCGTAAACGTGTATTCGGCATCAGTAGATATAAGTTTTGGAGTCTGAGTTGATTGATCTATCCAGCCGATAAATTCATAATACTGGTCGTTTGTCTGCGCCGTTAGCGTTATTTTCGTTCCTTTGTCTACATGTCTGCCGTTTCCGAATTCAGCTTTCTCGCCGTTTTCAAGTATCATGCCGACTTCGCCATAATTGCTGTATGCGATAAAGTTGAACATCTCAGCAACTCTGATGGTGATAACAGCTTTCACAGACGGATCTTTAAGATAAGTATATGTTATCGTATAAACGCCTTCTACGCTTGTATCGAGCAAGCCGTCGTTGTATCCTATTGTGCTTGTTATTTTGTATTCAGTTTGACGTACAAGTTTTTCGTATTGATCGCCCGTTTTACCGAGAACAGTTAGGTTTTCAGGTTGAGCATAGAACATCTGATTCAAGCCAAGTTTATATTCCGTGATTATGTTTCCTTCGTTGTCAGTATCGAAACCGCTGGTATCGTTGACTTGAAGCTTGATGTCGGTAACCGTCTTTCTGAACCTAGCAACAAGATGTAAGTTTCCGGTGCTGATATCGCCGTAGTTTACATATACTTTAGCTACATATGTTAGGTCACCGCCTACGAAAAATCCTTCGTTAGCGTCGAACCAGCCGACAAAAGCATATCCTTCTTTTTCCTTGACTGTAATAGGCACAAACGAATTGTTAGGCAAATTGTCGAAAATCACGTGTGTTTCGCCAGGATTGTCTACAAACTCGCCGACACCTTCTATACTTGCTTCCACGATGAATGACAATGCGAATCTAGCATAAACGTTCATATTTTCGTTTACCGTGAATTCATACGCCTTATCCTCAGAGATGAGTTTTGCGTTTTCATCAGCGCCGTCATACCATCCTGCAAATTTAGAATAATCGTAAGACGCTTTTGCGTAAACTTTAACCTTTTCGCCTTCTTTAACTACTGCCTTGACAGAATCGAGAGCTTCGGCACCTCCATCAGGATCACTGCTATAAACCTTGCCGTATTCTAATGCATATGCGTTTAACTCAACTTCTTTTTTCTCGACGAATTTCGCGTAGATATAAGTATCAGAGTTTATCGTAAACGTCTCGGTAGCGTTTGCTGAATAGAATTGCTTCTCATCTGAGTTACCGTACACTATATACCAGCCATCGAACTTATAGTCATCGTCGGCTACAGCCGTCAGCGTAAGCGTTTTGCCGATGCCCACTTCTTCATAATAACCGTCTGGCGAATTGACAACCGTTACGTCGCCTTTTCTGATACAGCCATGTATCATGAAATCTTCTGATTCTTCCATGTAAGAATACGTAGTATATCCGGGCACAGACACAGTAAGCGTACATTTTACGCTTGTATCGCGTTTAAGAGTGATTGTAATCGGATATTCGCCAGTCTTCGTATAATCTACGGCACTCGCGTCTACTTCGTATTCGAGCGAACCGAGCACATAAACTTGTTCGTCGTTTTCTGGATCCGCAAACCCTCTGACAACGATCTGTTGCATGTCTGGCTTTTGCTGCAAAATCAGCGAATAATGGAAAACTCCATCCTCATCAAAGCCCGCATCGTAGCCGTCTGCAACTATTTTCGAAAGTTTAGCTACAAATACCGCATATATATTTATCGGTTCAGTAACGTTTTCGATAAAGTATTCGGCATTGTACGAAACAATATTGCTTTGAGAATTATTTTCGTAATCGGTTGCCCACGCAAAGAATTCATACTCGCATCCACTCATTTTGCCTGGTACGGCTCTCAACGTTACCGTCGATCCTTTTTCTATCGTTCCCATTGATAGCATTTCATGGGATGTAGAGAACGATAATTTCTGACCGTTCATATAAATGTCACCAACGCCGCTAATACCCATATTTACATTGACGAAATTATATTCGAACACAGCTATTATGTTTACGTCCTGCCCGTTCTGTTCGAAGATATACTCTGTATCGAGCGAAATAGGTTGTTCCGAACGGTTTCCTTCAGCGTCTATCGAATACCACCCTGCGAATTTATTGCCAACATCGGGTACTGCCTTTATTATTTTTTCATCTTGCAAACGAAAATATCCCGAATTGTATTTTCCGCTAAGGATTGGATTTTTTTCGTCGCCGTTAACGATAAGTCTTCCGTTACCTTCAAATCCAGCCGTTATGTTTGCGTGTTTTTCAGAAATCGATATGAACACCAAACGACGATTTGTGTTTGGTGAATCAAAATTTACCCAATAAGTACCTTCTTTTGTAAAGTTCATTTCATCGTAATCAACAGTGTAATCGCCGTAATACAACGGAACCGATTCGTAACCGTTCGATGTTCTTCTGATACCTTCTACTTCTATTTTGGTAAGGTCTATTTCCGCAAGGCCCGGTCTGTAATATAAGTAGCTAAGATGACCATTTTTGTCGACAGGTATACCGGATTTTCCTGGAAGAAGGTTTATCATGTAAACACCTCTTTTTTCGGAATATTCAGGTTTAATTCTGAATCTTGCGATAACCATCGCTTCTTTTCCTTGTGCAATAAACTCATAGCGAGGTTGATTGCTCAATAGCTTGCCCACAACACCGCCATCAAAGCATTCGTACCATCCGTCGAAATCGAACTTTTCATCGGGTACCGCAGTCAGTATATGTTTCATTCCGACAAATTGGTCCTTAAACTTTCTCGTTTCGAACAGGCGTGTGTCATTTCCAACATAAAATTTACCACCATACATCGTTCTTGCCGTAAGATCAACGATTTTCGACGTAACATATACGTGCAAAGTAGAAGTTAATTGCGTTTCTTTCATCGTATACGTCACGACATAGTGACCATCCTTGTTATAGTCGACTTTATCTAGTCCTTCGACATCGTAGTACTCTTTAGGAATAGGCACATAAACGCCTTTGCCAAAATACATTTCTCTATAGCCTCGGAATTCCACGCCGTCTAGATTGATTTTATCAGGATTACCATTCTTAACGTACAGCACATGGCCTATGCTTCCGTCCTTATAACCAGAAGGTATGCCGGACTCGCCGGGGTAAAGCACGGTGTAACTGAATCCTGTGAGATCGGCTACAAACTTAGCTACTATAACGCGATCTTCTGTCACCTGTAAGTCGAGTACTTGTTCCGTTGAAAACGGCTCGTTTTCCATTTTACCATCAACTTCGTTATACCATCCGGCAAATAACGAACTGTATTCTTCGTTTCTTGCCTCAAATTGACTAGTAAAATTATTGTCAGGAGCGTACACCGTTTTTTGCTCGCCGCTTGTGAGGGAATACGTCATATACGAAAAATACTCCCAGACTAAAATATCAACATTGCCTTCCTTGACTCCGACAACCTTTACTGTAACCGCATGTCTTTTCACCGACGCACCGAATACGAAAAGCGAGAACGAATCGGTTTCAAAACTTACCTTTCCGTCTTTATATTCGCATGGCAACTCTTCGACTTCGTTTTTCCCTTTTATGTGGAAAACCATATAATCTTCAACTCCTTCAAGCGGCGCCGGAACAGCGACTTTTACTTTGCCATTCGGTTGAACCTTTACGTCGCCACTACGCACCGAAATATCCATAACGGCTATTTCAGACTGATCCGAAGCCGACATTTTGTCCGGGAGTAGTTTTAATGCATCCATGACTTCTCCATCGTTTAATTTCAGTTTTTCAGCAACAAGTTGAACGTCTTTTTCAAAGTCGCCGCCCGTTACCGTTACGCCCGTATCACTTTTGATAACGTCCGATATTTCGGTGTCGCAACCATTGCAACTAATGAAAATTACAAAAACACATAAGATTATTGCGCCCAATACTGCTGATATGATGCATAGTAATTTTTTGTTCATGAATTTTGCCTCCTTATATTTTTGTTTTTTAAATTGCTTTTGGATTTGTAATCCAAAACTTTGTTTTTTTTGCCTTTTCTAAGGTATTAGATAATTTTTTTCACCTTTTCGTGCCGATAATCGACTTATAGGCGGTTTTTTGACGTTTTATGATTACCTGTTTTTGGGTGTTCCTTTAATCGCGGCGATTAAATCGACAAACGTTTTTTTCTTAACAACAAACCAAAAAACAGCAAATCCGCCAAGTCCTACGATCGCTACCGAACCGATTACTATACCCACAATCTGTACGTTCGAAAGTCCGCCCTTTTTAGTAGGAGGGGTGATTTCGTCACCATCCATTTCGTCACCATCCGAAGGTATATCTTCATATACGGCAGTAAGGGTACTTCCTTTCGTCACCTTAAAAGTATAACTCTTTTCTGTGCTTACAAAATTTCCACTTTCATCCTTCCAACCCTTGAATAATTTGCCTTCCTTATCTTTTGCCGTTACTGTGGCACTTTCGCCAACAGTAAGTCTACCACCGCCAGTACCACCGACAACTGTGACTTCTACTTTTTCGAGTTTTGCTATCGTAAGATCGATGATCTCTGTTCCATTTTCATCAAAATGTTTTCCGCAGAAATCGCAATCTTTGTGTCCTTTCGAGCCTTCCTTTTCCTCAGTTGACAGTACTTCGGCTATCCACACTCCGAATTTATGTGCTTTAGCAATCACAAGCGAGCTTTCGTCAATAATAGGCTTAGTTGCCTTTTTGTCCTCGAACTTCACTTCGCAACCGCTGCACTTATAATAAGGTTTTAAGCCTTCCTTCATACAGGTTGCGCCAACTCCGTCAACAAGCGTAGTTTTGTGGATATGTCCGAGTGCAGGAGCGATGATATATTCACAATCGAGACACTTGACGGGTTCATCCTCGGTTGCCGCTGGTTTGTCGGTGCGATGTGCGGCTTCGTCCTTGATTACGTCGCAGTTTTTGCACTCGTGATAGTGTGTATCCTGGTTTGAGGACCATTCGGTCTTGAAATCGTGTATAATCGTTCGTTCACGTGTGATTTCAGTTTTCCCATAAGAGTCCTCAAAAAGTTTTCCACACTCCTCGCGCTGACACTCAAAATACATGGTATTACCGTCTTTGCCTTCGGAGCAAGGTGTTGCGTCGTGACGTATGAGCAGATGCTCCTTAGGGATTGTTGCAATTACGTCATACCACACTATAGTGCAAGTGGCATCGAAAAATGCTGCTCCGCACCCTGCGCAAATGTACTTGTCTTTTATCCCGTCCTGGGTGCAAGTTGCAGGTCTTCCCGCTTCTAAAACAACCGTTTCGTGCGGACAGTCGATTGCCCTAGGAGTTTGAATGGTGAGATTAAATTCCATCAAATCGGTACTTAAATTTTGTTTTAGGATTTTGCTTCCCGACGGAATTTTGACGTCACAAAGCCAGTTATCAACGGTTATGCTATCATCCCGACTCTGGAACAATTTGCCTGTCGGTGCTTTTAAGGTTATGTCGATTTCTACCGGTGTGTTTTCAATAATCTTGCCGTCATTCAACGGTCCTATGCTGTTGATTATAAATTCAAGTCCGTTTTTTTCGGTCACATTCAGCATTTCTACAGGATTGCCTGCAAGAGGTTGTGAAAAGTCGATATCAATAGATTGTACCACGCTGTCTATGCGGAGCAACACAACCACAACCAGACTTCCATCGTTTGTTCTGATCTCTTTTTTTAACAGTTCGCCGCGCGTCACCGAAACTTTCATATCGTCAAGGTTTTCGGGGAATTCGCAGTTTGTTTGCGGTTCGAATACGTAATAAATTACGCTGTTTTCTTGAATCGTCACCTCTTCAAAATTGTAGTAACCGCTCAAAGGAATTCTTCCATCGAGGCTTAGCGACGCTCTGTGATAATAGATTCCCATATCCTCAATGTTACCTTTAATGATTCCTGGATAAAACAGCGGTTTGTAAACCATGCCTTTGTAAAACTCCGGCACATCGATGATAATGTCTTTTATGTACTTGTCGGAGCCACATTCCGTGCAAATTCCGTCCACGAAATTATGTGCCTTCAAATCTCCGTGTACACAACCACACACATCACCGTTGGAGTCTATATAGGTGCAGGTTGCGCGAGTTTGACAAGTTGCCGTGCCGCCTTGCGGATTGTGTCTGAAAGAGACTTCTTCGTTGTGGCAATATTTGCAGAATCCGAGGTGCGTGTAAGTGCCGTCACCATTACCGAACGACTTAAATTCATATTTATGTCCTGTCGCGGTAAGATATACTTCGCCGCAAACATCGCACTGTGCGCCACTCAAGCAAGTTTGATTGCCACCACTGTGTTTTTCTTTTATAATGTTGCCGCTTCCGTCTTTTTCAACTTCTCCGCAAGCACACTTAAACACGTGATGAGTACTGTCAACATCATCAGGCGCAGCTGTAAAATTATGTTTTGCATCTGGATTATTCAGGTCGCCACATGTTTTGCACTTTGCGTTGCAGCCTGAATAGAATTCGTGACTTGCAAATTGTGAACCTTTGTCAAAAGCAGGGGCAACGCCGGGACAAGTAGGATCAGTACATTTTATGTATCCATGATGTTTGTAATCTATCTGCTTAATTTCTTCAACCCACGTATGTTCATGTCCGCCAGATACGGCCGCAATATCAACGGGAATATCGCATGTTTGCCCATCAGCCGCCGTTGCGGTAATATACATAGTTCCTCCGTCCATTGCGTTCACAGCAGTTATTCGATAGTAGCAGGTAGATTCGTCAAAAATGTTACTCGATTGAATTTCTATACCTATAGGCGCAATCTTTGCTGAATAGGTGTAGGGAGCGGGTGCGCCTCTGAGCCATATTCCCGTGTCCGTGTACAGCGTGCCGATTTTGCCCATTTTTTCTACGCCAATTTCTGGATATATTTTATGCGTATTACCTATATATGTCATACCTTTTGAAATAATAAAATCTATGTCTATGGCAGTCGTTACCTTATTTTGTCCGGCAATATCCCAAAGTTCGATATCTTCGCCTTTTCCAAGTTTCGCGCCGGAAACTTTAAGTTTCCTTTTTAACGTGTTTTCATCGTCCGACAAAGTATACCCTTCTTTCGGAGAGAAATTCACCCTAATACAATAGGCAACATTCTTCTCCACAAGCTGATTTTCAACTTTGCTCCACGAAAAAGACTCATTGTCTTTTTCCCATAAAGTTATTGTTTGACCATTTTTAGATATGAATATGAGTGTTGCCGTATAGTTTGCGCCTACAGGCACTTTGAGCGTTTTTGCTTTTTCATCCTCAAATTCAAATGCGGCAGCAAGGTTGTCGCCAATGTCTACCTTTTTGAATGATACGTCCAATGTATCAATCGGCATTTCTCCTGCCGCATAAACCTTGTACGTAGCGCTTGTAAGCATTATGCTAAACATAAGCGCAAGGCACATAGTCAGCCCAAATGCAAGCGTAAATGTTTTTGTTCTTCTTGTGTTGTGTGTCATAAAATGCTCCTTATTTGATATTTTGCCTGTTATTGCAACTGGCACTTGACTTTCGCACACGTGTATAATATACTATGTATACATATGTGATGTTATGTGATGTGCTCGCGATATTTCGTGCCTGCAACGTTTGAATTATCGTCAGTATAGCATAAACATAATTAAAAAACCCCCACCCAAACCTTAAAAAGGTGGGGAAAAAACAAAAGTTTTTTAAAAATTCGGTAGCAAACACTAATGCAACCGAAAACGGAGGCTCGATATGAGATGTAATACCAAAAAAATTATTTCATTATTTATCGTCATTGCAATGACGCTCACAATCCCCTATACTTTTCTTGCCTGCAATAAAAGCAAAACTTTGCTAGATCCAAAAAAACCGACGATCCTTACGATGTGGCACGTTTACGGCGAACAGGTCAATTCGCCTATGAACGACTTTATCGAGCAATTCAATGAAACCGTCGGAAAAGAAAAAGGAATCATTATTAATGTCACGCTGATGTCAAACGCCTCGCAGATTGGGACAAAACTGAAAGATGCGCAAACTGGCAAAGCAGGCGCCAAGGAAATACCTGATTTGTTCTTTTGTCATTCGAGTGACGCTCGCAACCTGGGCGTGGATAAACTTCTGAACTGGAAAGATTATTTTTCCACATCCGAACTAGATAATTTCGTACCCGATTTTTTAAGCGATGGAATGGTCGACGACAAACTTGTTGTTTTTCCTGTTTCAAAATCGACTTATATGTTGTTCATCGCAGGCGGAGTTTTTGACAGATTCGCCGCCGCCAAAAACGTTTCCCTTTCCGACCTCGAAACATGGAACGGCTTCTTTAATGTCGCCGAAAAGTATTACGAGTGGTCGGGCGGCAAACCATTCTGTGCGATAGATTATCTTGTAAGGCTTGCAGAACTATGCGCCATATCCGAAGGAGAGAGTATTTCTTATAAAGATGGTTGGTACGACAAAAACAACCCGTCGTTTATAAAAGCCTACGATATGTTTGCCACGTCTATCGCCAAAGGTCATATTGTCATATCCGATTTGTATTCCAACACGCAGGTTATGACAGGACATACTTGTGCAGGTATCGGTTCTTCAGCTTCCATTCTTTATTACAACGACAAAATCACCTACCCCAACAATACGTCGGAAGCCATAAATCTGAAAGTATTGCCTATGCCCCAACAGACAGGCACACCAAAAGTTGCAACACAATCAGGCGTCGGACTTTGCGCTTATAAAACGACCGATCAGAAAGCCGAAGCTGCAACCGTCTTCGCAAATTGGTTTACCGAGGAACAGCGCAATATGGGTTTCGTCCTTTCAACTGGATATATGCCTGTAAGAATAGGGGCTTTCACTAAAATCAGCGAAAACACATTTAAGTCAGATGAGTACAGGAACCTTTATAAAGCTCTGACTAAAACCGTTGAAACCTGTTCTTTCAAAAAAGAACCGAGTTTTGAGGGATATTACACCAAAGTGTACGCTTTGTACAAAGAAATTCGTAATATTCAGAATACTCTTGAAATCAAATACAAAAAAGGCGCAACTTGTGAACAGATAGTTGCAGAAATGGAAACCGCACTTAGTAACGTCGGCTGACACGAAAACATCGGAGGAACCACAATATGAAGTTCATTAATTTAAAAAAGAAGAAAACATCTATGCATAGTAAGCTTTTGTTATACATGTTTACACTTGTTCTTGTTGTCGTTATGTTTATCGCAGTCGGTTTGTTTTTCGTCGGACAGTTTTCTACGACAACGAAAAAATATTCAAGCAATCTGACTTTTCAAAACGAGTTTTATACTCGACAAATCGAAAAATACTTTGATGATCTTTCTATGATGACTGAGATGCTCGCAAACGATTCCTCAGCAATAATAGACAACTATCTGAATGAAAATGGAATTCATATAAGTGCACTCAACGATTCTCAATATTATACGGAAGGTGTACAGGAAGCGCTTTTACCTAAACTTGAAGAAGAGTTGCTTAAAGCGGATGCTTCGGGCGCGTTTATCATACTTAATGCAACCGTAAATACCGGCGAAGCCAACTCAGATAAATCCAAAACTGGATTATATTTTCAACGCAGTACCCTTGACCGAACGGATGAAACACTGCTACTATTTCGGCGCAATGCGGAACTCGGAAGAAAAAAAGACATAATGCCTCATCGTAAATGGCGATTGGAATTCAGAAACGATTTCGTGCCGCAAACAGAAAACTTCTTCAACGAAACAATCGTAAAAGAAAAAAAATCTGTTTTAACCGACATTTTTACGCTGAACGGAACAAGCGAAAAGGCAATGGCATTTATTACGTCTTTGTTCGGTGCTGACGGCTCGTACTATGGCATTTGCGGATTTGAAATTTCAAATAATTACTTTAAAGACTTCTTTGTTCAACCCACAAGATTAGAGCAACTAACCTGCACCTTTTCCAAAACGGAAAAAGACGGTAAAATTGACTGCGAAAACATATTCTGGACAGGCGTTCTCAATGGCTACTCGCTGAAACCGAGTGGTACGCTCGTACCAAAAAAAATGAACGACTCACTCACCGAGTTCTTAGGCGAAAACACTTTCGTTGCCGCAAAAAACGAAATTACAATCCTCAATACACCCTACACTCTTGTAGTTATGCAACCGAAAAGCGAATTTGATAAAACAGTGGCAATCAATGTTACAAAAATCGTATTAGTATGTTTTTTACTTATTATTTCCGCCGTGGTGCTCTGTATATTTTTCTCACGAAAATTCGTTTCTCCTGTGATAAAAAGCCTTGAAAAAATACGGATGCAGGAACATGCTAGAACAAAATCAGATATTATCGAAATCGACGACTTGTTCGTCTATCTTGCGGAACAGGATAGACTTCGCGATCTCGAAATGAAAAATTTGAAACATCAGAACGAAGAGCTTACAATCGTAACCGAAAACCAGACTAGTGAAATCGATAAACGACAAACGGAAATCGAGCGATTAGCTTATTCTCGCAAAAATGAGATTGATCCAGATAATTATGAAGCATTCAAAATCGGCTTAAAAGAGCTTACAAAAACAGAAAAAACTGTGTTTAACCTCTATCTGCAAGGCAAAACCGCAAAAGAAATCACAGACATACTTAATATACGCGAAAGTACGCTCAAATTTCACAACCACAATATTTTGGAAAAACTCTGCGTGTCTTCTCGCAAACAAATGTTACGCTACGCAACTCTGTTGAAACAAGAATATCTGAACCAATGACGTAACGAATCATACATAATTTTCGCGGAATACATAATCATCTTTTTAAATTCATTATAGGCAACATCCGAAAAAATACCAGTTTAACGGATAGTAAGTATTCTAGACAAGAATAAAATGGACCTTACTTAAACGCCGTAATTATCGCGTTTTCTCAAATTCTCATTTCAGAATAATTTCGACGATGTAACCTCCCTTACAAATAAAGAAAACAAAAAAATAACCTGTTGAAACCAATGCCTTTTTGGTGAGGAATTTCAACAGGTTATTTATATGTCATAGGATTTATTACTATTTGTGTACTTCTTCTTTCATTAATTAAAAATAAAATGCGCCCTTTTTATATCATAACTTATTGTTTGATTTAATATCTATTTAATCAGCAAATAACAAAATCAAAAAAAGGTCATATTACATACATAATAATGACCATAATTATTTATTCGTCTATATCTAAGACCGCTAAGAACGCTGATTGAGGAATATCAACATTTCCTACAGACTTCATACGTTTTTTACCAGCTCTTTGTTTTTCTAGTAATTTCTTTTTACGAGAGATATCACCACCATAGCATTTTGCTAAAACATCTTTACGTAAAGCTTTAACGTTTGTTCTTGCTATTATCTTTCCGCCAATCGCAGCTTGAATAGCTACTTCAAACATTTGACGAGGAATTAATTCTTTAAGTTTACTTGTTATTTGGCATCCTCTCTTATAAGCATTGTCACGATGAACAATGCAACTTAAGGCATCCACTCTGTCACCTGCTACCAAAATATCCATCTTTACAAGATTAGAAACTTTATATTCTGATAATTGATAATCAAATGATGCATAACCACGTGTTTGTGATTTTAATTTATCAAAGAAATCAAAAATAACTTCTGATAATGGTATTTCATATTCAAGAGATACTCTATTAGTATCGATATATTCCATTGTTTTATATCGACCTCTTTTACCTTGACATAATTCCATTATTGGACCTATATATTCTGATGGTGTCATAATAGTAGCATTAACATAAGGCTCTTCAATAAACTTAATTTCACTTGGATCAGGCATAAATGCTGGGTTATCAATCATTTTTTCTTTGCCATTTTCTAAAACAACTTTATAGCTAACACTTGGGCAAGTTGCAATCAAATCAAGTTTGAATTCTCTTTCGATTCGTTCTTGGATTACATCCATATGTAACAGACCTAAAAAACCAACACGGAAACCAAATCCTAAGGCTTGAGAGTTTTCAGGTTCAAAGACTAAAGAAGCATCATTTAATTTCAATTTTTCCAGAGCATCTTTTAATTCTCCGTATTTTGCATTATCAATAGGATACATTCCGCAGAATACCATTGGATTAAGTTTACGATATCCAGGTAGTGGACTTAATGCAGGATTATTAGCATATGTAATTGTATCACCAACTCTTATAAAGCTAATATCTTTTATTGAAGCAGATAAAAAGCCAACATCACCAGGTTCTAAGGAATCTTTAATAATTTCTTTTGGTGTATGAGTACCTACTTCAATGACTTCAAATGATGTATTAGTGCTCATAGTTTTTAGAACATCACCTTTTTTTATTGAACCATTAATTACTCTTATTAATGGAATAACACCACGATAAGAATCATAATAAGAATCGAATATCAAAGCTTGTAAAGGTTCATCAGGATCACCTGAAGGAGCAGGAATTTTTTCAATAATACGTTCTAATATTTCACTAACACCTACTCCAGTTTTAGCACTACACAAAATAGCATCGGAAGCATCAATTCCTATAACATTTTCTATTTCTTCTTTTACCATATCAGGATCAGCGCTAGGTAAATCAATCTTATTAATCACCGGAATTATTTCAAGATTATTATCCATTGCTAAATAAACATTAGCAAGAGTTTGTGCTTCAATGCCTTGAGTGGCATCAATAACTAAAATAGCTCCTTCACACGCTGCAAGAGATCTAGAAACTTCATAAGTAAAATCGACATGCCCTGGAGTGTCTATCAAATGAAAGTCATAGTCTTCACCACTTTTAGACTTATAGTTTAACTCAACAGCATTCAGTTTTATAGTAATTCCTCTTTCACGTTCAAGATCCATCGAATCAAGAATTTGACTCTTCATTTCTCTTTCTTCAACTGCACCAGTTAATTGAAGGATTCTATCGGCAAGAGTACTTTTACCATGATCTATATGGGCTATTATAGAAAAATTTCTAATATTTTTTTGTCTATCCTTTGAATCAATTTTGCTCATATTGTTTTATCTCCATTTACAATTTACATAATAAATATTTTACCAAAATTCTTATTTTTTTGCAATATTTATTTATAAAATAAAATAAATAAAAAAGAATAATAGGAAATTTATTGTAAGTAAATGAAGAAATATGTAAAAAAAGATTGAATTTTATTATATTCAAAATTAAATAATGAATATAATAAACATTCAATACTTCTTTCTTTTTGTCTCAATAATTATTTCTTGACTATATTAAGCATATTATAAAAAAATGAAATTAATCTTATAATCATTTAATGTTTTTATTAAATGATTATTTTTATTTTTTATTATTACATAGCTTATTTTTAAAGTCATTAATACTTCATCTATATAAATATCATTATATATAATATCATCAGTATTAATATCATTTCCAATTATTAAGACTACTTCTTCCTCTTTAACTTTCTTTAAATCACATATAGATTTAAGAATAAAAAGATTATCATTTGTATAAATATTATTATTTCCAAGTGAAACAATCATTTTATTACCCCTTTATAGAATATGATTTTAAAAAATATGTGACAATGGCAAAAAACTATGTTATAATATTTAAGGTGATAAAATGGCAATTAAATATCCAACTCCACAAAAAAATAACACTCATGTAAATCATATAAAAAGTCAAGGTATGCTATTTGAAAACGCATTAAACCTTTCAAATGAATATTATTTAAAAAAAGGTATAGCCAATATTCATAAAAAACCAACTCCAATACAAGTTGTCAAAGTTGATTACCCAAAGCGAAGTGCGAGTAGAATTGTAGAAGCATATTATAAAACCCCTTCTACAACCGATTATAATGGCATATATAAAGGCAAATATATTGATTTTGAAGCCAAAGAAACTATTAAAAATCTCTTTCCATTCAAACATATATTTCCTCATCAAGTTGAACATTTAGTTAATATAAAGAAGCTTGGTGGTATAGGATTTGTAATCATATATTTTAGAACACAGAATGAAGTTTATATATTTGATATTGATATTTTTAATAAATTATATACAAATGGAACTAAACGAAGCATTAATCACGATGATGCTGTAAAGTACGGAATATTAGTTCCACTAGGATATACACCTTTAATTGACTATTTAAAGGCTGTTGATAAAATTATTAATTAATAAATACTCATCAAAAATATTTAATCTTCTCATAAATTGATTTTAGAGAACAAAAATAAACAATTTTCACTAAAATATGTCATAAATAAAACTAGCGCAATTTTATACGCTAGCTCTTATATACTATTCAAAGAACACAATTGTTGCTCCTTGGCCGCCTTCGTTTTGACCTCCATATCTAAAGCTCTTAACAAGGCGATTATTTTTTAGCTTTTTCTGTACTAGTTCACGAATAACACCTGTTCCAAAGCCGTGAATGATTGATACAGATGGCAAACCAGCATAATGGGCATCTGATATATATGAGTCAATTAGTCCTTCGGCTTCTTCGTACCTCATACCTCTTAAATCAAGTCTTGAAGAAACTGTCTTTCTTGGTTTTATCGAAATTTCTTTTCTTGGTGTTACAGTATTATCTTCGTATTTTACATTTGTTAGTTCTAAGTCATCTTTTGTAAGCATTAAAGAAGCGTTACCTATTTGTACTTCATATTTATTTTTTATTATTTTAGTAACAACACCATAGGAATTAAACTTTTCCACATAAACGCTATCATTGACTTGTATTTCTCTGTCAATCTTAAAAGCTTTTTCAGTTTTTGAACTTTCTTTTATTCGTAAATCGTTATATTTGTGAGTAAGATCAGAAATCTCATGAGTTTTTATTTCTTTATTTTTTAAATTTTTTAAATCAACTAATAATTCTTCTATTTCTTTTTCTTTTTTTAGTACCAATTCTTTAGCATCTTGTTCTGCTTTTTGAAGGATTTGCCTTTTTTCTTTATTGATTTTATCTTTTAAGTCATCTATTTCATCTAATCTTTTATTAATACGATATTCTTTATCTCTAATTTCATTTAATTTTTTTTCAAGTTCATTAGATGTTTTAGTTAATTTATCAAGAGTTAAATTGATTTCATTTGTGTTTTGATATGCATACTTTTCCGCAGTTTCTAAAATCTCTTCTGGTAAGCCTAAAATCTTAGAAATCTTTAAAGCATTACTTTCACCAGGAACACCCATCAATAGTTTATAAGTTGGTTTTAAAGTATTTATATCAAATTCAACACTAGCATTGATTATGTATGGTGACTCAAAGGCATGAACTTTAAGCTCAGCGTAATGTGATGAAGTAATAACTAAGCATTTTTTCTTGATAAAATAATCAAATATAGAAATTGCTAAAGCCGCTCCTTCCGACGGATCAGTTCCTGAGCCAAGTTCATCTAATAAAACTAATGATTTATCATTGGCTTTATTGATAATATCAATAACATTTTTCAAATGTGATGAGAATGTCGATAGATTTTGATCAATACTTTGTTCATCTCCTATATCAGAGAATACATCAGTGAATATCATTATATTACTTGATTCATCACAAGGGATTAATAAACCCATCTTTACCATCAACGAAAGCAATCCAATTGTTTTAAGTAATACAGTTTTACCGCCAGTATTAGGACCTGTTATGATTATTCCATTATATTCTTTTCCAACAATAATGTTATTTTTTACAACCTTCTCTACATTTAATAGTGGATGGTGACATTCAATTAATTCTAAAATACCTTGGTTATTTACATTAGGTTTATGACCATCTAATTTAATAGATAAACTAGCTTTTGAAAAAATCATATCCAAATCTAATAATATTGAATAAGAAATATTTATTTCTTCTTCATGATTAACTAAATCACTACTTAATTCTGATAAAATTCGATTAATTTCTCTTTTTTCTTCTTCTTTTAGGGAATTAAGTTTATTATTCATTTCTAAAATAACTAAAGGTTCAATAAATACAGTTTCACCTGATGATGATGTATCATGAACTAGTCCCTTGAAAGAGTTTTTATAATCATTTTTTACCGGAATAACATATCTATCATTACGCATTGTAACTACAGGTTGAGTTAATTTACTTGTATTTTTATTTATTATTTCATTTAATTTAGTCGTTATATTCTTATCAAAATCTAAAATACTTTTGCGAATTTGTTTTAGTAAAGGACTTGCACTATCTAGTATTTCACCAGAGTTACTAAATACTTCTTTTAAACGCAGATTATAATCTTTTGAATAACATAATTTATCAACATAGCTATTGAATATTGGTGCATCTATGTTTGCACTCTTCAAGCTTTGATTAAATAAACTAGTATTTTTTACAGTATCTAAAAATCTACCAATTTCAATAAAATCATCAATTGCTAGAACCATATTCTTTTTAGCTTTTAAGACAAATAAATTAACATTTTTTGTAAATAATATTTCAAATCGACCCATTCGAAAAATTATTCTCACTGCTTCATCAGTTTCATCTAAACTTGTTCTTATTTCATCAATGTTATTTGAAAGTTCAAGTTCATTTAATTTATCAAGATTATCATCAATTCTAATTTCTTGAGTAAGTTTTTCAATAATTTTGTCTAATTCTAGTATTTTATAGTATTTATTCATATTTTCATTCTTTCTTTTTTTAAAATATATGTTATAATTAGGTATATCTTTAAATTTACCACAAAAAGGGAAGGATGTGTAAGGTCCGGTGGTCTTGTAAGGACGATTAAACTTGAGTTTCACAATAAAATTAACAGAAAAACAAATTTCACAAATTATAGATGAGTATAACAATTTATCTCTTCCACTTACTAATAATTATACACTATTTCGTGCAAAAATCAACACTTCATTTGTATCAATTTTTAAAACTGGAAATCTTCTTATACAAGGAGGAGATGAGAAAGGTACTTACCAGAGCATTTGTAAACTTTTAGGAATTGATTACAAAATAATCGATGCCCCTTATGTTAACATAACTTCAATAGGTGCATTAAAAAGTGCAATTGGAACAGATGAAGTTGGTACAGGCGATTTCTTTGGCTCTATTGTTGTAGCTGGATGCTATGTCCCAAAAAACAAAATTAATGAGCTTATAAGAATGGGCATAAAAGATTCAAAGGAACTTAATGATAATAAAATACTAAAGTTAGCTCCAATGATTATGGAAAACTACATTTACTCATATTATTTGTTAGACAATATCCATTATAATTATTTAACTTCAAAAATGAATTTAAATATGAATCAAATTAAAGCAATTATGCATAATTCGGTAATTAATTCTTTAAAAAAGAAAACACAGGAATATGAACTAATTGTAATAGATGCTTTTACAACTTCAGATTTATATTTTAAATATATAAAAAATGAAAAAAACATCGCAAAAGATGTTCTTTTAGAAGAAAAAGCTGAAAATAAATATATCTCTGTAGCCTGCGCTTCAATCATTGCTCGATACATTTTTCTTAAAGATTTAAAAGATCTTTCAAACAAAGTTGGATATGATTTACCTAAAGGTGCAGGAAATCAAGTTGATTCTCTTATATATAAATTATTACAAGAAAAAGGAATAAATGCTTTTAAAACTTTTTCAAAAATGAATTTTAAAAATCTTCAAAAAATCATTGAAAACAAAAACAATTAAAAGGCCCTCTGAAGGCCTTTTTTAAATATTATGAATACCTAACTTTTCAAGTCTAGCTTTTTCATAAGCATCGTTCATATAATTGATATATTTCATTTTATCATTTAAAATGTATTTATTTGTGGCAAGGCCATTTCTTACTATTAAATAGTTTAGTAGTTTACCATCAACCCATACCCATGCTAATAATCTTTGTGATAGTGTATCATCACGTAAATTATTAGCTTTATCACTTTCTAGATAAATTTCGTGAGCATTCTTTAAAACCTCTTCTACGTATTCTTTAGCCTCAAGTCCATAAGGCTCAGGATCAGTTAATAATCTAGGAGTGTCAATTACCATAAATCTAACGCACTCATCTATATTATTAATCTTAAAGAAAGCCGTATCTCCATCAGCAATTTTATAAAACTTTGCTTTTATAAAACCATTTCGAGGAAGAAAGTTTGCACAAAATCTCTTCTTAAAGTTTCTTTTGCTTATAGTAGGTCCTTCATAAATCATTTGTTATTTTCTCTTAATTCATCTAAGAATTCTTGAAAATAGTCAGGTAATGGAGATTCAAATTCCATAAATTTACCAGTACGAGGATGATAAAATCCTAATGTTTTAGCATGTAAATATTGTCCGTGTGTGCCTATTACCTTACGAGGACCATATAATGGATCTCCAGCTATAGGATGGCCAATATAATTCATATGTACTCTTATTTGGTGTGTTCTTCCTGTTTCAAGTTCAAGTTCCAAAAGTGTAAAATCTTTAAACCTTTCCAAAACTTTAAAGTTTGTGACAGCCTTTTTTCCACCTTCAACAACAGCCATTTTTTGTCTATTAAGAACATCACGACCTAATGGAGCATCGATTTTACCATAATTGTGGTCAATAACACCATAACATATAGCATAATATTTTCTTTTAACTGTTTTATTAAAGAATTGATCAGATAAATTCTTATGTGCAGTATCATTCTTACAAGCGACAAGTAAACCAGATGTATCTTTATCAATTCTATGAACTATACCAGCTCTTATAACGCCAGCAATAGCAGATAAATCTTTACAATGATACATTAAAGCATTAACAAGTGTTCCTGAGTAATTTCCAAATGCTGGATGAACAACCATACCTGAAGGTTTATTAACAACAATTACATCACTATCTTCATAATATATATCAAGAGGTATGTCTTCAGCAACAACATCAGTACTTACTGGGGCTGGAATTGTCATTTTAACTTCATCACCAACATTAACTAATGAACTAGTTTTAGAAATTAAACCATTGATTGTAACTAAACCACTTTTTATTATTTCTTGTATTTGCGTTCGTGAAAGATATTCAATTTCATTAGCAAGAAATTTATCTAATCTAGAGCAACTAATTTCACTTATTATTGTTATTTCTTTTACTTCCATATTTCTGTAACATCTCCAAATAATACATCAATAAATATCATAACAATACCTACACACATACACATATCAGCAAAATTAAAACTTGCAAAGTTCATAAAACCGAAAGTAATAAAGTCACGAACTTGACCTATTATTATTCTATCAATAAAATTGCCTAATGCACCAGAGAAACATAACAATAAGCCTATTGTATAAAATGGGTATTTTATGATATCTCCACTCTTCAACATGTAACCAAATAAACCAAGTCCTACAATTGTTACAATTATAAATAAGACTTTTTTTCCTGAAAGAAATCCAAACATTGCTCCATCATTTGTTAACAATCTAAAATCAATTAAATGAGGGATGCAATCGACGTTTGTAACTCCACCTTTTAGGTAAAATGAATAATCTGCCATAGATTTTACATTACCTAAATACTTAAATGTTAAATATTTTGAAATTTGATCTATGAATAACAGAAAAACTATTATTCCTGCATATATTAATATTTTCTTTACTTTCATTGCATTGCCTCTACAAGGAAAAAGACTAAAATTGCTAGTATAAATATACCAAATCCAATATTAAGGCTTTGGTAAAAGAATACTGCTTTATCATTAATTGACTGTAAGTCAGACATATCTTTTTCTTTAACTTTTAAAATTCTTATTGTTAAATAGTTTGATAAACCATTAGCAAACATAAATAATACCCATGCAATAGTTAGAAAAATATAAACAGTACTTGGTTGAAACCAAAATATTTCCACAAGTTCAAATAGAAACCATGCAATAGGTAAAATAGGTATTGCTGTTAATAAAATGCCATATAGAAAGGAAAGAATGCTTGTTTTACGTTTTATTTTGATATTCATAAAACGTTTATATTCCTTTTTTCCAAAAGTCCATAACCCGTCGCGTGATTTTAAGTTATTTTCCATTAGTTAGCTCCTTTCTTCAGTTCATTTAAAATATCATCAAATGTTTTAACTGGTTTTATAAAACTAGTATCATAGCCATAACTTTGAGCAGCCTTAATGCATAATTCATAGTCAGTTGGTAGGCTATTACCATTAGAATCTGTATAAACATTATCACATACAAAGAAATAATCAGCTTTATTTTGGTATGCTTTAACAACTTTTTGCTCAACACATCCAATTCGACCAACTTTTCCATCTAAATCAATTGTACCAGTACCAACAACAAACTTACCTTTTGTTACATCTTCTTTTATTAAACTATTATATATTGATAAAGCAAGCATTGCTCCGCCACTATTGCCACTTGAATCTACATTTTCACGATAATTTATTTTAAAGCCAGGTTTAGAATTAGTACCATCTAAATCATAATATTCATCTAAATATAAACCAGTTGTTAACCTTCCATCATCATCAGCATAAATAATTGCAGATCTTTCAGTTAAAGTTTCACTTTGTCTTGTGCGTACCTTAAAATTAATATAATCACCGGCAAATTTTGTTTTTCCAATAATATTATTATATATTTCCACAAGATGATCATATGAAGTAATCTTAACACCTTCAACTTCAGTTATTATGTCACTTGAAGTTAAAGATGTTTCGGCTTTATCAGAAGAAAAATAAACAATAGCTCCCATAAAGCTTTTTACAAGCGTAATACTTGGATCTACTTCTTGCGCTTTTTCGTAAGCATATATAATAGCCTTATTGATACTTATCCATTTAGAAGTAATATTTACAGGTCTTTCATCTTCATCAGAGTAATCATGATCAACTTTCTCAACAAGTATTCTTTTGTCTAATCTTGCTGACCATAATTGAATTAGTGATGGTTTATCATAAGATATTACCGAAACAACATTAATTCTACCTTTGGAATTTTCACTATCAACATTAACAGTGCCTACTGGATTACCAAGAAATCCCGGTGTATAGATGACATAATCAACTTTCCAAAAAGAAATAACAGCCATAAAAACTAAGATTAATGTTATAACAATTGTTAGAACTTTTGTTAATGGCTTACTATTAACTAGTTTTGTCCATAAACTTTTTAAATACTTAAATAACATAACAAAATCCTTTACTTTAATTCAATATTTATTTTATCAATTTTACGATATCTTATTTTAGCATAATCTAACATTTTTTTAGAAGCTATATTGCTATCAGTTCCATTATATTTGTCATCCATGTAGACAATTTCTTTAATTCCACTTTGAATTATTAGTTTTGCACACTCATTGCAAGGAAATAGAGTAACATATAGAGTACATCCTTCAGTGCGGGAATTAGAATTCAAAATGGCATTTGGTTCTGCGTGAACAACATAAGGATATTTTGTGTCTAAGAATTCACCTTTATTATCCCATGGAAATACTTTATCATCACAACCAAATGGTAAGCCGTTGTATCCTATACCAACTATTTTTTTGGCCTCATTTACAATACATGCTCCAACTTGTGTATTTGGATCTTTACTTCTCATAGAAGAAAGTAAAGCAACACCCATAAAATATGTATCCCAACTTATATAATTTTCACGCATATTTATCCTCCAAATAAATTAAAATATTATTTTCTTTATAATATAATCTGCAAGCATTAAACCTGCTGTAGATGTAACAGGCATATATGATCCTAAGCCTATTGTTTTAATAGGTTCTTCAAGTGAAGAAACAACAGGAACTTTTTCATATATTCCATCTTCTCTAAGCATTTTTCGTAACTTTCTTGCGAGCGGATCATATGATGTTTGATTTAAATCCATTATTTTTAGTTTTGTTAAGTCCATTTTTTTAGCAGTTCCCATTGATGAAATAAATGTTTTTTTGTTTTCTAAACACATTTTTATAAGTAAACATTTATTATCTAAATCATCTATGGCATCAATTAAATAATCAAAATCATTTGCAAATAATGTTGTTTCGGGGCCAAATCTTTCCGAAATAACTTTAACACTTGCTTCAGGATTTATTTCTTTAATCATCTTCTCACAAACATCAGTTTTCTTCATGCCAAGAGTGTTAAAATTAGCTATTAATTGTCTATTAATATTTGATAATTGAACTTCATCAAAATCACATAAGATAAAATTTTTGACTCCATTACGAGCTAAAGCTAAAGTCGCAACACTACCGACTCCACCTAGTCCAATAATTGCTACTTTAGCCTTATTAATTTTTTCTATCTGTTCAGATGTAAGTAACAAAGCAAATCTTTGAAACTGTTCATTCATAAATAAACCTTAATCAATATCAACCTTTATATGAAGTTCTTTAGCTTGTTCTTCGCTTATGTATGTTGGAGCTTCACTCATAGGACAAATTGCATTAGCGCTCTTAGGGAAGGCAATAATTTCTCTTAATGATGAGGCACCAGTTAATAACATCGCTAGTCTATCCAAACCTAACGCAATTCCACCATGAGGAGGTGTTCCATATTTTAATGCATTAACAAAGTAACCAAATTTACGATAGATATCATCATCAGTTAAACCGATTGCTCTAAACATTTCATCTTGTGTTTTTTGATCATGAATTCTAATTGATCCACTTCCTAATTCAAATCCATTTAGAACGATATCATAACACTTAGAATAACATTTTTCAGGATGAGTTAAAAGCATTTCTTTAAATTCATCTTTTGGATCAGTGAAAGGATGGTGAGCAGCAACATATCTTTGTTCTTCTTCACTCCATTCAAATGATGGCCAATTGTTAATCCAACAATAGCAATATTTATTAGGGTCGATTAAACCTAATTCTTTACCTAATGTATTTCTTAGAGTTGCTAGAGCAGCGTTACAAATACCAAAATTATCAGCTACGAAGAATAAAACATCACCATTTTCAACTTCATAAATCTTTATTAGTTCTTCTTTAATTTCTTCTGGTAAATACTTAGCAATACTTCCTGTAAATGCATTATTTTCATATTTTAGATACATTAAACCTTTAGCTTTTAATTTCTTAACAACTTCAGTTAAACGATCAATTTCTTTACGTGAATATTTTGTACTAGCACCTTTAGCATTTAGACCTTTAATTATACCATTTTCAGAAATTGTTTGTTTAAATAAAGCAAAATCTACATCTTTGAATAAATTTGTAACATCTTTTAATTCCATTCCAAATCTTAAGTCAGGTTTATCATTACCAAAACGTGCCATTGACTCATCAAAAGGAATACGAACGAATGGAGTTTGAACATCCACTCCTTTTACTTCTTTCATAACTTTTTTGATTAATCCTTCAATCATAGCATAGATATCTTCTTCATCAACAAAGCTCATTTCCACGTCAATTTGTGTAAATTCCATTTGTCTATCAGCACGTAAGTCTTCATCACGGAAGCATCTTGCTATTTGATAGTATCTATCCATTCCCGCAACCATTAAAAGTTGTTTATATAATTGTGGAGATTGAGGCAATGCATAGAACTTGCCTGGATTTACTCTTGAAGGAACTAAATAGTCACGAGCACCTTCAGGTGTTGTTTTTCCAAAGACCGGTGTTTCAACTTCAACAAAATCAAGATTATCGAAATAATTTCTAACTGATTTTACGATATTGTGTCTTAAAATAAGATTTTTTTGCATTACTGGTCTTCTTAAGTCTAGATAACGATATTTCATTCTAAAATCTTCTAGAGCATCAGTTTCATCAGCAATTATCATAGGAGGGTTACAAGCTTCACTAAATACTTTAACTGTTTCAGCTTCAACTTCAATTTCTCCAGTAGGAATATGAGTATTAACACTTTCTCTTTTAATAACTTTACCAGTAACATTAATTACATATTCATTACGGCAATTTTCTAAAACTTTATAACTTTCCGTTTCAGGACGAGCTACAACTTGTGTAATACCATAACGGTCACGTAGGTCAACAAAGATTAAACCACCAAGATTTCTCTTTTTAGCAACCCAACCAGCTAAAGTTACTGTTTCACCAACATTTTCAATTCTTAAGCATCCATTATTATGTGTTCTAAACATATTATGCATCTCCTTTATTTTCTTTTATATATTTAATTAGTTCTTTAACACTTATTGTTTCTTGCTTTCCAGTCTTTGGACATTTTATATTTATTGAAGAATTTAATCTTTCAGTTTCTCCAATAATACCTATTAAACGAGAGTTAACCCTCTCAGCTAATTTGAATTGAGGTTTCAAAGAATTATTTATATAATCTATTTCACATATAATTCCTTCTTCACGCAATTTTCTACAGATATCAAGGCAATAGTTTTTCGAGTCAGGATCTAGAGATAATAAACAAATATCAACTTTATTTTCTAGTGTAGGTAATAAATCATAATAAGCTAATAAATTTGTTACACGCTCTACACCAAATGCAAATCCAATTCCCGGAACATCAGGCCCACCGAGAATTTTTGTAAGACCAGAATATCTACCACCTGCTAGAATAGCCACATTTTTCAAACTAGAAACAGGATCTTTTTCGTCACCTTTAGAAATAAATTCAAATACAGTATCAGTATAATAATCTAGTCCTCTTACAAGTGATGGATTAATCTCATATTCTATTTGTAAATAATCCAAAACTTTTAGTAAATTAGTAAAGTATTCTTTACTATTGTCGCTCAAATACTCACTGATCTTTGGAGCGTTAAGAAGAATTGGATTATCTTTGTCAACTTTGCAATCAAGAATTCTCATAGGATTTTTATCTAAACGCTTCTTACAATCTTCACACAAATCATCTATTTTATTAGAAAAATATTGTTTCAAAGCCTTTTGATAGTTATTACGTGACTCAAGATCACCTATTGTGTTAATTACAATTTTATATTTTCCATTTAAACCTAACTTCTTTAAGATCGTATCGCCAAGAACAATTACATCAGCATCAAGCATATAACTTTCTTCACCAAAAAACTCAACACCAAATTGTACAAATTCACGATATCTTCCAGCTTGAGGACGTTCGTATCTATACATTGGTAAATTATAAAAGTATTTTTTTACGCCTGGTAAAGCATATAACTTATTTTCTAAAAATGCTCTTATGATACTTGCTGTACCTTCAGGTCTTAAAGTAATACTTCTGTTTCCTTTATCTAAGAAAGTATACATTTCTTTGGTTACGATATCACTAGATTCACCACTACTTCTATTAAATACTTCTGTTTGTTCGAAAACAGGAGTAATGATTTCCGAAATGTTATAACTTTTCATAACAGAGCGAGCAACATTTTCAACGTATCGACGTCTTTCAGAATCAATGCCAATAAAATCAAGTGTTCCTTTTATTTTTTGATAACTCATAATTATCAACTCCTTATTCTTTATATTAAAAAAGTCCTCTAGAATGCAAAACTCTATAAGGACGAATTACTCCGCGGTGCCACCTTATTTCATAAATGTTATCATTTATGCTCTTTTAATAAGTTGATAGAAAAATCCTCAAAAGTGTCTTCATATATATGCAATAGAATATTTTCACCAAACATATTCTCTCTAAATATTACATTATATACTACTCTTCTTTCTCTAAAGAGATTTCCATATATTATTATACCAAAAATTATTCAAATTGTAAATAATCAAAAATAATTTTATTTTAATTATTCTTCTTTTAAAATTATTTTGTTTTCAAGAATTTCTATTTTATTTTGTTTCAATAAACGCCCAAGAGCATTTTTGAAAGATGACTTACTCATATTAAATAATCTATTAATTATTTCTGGTGAACTTTTTTCAGTTATTAGCATAACACCATTGTTTTTTTCTAAATAATCTAATATTATTTTATAATCATCTTCGATTTGAAATTCTTTATTTTTATTTATTGTACCAGTATAATCATCTTCATGGATATCAATTATTTTAATTTCTTCTTTTTCACCTAAATGATAAGATTTACGATAATTTGTTTTGTATACAAAGATGACATCATAATCACTAGTTACAAAATTTACACCTTCAGGAGATAAACGATAAGCATATCCGCTAACCACTTGTGATTTTGTAAGCTTTTGTTCCTTAGCTATTTCTTCATGAACACGTACGATTTCAAATTTATTAGATAATTTTAATATTAATCTATTAGCTCTAATGCGTAACATACATGGAAGAAAGTCACCTTCTTTAGGCCATTTTGAATAATCATAAGGAAGTTCATCAGCACTAAGTAAAATATCTTTACTTATACCAATATTTAAAAAGGTTCCTATTTTGTGATCTACACTAACCACTTGTAATAATTTTGTTTCATTTAGTTGAATAAATGGCTTAAAAAGAGTTGCCGCAGGACGGTTTTTTTTATCTACATACAAAAAAGCTTTTACTTTGTCGCCAGCAATGAATGAATTGCCATTACACTCATTGTGATGTAAAAAATATTCTTCACCATCTTTTACTATAACGTAGCCTAACTTTGTTTCTCTATCAACTGTATATGTTTCTATTTTACCTAAATTCATTTTATTTTATACCTTTCTTTAAAGATTCTTTTCCAATAGTTTTATTTATATCTGCTATAATTGTTTTAATTTTTTGATCTTTTTCAAGATTATCAAAATCGTCAAAAATGCTTATTTGTTTGCTAACTTCACTTTCTTTTTTTAATCTGTTTGTGAAAGCACCAATTAATCTGACGCCTTTAGTGTCATCATAATAATCATCAAATACTTCTTTGCATCTTCGATAAAGTTCATATTCATCATTAGTTTCATTTATAAGGGTTTTGCTCCTATTAATTGTTTCAAAGTTACTATAACGTATTTGGACACCTATATTTAAAGCTAATTGTTTATCTTTTTGTAAGCGATATGCAATTGAATTACATATAACTTTAAGTGTTGAATATAGGACATCAACATTAGCAATATCTTCCATAAATGTATTACTTCCAGAAATTGATGAAGATAAAACATAATCGCCAACAACTTCTGAATTATCAATTCCTAAGCACTTTTCATAATTTGATTCATAAAACTGTTTTCCAAATTCTAAAATTATTTTTTCCTTGTTTTCTTCTTTTAGAAAATCACCAATTCGATTTATTCCTAAGTATTTGAGCTTCGGAGCTGTTTTTTTACCAATTCCCATTAAATCTTCAATCGGCAAAGGCCACATTACTTCAGGTAAATCTCTTTTGCGGAGAATAGTTATTCCCATTGGTTTTTTCATATCCGAAGCCATTTTAGCAAGAAATTTATTAGGAGCTATGCCAATACTGCAAGGAAGACCATATAATTCATAAATATCCTTTTGTATTTTTGAAGCAAGTTCAACAGCACCAGTTCCAAACTGTGAAACATCGACATAAGCTTCATCGCAACTAGCCATTTCTACCTTTATATCTTTAGCAAGAGATAAAAGATAATTATAGAAATCTTGTGAATATTTATGATAAAGTTCCATTCTTGGTTCTATGACTATAATATCTTTACACAATCTTTTAGCTTCACTAACTTTCATTGTTGCTTTTATCCCATACTTGCGAGCCTCATAACTTGGTGATAAAATTATACCTCTATCGATTATATCTTTATGAGCTACAACTATTGGTTTACCACTCAAATCTTCGTTTTCAGCAATTTCACAAGAACAGTAAAAACAGTTCATATCAATGTGAAAGATAATTTTTGAAATTTTATTCATTTTTTTCTTCCCTTTTTACAATTTATATGTTATAATTATATATATCTATTATAACATATTTCTTGAGGTGAGAAAAGTGAAAAATAAAAATAATTTAAATAAAGAGAAAAAACCTTACATTAAGACTAAACAAAGATTAGATGGCGGTAAAGAAGTTGAAATTACTAAGAGTCCATCTGAAACTGGATTTGGAAAATTTGTAGCCCTTGCTCTAGCAGTTTTCACTATTTTAGGAACAGTTATAGCTCTAATAGTTCTTATAGTGCAAGCTTCAAAATAAAAAAGGTTAATGACCTTTTTTTATTATATTTAAAAACGCCTATTTAACTTACTAAATAGGCTTTTATTTTATCTTATCCAATATTTGTTGGTTTCTTTTCTAATTCTTCTTTGTGAATCAATCTTAATCTATCAGCAATCATCGCAATAAATTCTGAATTAGTTGGTTTTGTTTTATGATAACTAATTGTATAGCTAAATATATCACTAATAGCTTCCACGTTGCCTCTTATCCACGCAACTTCTATTGCATGCCTAATAGCTCTTTCAACTCGTGAAGCTGTTGTACTATATTTCATTGCAACTTCTGGATAAAGAACTTTAGTAATACTTCCAAGTATTTCGATATCATAATATACTCTTTTTATTGATTCACGTATATATAAATATCCTCTAATGTGTGCAGGAACTCCAATCTCATGTAGGATAGTTGTAATCTCAGTATCTAAGTCAAAAGCATTTTTAACATTCAAATTGATAGCATTAACCTTTTTATTTTTTTCTTCTTTCAAATTATTAATTATCTCAAGTAAATTAGTCATATTAACAGGTTTAACAACAAAATAATCAGCCCCAAGTTCAGCACATTTTTGCATTACTTTATCATTAGCAAAAGCAGTTATCGCAATAATATGCTTAGGTTTATGATATTCACCATTTGTCTTTATTTCTTCTAATACCTTTATTCCATCTAAATTAGGCATAAAAATGTCAAGTATTAAAACGACTGTATCACGTGTTCTTAAAGCATTAAGTAATGATAAGCCATCGTTAAATACACCTCTTAACTCAATTCCTCTTTGGGATTTAAAAAATGTTGTCATAGTTTGAATAATTTCATTTCCATCATCAGTTATAAATAACCTTAAACTTTCCATATCGTCTTCTCCTATGACGTAATGAATGTTGCATATATAATTTTACTTCATTTACAATAAATTTCAAGTCTTTTTGGAAAAAAACAGCAATTATTAGTTAATTATTTACTATTTAGAATGATTATGGTAGTTATTAATGAATAGTTGTTTGAGAGTTTGACGAAAAAAGTCGAATACAAGGTTTAAGTATAATTCAACATAAATTCAGCAAAAACACCATATCCAGTTTTTGAATCTTCAACCAAAACATGACTAACAGCACCAACTAAAACTCCATCTTGAACAATTGGACTACCACTCATACCTTGGATAATACCTCCAGTTCGTTCAAGTAAGTTCTGATCAGTCACTTCAAATTTAATTCCTTTTATGTCAGGATAGTTTTGATTTTTAACTTCAATAATATTAACTTCAAAGTTTTCTTTCTTATCACCAGTTAGTACAGTTGTTATTATTGCTTTACCAGTATGAACTTCACTTCTAGAGGCAACTTTTATCAATTCATTTTCTACTTTACCTGTTATTTTCGAATTAGTTAGATTTCCAAAAACTCCAAAATCATTATTATCAGTAATAACACCAAGTTCTTTATTATCTAAATATGCTTTCTTTTCGCCTGGAACACCTCTTATGCCTTTAGTAATACCACTGACATAACTTTTTGTTAATATACCATTACGGACACTTCCATCAATTGCACCATGACCTAAGGATGCAAATTTTTTTGTTTTCAAGTCATAATATGTCATTGTGCCAACACCTAAAATATTGTCTTTAACATATAATCCTAAACTACATTCGCCTTTAAGATTTTTTCGAGCAGAAATAACTGTCTCTACCAATTCTTTGTCTCGATATAGACTTAAAGCATGTCTTCCTTCGTCATTAATATTTTTCTTAATGTCATCAAGAGAATTAATTTTTACATTGTTTATCATATAAATAATATCTCCAACTTCAATATTACTATCTTCCCATGGTTTACATAAACCATTTTCAGTTTTAATAGCATATTTGCCTGTTACATAAACATTTGTATTGAGATTTAAACCGATGGAATCTCCACCTAAAACTACATAATCATTTATTTTACTAGCTTTTACAGGTTTTGTACTAAAAAAACCAAACAGTGCCATTAAGAAAACAAATAAAGTCATACTTAAATAAAGTATTTTAATCTTATTTTTGTTTATTAATTTTTTTTCTATTTTCATCACTTCCTTTTATATATATTGTTTCCAAAAAACAAATAAAAAAAAGATGTAATAATTGTAATATTACATCTAATTCAAAAGTTCTTTTGCAAGCTCAATGGTTGCTTTTGTTATTTCTCCTTTAGAAAGCATTAAAGCAATTGCATTAATTCTTTCATTGTAATCTAATTCAGTAACTTTTGTTAATACACGTCCATTAATAATTTCTTTTGATATAAATAAGTGATTTTCTGAGATTGCAGCTACTTGAGGTAAATGAGTTACACAAATAACTTGATTGTTTTCTGAAATCTTTTTAATCTTTTCACCTATTTTTTGAGCTATCTCACCACTCACACCAGTATCAATTTCATCAAAAATATATGTTTTACCACGTGACTTTGTCGTGCTAACAGCTTTTAAGGCGAGCATAAAACGAGATAGTTCTCCTCCGGAAGCTACTTTTGCTAGACTCTTAAGTGCTTCACCTTTATTAAATGAAACTAAAAAGTCAATTTCATTAATTCCATTAGCAAGAAAAGTATCAGTTTCTTTAACGCAAATATTTAAAGAAACATTTTTAAGCTCTAAATCAATTAAGTTTTTATATAATTCTTCTTCTAACTTCTTTGCGTTTTGTTTACGAAGTTCACTTATATTTTTTCCAAGTTCTTTTGTTTTATTATAATAATTTTGAACTTTTTTATGAATTTCTTCGATATAAAAATCAAAATTTTCAAACTCATTAATTTCAGTTTCTAATTTAGTTTGATAAGTTATAAGTTCAGAAATATTCATATTATACTTTTTCATTAATAAACTGTATAAGTTCATACGTGAATTTACTTCATCTAAAGTGTTTATATCGAAATCATCATGAGTTACATATCCATATATTTCTTCATATGTATCTTGCAAGTCATAATAAGAATCTTTAATACGATTTACCTTTTCTTCTAATTCTTTATTATAAGGAATATTTTTTTCTAAAACTGAAAATGCATTAAACAAACCATCTAAAATATTATTATCCATAAATGTTTTAATAAATTCCTGATAGTTTTCCAAAATTTTGCCATGATTATTTAAAATATCATACTGATATTTTAAGTCATCAAGTTCAGTTTCCGTAAGTTTAGCATTTTTCAATTCATTAAATTGATATTTCATATAATCAAGTTTATTTAATAAATCATTTTTATTCTTTGTTTTATCATCATATTCTTTTTTGGCATTATTATATTCTGAAAGTGATTTTTTGTATTCAAAAAGTAAATCATCAATTTTTTGATCATCAATAAAAGAAAAATATGATTTAGGATTTACAAGTTTCATTGAATCAAATTGTGTATGAATATCACCTAAATAACTAGCAATATTGTCAAGATTACTAGCACTTATGGTTTCACCATTTATCTTACATACACTTTTGCCATTAGCATAAATCTCTCTTTTAATAATAAGCATATCATCTTCACATTCAATATCAAGATTTTGTAAAAGGTTATCTATTTCTTTATTATATTTACAAAATACACCTTCAATATAGGCTTTGTTTTCTCCGTTACGAACAGAATCACTTGAAGCTCTATCTCCAAAAAGTAAGCCAATTGCATCAATTATTAATGATTTTCCAGCACCTGTTTCACCAGTTAAAGCTGTCATACCATCTTTAAAATCGACTTGAATGTTATCTATGATTGCGAAATTTTTTACTGTAAGTGTAAGTAACATATACTACTCCTTGTAATTTTATTTTTCATTTAAACATTTTATAATGACATTTTTTAAAGTCATCATATCTAATCTATTTTCAGCACGTAAATCAATTATACTACCTGTTCCTACATAGTTAGCTAAAGAATAAGTAATAATATTAATATTTAATTTTTCTTCAAAGGCATATTTTTTAATAATCTCTCCAAGAGATGATGTTTCAATAATGTCCTCATATATTATCAATGTTGTATTATCAAGTTTTCTTATTAATTCTTTATCAAACGGTTTAATAAACAAAGCATTAATAATGCCAACATCTAAACCTTCAGTTATTTCATTAATTTCCTCAAGTACAGGACCATAAGACAAAATATTAACTTTTTTTATTGGCTTAATAAAGAACCATTTATAAGGTTCATAAGCAAAGGATTTTACTTCATCCTTTAAAATTTTTGTTTTAGGATAACGAATATAAAAAGGTTTATTTTCACTAATAGCTAACCTAAGAAGAAATGCTATCTCATCTATATTTCTTCCTTCACAAATTACAATGTTAGGAAGTGGCATAAGCATTGACACATCAAAGATTCCTTGGTGAGTATCACCATCTCCAGGAACAATACCTGCTCGATCGCTTAGCATAATAACATGACTATTAGTGCGTGTTATATCATGATTAATTTCATCATACATTCTTTGGAAAAAAGTTGCATAGGAAACTAAAATAGGTATATATCCAGAACGCGACAAGCTTGACGCCATAACGCAACTTCCTTCTTCGGAAATCCCTGTATCAATAAATCTTTGGGGAAACATTTTTTGTAATTCAAATAAACCGGCACCATATGTCATTGCTGGAGATATGCCAAAGAGAGTTTTATTTTCTTTAAATAAATCTATCAAAACTTGACAAACTCCTTCACCAAATGATTCATAGTTTGTATCCTTGTTTATTTCTTCACCAGTAGTAATATCAAATGGTCCTAATCCATGAAACTTACCAACTTTATCTTTTTCAGAATACTCATATCCTTTTCCCTTAATAGTTTTAATGTGAAGTATTACTGATTCTTTAGAATCCTTAGCAAATTTCATATATTTAATTAATTCTTTTATATTGTGACCATCAATTGGCCCTATATAGCGATAGCCCAACTGATTAAATAATGAGACATTCCCATATACAAAACCTTTAATCGCATTTCTAATAGCCTTAGGTGTGATTTTTCGTAATAATTTATAGGATTTACGAATTCTTATTTTATTAAATATATTAGCAAGGCCACCAGTATTTTTAGAAATAGACATTTCATTATCATTAAGAATAATAATTCCCTTTTCTAAAGGCTGACTTGACAAAAAATTTAATCCCGAAAATGATAAGCCATTTTGGAAAGAAGCATCACCAATAAAGGCTATAACCTCACCAATGTCTTCGCCTAATTCTTTTGCTTTCAAAAATCCACACATTGCCGGAATAGATGTTGAGCTATGGCCAGCTTCAAAAATATCATGCTCACTCTCAGAATACTTTAAAAAACCTGATAAGCCTTTATATTTTCTTAAAGTTGGAAATTCATTTATACGACCTGTTAAGATTTTATGAACATATCCTTGATGGCCAACATCAAAGATAATTTTATCATGGGGGCTCTCAAAAACATAATGCATAGCAATTGTTGCCTCGACAACTCCTAAATTTGACGCTAAATGTCCTCCAGTTTTACTAAGACTTTCTATTAGGAAAAGTCTAATTTCCTTAGCTATTTCTTCTAATTCCTTCAAGTTTTTATTTTTTATATCTTGAGGGGATTTTATATTAATAATATTCGGATACTTTTCCATATAATCAATTCCTTAACCTTAATACATTTTATTCATCAACTTTATTTACAATGACACTTTTAGCTTCTTCTAATTTTTTCTTGCAGAGATTGCTTAACTCTAAACCTCTTTTATATTTTGTAATAGATTCATCAAGTGATAATTTTCCACTTTCAAGTTCTTCAACAATCTCACTTAATTCTTTTAAATAATCTTCAAATTTTTCCATTTTAAACCTCTATTTAATAACTTTTACTTTATGTTTTCCATCATAGAAATTAACTATCAATTCATCATTTTCAAAAACATCTTTTGAAGAAGTTATAACTTTTTCATCTTTATAGACAATTGTATATCCTTTTTTCATAATATTTAAGGGATTAACTAGTGATAATTTATCTAATAAATACTCAAAATCTTTTGATGCTAATTCTATTTTTTTTGTATAACTCTTATATATATTATTACATAATAAGTCTATTTCATTTTTTCTATTTTCTATCTGCTTAAGTAAATTAACTAACTCTAATCTTTTAAACAAATTATTTAACTTACTATCAAAGTTATTTAAAACGTTTATTGGACTGTTTGTTTTAAGATTAAAAACTAGTTTTTCAAATTCTTCATTAAATCTTTTCAAAGTATTATCAAATGATTTGATATAATAATTGCTTTGTAATATATTATAATCATTTAATTTTTTCTCATATACTTTTCTCATTAAAATTGAAAGTTTATGCTTAACATTATCTATAGTTTGAAATAATACAGTCTTATCAGGCGTAACTTTAACAGCTGCACCTGTTGGTGTAGGAGCACGATCATCGCAAACAAAATCACAAATTGTATAATCATTTTCATGGCCAACACCACTAACAATAGGTATATCAAATTCATAAATTGCTTTAGCTAATGTTTCATCATTGAAACAATTTAGATCTTCAAAACTTCCACCACCACGAGCAATAATAACTACATCTACCTTTTTTTCTAAACTTGCCTTGTTTAAAGCTTTTATTAATGATTTAGGAGCATCAGGACCCTGTACTAAAGCAGGATATAAATAAATGCTTACAAGTGGAAACCTTTTGTTAATTGTACTAACAATATCATTTAAGGCATCTCCTGTTTGTGATGTAATTATACCTATATTTTCAGAATACATTGGTATTCTTTTTTTATGATCAGGTGAAAATAGACCAATTGATTCTAGTCGTTCTTTTGTTTCTAAAAACTTTTGATACAAATATCCTTTACCATTTTCTTTGATTTCATTTACAAGCAAATTATATGTACCTTTTTTAGAATATGGAGTAACTGAGCCAATTATTAATACTTGCATTCCATCTTTAGGCATAAAAGTTAATTTTGAAGCAATATTAGCAAAGATTATACCAGATAACTCTGATTCTGAATCTTTTAATACAAAATAAATATGTCCTTTAGAAACACGAACATTAGATAACTCGCCTCTCACATAGACAACTTTTAAGGCCACATCAGTCGATAATTTGTATGCTATATAGTTATTTATAGCACTAACTGTATAATATTTTGATTCAACATTCATAAGTTATTTATTTAGATCCATTATCACGATAGGTTTTACTAATTTTATCTAAAACACCATTATTAAATTTTGATGAACTCAATTTGTTAACTTCAGAATAATCCTTTGATAAATTAACAATTTCATTAATAATTATTGGAGTAGGTGTATCAGTATAAATTAGTTCATAAGTACCTATTCTCAGTAAGGCTCTATCAACATAACTAACGCGATCAAGAGGATAATTATCAAGACTAATAGCTATAGCTTTATCAATTTTACTAAGATTATTTCTAACACCTTCATATAATTCATCAGAGAACTTCTTATCATAATCAATATTCGTATCAGAATATTCTTTTAGTAGTTCATCGAAAATATCTATATTCTCATCAGTTTTTAATAAATCAGTTTCATATAATCTTATCATTGCTTTTAATCTGCTTATATTTCTTCTCATAATAATTAATCTCCTCATACAAGTATTTTATAACATTATAGCACTTTTTCAATCTATTTTCAATTTATTTATTTGTTTTTTGAAAATTATTATAGTTCTGTCGAAAATTTTTGTGAAAAAGGCATCTGTCAAAAATTCTTGTGATAAAATTTTATCACAAGA
>HF988723.1 GCA_000431235.1 Coprobacillus sp. CAG:698 | reverse complement strand
GATAATAATAATGATTATAGTTGCATTGAAGAATGCGAAAAGATCTTAGAAGATGAATTGATAAAAAAAGGTTTTTATTTTATTTCTGGAAAAGTAAATGGCTATTATGGACCTTATATTTTCAGAATTAATAATACCATAAATAAATACATATCTTTATATAAAAATGATATTAGTTTAAATATAAGTTTTATAAGTGATTTTCTTTCTAAAGGATGGATAGATTATTTAACTTTTGGAAAGTTAAAATTAAATTATATGCTTGGGGAAACTAATAAAGTATTTATTTCTAATAAGTTTCTAAGAAATAAAATCGAAAATATTGATAAACCTAAGTGTTCATCACTATTAATATATTTAGGTGAATTGATTTCCACGTGCACAAAATACAAATTTATTTCTGTGAAAGATGTAGAGTATCGTAGTAAACTTGTAGAAGTTATAAGTTATAAATCATTTAAAACATTTAAAGATGTTTTTTCTTTAGCAAGTAATAATCAATATAATGATTTAAAATATGCTTGTTATAAAATTATTTCTGGTTTATCAATGTCTATATTTGGAAAAGAATATGAATCTGATTTTGATTTATGGAAGAAAAAGAAAAAATTAATAATTAAAGAATCTAAATTGCTTTATGATAAACATCAAGAATTGATTAATAGCTCAAAGTATGAGTACATATCTATTATTTAACAATCAGCATAGAATGACAACTATGCTTTTTTATTATAGTGAAAGAAGATTATTTCAAATTATTAATAATATTATTTGACTTTTCAAACGTTTTCTATTATAATAAATAATAAGTAATATCATAATAAAGTATTGGAGGACTAATATTTATGAAAAAATATTTTATATTATTACTATGTTTTATTTCTCTTTTCACTATATCTTGTAAGACTAAATATAAAACATCTACACCTGATGATGGATTATTAGTGAATGAAACAACTACTAGAGAAAAACAAAATGATATGAAAGCTTTAAAAAAAGCTATTCAAAAATATCATGTTGATTATACACATAAATTAAGTGAAAAAGAATTTGAAGATAAATATAATGAATTATATAATCGTTTAGGTGAATTATCGTCAGATGAGTTTTGCTTTGAAATTATGAAATTATTATCTTTAATTGGTGATAATGCAACGAAGGCTACTCTTGATAGTACTCGTTACGCCAATAGATATTATTTACCATTTGAAGTTGATTTATTTGAAGAAGGTTATATAATTTATGAAGCTGCTAAAGCATATCGTAATTATATAGGTTATAAAATTGTTAAGATTGAAAATACTGAAATTGATGATGTAGTTAATATTTTAAAAGATTACTATAGCGGAGATACTGTTGCTCGCCAAAAATACTTATGTGTTAGAGATATTGTTTTCTGGGATTTATTAAAAGCTGCTAAAATTGTTAATTCTAAGGATGTAAAAGTTACTCTTGAGTATAAAGGTACAACAGAAGAAGTTACTTTTAAAGCTTTTAAGAATTCTGATTATAAAACAATGGAATTTGGTAAAGATGCTGATGATTTAATTTCAAAATATAATGATAAATATTATACATATGAAAAAGCTGATAATTGTATTTATATTCAGTTTAATGTATGTAATGAAGATCCAAACAAATCTGTGAAATCATTTGTAGATGAACTCTCAAAAGTTGCTAACCCAGATGTTTTCCATGGTATAATTCTTGATTTAAGAAATAATCCTGGTGGATTACAAGATACAATTTATCCATTGACAACAATGCTTTATGATTATAAAACTAAAAATAGCAAAGCTCAAGTTTTTGTATTGACTGGAGCTGAAACTACTGGTGTTGCTGTTGTTAATATTTTTGAACGTATGAAAGATTATGTAACAGTTATTGGAGCGCCTACTGGTGGTTTAAATAATTTCTATGGTGATAAAATTTATTATACGTTACCAAACACTTTATTAAGAGTTTCTTTACCAGAAATTCATTTCGACTTCTATAAAGGTGATGATATTTCTGTGTATAAACCTGATATTTTAGTGACACAAAGATATGAAGATTATGAAAAAGGAATTGATACTTTAATTAAAACATGTCAAACAATTGCTGAGTCTTCATTTAAAAATTAGTTAAAATAATAAGTCAGTGATTAATATTTCATTGATTTTTTTCTTAAAATTTACAGAAAGAGTCTATTAGACTGAAGAGATTAATATAATGAAAAAAATAATTGAATTTATTCCTAATATTAGCACTTGTGATGAAAAAATTATTAAAGTGTTTATTGAATTAGTAAATAACAAAAGAAATGTAAAATTACTTAATTATTCTAGTGATGTTTGTCATAATCGTTCTGTTTTTACAATCATAGGTACAAGAGAAGGTATAAAAGAAATAGCTTTTGATTTTGCAAAAATAGCCATTTTGGAAATAGATATTACTAAACATAAAGGTGTGCATCCACGTATTGGAAGTATTGATGTGATGCCTTTTGTACCACTTAAAAATATTTCGATGGATGAATGTGTTGTTTTATCAAAAGAAGTAGCTTTAGATATATATTCTAAACTTGGTTTACCTGTATATTTATATGAATTTTCTCAAGAACGTGAATATCGTAAGAATTTAGCAGATGTTAGAAACTGCGGCTTTGAATCTCTTGATGAAAAAATGAAAGATAAAAACTGGCTTCCTGATTATGGAACTAAAAAACATATGACTGCGGGAGCAACTTGTATTGGTGCTAGAAATCCATTAGTAGCCTATAACATAAATTTAGATACTATCGATATTTCTTTTGCAAAGCAACTTGCTAATGAAGTTAGAGAAAAAACAGGAAAGTTTAAATGTGTTAAAGCCTTAGGATTAGAGATTGTTGAAGAAAACAAAAAATATGTTCAGCTTTCAATGAATTTAACTGATTATAAAATTACATCAATAGTTGATGTTTTTGAATATGTCAATAATAGATGTTTATTAAAAAACATACAAATCATAAATAGTGAACTTATAGGAATGGTTCCTTTAGAAGAGGTATCTAAATCATTAGAAAAATATTTAAAGTTAAATTCTAAACTAAATGAAAGAATTTTAGATTTATCTTTAAAGTTAGATTTACTTGATGACTCAATTGAGGAGTTTATTGATAAGTTATCATCTAATTCACCTACTCCTGGAGGAGGATCTGTTGCTGCTTTAGTTGGAAGTTTAGGAATTGGTCTTATGAATATGGTTACTAATTTTACCATTAATAAAGAAAAATATGCTAATTATCAAGAACTTGCAAGTGATACATTAGTTCAATTAGATATAATTTTAGAAAAAATGAAATCTTTAGTAATTGATGATATTGAAGCATATAATAAAGTGTCAAAGGCTTACAAACTTCCTAAGGATACTGATGAAGATAAAAAAATAAGAAGTTCTGAAATTGAAATTGCTACTCTTAATGCATTGATTCCCCCATATAAAACAGCTTTATTAAGTTGTGATGCTGTAAAAATATTAGAAAATGTATATGATAAATTTAATAAAAATTTAATAAGTGATTTTGGAGTTGCTTGTGAACTTTTTAAGGCATCATTTGATAGTGGTTATATGAATTTTTACATAAATGCTGTTTCTATAGGTTTAGATAAGGTCAGTATTTATGTGAATAAGATAGAATCAATGAAAAAATATATTGATGAAATTTGCCCAAAAATATTTGATAATATCTTAAATATAATAAAAAACTCTTGAAATTTGTTTAAGAAAATGATATAAATATTATGTAAATAATTATTTGAAAGGAGAACAAAAATGGCAAAAAAATCTTATGGATTCAGAAAATGGTTTGAATCACAAAACTTACTAGTTCGTTTACTTTTGCTTTTGATTCCTGTTGTTAACTGGGTAATTGAAGTAATATGTAGATGGGAAAAGTATTTAACTAAAGGTGGTTTTATTAACCTTTTACTTGCAATACTTGTACTTTTTGTAGGCTTAGTCTTTGGATGGCTTGATTTCATTTGGGTATTAATATTTGGTCATTTCTTCTTAGGATGATAATATAAGAAGAAAAGGATATAGTATTATGAAAGTTGATAAAAAGGATAATATAATCATTGAAAGAATAGATTCATATAACGACAAAAGATTTTCACAAAAAATTCTATCCGAACATGGTGCATTTATTGTTAATGATAATGATAAAAAACTATTATATGAAGTTGAAATCATTTCTGCAAATGAAGCCATAATAACAGGCGATGATAGTAAGTATTTTAATAAGGTTATAGATTTATTTCGTTTTTATAGTGAAAATATTTCCACATTCTTTGATAGATATGGTAATGTAATTAAATCTTTTCCTAAATTACAAATATTTGATATCAATATAAAAGATATCCAACCTTCGCAATTTTATGTAGATGAAACAAAACTAAATGAAATAAGTAATTTTATAAAACAAGAAGAGGATATTATTGTTCCCGTTGTGAAATACAAAAATAGATATATTTCTTTAGATGGGCACACAAGATTATTTTATGGAGTTTTGAATGGCTTTACACGTGTTAAAGCATATATACCTAAGGTTATTAACTTTGATTATATGTTTTTCGTTAATGAAGCAAGAGAAAGAAATATAAATAATATTAAAGATATGAAAAAATTATCTCATTCTGAGTTTGACTTACTTTGGAATAAATTCTGTGATGAAAATAATAAAAAAAATATTAATTAAAGTACTTATCACTATATAGTGGTAAGTTTTATTTAGAAACTATATAAATTGACGTTATATAGTTTTTTTATATATATTTTAATTTTCCGAATAATATTTTATTTGCATTTTTTTTATTATTGTAGTATAATGAGTTTAATTGGTATACTTATTTATTTATAATTGCCAAAGAAAGGAATTTTTATATGGGTTATGTAGTTTATAAAAGCGATATGCTTGAAAGTTTTTGTTTGGAAGCTTTCCAAAAATTAGGATTTACAAAAGATGAAAGTAAAATTATTACTGATGTTCTAATGACTAGTGATTTATATGGAATTGAATCTCATGGAATGCAAAGACTAGTTCGTTATCATAAAGGTATTGAAAAAGGTCTTATCAAAATAGATGCTAAACCAGAGGTTGTTTTTGATACACCAATAAGTGCTGTTATTGATGCACACGATGGTATGGGACAACTTGTTGGTCATAAGGCAATGGAACTTGCAATTGAGAAAGCTAAAAAAAGTGGTGTAGGAATCGTTACTGTAAGAAATTCTAACCACTATGGTATTGCTGGTTACTATGCACAAATGGCATGTAAAGAAGGTTTAATTGGTTTTAGTGCTACTAATAGTGAAGCTATTATGGTTCCTACATTTGGTCGTCTTGCGATGATAGGATCTAATCCTATAGCTATGGCTGCACCTGCTGAACCTTATCCATTCTTCTTTGATGCTTCTACAACTGTTGTTACAAGAGGAAAGCTTGAAATGTACAATAAGATGGGCAAACCTCTTCCAGAAGGTTGGGCACTTGATAAAGATGGTCATGATTCTACAAATGCTCCTGATGTATTGAAAAACATCGTTGCTAAAAATGGTGGTGGAATTATGCCATTAGGTGGCTCAAAAGAACAAAGTGGAAGTCATAAAGGTTATGGTTGGGGAATGGTATGTGAATACTTCTGTTCAATTCTTTCTCAAGGTATGACATCAAATAAAGTAAATCAAGGTGGTAAGAGTGGAACTTGTCATGGATTTATGGCAATTAATCCTGCTTTCTTTGGCAACCCTGAAGATATAAAGAAACATTTCTCAACATTCTTAGAGGAATTAAGAGAAAGTCCAAAAGCTGATGGACAAAATCATATTTATACACATGGTGAAAAAGAAGTTGCTGCTGTAATCGATCGTAAAAAGAATGGTATTCCAGTAAATGAAAATACTGTTGTGGAAATGATTGAATTTGCTAAATTTGTTGGAATTGATCCAAAGAAATATTTTGGTGATTTTGAAGCTCATAATACAAATATGTTTAAAAATAATTATTAAAAGGTGGATATAAAAATGGCAGAAGAAAAGAAAATGACAATTGCTGAAGAAAGTTTACGCTTCCATGAACAAAAAAGAGGTAAAATAGAAGTTGTTACAACTGTACAAATTAAAAATAGACATGACTTATCTATAGCATATACTCCAGGTGTTGCTCAACCATGTTTAGAAATTCAAAAAGACATTAACAAGTCTTATGAATTAACACGTAGATGGAATATGTGTGCTGTAATTACTGACGGAACTGCAGTTTTAGGCCTTGGAGACATTGGCCCAGAAGCAGGTATGCCTGTTATGGAAGGTAAATGTGCTTTATTCAAAGCTTTTGCTGATGTTGATGCTTTCCCAATTTGCATTAAGAGTAAGGACGTAGATGAAATCGTTAGAACTATTTATTTGATTTCTGGTAGCTTTGGGGGAATTAACCTAGAAGATATCGCTGCCCCTAGATGTTTTGAAATTGAAAGAAAATTAAAAGAAATATGTGATATACCTGTTTTCCATGATGATCAACATGGTACAGCAATCGTGGTTGGTGCGGCAATGATAAATGCAGCTAAATGTGCCAAGAAAAAAGTTGAAGACTTAACTGTAGTTATTAATGGCGCTGGTGCTGCTGGCTGCGCAATTGGTGAATTCTTATTATCATTAGGAATTAAAGATTTAATTATGGTTGATATTAATGGAATTATTAACCGTAATGAAGAGTATACTAACCCTGCTCATGCGGCAATGGCAAAGAAAACAAATAAAGAAAATAGAACTGGTAAGTTAGCTGATGCTATGAAAGGTGCAGATGTATTTATTGGGGTATCTCGTCCACGTTTGGTTACTGAAGAAATGATTAAATCAATGGCAGATAAACCTATCGTCTTCCCAATGGCTAATCCAGAACCAGAAATTATGCCTGATTTAGCTAAAAAGGCTGGAGCTTACATCGTAGGAACTGGAAGAAGTGATTTTCCTAACCAGATAAATAATGTTTTAGCATTCCCTGGAATCTTTAGAGGTGCTTTTGATGTTAGAGCTAAAGATATAAATGATGAAATGCAAATTGCTGCTTCAAGAGCAATTGCAAGCTTAGTACCAGATGATGAATTAACACCTGAAAACATTATGCCATTAGCATTCGATCCAAGAGTTGGAAAAGAAGTCGCTAAAGCCGTAGCTGAAGCTGCAAGAAAATCTGGTGTCGCAAGAATATAAATAATTTAAGCGCATAGATTTTAAAAGATCTATGCGTTTTTGTAAAGGAGATAGAAATGTTATTTCAAATACCATATTATAAAAAACATTTAGATGTTGAAATAGAAGATAGCTTAGTAAATGGAGTGTTAACTTCCCATGCTGAAAGCTATAAAACAAGTAAAACAGAGGAAGAATTAGTTCGTGAAGCGATTAATAATCCCATTAATTCTCCTAAACTTGAAGATCTAGTAAAAGGTAAAAATAAAATAGTTATTATTTCTAGTGACCATACAAGACCCGTTCCTAGTCATATAACTATGCCAATTTATCTTGAAACTATTAGAAAAGGTAATCCAAGTGCAGATATAACTATTTTAATTGCAACAGGGATGCATAGACCTACGACTAAAGAAGAACTTATAAACAAATATGGTGAAAAAATAGTACGTGAGGAGAAAATAGTAGTTCATAACGCTTATAATGATGAAGATATGGCATTTAAAGGTATTTTACCTTCTGGTGGAGAGTTGTGGATTAATAAGATAGCTTGTGAAGCTGATTTACTAGTTTCTGAAGGTTTTATTGAACCTCACTTCTTTGCAGGATTTTCAGGTGGAAGAAAATCAGTTCTTCCAGGTATTGCTTCAAAGAAAACAGTTTTGTGGAATCATAATGCAAAGTTTATTGCTTCACCATATTCTAGATCAGGCAGTTTAAAGGACAATCCTATTCATAAAGATATGGTTTATGCCGCAAAAGCAGCTAATTTAAAGTATATTTTAAATGTAGTTATTAATAGTGAAAAGAAAATAATTTATGCTGTTTCTGGTGATTTAGAAGAAGCTCATAAGGTTGGCTGTGATTTTGTATTAAGTCTTGCTAAAGTTGATAGTGTTAAATCAGATATAGTCATTACTTCTAATGGAGGTTACCCATTAGATCAAAATATGTATCAAACTGTAAAAGGTTTATCTAGTGGAGAAGCATGTGTAAATGATGGTGGAGTTATCATAATCGCATCATCATGTGTTGATGGGCATGGTGGCGAATTTTTCTATCATTTGTTAGCGGATTATGAAAATGTCGAAGAAGCATACAAGAATATTTGTGATGTGGATCCTTCTAAAACTGAATTTGATCAATGGGAAGCACAAGTTTTATTAAGAATTTTAGTTAAGGCTAAAGTTATTGTTGTTTCTGAGGATTGTGATCCAAAGTTATTTACTGATATGCATATGATGCATGCAAATACTTTATCAGAAGCTTTAAATATGGCAAGAAGTATTGTTGGTAATAAAAAAATTACTATAATTCCTGATGGAATAGCTGTCATTGTGAAGTAATATGTATAAAGTAATAGATGTAAATACATGGGAAAGAAAAAAACAATTTACATGGTTTAATTCTTTTACTAACCCATGTTATGGATTTAATGTGGAAATTGACGTGACAGAAGTTTTAAATTATTCTCATGAAACTAAAACTTCATTCTTCATTAATTATTTATTTTTGATGATGAAGGGATTAAACGAAACTTTAGAAATGCGTTTGCGAATAGTTGATGGTGAAGTTAGATTATATGATGTAATTGATCCTACATATACCATTATGACAAAAACAGGAATTTATGAAAATGCTGGTAGTAAAATGTATGATGATTATCATAAATTTTATAATGCTGCTCATAAAGAAATTGAAAGTGTTAAAAATCAAAAGACGGTTAAAGATAGTTTTAATAGTGATGAAGAATATGGTCTTTGCTATATAACTTGTATTCCATGGATAAGTTATAATTCGATGACACATCCTATTCCTATTGGCAATATTAACTCTTTATCTGTTCCACGAATATGCTGGGATAAGTATCGAGAAATCGATAATAGATATAAAGTTAATTTGAATATAACAGTATCCCATGCTTTAGTTGATGGATTTGCTCTTTCAAAAGCATTTCAAAATATTCAAGATAAATTAAATAAAGCAAGAGATATATTAAAATAATTAAAAGGAGATACGCAAATGATTTATTTAGCTGCAAATTTAACTACTATAGTTGTAATCGCAGTTTGTGTTTTGGTGTTTGTGATAATTGTGTTATTGGCATCATATGTAAAAGCACCACCTGACACTGCATTTATAATTACAGGACCTAAAAAACAAAGAACATTAATTGGTAAGGCAGGATTTAGAATTCCTGGACTAGAAAGAGTGGATAAAATTCCACTTAGCTTAATTCAAGTAGACATTAAAACTGCTAGTGCTGTCCCTACAAAAGAATTTATTAATATTTTTGTTGATGGAGTCGCTAATATTAAAATCGACTCATCACCTGAAGCCTTGGAAAAAGCATCGCAAATTTTCCTTCAACAAGATTTAGATGGAATTCGTGCTATTGCGAAAGAAGTTTTAGAAGGTAACATGAGGGAAATTATTGGACAAATGCGTTTAGAAGAATTAGTTCACAATCGTGATTTGTTTGCGGAAAAGGTAAAAGAAAATGCTATGCAAGATATGGGAAGAATGGGATTACAAATAATCAACTTAACTATTCAAAACTTTATTGATAATAATAAAGTTATTGAAAACCTTGGTGTTGATAATATTGCTCAAATTTCTAAAAATGCTAGTATTGCTAGAGCTCAAGCAGAACGTGATGTTATGATAGCACAATCACTAGCTAATGAGGCTTCAAATAAAGCAAGAGTTGATGCTGAAAGACTAATTGTAGAGCAAAATACAGAACTATCGCTTAGACAATCGGAACTTAAGAAAAAATCTGATACTGCGAAAGCAAATGCAGATGCTGCATACTCAATAGAAGAGCAAAAAGCTTTAGAACAAATTAATGTTGCTAAAGTTAATGCAGATATTGCTAAACGTGAACGTGAAGTAGAATTAGGACAAAAAGAAGTTGAACTTCAAGAACGTCAATTGGATGCTAAGATTAAGAAAACTGCAGAAGCAAATAAATATGCTACTGAACAAGAAGCTGAAGCTGAACTTTATCGTCGTAAGAAAGCTGCCGAAGCTAATAAATATGAGGAAGAGCAAAAAGCTATCGCTATGAAGGTTAGAGCTGAGGCTAGCAAATTTGCTGCTGAACAAGAGGCTCAAGCTATTCTTGCTAAAGGTGATGCAGAGGCTGAAGCTATTTTAAAGAAAGCAGAAGCTATGAAAAAAATGGGTGAGGCGTCAGTACTTGAATTAATTCTTAATTCTCATGTGTTACCTGAAGTTGTAAAAGCTTATTCTGAACCACTTGCATCTGCATATAGCAAGATTGACTCTATAACTATGTATGGCGAAGGAAATACCGCAAAACTTGCTGAAGAAATTGGCAAAAATGGTTCACAGTTGATGGATGGCTTAGAAAAAACATTAGGTATTGATATTAAGTCTTTATTAGCAGGATATTTAGGTGCTAATATCATTAATAAAAATGGTAAAAAAGAAGAAACACCTAGTATAAATACTGATAAAGAAGAGGATAAAGAAGAAAAGAAAGAAGATTAATAAATAAGAGCTCAAGATTAAACTCTTGAGCTTTGTTTGGTGGTGTTAATCGTGAAAGTATCGAAAAGAAAAATATCAAATAGATATAAGATTTCTCGAAAGTTTTTATTGTTTTGGACAATATTTATAGGTTTAGGTGCTGTTTTTGGTTCATCTTGTATGCTCATTGATCCTAGTGGTAAATTAATGGGAATGGATGCTATGCTACCATTTTTTCAAGTTTTGCCATTTGCATCTGTTCTTTTTCAGAACTTTATTTTTTCAGGAATTGTTTTACTGATTGTAAATGGTATAACAAATATTTTAAGTTTTGTTTTACTTCTAAAAAATAAAAAATTAGGTATGTACCTAGGAATGATATTTGGTATTACTTTAATGCTTTGGATAATTATCCAATTTATAATTTTTCCTCTCAACTTTATGTCAACAATATATTTTATTTTTGGTTTTTTACAGTTTATAACAGGGTACATTATGAATGTTGGTTATAAACAAGATAATTTTAATTTTGATATTAATAGTTATCCTAATATATCTCAAAATAGTAAATCATTAGTTGTCTATTTTTCACGTATGGGATATACGAAAAAAATTGCCTATGAATTAGCTAATAGCTTAAATTCAGAGATATATGAGATAAAAACCAAAGAAAAAATAGATGGTAATCTTGGATTCTGGTGGTGTGGCCGATTTGGTATGCATGGATGGACAATGCCTATAGATGAAATAACTATTGATTTAACAAAATATGAAAAAGTTTTTATATGTACACCTATATGGGTTTTCCAAACAGCAGCACCAGTGAAGGAATTTTGTGATAAAGCTAGTGGAAAAATTAAAAATGTTTCATATTGTTTTAATCACTTTATGAAAATATCCTTTAAATTTTTAGCAAAAGATTTAGATAATAGATTAAATACTAAGCACCAAAATGTATTAAGCTATTCGTGTCATTTTGGAAAATATAAACTTATATATGATGAATCTAATACTAATTTAAAAAAATAAAAGTCATGTAAAAGATACATAAAAGTGTATCGTCTACATGACTATTTTTAAAGTTGTAAACTTTCATTTAATTCTTTGAATTTCTTTTTTGAACAAATTAAATAAGAAATAAAGTGAATTGTAAATGTTATTATCCAAGAGATAGGATAGGAAATGTACAATAAATGTAAATCATTATAGTCTTGGTATGATGTGTTGAAATTGAAAACTGTAAATATCCAAAGTATTCTAAAACCACATACACCAAATATTGAGACAAGCATTGGCATAATTGAATACCCCATACCTCTAAGAACACCTACCATAACATCCATTATACCACATAAGAAGTATGGAAGGCATAAGTAGTGTAATCTTATATAGCCAATTTCAATTTCTTCAGGAACTTTTGTGTAAATAGATAGAACTGGTTTTCCAAGTGCAAATAGTATTCCGCCAAATATTAAAGCAATTAAGGTTACGTGTATAAGTGAATATAAAGTCACTTTTTTTATATTTTTAGTGTTTTTAGCACCTATATTTTGACTTGTGAACGAAAGAGCTGCATAGTATACAGAGTTCATAGCTGCATAAACAAAACCTTCAACGCTTGAAGCTGCTGAATTTCCGTTTTTCACCGTCCCTACGATTTCTCCCGTTCCTAATATGTCTGTTGCGACTTTATCAAATTGATTTACTGATGATTGTATTATGACATTTGAAATAGAGAAAATTGATGATTGTATTCCTGCGGGAAGACCAACTCTCATTATCTCTAGAAGTTCTTTTCCATAGATGTTTAGTTTCTTTAACTCAACTCTATATGGTTCTTTTGATTTCATTAGAGTGTGCATAATCATCATACAAGAAATAAATTGTGAGATGATAGTTGCAATAGCAACACCTGCAACACTTAATTTGCATATAATAACGAAGAATAAATTAAGAAGTATATTTAATATACCAGATATACTTAAATAATATAAAGGTCTTTTTGTATCTCCAATAGATCTCAAAACGCTAGCTGCGAAATTATATAACATATTAAAAGGCATACCAATGAAATAAATTTTTAGATAAATAACTGATAAAGGATCTTCGTTATTCATAAGAAGAAGCAAATCCCTTGAAAAGAAAAATCCAAAAATCCCCAGGAAAGTACCAACTAATAAGCTTATTGCAATCGAAGTGTGTACTACACGGCTCATTTTATCATATTCTTTTGCTCCGAAACAGTTCCCACAAACTACACTCGTACCGGCAGATAAACCCATAAATAAATTTACTATTAAATTAATAAGTGATGAAGTGGATCCAACTGCTCCTAAAGCATTTTTATCACCACTAAAAAGACTAACAACAAGTAAATCAGCTGTATTATATAGTAGTTGTAATATTCCCATTAGCATTAGTGGTATACAAAAAACTATTATTTTTTTAAATAGATTGCCACTGCACATATCTATTTCGTATTTATTTTTTTTCTTTACATCATCCATAATTAGCCTCATTCTTGTAGTATTATACTATTTTTTGTCTTTGTTTACAATATTAATTTAAAAAAAGTGTTTCCATTATAGTAAATGTGGTATAATTAATGCTGTGAAAGGATTATATATGAAAGAAAAAATAAAATCATTAAAAAGTTTTAATTATAGACTATATTTTTCACTTTGTTTATTAGCTTTATTTCCAGCACTTTATCAAACAATAAAAACAAGTATAATATCAAGTACTAATCTAAATGATGTTTTTGATGTCATTGGAAATATGGAGTGGTTTGATTTAATTAATGAATCACTTGTTGGATTTTTAATAATACCTTTATATTCAATTTTTAATAAATTATACAAAGATGATTTAGAAATGTTTAAAAAATTTGCTTTTAAGATAGGTATAATAACATGCTTTGTTTATTCTGTATTTTCAATTGTTGTACTCATTTCTGGAGAGATTATAATTAGATCGATGGGAGTTATAAATAATATTTCCCTTGTTCGCAGATATCTAAGTCTAGAAACTATTGCATTTATGTTAGAAATAATAATTTTGTTCTTTAATGTTTTATTTATAACAATAGGAAAGGATAAAAACGTTTATATATTTTTATTATTCAAAGTTGTGATATCGCTAATATGTGATATATTGTTTATCCCAAGAATTGATTATTTGGGAATAGCTATTTCAAACATTGTGACTAATGGTCTTTTATTGATAATTTGCTTTACACTTTTATATTTTAAAGGATATATAAAAATTTCAAAGTTTGAAAAAAATGATAAATTAATTTATAAAGAGTGGTTGAAAAAAAGTTTCTTTTCAGGTTTCCAACAATTTGTTGACAATATTATTTATGCTGTAATGATATGCAAAATGGTGAATTTAGTATCTGAGCAAGGAAACTACTGGCTAGCAAATAACTTTATATGGGGATATTTGCTTTTACCAATTCTTTCCCTTAGCGAAGTTGTGAGAAGTGATTGTAAAGAAGGATATTCAAAATTAAATAAATTCAATTATTATTTTCTAATTACCATTATTTTTATATTGTGGTTAATCACTATTCCATTATGGAAACCATTTTTTAAATATATTGAAAAAATAGATAATTATGAAAGAATTTTTGAGATAACAATCAAACTTATACCTTTTTATATATGCTTTGCTGTTAGCCAAGTTATAGATAATATTTTCAACGGCTTAGGCAAGACAAGTTTGAATTTTATAAATAGTTTATTTGAAAATTTTGTATATTATGGAATTTTCTTTATTTTATATTTGAATAATGTAATAGTATTTTCAATGGATGATATAATATTAATGTTTGGATTTGGAATGGTTTTCCATATGATAATTTCAATAATTTTAGAACATATTTTCTTTAAAAAACAAAATATTATTTTACCAAATGATAAACTAGAAGTTATTAGTGATTGATGAAATAATTTTATATTGCATAATAAGAAAAAATGTGGTAGAATATTCCTATAAATAAACATTAGAGCGTAAGTGAGGTTATAGATATGTTAGATATTAAGTTCGTTCGTGAAAATCCTGAAATTGTAAAAGAGAATATTAAGAAAAAATTTCAAGATAAAAAACTTCCATTAGTTGATGAAGTTATTGCTTTAGATTCAGAGATAAGAAGACTTAAGCAAGAAGGTGATGCTTTAAGACAAGAAAGAAATGCATCTAGTCAAGCTATTGGAAAATTAATGAGAGAAAAAAATACTGCTGAAGCTGAAAAAATGAAAGCTAACGTTGTAAAAATAAATGAAACATTAGTTTCAATTGAAAAGAAAGAAGAAGAATTAAGTGCGCAATTAAAGGAAAAAATGATGGTTATTCCTAATATAATTGATAAGAGTGTTCCTATTGGTAAAGATGACACATTCAACGTAGAAAATAAAAGATATGGTGAACCATTTGTTCCTGAATATGAAATACCTTATCATGCTGATATAATTGCTAAACTTAATGGATTAGATAAAGAAAGTGCTGGTCGTACTTCTGGTAATGGTTTCTACTATTTATTAGGAGATGTAGCTCGCCTTCATTCAGCAATGCTTTCATATGCTCGTGATTTTATGATTAATAAAGGATTTACATATTGTGTTCCTCCATTTATGATTCATAGTGACGTTGTTAATGGTGTTATGTCATTTGAAGAAATGGGAGCAATGATGTATAAAATAGAAGGTGAAGATTTGTATTTGATTGGTACAAGTGAACATTCTATGATTGGTAGATTCAAAGATCAAATTATTCCTGAAAAAACTTTACCTTTATGCCTAACTTCTTATTCTCCATGCTTTAGAAAAGAAGTTGGAGCTCATGGAATCGAAGAACGTGGAATTTATCGTGTTCATCAATTTGAGAAGCAAGAAATGGTAGTTTTATGTAAAGCTGAAGAATCAATGGAATGGTATGAAAAAATGTATAACTTTACAGTTGAATTCTTTAGAAGTATGGATGTACCTGTAAGAACTCTTGAATGTTGTAGTGGTGATTTAGCTGATTTGAAAGTTAAATCTTGTGACGTTGAAGCGTGGTCTCCAAGACAAAAGAAGTACTTCGAAGTTGGTAGTTGTTCTACGTTAGGCGATGCTCAAGCTCGTAGATTAAGTATAAGAGCAAAAGGTAGTGAAGGAACTTATTTAGTTCATACATTAAATAATACAGTTCTTGCAACTCCTAGAGGTTTAATTGCTGTTTTAGAAAATAACTATAATGAAGATGGAAGCATTAGAATTCCCGAAGCTTTACAACCTTATATGGGTGGAACAAAAGTAATTATGCCTAAATAAAAAATTAAAAGTCAAGTTAATTGATATGCAATTAGCCTGACTTTTTTGTATTTAAGATTATTTTTTTATATATTTAGGTATTTGATAACCGAGTTTTAAAGCAATTGGTAAACCTCCAGTATAACTTTGCCATATCGAAACTATAAAGACATTTTTATAATTTGTTTTTGAAGAAATGCGTTTTATCGAAGATTTTTTAGTGAATACAAAACCCATATATGATCCTTTAAAAAGATTAAAATATCTGTTATAAGTTATAGGTGTCCATGTGTCTAATAAACTAATGTTTCCTTTTAAGTTTGGATATGTATTTTCCAAATGGACAATTATTTTATTTGCTATTGCTTTTTTCTCTAGATCATACGTTTTTTTATCATTGGTAATTAAGTTATTCCAATAATCATAATCTCTTTCTTTTTGAATTATCATAATTTCATAAAGAGTTTTATCTTTATCTTCGTTTAAATAAGGATATTCTTTAATTATTACTCTATCTACAATTGAGCTTCCTACTTTTGTTTTTGGAATTTCAATCATTTCTGTATCTTTAAATGGTCTTAAGGGTTTATTGATTACAAAAGCAGCTTGGTATGATGAGACAATAGGATAATTTTTCTTATCAATTGCTTTTTTGAAATATTCTTTTGGTTTACAAGAATTGTTTAATAAAGTATTAAAAGTATAATCGAGTGAAGTAGTACTAACAAAATAATCTGCATAATAGATGTTTCCATCTTTTGCGCTTATACTATAAGCTTTTTTATCTAATGTGTTTATTTTAGTTATTTCTTTGTCATAATATATTTTCCCACCTAAACTTAAAAATTTATTAAGTATGTTTTCTGAAAAGGCAAGTGATCCTTTTTGATAAATCTTTCCGTTTCCACTTGCAAAAGTTGAATAAGCATAGATTAATGCTAAGGATGAATATTCTTTTGGAAAATAATCTGTTAATAAAGTTTTTAAAATAGGAGTTTGAAATTTATCTTGTAAATCTTTTAAAGACATATTTTTGTATTTGATAATAGGTTTTATATAGCCTTTAAATTTCTTGAAAATATCAAGTTTTAAATAAATCTTTACAACTTCAGAAATAGTATCTATTAAAGAATCAATTTCTTTTTTATCAACTATAATACCATCTATATTTGATGCATCATACATTTCTTTTCGTGTTTTTTCTAAATCACTATATAAAGAAACGCTTTTAACGCCTAAATTTGTTTTATAAAAGTAATCTTCTTGATACAAACTACTATTTTCTGAGAGAGCACCGGCTTCCTTCCATTTTTTAAATAAACTTGTGTGCTGATTTGTACCTGTGAGCCAATGCATGCAGTTATCAATGTAATATCCATCGCGATACCAACCACTGCAACAACCTCCAACTGTGGAGTTTTTTTCATATATTTCTACAGAAAAACCTTTCTTTAATAAATTTATTCCTGCTGATAAGCCTGATATACCTGCTCCTATAATTATAATTTTTTTCATTGTAAAATCTCCTTATTAATATATTATTTCCGATAATCCATAATATATTAAAAAAATAAAAATTATTTTTGAAATTTTATAATATTGCTTTAATATACAGTTTGTGATAGAATTGTTACGTATGAGGTGTGCTATGATTCAAATCCCCCAAAAATTTTATTTAGTAGTTGATGATCGCTTTGAACTTTTCTATCGAGGTGCTTTAAGAAAATATAATCCTTATGAACATTATGTAAAAGCAACATGTGATAAAGGTTATACATATAATCGTTACTTCACTTATACCCCAAAAGTAGGTGAAGAGGGTGAATATGAACTTGTTTTAGAAGTGATTGATGATAATGGAGAAGTTATTGAAAGTGCAAAAACTATTTTGGTTGTTAATGGTTATGAAAAACCAAGAAAAAAATTAAATATATTATGCATTGGTGACAGCGAAACAGTCAACGGGGTGTGGCCATATACAGTTTTTGAACGCTTCGAAAAAATTTATCCAGGCTTACTTAATTTCATAGGAAAAATGAAAAAAGAAGAAGTTGGCTATGAAGGATATGGCGGTTGGCAATGGAAAACATTTTGCTTTGATGAAACTGAAAGCAGAACATCATCTGTATGGGTAGATGTAAATAATAATTTGCCATCTGATTTTATTCATACAAAGTGGATTAATAATAATTTTGAATGGATTTTAGAAACTATTTATGTTGATAAATTAAAATTTAAAAGAGGCAAAGATAATAATTTAGTTAATCCTGACTTAGAAAAAACATTTGTTTTAAAAAATGATAAAAATATCACCTTAACAATTGATAATTATTCATATTCAGATGCTAACCCATTTTGGAATAATGAAACAAAAACGATTGATTTTAAACATTATATTAAAGAAAATAACTTTCCTGAGCCGGATATAATTTTCACATTTTTAACTGGTAATGGTTTGTATGAACCATATTCTAATCAATTTTTGCATCATCGTAAATATGCTAGAGTGTTTTTGGAACAATTGCATAAAGATTTTCCTGAGGCAATGATTGGAATAATGAGTGTAGAACTCCCATGTGTAAATGGCGGTGTAACTGCTTGCTATGGTGCGAGTGGCTATTATCATGATTGGTACGGATATGCTGTTACGGTTTTTAACTATGACAAATGGTTAGAAGAACTAACTCAAGAAGATGAATATAAATCCTTTATGGTTTATTCGGATATGAAGTGTCAATTTGATTCTGAGAATAATTACCCTTATGAGATGGTAAAAGTTAATAATAGAAGCCAAGTTTTAGAGAAAATAGGCATTAATGGGCTTCATCCGTCCTTAGATGGTTATAAACAAATTGGAGATGCTTTCTATCGCTTTTTGTTTGAGATTATTAGGAGAAAAAATGAATATGATAAATAGTATTAGAGAAAAATTAGAAGATCTTAGTGATATAAAACTTAAGGAATTTAATTCTAAGTTATCACCTAATATATGTAAAGATAATATTCTTGGTATTAAAATTCCAACTTTAAGAAAATTTTCTAAAAGTCTAAATGATTCTGAAAAAGAAGAGTTTATTTTAAGTCTCCCTCACAAATATTTAGAAGAAAATATTTTACATAGTATCATTTTATCAGAAATAAAAGATGTAAATGAATTATTTGCGCGTTTAGATGATTATTTGCCTTTCGTTATGTCTTGGTGTGATTGTGATACTATAAAACCATTAATATTTAAAAAAATACATAATGAAAATATTCATTCGAAACTAATTGCATATGCAGAGAATAGAGAAGAATATGTTTGCCGTTTTGGGCTAGTTTCTTTGCTTTCATATTATACAAAAGAATATTTTAATGTAAATGATATTGAAGTTATAAAAGACATAAAATCTAATTTTTATTATGTAAATATGGCAATAAGTTGGTATTTTAGCGAGTTATTAGTAAATCAGTATAATAGCGTGATATCACTTTTTGAATCAAATGAATTAGATCTTTGGATTCACAATAAAAGCCTCCAAAAAGCCTTGGAGAGCTTTCGAATAGGTGCTAATGAAAAACAATACATAAGGAGTTTAAAAAGGATTGTATGAGAATTTTAGGGTTTGAAAAATTATCACTTGTTGATTTCAATGATAAAATTGGCTGCACAATATTTGTTCATGGTTGTAACTTTAGATGCCCGTTTTGTCATAATTATGATTTGGTTTGTTCTAATCCTTTAGATTTTGAAGAAATTTCTTTCACAAGTATATTAGAGTATTTAAGATTTCGTAAAGGTAAAATTGAGGCTGTATGCGTTACAGGTGGAGAACCTACACTTAATTATGATTTGAAGGAAAAGCTAGCAGAAATTAAAAAAATAGGCTATTATATTAAATTAGACACTAATGGTAGTAATTACTTGCTTGTTCGTGAATTACTTGAGGAGGGATTAGTTGATTATGTAGCCATGGATGTGAAAAATTCATGGGAAATGTATAAAGAAACAATTGGAAAAGATATTGATGTTAGTGAATGTAAGAAAACAATAGATTTCTTAATTAATAGTTCATATGACTATGAATTTAGGACAACTTTAGTTGATGAGTTTCATTCATATGAATCTATAAAAGAAATGGGTGAGTTAATCAAAGGTGCTAAAAGATTATATTTGCAAAAATTTGTACAAAGTGAAAATTGCTTGCAAACTAATTTATCAGAGGTGAGTCTTGATAAAGCAAATGAATACAAAAAGATTTTATCAGAATATGTAAAAGATGTTTATCTTAGAGGATATTAAAAAAAAGAAGAACACTACTGTAAAAAGTAATGTTCTTTTCTTTTTATTTAACTTTTTCAAGATGGTTTAATGCATAGAAACTAGCTATAGAACCATCAGAAACAGCTGTTGTTATTTGTCTTACATCTTTCTTTCGGCAATCACCGATAGCAAATAATCCTTCAGTTTCAGTTTCTAATTTATCGTTTGTTTGAATATATCCTTCTTTGTCTAGTTTTACTAAGTTTTCAAAGCGTTTGTTGTCAGGAATATTACCAATGGCAATAAATAATCCTTTAGGATTAATAGTTAGTTGTTCATTAGTTTTTAAGTTTGTAAATTCTAATGCATCTAATTTGTTTGTTCCGATGATTTTAGTTAAGGCAACATTTTGAATTACTTTAATATTTTCTTTTTCGTTAATTCTTTGCTCATATACTTTTTCCCCAAAGAACTTATCGAAAAGAGTACAAATTGTAACAGTTTTTGAAGTGTTAGCTAACATTAATGCATATTGCATTGCTGTATTACCATCGCCTACTACACATACATCTTCATTTTCGTAGAAAGCACCATCACATATTGCGCAATATGATATGCCTTTGCCGACAAGATTTAACTCGTTTGGTAAATTTATTAGTTTATGTTTTACACCTGTTGCGATTATACATGCTTTACAAGTATATTCGTTGTAATCAGTTTTCACTGTGAATAAGTTGTCAACCTTATCTAATTCTAAAACATCTTCAAGTTCAAAATCAACACCTTTATCGATTATTTGGCTGAATATTTTTTCGGATAATTCTAAACCAGATATTGATTCGATTGAAGGAAAGTTTTCAACCTTTGGCGAAGAAGCAATTTGTCCACCATATGTGTTTTTTTCAATTATTAATACGCTTTTTCCACCCCTAATGGAATTTAGGGCAGCATTCATACCTGCTACCCCGGCTCCTATAATTATGATATCATAATATTTCATTGTTTTGTGATCTCGATATATCTCTTTATTTCACTAGCGTTATCATAATAATCATAATGATCTTTATTAGGAACAAGAAGTGTTGGAGCTTTCATAACATTATGCATTCTTGTAAGTTCTTTTTCTACAGTGGCATCAATTAAACGATATTTGATACCTGCTTTATTTAATAATGTTTTAGCCATCATACAATTTGGACATGTAGGTGTTGTAAATAGAAGCAGCTCATTTTCAACTGTTTCAGTTTTTTGTTCTTTACAACTATCTTCATAATGTTCTTTTTTCTTAAGAACTGATGTTTCAGGATTGTATGTTTTTCTTTCTTTGAATTCTTCAGCTTTACCATCATTCCAGTTTTGTACAGGACGATAATAGCCAGTAATACGACTATAAACTTCTGTTTTGCGACCGCATACAGGACATTTATAAACTTCGCCTTCGATATATCCATGTTTCTCACAAACTGAATATGTAGGAGAAATAGTGTAATAAGGAAGTTTGTAGTTTTCAGCAATTTTCTTTACTAGTTTTGCGCATGCTTGCCATGAAGGAAGTTTTTGACCTAAGAAAGTATGGAAAACAGTTCCTGATGTGTAAAGTGTTTGAAGTTCATCTTGAATGTCAAGAGCAGTGAAAATATCATCTGTATAACCAACAGGAAGATGACTTGAGTTAGTGTAGTAAGGAGTTTTTCCTTCGTCACTTGCTGTGATGATGTTAGGGAATTTCTTTTTATCATGTTTTGCAAGTCTATAGCTTGTTGATTCAGCAGGAGTTGCTTCAAGATTGTATAAGTCGCCATATTCTTCCTGATAATCAGAAAGTTTTTCTCTCATGAAGTTAAGAGTTTTCTTTGTAAATTCAATAGCTTCTTTGTGAGATAAATCTTTACCAATCCATTTAGCGTTTAAACATGCTTCATTCATACCAACTAATCCAATTGTTGAGAAGTGGTTATTGAATGTTCCAAGATATCTCTTTGTATAAGGATATAATCCGGCTTCTAAAAGTTTTGTAATTACATTACGTTTAATTTTTAAAGAACGAGCACTTAAATTCATTAATGTTTCTAAACGGTTAAAGAAGTCAGTTTCATTTACAGATAAATAAGCTATACGAGGCATATTTATTGTAACAACACCAACTGAACCAGTTGATTCACCGCTTCCAAAGAATCCACCTGATTTTTTACGGAGTTCACGTAAGTCTAGACGTAAACGGCAGCACATACTACGCACATCAGATGGTTCCATATCACTATTTATATAATTAGAAAAATATGGAGTACCATATTTGGCAGTCATTTCAAAAAGTAATCTATTATTTTCAGTATCTGACCAATCAAAGTCACGTGTAATTGAATATGTTGGAATTGGATATTGGAATCCACGACCATTTGCATCGCCTTCTATCATAATTTCGATAAAGGCTTTGTTTATCATTGCCATTTCTTCAACACAATCTTTATATTTAAAGTTTTGTTCTTTGCCTCCAACGATGGCATTTAATTCAGCTAGATCATTTGGAACCACCCAGTCTAAAGTGATATTAGTAAAAGGTGCTTGCGTTCCCCATCTACTTGGAGTGTTAACACCATAGATAAATGATTGGATGCACTGCTTTACTTCTTTGTAACTAAGATTATCGATTTTCACAAAAGGAGCTAAATATGTATCAAAAGAAGAGAACGCTTGAGCTCCTGCCCACTCGTTTTGCATTATACCTAAGAAATTTGTCATTTGATTACATAAAGTTGATAAATGTGATGCAGGAGAAGAAGTTATTTTTCCAGGAACACCACCTAAACCCTCTTGGATTAATTGCTTAAGAGACCAACCAGCACAATAACCAGTTAACATAGATAAGTCGTGTATATGAATATCTGCTTCTCGATGAGCCTTTTCGATTTCTTGATCATATACTTCAGATAACCAATAATTAGCAGTTATGGCTCCTGAGTTTGAAAGAATAAGTCCACCAACAGAATATGTTACAGTTGAATTTTCTTTTACACGCCAATCATTAATCTTTAAATAATTGTTTACAGTATCTTTGTAATTGACAATTGTAGCCTTGGCTTTACGCATATTGTCATGTTGCTTACGATATAAGATGTAGGCTTTAGCAACATCAACGTAACTTGCTTGTATTAATACTATTTCAACAGCATCTTGAATATCTTCGACGCTGATTATTCCATCGTTAATTTTAGAAGAAAAATTTGCAGTAACGCGAAGAGACAATATTTCAATAATCTCATCTGTATAATCTTTTTTCACTGCTTTAAATGCTTTTTCGATAGCTGCTTTTATTTTTGATAAATTAAATTCTACGATTGATCCATCACGTTTTTTTACACTATACATATTTTTTACCTCCAATTTGCACGAAAATTATACCTAAGATTTTTAAGTTTGTCAAGAAAAATCTTAAACTTTTTTTATTTGTTTTACACAATAAAAACACTGTAAAATATTAATTTTATTTACATTAATTTTCATGAAAATGTACCTATTATTTTCTTAAAATTATTTGCAAATGGTAAACGTTAACAATATACTTTTTTTATAAAAAAGGTAGCAAAAAAAAACATAATATGATAAAATATTCATAAAATGCGAGGTTATTTATGCTGTTTGGTAAACATATAAATGAATATTATTTAAAATATGGTATAGTTTTATTGACTGGAATAGTTGCTTTACTTCTAGTTGACTATTTTCAATTGAAAATACCTGATATAGTTGGTGATATAGTTGATGGTTTACAGTTTAAAACATTAACTAAAGATAAACTGAAAGATTACGTGCTACTTTTAGGTGTTGTTGCCATAGTAATGTTTTTTGGACGATTTATATGGCGTATATGTCTATTTGGAACAGGTATACGTGTTGAATGCAATTTACGAAATAAAGTATTCAAAAACATGCAGTTTTTATCACAAAGATTCTTCCAAGAAAATAAAACTGGTAATCTAATGTCTATTTATACGAATGACTTAACATTAATTAGACAATCATTTGGTATGGGAACGATGATGCTTGTTGATGCTGTATGTTTAGGAGCTATGGCTCTTTACAAAATGTTTTCTTTAAATGCTCTTTTATCTATTTTTTCGCTAGTATCTCTTGTTTTAGTTACATTATGCTCATCTTTGATAGGTAAAAAGATTACGAAAGCTACTGAAAATAATTTTAAAGCCTATGGCGCTCTTAGTGATTTTGTTCAAGAAGATTTTTCTGGAATCAGTGTTATTAAAGCTTTCGTTTTAGAAAAGTTGCAAGTGAAACTTTTTTCAAAATATAATACTGAAAATATGGATTCAACCCTAGTAATGACTAAGCTATCTGTTAAACTTAATATCATTATAACGGTTATATTATCTTTTGTTAATATTGGTATAATAGTTTATGGTGGTTATTTGATTTATTTGCGTAAAAATGGGTTGAGTACAAATTTATTTTCTGTTGGCGATTTAATCAAGTTTTCAGCTTACTTTGGTACTTTAATATGGCCAATTGAAGCAGTTGGAAGACTTATCGATATGCATAGTCAGGGAAAAGCCAGCTTAAATAGAGTTTGTAAAATAATTGACGCCGAAAAAGAAATTAATGATTCTTTAGTAACAGAAGAATGTAAGAATATAACTACTTTAGAAGGAGATATTGAATATCGTAATTTATCTTTTAGTTATCCTAATGATAGTAAAAAAGTTCTCCATAATGTTAATTTAAAAATTAATAAAGGAGAATTTGTCGGCATTATTGGCGAGACAGGAAGTGGTAAAACAACTATTGTTGACCTTTTGTTACGATTATATAATATTGATGCGAATATGTTATTTATTGATGACCATGATATTATGAATCTACCTTTAAAGACAGTTCGTAACAATATTGCCTATGTTCCTCAAGATAATTTCTTATATGGTGATAAAATAACTAAAAATATAGCTTTTTCAGAAGTAAATGAAATTGATATTGATAAAGTTTATGAAACTGCCAACATATCTGGAGTTAAAAACGATATAGATTGTTTCAAAAATGGTTTTGATACTGTCTTAGGTGAACGTGGTATAACCATTTCGGGTGGTCAAAAACAAAGAGTTTCTATTGCTAGAGCTCTATATAAAAATGCTAATATTTTAATTTTAGATGATAGTTTAAGTGCCGTTGATACAGAAACTGAAAAAACTATTATCACTAATTTACGTAATATACGTCGTGGAAAGACAACTATAATAATTGCTCATCGTATTACTACGCTTCAAAATTTGGATAAAATTGTTGTTGTTAATGATGAGACAATAACAGGAGTCGGAACCCACGAGGAACTTTTGAAGACAAATGCATCATATGCTCGTGAAGCATATTTGCAAGATCTAGAAAAAGAGGTGGATTCTAATGAATAAACAAGAAAGAATTCTACCTACAAAAACTTTAATTAAATATTTGTACTACTATATGAAAGGCTATTACAAACAATATTTATTAGCTATTTTCTTTATGGTTATAAATGTTGGTTGTGATCTAGCATTGCCTTATCTTATTGGTGTATCATTAAAATTACTAGGAAAAGAAGTAATTCTCCTAGAATCATTAATTTGTGTTGCTGTTTTAGGACTCATGATCATTGCGGTGTTATGTATATCTAGTTATTGCTTAACAATGACTTTACATTACACAAGTCATAAAATTATATACAAAATGCGAGAAGATGTTTTTGCGCATATCCAAAATTTATCGCATGCACAGCTAAGTATGATTCCTACAGGAACTTTAGTAACAAGAGCAACAAGTGATGTTAATGTTTTATTTAACATGTATACTAATGTTCTTATTAATCTACTTAAAAATGTAGTTACAATAATTTTAGTCTTTGTAACAATGTTTTTACTAAATTTCAAGCTTACTTTAATACTACTTGTAATAGTTCCGGTAATTCTCATATTTTCATATTTCTTTAGAAAATATCTCCGAAGAGTGCATAGACAAGTCCGTACGAATGTTGCTTCGATGAATGCTTTTCTTTCTGAAAATATTACCGGAATGAAAATAACACAAGTTTTTAATCAAGAAAATAAAAAGTTAGATGAGTTTAAGGCCAATAATAAACAATTAGAAAAGAGTTTACTAAAACAAACATTTTTGTTTGGTATATTCAGACCTTCGATATTTGTTATGTATATAATTTCTGTGGCTATAGTTTTATGGTTTGGAGGAAATCAAGCTATTGAATTTAACCTCGGAATTACGACAGTTGCCGTGACATATGATATGTTATTTACTTTCTATCAATATGTTTCTAAATTCTTTAACCCAATTCAAGCATTAGCTGATCAATTTAACGAATTACAATCTGCTTTTGCTTCAGCTGAAAAGATATTTTATATTCTCTCAATAAACCCAGAAATCGTTGATAGCGAAGATGCTATAGATCTTGATATTACTGGAGATATTGAATTCAAAGATGTTTGGTTTAGTTATGTACCTGATGAATGGGTCTTAAAAGGTGTTTCTTTCCATATTCACAAAGATGATACGGTTGCTTTTGTTGGGGCAACAGGATCAGGTAAAACAACTATCCTTTCTTTGATAGTTCGTAATTATGATATTCAAAAAGGACAAATACTTATTGATGGTGTAGATATTAAGAAAATTAAACTTTCAAGTTTACGAAAACAAATTTCAGAAATGCTTCAAGATGTATTTATGTTTAGTGGAACAATCTATTCAAACATTCAAATGAATGAAGACAATATAACAATGGAAGATGTTAAGAAAGCATCTGAGTATGTTAATGCTTCTAAGTTTATTGATAAATTAGAAAATGGATATTTTGAGGAAACTAAAGAGCGTGGTAATAACTATTCTCTAGGTCAAAGACAATTAGTGTCATTTGCGAGAACAATAGTTCATAAACCTAAAGTTTTAATACTTGATGAAGCAACTAGTAATATCGATACGGAAACTGAAACTTTAATTCAAGATTCATTAGAAAAGATAATGAATGATGGTACAGTAATAGTTGTTGCTCATCGTTTATCAACCATCCAACATGCTAATAAGATTTATGTTTTCAATAATGGTCAAATAATAGAAGAAGGTACTCACCAAGAATTATTGAAAAAACAAGGTCGTTATTATCATTTATATTTATTACAATTTGCGGAAAACAATTAGTAACTATGAGTAAATTAAAAATAAAAAAATCAATAAGCTATATATGGGAAGGGTTGCTTTTATTCATCGCTTCACCATTTATACTTGTTATAATGATAATAGTTTCTGTACTAACTTGTTTTCTATGGCCTATTGAATATTTAATTTACAAAAAGAAGTATTATTATTTAGGCAAATATTATCCTTTAAAACTATATTTTGAAAGCTTAATAATTTATTTTAAAAACCAAATTGATTTAAAGGATAAGAATTATATCTATAATCAAAATAGTAGATGTTTTGTTATTGAAGATAAAAAAGTAATAATATTATTTAAAATATCAAATAGAAGAGAAATTGAAAAATTAGTAAAAACTCAAGATAAGTTTATGAAAATGATTCTTGTTAAGAATAAACAAGATATTAATAAGACAATTTGTGATTTATATTTCTAAGAAAGGATATAATATATGAACATAGTAATGATGATTTTTGCAATGTTTTCAGGAATAGGAGTCTTGCTTTTAGGATGCAATGTACTTTCTTCAAACATGGAAAAAATTGCAAATGGATGGCTTAAAAAATTATTTTTTAAGACTCAAAATAACAAAATAGTTGGTGTTTTGATTGGTACTGGAGCAACTGCAGTAGTGCAAAGTTCTGGACTAACAACAGTTATGGTTGTAGGTTTAGTTAATGCTGGTATAATGACACTTGCGCAAGCTACAACGTTGATTATAGGTGCAAATATTGGTACAACAATCACTGGACAAATTGCTGCTTTAGGAGCTTTTGATATTTCGGGAATTTTTGCAGGATTTGCTGGAGTCGGTATGTTAATTAACCTATTCTCAAAAAGAGAAAAAACAAAAATACTTGGAAACATAATAAGTGGTTTTGGAATGATATTTATAAGTTTATCTTTGATGAGTTCAGCCATTTCTGAGTTAAAAGATAGTGGATATATTGAATCTTTATTCACAAGTATAACTAATCCATTTTTACTATTCTTAATTGGAATTATTTCAACTGCTATTATGCAAAGTTCTTCAGCAATCACTGCCATTTTAATTTCAATGGCAGCGGCAAACATTCAAGTTGGAAATGGTGGTAACGAAATATTATATATTATTTTAGGAACAAACATTGGAAGTTGCGCAACAGCTTTATTGTCATCAATAGGAGCTGGTGTTAATGCCAAAAGAGCAAGTATTATCCATTTATTATTCAACTTCTTTGGATCAATTATTTTCTTTATTTTCTTATTAATTTATGATGACTTTATGACTAGTGTTGTAGCTCGTATTTTCTCAGCACCTAGCACACAAATTGCCATGTTCCATACATTCTTTAATGTTGTATGTGCGATTATCTTTTTACCATTTACTAATGTTTTAGTAAAAATCTCTCAACTTATTATTAGAGATAAAGAAGAAGATAAAACAACAGTTCTTGATAAGCGTTTAGTAGTTACTCCTTCAATTGCTATTGCTACTGCTGTAAAAGAAACGATGAGAATGCTTGATTTATCTGTTTCATCCTTAAAAATAGCTTTAGATGGATTTATTGACTGCGATGGAGAATGTATCGTTAAAGTTCAAAATCAAAACCAGAAAGTTAATTCCTTAGGAAAAGAACTAACAAACTATTTAATATTAATATCTTCAAAAGATATCGATATAGCTTCTGAAACAACTATTTCATCATTACATGATATTATAAGTGATATTGATAGAATAAGTGAACTTGCTGACAATGTAATAAAATATACTGATAGAGAAATAAAAGAAAGCTTGATTTTCTCTGACAAGGTAAAGCAGGAATTAAAAGAAATGTATTCATTAATACATAATATGCATCTTCTAACAAAATCATATATTTTAGAACACCAAAAGAATGTTTTAAAATCAATAGATGAAATTGAAGATAATATCGATGATATGCGCAAATTACTTGTTCGTGAGCATATTGAAAGACTAAATAAAGGTGAATGCCGACCAGAAAGTAGTAGCGTATTTATTAATCTTGCTAATAACTTAGAACGTGTTGGTGACCATATTTCTTACATTGCTCATGCTAATATAATGAATTTATAAGTATTATTTAACAAATAAAATATTATTATAAATAAAATAATCTTCTCATAACTTGATTTTGAGGAGATTTTTTAATGAAAAAAACTAAAAAAAGTAAAA
>HF988722.1:33718-66041 GCA_000431235.1 Coprobacillus sp. CAG:698 | reverse complement strand
AATTTAGTTTTATATTTAAAAAACAATATCATAAATTTATATTTTTTTAAATTCCAAAATAAGCAAAACTGAAATAACTAATTTTCAAAAAAGATTGTCTGTCAAGAATTCTGTTGATATCAACCCAATTTTTGACAGGTTGCTTTTTCAACAAAATTTTTGACAATGCTGATTTTTTTAAGCAATAGTTATAATTATTTTTATATTTATTGATTTAAAAGACTATAAATGTTATAATTATGGTGAGTTTAAGATTATATAAGGAGGCTCTTTATGACTTTATGCAAGGGAAAAAATTTAATAAGAAAATTATCTTTATTATTATTTTTATTAATTATGGTAGTTTTATATTCAGGATGTAATATATATAAAGACTATAGCAAAAATAATATGGATGTTACGGGTGTAAAAGTTTTTGATTCTGAAAATAATGAAGTGATTGGAAGCTATAAAAACTATTATAGGGATATCTACAATTATTCAAAGGTAAGTTATAAAGGTAACTTGATACCTATGAATTCTGCTGCCCCAGTGTTTAACTACTATACTATAGATGCAGAAGAAGAGAAAGCCTATGTACTGAAAATTTATTTTCATTCTGAAAAAGGATATAAACTTTCTAAAGTAAGTTATTATTATAGTGATATAAATGAACTTACTGAAAATGAATTCGAAAGTACTGATATTGAAAAAGTAAATAATGATTATGTAGTTACAATAAATATAAATAAAATTGATAGTACTAATCAATTGTATACAGTTAAAGGTTGGTATTCAGGAGATAATGAGAATACATTTTCCTCAAAAGGCAGTAATACTTATATTAAAGGTGCATTCTTTAATTTACCTAATGAAAATAAATTAATATGTTAGTTAAATTATTATATTTTTATTTATTTAAGGCACTAATAATAACAATAATTACTGAAGAACTTTGTCTTGTGATTTTAAGAGAAAGACGCTTAAAGGTATATATTATATGTCTAATAATGAATATATTGACTAACGTCTCTATGAATATTCTTTTGCAATATGCGCATAATTATTATTTATCTTTAGTAATATTAGAAATTATTGTTTTTCTTGTTGAAGGAATAATCTATTTTATAGTTACAAGAAATTTGAAACTAGCTATACTATATGCTTTAGTTTGCAATCTAAGTAGTTTAAGTATCGGAATGCTTATATAAAAAAGCTAACAATGTATTTGCTAGCTTTTTTTAATACTCTGCTTTTTTGAACAATTCATATGCAGAGATAATGTGTTCATATAGTTTATCAACTTCCTCATCTGTTAATTTACACAATCTATTTATAAATTCTTTATTGCGATCTTTCTTTATTTGTTCTAGTTCGGTATTACCTTTTTCAGTCATAGTTATTAGAAATTCTCTACGTGAATGAGGATTTAAAGATCTTGTAATTAAACCCATTTCCTCAAGTGAATCAACAAGTTTTGTTGTCTGTTGTTTTGATATTCCTAAGAAACTAGAAATCACATTCATTGGTCTTCCATTAACAGAATTTGAATGAGAAATAAATATAAGCGAGATAAATTGCAAATGGGTAAGTCGTGATTTTTTTTCTTCTATTTTATTATTAACTTTAAAAACAGGAAATACTAATAATGCTTTACCCAATATTTGTTCTAATTTTTGTTCCCTTGTCATTGTGATCACCAACAAAATTATAACATTTTCTTAATAAATTGTCAACGATTATTAAAAATAATTATATGTTGATAGTAAATAATTATTGACAATAAACAAGTATTATTGTATAATATTTACTGCTAAGGAGGTAGTATATGTTTAAGTTATTAAAAAAATTAAAGAAAATAGATTGGGTGCTGTTAGGTATTTCTGTTATCCTAATTGTTGCTAGTGTTTATGTAGATTTACTAATTCCCGATTATATGAAAGAGATAACTACAATTATAAGTGAGTCAGGAGAAGTAAAAAGTGTTGTCCTCACAGGTTTAAAAATGTTAGGTTGTTGCCTTGGAGGTACTGCTCTTACAATACTTTCAGGATTTATAACATCATTTGTTTCCTCTGATTTAAGTTATAATGTTCGTAAAGAATTATTTGATCATGTTATCGATTTAGATTCACAAACTGTTGATAATTTTCAAACGGCTTCATTAATTACGAGAACAACTAATGATATAACTCAAATTCAAATGTTTATGTCAATGGGACTTACAATGCTGATTAAGTCGCCAGTTTTAGCAGTATGGGCTATTTTAAAAATAGTTAATAAAAGCTTCCAGTTATCACTTGCAACTTTAGTTGCTATTATTTTAGTGTTAACAATGATTATTACGATTACAAGTTTGGTTTTACCTCGCTTTCGAAAAGTTCAGAAATTAACTGATGAAGTTAATAAAGTGGCTCGAGAAAACTTAACAGGGTTAAAAGTAGTAAGAGCATATAATGCTGAAAAGTATGAAAAAGAAAAGTTTGATAAAGTTAATACAGAACTAGTTAATACGCAATTATTTAATCGAACTTGCTTTTCTTTTTTAAATCCTGGATTAACGCTAATTATGTCAACATTATCACTTGCTATATACTGGATTGGTGCATATTTGATAAATAAAGCAGGATTGTTAGATAAAGCCAATTTGTTTAGTGATGTTATTGTTTTTGGTTCATATGCTATTTATGTTATTCAAGCATTTATGTTTCTAGCAATGGTATTTATGATATTACCTAATGCTAAAGTTAGTGCAAATAGAATAAATGAAGTTTTAAACTCAAAAATAATGCTTAGAGAAGGCAATGAAACAAATTCTATAGTTACTGGTAAGTTAGAATTTAAAAATGTTTCTTTCCACTATGGTGATGGAAAAGATGTTTGTGAGAATATCAATTTCACTGTAAACAAAGGCGAAACTTTAGCAATCATAGGGCCAACTGGAAGTGGTAAAACAACAATTGTATCTTTAGCCTCAAGAATATTTGATCCAACAGGAGGCGAGGTTTTATTAGATGATAAAAATATTAAAGATTATACCTTTTCATCTCTATATTCAAAAATAGCTTATATTCCTCAAAAAACTATTCTTTTTTCAGATTCAATTGTAGATAATCTTAAACTTGGCAAAAAAGATGCCAAAGAAGATGATATTAAAAAAGCCTTAAATATTTCTCAAGCGTCAGAATTTGTAAATAATCTACCAGAAAAAGAAAATACAATGCTTAGTGAGGGTGGAAATAATCTTTCTGGAGGACAAAAGCAAAGAGTAGCTATCGCAAGAGCTTTGTGTAGAAATCCAGAAATAATAATTTTTGATGATTCGTTTTCGGCTTTAGACTATAAAACTGATAAAAATTTACGTAATGAAATTAAAACTCAAAAAGAAGGTATAACATCTATAATTGTTGCCCAAAGAATTGGAACAATAAAAAATGCTGATAAAATAATAGTTGTTGATGAAGGAAGAATAGTAGGTATGGGAAAACATCATGATTTATTAAAAACATGTCCTTTATATTTAGAAATTGCTTCAAGTCAATTATCACAAGATGAATTAATGAAGGAGGGAAAATAATGAATAGAATGGTAAAAGTAACTCAAAAGTCAAAAAATGGAAAAAAAGCATTTAAAGATTTATATTCATATATTAAGCCATATCATAAAGTATTTTTATTTGCCATTATTCTTTCTATCATTAGTGCTATTTTAGTAATTATTGGTCCTAATAAAATTGGTGAAATAACTAACCTTATCCAAAAACCATTTGTTGATTTCAAAAAAACAGGAGTTTTATCAGATATTGATTTAGTATCTATAGGAAAAATAGGTATTTATTTATTAATTATATATTTGCTTAGTTTTATTCTTTCATTAGCGATGAATATTTTATTGCAACGTATGACATTAAAAATAAGCAAAAAAATGCGCGATGATTTAATTAAAAAAGTAAATAATGTTCCGTTAAGTTATTATAATGAAAACAATTATGGAGATATCCTAAGTAGATTCACAAATGATGTTGATACAATTACTCAAAGTTTGAATAACAGCTTGGGGTCATTTGTATTTGCTGTTTGTCAGTTCATAGGTTCAATTATTATGATGTGCATAACAAGTTTTGTTATGGCTATTACTGTTATTCTATCAAGTGTTTTAGGATTCTTAATTATGGGAATAATAATGAAAAATTCACAAAAGTATTTTAAGGATCGTCAAGAGTCATTAGGTAAATTAAATGGATACATTGAAGAAATATATTCAGGTAAAAATGTTATAAGATGTTTAGGCGCAGATAATGAGGTTAAAGAAAACTTTAATTCTTATAATGGTAATGTTAGAAAAGCAAATTTTATGTCTCAGTTTTTATCAGGAATGATGCCTTCGATAATGACTTTTATTGGTAATTTAGGTTATGTTTGTGTATGTATTGTTGGAACAATTCTAGTATTAAATAAAAACTATGAGTTTGGAATTATTACAAGTTTTATAATTTACGCTCGCCTATTCACGCAACCATTACAAACATTCTCGCAAACCATGACACAAATGCAGTCTTGTTTAGCATCAAGTGAACGTGTTTTTGGTTTCCTAGAAGAAAAAGAACTAGAAGATGAAAGCAAAAAAACAGTACAAATAACTAAGCCATTAGGTAATATAGAAATATCTCATTTGAAATTTGGTTATGATGAAAAAATAATAATTCATGATTTTAGTTGTAGCGTAAAAAGCGGTAGTAAAGTTGCTATTGTTGGTCCAACAGGAAGTGGTAAGACAACATTAGTAAATTTATTAATGCGTTTCTATGAAGTAAATAGTGGTAGTATCAAAATTGATGGTGTTGACACAAAAGATATGAAGAGAGAAGAAGTACATAAACTATTCTCAATGGTTTTGCAAGATACATGGCTTTTTGACGGAACAATCAAGGAAAATTTAATTTTCAATTGTGAGAACGTTTCTGATGAGAATATGATAAAAGCTAGCAAAGCTTGTGGGATCCATCAGTTTATAGAGAGTTTACCTGAAGGTTATAATACAAAACTAACTGAAGCTACAAATCTTTCTCAAGGTCAAAAACAATTATTTACGATAGCTAGAGCGATGATTCAAAATTCACCAATGTTAATATTAGATGAAGCTACATCGAATGTCGATACAAGAACAGAAATAGTCATTCAGAAAGCTATGGATGAATTAACTGAAAATCGTACATCGTTCGTTATTGCCCATCGACTCTCAACAATTAAAAATGCTGATTTAATATTGGTCTTAAAAGATGGAAATATCTATGAACAAGGAACACATGATTCACTTCTTCAAAAGAATGGATTCTATGCAAGCTTATATAATTCTCAATTTGATGAAAAGAGTAATGGTTCTATTGATTCATTAGTGAATATTACAAATAATTAATAATAGCAAACTTACAAATTAAAAGTTTGTAAGTTTTTTCTCAGAAAAAAAGTTAATAACAACTATTGGTTTAATTACCTCAATTATTTTTTGTAAATTTGGTTTGTGATAATTAACAAAAAATTATTTAATTTTATTCTTTGAAAGTTTTAGATTTTTTGTTTATATATGATGATAATTAAAAAAAATTATAAAAAATAAATTAATTGTGTTTCTATTTATTGATAGTTGTGATATAATTTCTAAGTAAGAGAACTTTGATTATAATTGAAGGTTAATAAATGAATAAAACAAATGAATTTTACGAAAAACAAAAACCTTATAAAGTAATACTTAAACTAGACCCACTTGTAATGCTTGCTCAACTAATGCAAGCACTATATAATATTGTTAATAAATTATTAATGGTAAATATTCAGAAAGATATTTAACAACTCTTTCTATAATAAGTATATCCTTTGTAACTTTTGATGATTGCATCTGTTGTTTGAACAATTGGTTTTAGGGTAATAGTTTTAAGCTTTATAATAATGGGTACTTCACTGATTTATCCTGTGTTTTTCCAAGCTGTAAGCTGCCCTATTAAGAGCTCTTTATTGACAGGTGTTTGAAAAGTTATCTTATTTGTTCCTTTATGATATATATTTTCCAGATTTGGATTAAATTACTTTTGGTTAATTTTTATCTTTAAAGAAGTAATCACTTCAGTTGTTGGATACATATTATAGAAAAAGTTTATTAAAAGAAATAGGAATTAATCAAATAACTAATGCTTGAAAAATATAATATGTCACTTTATATTTACAGAATTTGTCTTATGTATATAAATGATTATTGTTAGGAGTTGTGCAAATGAAGACTAGAAATATTGTATTGCTTTCGTTTATGAGAATGTTTATTCTTTTATTACAATTATTGCTAATTGTATTTATATTTATGGAGGTAAGTTTTCGTATTTCCGAAAACAATTCCTTTGTTTGGAGTCCTAACTATGAACAAATAGACATAAGATCACTTTTAAGTAAAGAAGAATTAAGTGATGAAGATTATAAAACGCTCTATGAACAAACAGGACTAACTAAAATTGGTATTGATAGAACATTAGAACATGGTGAACTTGGAAGATCAAGAGTACTTACAATCCAAAAAAATTATTTTAAGGAACATACTTTTTACTCAACAGAGTTTGGGCTATGGATGTGTACAGATTACATCAAAGAATATGTTAGAAATACATATTTAGAAGATGGAGATATTATTGTAACTGCTTCAACACACCTTGGAAGTATACGAATAGGTCATGCTGCTTTGGTAGTTGACGGAGAAAACGAAGAAATACTAGAAGCTGCAGCTTATGGTGAAACAAGTTCAATAGCAACAGTTGATGGATTTAATAATCGAATTAACTTTTTAGTTTTGAGACCAAAAGCTTCAAAAGAATTAAAGAATGAAGTTGTAAATTATGCTAAAAATAGTTTGGTCGATATACCTTATTCAGCATTTTCATCATCATTTACAGATTCAATAAGAAAAACTCAATGTGCTCATATTGTCTGGTATGCTTATCACAAATTTGATTTTGAGTTATTAAAGAATGATAAATTAATCGTTTTGCCTTATGATTTGGCATCTTCTGAAGAAGTAGAAGTTGTACAGACATTTGGCTTTGACCCAAATGTTCTTTGGGACTCATTGTATAAATAAATGGAGGAAAAATATGAGAAGTTTGCTTTTAATGCGTGGCGCTCCTGGATGTGGGAAGTCAACTTGGATAAAAAATCATAATCTTGAGGAATATGCACTAAGCCCTGATAATATTAGATTGTTATGCTCATCACCCAAGCTTAACGTAGATGGGACTATTTCAGTATCACAAGAAGATGATAATTATGTTTGGAATACTCTTTTTGAAATTTTAAAACATAGAATGGAAAAAGGAGAATTTACAGTTATAGATGCAACTTGTTCGAAAACAACCGATATAACTAGATTCAAAAAGATTGCTCAAGAGTATAGATATAGAATGTACATTGTTGACTTTACAATCGTACCAATTGAAGTTTGTAAAAGACAAAATAAGATGCGCAATAGTCTAAAGGTAGTTCCTGATAAGACTATAGACAAAATGTATGCTAGGTTTGCCTCACAAGAAATACCTAGTGGTGTAAAAATCATAGAACCTAATCAATTTGATAGTGTATTAGAAACACCAATCGATTTATCAGAATACGAAAAGATAATACATATTGGTGATATACATGGTTGCTATGATACTTTAATGCAATATTTTCAAAATGGGATTAATCCTAATTACAATTACATTTTCTGTGGTGACTATATAGATAGAGGTGACCAAAACGCAGAGGTTTTAGAGTTTTTGTATTCTATCAAAGATTTACCTAATGTATCAATACTAACTGGTAATCATGAAAGATGGATATATAATTATGGCAAGGATTTAGTTTCTAATTCAAAAGTTTTTGAAAATGTAACTAAAAAGGAATTAATTTCTAAAAAGTTTTCTCAAAAGAAAGCCAAAGTGTTATATCAAAAAATGAGACAAGTATCACATTATTTGTATAACGGTATTGAAGTTTTAGCTTCACACGCAGGTATTCCAACTTTAGAAAACAATTTATTATACAGACCTACTAATGATTTCATAAAAGGTGTTGGAAATTATGAAGATATTGATAAGGTTCACGAAACATGGAAAAAGTTGCGTAAAGAAAATCAATACCAGGTTCATGGTCACAGAAACATTGCTGATGCTCCTATTGATGATGGGAGTTGTATGTTCAATTTAGAAGGTAATGTTGAATTTGGTGGTAAACTAAGAATTATCGAATTAGATAAAAATTTAAACTGGAAACCTGTTGAACTTGATAATCTTCAAAAAAACATATGCCAATTTGCTTCAAGCAGAAAAGAAGATGCAGAAGTAAATCCAATAAGTGTTGAAGAAGCTTTAGAAATGCTTAAAAACGATAAATATGTTGAAGAAAAAGACTTAGGAGATAATATATCATCCTTTAACTTTACTAGAGATGCTTTCGCAAGTAAAGCTTGGAATTATCGAACAATTCTAGCTCGTGGATTATTTATTGATACTTTGAATGCACAAATCATTGCTAGAAGTTACAATAAATTCTTTAATATTGATGAAATGCCGGAAACACAAATTTCTAATCTTCGAAGGACTTTAGAGTTTCCAATATATGCGTACAAAAAAGAAAATGGTTTTTTAGCTTTAGTAAGTTATGACTATAACAAAAAAGATTTATTTATTGCTTCAAAATCACTTAATAGAGGTGATTATGTAGGTTACATAAATAACATATTAGAAGAAAATGGCTTACGAAAAAAGCTACTTCAAGATTTGCAAACTAGATATGATAAAGGTGAAAGCAAAACGTATATCTTTGAATGTATTGATCCTATTAATGATCCTCATATTATAAAATATTCACATAGTGAATTAGTTTTATTAGATATTGTTAATAATGATTTAGTATATAAAACAAGTAGTAGTGAAGATATTATTGAAACTTCAAAAAGACTTGGAATTAGACACAAAGAACTAATATTCATAATTAATAATTTTAATGAGTTTTATAATATTTATTTAAACTGTAAAGAAGAAAGTTTCAAATTAGAAGGTGAATATATTGAAGGATTTGTTTTTGTTGACGCTAAAGGTTTTATGACAAAACTGAAAACAGGATACTATAACAAATGGAAAAAACTAAGAAAAATTTCGCAAACAGTTTTAAAAGATGGAAGACTTTCAAAAACATCTATGTTAACGGATGATATAGATAATTTATTCTATGGCTTCTGTAAGAAAATACATCAAGCATATTATGATAAGGAAACTAAAAAAATAATTAATCATCCTACTGATATAATTAGTTTGCGTGATGAATTCTTTAAAGAATTAAATAATTAAAATGACTGGTTTATACTGGTCATTTTTTAATATAAATAATTAAAACCTTTAATTATATAATATTTTTTATAATTGACAATTATAAGAAAATAAGGTAATATATTTGTGGTGAAAAAAGTGAAAGTTATGCTTTTATATTATACGGGTACATATAATACAAGATATATTACTAATAGAATCAAAGAGAAAATAGATTTTGCATTTATTGAAAGTTTTGAGGTGGATGGCAAATCACAAATAATCAGTTTAGATGGATTCGATTATATAGGAATTGGCTACCCGATATATGCCTTTAATGTGCCTAATATATTTATAAACTATTTAAAAAAACTAGCTTTTCCTAGTGATTCAAGGTATTTTATCTATAAAAATAGTGGAGAGACTAATTCTCTTAATGATGCTAGTTCTAATAGTATTATTAAAGTTTTAAAGAAGCATAATTGTTTAGTACAAAATGAATACCACTTTATGATGCCTTATAATATCCATTTTCGTTTTCCTAATGATTTAGTAAATGAAATTCTTTTGATGGATGAAAAATTAATTGATATTTTACTTTACGAAGTTTTCAAAAACATTTCTAATATAAGTAAATATAAATTGAAACACAAATTTATTTCTGATGTTTTTAAAATACAATATATAGGTGGATTTGTAAACTCATTCTTTTATAGAGTTAATGAAAAATGCTCAAAGTGTTTGCTTTGCGTGAAAAATTGTCCTACAGAAAATATATTTGTGGAAAGTGGTAAAGTTAAATTTAAACACAAGTGTGTGATGTGCATGAGATGTTCGATGTATTGCCCTTGTAATGCTATCTCTATTGGCTTTTTAAATGGTTGGAAAGTTAATGGAAAGTATGATTTTTCTAAAAGTATGGTAAATGACCATAAAGTCATTACGGAAAATACCAAAGGATTTTTTAAATGTTATGTGAAAACATATAACTATATCAATAAAAGATATTTAGAATTATTTGGTAAGACTGATATTTGATTTGTACTTAGTTTTTAAAAATCATATATAGAAATTGCAATGAATATAAAAAATGCAAATTAATAGAAATGTTCAAGCAAATGGAGGAAAATGAGTGAATAAAGATATTGCTATTGGAATGGAATTATGTAATCGCATAGATAAAAAGTATAAAGTAAAATTTGTTTGTAAGAACTCTTGTTTAGTAGTTTTTGTTGATGATAAACAGATATTTCTTATTAATGATGGTAAAATGTATACTGAAGTTCGTGATGAAATCAAAGACTTAGTAAAAGATAATAAATTAGGATATCCTTATAGATGTTCACGATTGTATTATGAAGTTGACGTTAATAATATTGAAAAGTTTAGATTTCTCATAGAAAGACTTTTAAGTGTTACACAGCGTAGTTATAGCACACAAGTATTTAAAAGAACATATAATTTGGACAAAAGAAGGTCTTATTAATGGATAAATATAAATTGACAAAAGAAGAGGAAGAATACTTCTATAAAATTGCAAACCCAATAATTAATTCTTTAGATTTCCAAAAGCAAAAGGATTTCATCCAACATGGTCATACATCAACATATGAACATGCTCTAAATGTTGCTTTAAGCTGTTATAAATATGCTCTTCATAAGAAAAAATATCACTTAGAAGATTTAATCAAAGGAGCTTTACTTCATGATCTATGCCTTTATGATTGGCATAAATTAGGAGGCCGTAAAAGATTTCATGGCATTAGACACCCGAAAATTGCTCTTGATAATGCTTTGAAAAATTTTGAGTTGAGTAAAATAACAAAGAATATGATAAGAGCCCATATGTGGCCTCTAACAATATTTCATTTTCCTAAATATAAAGAATCATGGCTTTTATGGAAAATGGACAAAAAACAATCTTATATAGAGATGAGGAGAAAATAATTATGTTTATGTCAATACTTTATTTATTTATGATTGGATCATTAGGTGGTTGGGTTATAGAATTATTCTTTCGCCGTTTTGTAAGTGCTAAAAAATGGATCAATCCTGGCTTTTTAGTGGGACCGGTTTTACCTCTTTACGGTTTCGGATTAACTGGTATGTATGTTGCTACATATTTCTTAGATAAAATAGCCATTGAAAATGTTTATTTGAAGTGTATTATGATAACATTAATATTAGGTATCTTAATGACATTAATAGAATATATAACAGGTTTAATATTTATCAAAAAAATGAATATCAAGTTATGGGACTATTCTGATAGACCTTTAAACATTCAAGGAATTATCTGTCCATTATTTTCTTTCTTTTGGCTTATTATTTGTGCAGCGTATTATCTTTTCGTACATAAATATGTACAAGGTATTATAAATGATATTAATGGTTTTAAATATTCACTTTTCTTTATTGGATTTTTCTATGGTGTATTATTTGTTGATATCGTATATTCATTTGATATTTCTTCAAAAATCAGTGAGGCTGCTAAGGATTTAAATATAGTTGTTAAATATGAACATTTAAAGGTTAGTATTTCTGAACAAATGAAAGCTTTAAAGAAAAGAGCTAGTTTTATTTTTCCATTTAAATCTGTGAAGTCAATAAAAGAAAGTATAACAAATTATATTAAGAGAATAGAAAACAAAGAAACGAAGAGATAGCTTTTGGCTATCTCTTTATGAACTTATACATATAGTATGAAGGAGTTTACAATTGCATAAAAGACCAGACTTAAATAAAGATATGAGTGAAGAAACTTTCCTTAGTTATTATTATCTAAAAGAAGAACTAGTTAATTTTTGTAAAGAAAATAATTTACCTGCTAGTGGTGGTAAAATAGAACTTACTGATAGGATTGGTTATTTTCTTAAATATAGAAAAGTGATTCCTCATATTGCAAGAAAACGTGATTATCCTAATTATGATAATATTAATGAACATACGTTAATTGAACCTAATATAAGATTTTCCGAAAAACATAGACAGTTTTTTAAAGAAAAAATAGGTGAAAAGTTTGCTTTCAATGTTTTGTTTCAAAAATGGTTAAAAACTAATTCTGGAAAAACATATGGGGAAGCAATAAATGCTTATTATGTCCTTTTAGAAGAGAAAAAGAAAAATAAAACCACAATTGATAAACAATTTGAATATAATACATACATACGTGATTTTTTTGAACACAACAAAGGAAAAAGCTTAAATGATGCTATTAAATGTTGGAAGTATAAGAAATCATTACCTGGAAGTAACAAATATGATGATAGTGATCTTTGTGTCATAAGTTGCGAGAATAAATAAAAAGCTACCGCAGTGATAGCTTTTTTGTTTTATGCTTGACTTACTTTTGTTTTTGTTGTTTCAAGTTTGTTTTGGTCGACATTTTGGATATTGTACCATCCATTATTTTTCATTAAATTATAAACATCATTTTGCATTTTTAGTGTTTCAAATAATGTTTCATTGAATGTGTTATTCACATTTGTGTTTGCAGATTCTATCGAACCATGCATATATAGATCACATGATCCTTTTAGGGTAGTTAATAAATCTTCAAATAATTCTTTATCGTTCATAAAATCCTCCTATAATAAATCATAAAGTTTTTCATATAAGGTTTCTTGTTTAGCCTTAATATCACAAATTGCTTTTTTTAAGTTTTGGTCTTTGACCATATTTTCGTAACGCATGCATTTTTTATGCATCATTTTTATATGCTCAAGAGCATCTTCAACGTACAATAATTCTTTTTCAGTCATTTATTTTCCCTCCTTGTACATTATATATTATTACAAAAAAAGGAAACTTTAAACATAAAAAATAATATAAAAGTATTTTTATATTTTTTAGGTCTTGAAAAAAAATAAAAAAATGGTATAATAAATGTATGAATGCGTTTGCATACGGCATACGCTTCAACGGAATTATTCAACTATTACAGAAAGGATAAAGTATGAACAAAAGATTTAGTATTACAAAACTAATGTTAGTATTAACATTCTTGTTTTCTTTATTTGCTCTTGTAGGTTGTAAAGAGAATGAAAAACCTGACTTGAGTTTTAGCAAAGTAGAACTTGAAGTTAAAGAAGGTGAAAGCTTCACTTTAAATCCTACAATTAAGAATTTAGAAAATGGCGCTATCGAATATACATTCGATAAGGATGGAATCGTAGAAATTAAAAATGGTAATGAGTTCGTAGCTAAAAAAGCTGGAACAGTAAAAATAACTGCTAGTTTAAAAGACTATAGCGAAATCAAAGTTGAAATAACTGTTAAGGTAGTAGCTGTTAGTGAAGCTAAATTAGTGCAAGAAATTAAATTAACTGGTAATAATGAGTTAAAAGTTGGTGAAGAAACCACTTTAACTGCTGAAGTTTTACCAAGTGATGCTGATAATAAAGAAGTTTCATGGAAAGTTAGTGATGAAACTATTCTTTCAGTTGAAAATGGTAAAGTTAAAGCTTTAAAAGTAGGTGCTGCTACAGTTACATGTGAAGCACTAGATGGCTCTAATGTAAAAGCTGATTTAGAGATAACTGTAAAAGAAGTTGAAAGCTATAAAACAATAAAAGAAGTAATTGAAGCTAAAGAAGGCGAATTTACTATTAAAGGTATCGTTGCTGGTTTAAGTTCAAGTGCCTTTATTGTTAAAGATGAAACAGGTATGATTCTTGTTTATAAAGGCTATAGCTGGGAATGTGATCTAAAAGCTGGTGATGAAGTTGTTGTTAGCGGTACTGTAAGCGCTTATGGCAAAGCTATCCAATTTGGTCAAGAAGCAACTTATGAGAAAAAAGGTGAAGCTACTGCACCAAGTTTTGAAGCTAAAGAATTAAACGCTGAAAAATTAACTGAACTTGCTGGTTTAGAAAGCTTAACTATTGAATATGTTAAAGTTGCTGGAAAACTTTCTATCAGTGGAAATTATGTTAACTTAAATGTTGAAGGAACTGAAGTTGTTGGAAGTTTATTATGCAGTAAAGAAATGCTAGAAGTTGTACAAGTTTTAGATGCTCAAAACATAGTTGTTACTGGCTTTGGTTCTTATATTTCTGGTAAAAACAAATATTATAATATTATCGTAACTGATGCTCAAATTGATGGTTTTGCAATCGTTGGCGAAACTGAAATTAGCGTTGGTGATGATGCTGAATTAACAGCTGTTGGTGCAACAGAAGCTGTTACTTGGGAATCAAGTGATGAAACTGTTATTCAAGTTGTTGATGGATTAATTACAGCTTTGAAAAAAGGAATTGCAACTATCACTGCTAAGTCAGGCGACAAAACTGCTACTATTGAAATTACAGTTCTTGGCAAAGTTTACACAGTTAAATTTGTTGAAAAAGATGGCAAAACTGTTCTTTCTGAACAAAAAATAGAAGAAGGCGAAGCTGCTGTTGCTCCAGAAGCTCCAGAAATAGAAGAGTATGTATTTGTAAAATGGGATAAATCATTTGATAAAGTTACTCGTAACTTAACTATTAAACCTTTATATGGTTTAAAACGCAATATCAATTATGTGCTTGATGGTGGAACTCTTCCTGAAGGAACACCTACAGTGTTTGGTCAAGGATATGCATTTACACTTCCTCAAGCCACTAAGAAAGGATATTTATTTGCTGGTTGGGCTCTTACTCCAACATCAAAAGATTATATGACACGTATACCTCAAAGTCAAAAAGAAGATATTACATTATACGCTAAATACATCAAGAAAAACTACTATGAAATTACATTTAATTTCGCTGGTGGTGTAGCTGATGATTTATATAAAGCATGCGGAAGTGAAGTTGCTCAATTAGTAACTGACAACTATAATTATAACAATGGTGCATTCTGGGCTGGTCAATATGCTTATGATTTATTCATTGGTGATTCATCTCATGATCCTGGTGCAACATTCTCAGATCGTATTTACATTGGTAAAGACAAATATACAGGCGTTTATAAAGTTATTAATATTCTTAACTCTGGTACATCTTCATGGCCAGCTGGTGCTGAATATGTAATTACCATTTCAACATCTTATTCTACATATCGTACACAACATGCAAAGGTTATGAAAATAAGTGTTGGCGACGTAGTTGCTTTTAGTAAAGATTTCACATTAACAACTAAGAATCAACCTACTACTATGTTCTTCTATAAACCAGAAATTGAAGGTTCTCAAATCACTATTAAAGTTGATAAAGACACTAACGTTATGGTTCCTGGAAGATTGGGATTTAACTTCTTAGGCTGGTTTGATGAAGAAGGAAAGAAATATGACAGTTTTGCTGACTTCGATGATGATATCACTGTAACTGCAAAATGGGAAGAATTAACTCCTGTTACAGATATTAAAGTTGAAAATATGGTAACAGAAATGTTAACTACTGATACAATAGACTTAAAAGCAGAAGTTATTCCAAGTGATGCTTTCTTCAAGACTATTTTCTTCCAAACTAGTGACAAAGATATTATCAATATCACAAGTGATGGTAGAATGATTGCTAAGAATGCTGGTAAAGCAACAATTACTATTACTGATTATGCTAAGAGAGTTACAAAGACTTATGAAATCAATGTATACCCTGTAACAAGTATTGACCTTACATTTAGTAATGGTTATAACGGCTCTTTAAAGATTAATGAAAAGATGACTGTTAAACCTGTTGCTTATGGTAAAGATTATACAGATGCTAAATTTATCTATAGCGTAGATAACATGGATGTTGTTTCTTGCGATGCTTCAGGAAATGTTACAGCATTGAAAGAAGGAACTGCTATTATCACTGTTAAAGATGAAGCTGGTAAATGTGCTCCTGTTACATTTGGTGTTGTTGTTAACCAATTATCTCAAGAAGATAAAATTAATAAAGTTATGTCTCTATTAATTGAAAATAATTTCAGTGTTGTACAAACAGGAAATGCTTGTCTATACAATGATGGAACTAATAGATATTATGATTCTGTATATGGTAGTGTTAATAATTATCTATTTGATAAATTTGAAATCATTAGAAAATATGAAGAACAAGCTACAAAGAATGAAAATTGTCATAAAGATCGTCGTCCAACTGACCAAATCGAATTCGTAACTGTTCATGATACAGCAACATTAACTGGTACATCTGAATCAATCGCTCAATATATGTCAAGTGGAGAAACTTCAATTCACTACACAGTAGGTAATGATGTAATTTATTCAGTAGTTCCTGAAAAATTCATTGCTTACCATGCAGGTGATGGAACTTACACTACATTTGAATGGATTCCTTCTGGTGTTAAAGCTGAAAGCAATACAAAACCTGATATTGACTTAACAAAATCTGGTGATAACTATTACTTCGTAATCAATGGACAAACTTCTACAGTTGTAGCTCCTATCTCTGGCGAAGGCAAAACAATTCAAAATCCATCTAAGGCTAACCTTCCTGTAACTGGCCCTGTTTGGAAAGTAGTCAATGGTGAATATTATTTAGGTACTTCATGGGTTTGCTTCTCACAAAATATTAGTGGTATTATCTCTAACCATGGTGGAAATAATAACTCAATTGGTATCGAAATGAACGTTAATACATCTAATGATACATACGATTCATGGCAAAGAACTGCAAGACTTGTTGCTGATATTCTAATTAGAAATAATTTAGATCTTACAAGAGTAATGATGCACAACAACTGGTCTGGTAAAGGCTGCCCTCAAGTATTCATTAGTGGAAATTATTGGAGTTATTTCATGAAGATGGTAGAACTTAACTATACTCTTCAAAAATACTATAGTGATGTTGAAATAAGCATGAAATCTAACAACCCTAAAATCGTTGATGAAACTGGTAGAGTTGTAAATGCTCCTGCTACAACAACAACTGTATCTTATGAAATAACTGTTAAAGCTGGTTCTGATACTAAGACTGTAACATTATACAGCGTAATCCCTGGAACAACTACATGGGATCAATGGGATGGAACTTATCCATCATCAAAAGTTTGGAACGGTGGAAACTTCGTTAGATAATTAAGAAATAATTTAGGCATCGTAGTAAACTATGGTGCCTATTTTTTAAAACAAAATATAAATAAATTGGAGAATTTATGATTAAGAAAATAAAAATATTTTCATTAATTGCTTTTGGATGTTTAATTTTATTAGGACTAATTTCATGTACTAATAAAAAAGCTGATTTAACACAAATGACAAAAGAAATTGACGAAATCACTGAAAATATAACTTTAGAAGATGAAGAAAAAGTTAACGAAATAATGAATAAATACAACTTGTTAACTGAAGAAGAAAAGAAGAATATTTCTAACTATGAAAAATTAGAAAATGCTGTAAAGAGAATCGAATCACTAAAAAAAATACAAAGAGTTATTGATTTTATTAATTCTTTTGAATTAAATGCAATTGGTGACAGAGTATTAGAAGTGAAAAATGAATATGATAAGTTAACTGATGAAGAGAAAAAAGAAGTAACTAATTATAATGAATTAGTCTTGAAACTAGAACATTTTAAAAAAATGGGTGAAGAGTTTTATGAATCATTAAATAATGTTGATTTATCATCAAATTATGATTTATTAACTGAACAAATTAGTGATGTAAGAATCAAGAAAACAAAAATTAAATATGAAGATTATAAGCTTATTATACAGTTAGTATCTTATGATTTTGAAAAAGCTAATAACGATTATGAAAACTATGTTTCTTGTTTTAATATTCTTACACAATTAAATGAATACGATATCGAAACTTTATTTTTAGGTGATGAAGATAAAATAAGAAAACTAAGTGATGATTACCAAAAATTATCAGAAGAAGTTAAAAATAAAACACATTATATAAGTGAAAAAATTAATTCATTACTTGAAAGAATAGAGGAAATGAAATTAGGTATTACATATGAATACATTCATACAAAGTTATATTTATTAGATGTTGATAATAATTATATTGAACTTAAAGATTGCCCAATTACTACTATAAATGAACGTTGCCAAATCTATAAAAAGATTGGGGAAAATCTTGAAGAAGCTTCGTTCGATGATTTATATTCTGGAATGGAAAATATTTATGTAAAGTATGATAAGAATGGAGGTATCTATAAAATTTTGATTGATGGTGAACCTGTATTTCCTCGCATTCGTGTAGCAATTAGAAAGTCTATTGATAATATAAGTGATAATAAAACCTTATATCATGATAAAATTACAATATTTTTTGAAGAAGAAACAACTATAACAGATTTTACGGGAAAGAAAATAGTAACTATACCAAGACAAACAGAAGTACCTTTTTATGATCAAATGTATGTAATTAGCTTTGTTATAAATAAAATTAATCGAACGATAGCTAATAAAATCTTTTTAGAAAGTAAAGGTAATATGAAAGTTACATCAATTAATCGTGCTTTAGGAAATCCAACATATTCTGGAACGTTAGAGATTATGTCTGTAGCAGAAGGATTACTGCTTATTAACGAAGTTTTGATGGAAGATTATCTTAGAAAAGTTGTTCCTTCAGAAATGCCTTCTTCATGGGAAATAGAAGCTTTAAAGGCTCAGAGCATCGCCGCAAGAACATATGCCTATCGCGAAATATATAATCGTACGTATATCGATAAAGGATATGTTGTTGATGATAGTGAAAGTAGTCAAGTTTACAATAATCAAAGCGAAAACGAAAGATGTAATGCGGCAATTAAAGCTACTGAAGGTGAAACAATGTTTTATAATGGCAAACCAATAGTTTCTTATTATTATTCTTGTTCATCTGGTCTTACAGGTAGTGGTAATGAAGTGTGGATAAAAGATGGAGTTATTGAGGAAATTCCATATTTAGTTGGTCAAAACTTAACAAATGTTAAGGTTGATACTTCAAGTGAAGATAGTATGCTTAGTTTCTTTAAAAACTTGAACGTTGAAGCTCCATCAAACGAAGGTGTAAACTTTAGATGGAAAATTACAATGAACAAGAATCAACTTCGAACAGCTATTAATAAAACAATCCATAACATGGCTACTAACTATCCTGAATCATTCCCAATAGTTAAAGAAGATGGAACGCTATCGTATGAAAGTTTTCCAGAAGATATTGGAGAAATAAGGACAATTTACGTCAAAGAACGTGGAAAATCTGGTGTTGTCGTTAGTTTAGAAGTTGTTTGTACGAACATAAGATTTAGAATTATTAATCAATATAATATTCGTTTCACTATTAGACCGAATTATGCTGATGGCGAAGTAATTAAATACTATGGAAGAGGGTTTAATTCTGATTATGAGTTCTCAACAAGTAATGTTTCTATTCTTCCATCTGGCTATTTTGCTTTAGAATGGCACAATGATGAATTAACATTCTTTGGTGGAGGTACTGGACATGGTGTTGGTATGTGCCAATATGGAACTCAAAAGGCAGCAAAATCTGGAAAGACATACAAAGAAATATTAAATACCTATTATAAGAATATAAGTTTTGAAAAAACAAATATTGAATACACACCTTTAACTGACTTTAAAAACTATTTATAATAAAAGTTATTCAACTATTAGGTTATTGATTTATTTACGGACATTCTATATAATTATTATGTAACGAGGTGAAGGCGTGAAAGATAAAAAACAAAAAACTAATTTGATTAAGAATTTTTGGGAGGGTATAAAACATATTACAAAGTATGATAAAAGTTATGTTTTTCTAAAAATTATTAACCTAATTATTGCTCCTTTTTATACTTATGCTTTTTCATTTATTCTTTTGAAAGCAATGAGAGTATTAGAAAGTGATAATCCTGACTTTTCAGTTTTGTTAAGTCAACTTATACCAATAATAGTAGTATGTTTAATTTGTTCTATTATTACAATGATTATATATGAAGTAATTTATTATAAAGATGAAATTATTGATAATTTATTAGCACGTGAATTATCTTTAAAAACTCTAGAAATGGATTATGAGAAACTTGAACAAAAACAAGCTCAAGATGAATTAGATAAGGCTCGAAGAGCTCTTAATACAAATAATGGCTTTATGGGAATTGTTACTCAAGGATTTAGATTTCTTGAAAACCTATTTCACTTTATTATCGGAAGTGGAATTATCCTAACTGTTAATATCTATTTAGTCTTAATAATTGTTTTGCTTTCTATATTTAAATTATTACTTAATACTAAACAAAGTAAAGATGATAAAGAAATAAGAGATCAATATACGACTTTATGGAGAAAAAATACATATACTAATAACATTTCTCAAAACTTAGGTCTTGGTAAAGATCTTCGTGTCTATGAAATGAATAAATTCATAAACGAAGAAAGGGATACTGTTAATGAGACTTTGCTCGGATCACTACGCAAACAGCGTAAAAGAAATTTATTTTATGAATTTTTCATAAAAGTTTTAGAAATAATTGATTTAGGATGTTTATATGGATTTTTAATATATGAAGTTTTATATAATGGCATGCAAATATCAACATTTTCTTTTATGATAAGTAGTGTATCCATTGTTATTTGGTCACTAAGTAGTCTTACAAAGAATTTTGGTTCAATATATTCCTCATCTCTAGGAGTTGATGACTATAATTTATTTACTTCTGGAAAATATGATTATATATGCAAGAACATTGATTTATCAGGATTACCATTTTCAATTGAATTTAAAAATGTTTATTATCGCTATTACGAGCAAGAAGATTATGCTTTAGAAGATGTTTCTTTTAAAATTGAAAAAGGTGAGAAAATTGCTATTGTTGGATATAACGGTGCTGGAAAGACAACTATAGTCAAACTAATTTGTGGACTTTATCATCCAGTTAAAGGTAATATTTACATAAATGGGGTTGATATTAATGATGTATCAAGAAAATCATTACAGGAAATTTTAGCACCAGTATTTCAAGATAATAATATATTTACTTTTTCTATCGCAACAAATATTTCTATGAAATATAAGAATTATGATAAAGGCAAAATTCAAAAATTACTAAAAATACTTGATTTAGATGAAAAAATTAATGGATTAAAAGATAAAGAAGAATCAATCTTAACACGTGAATTTGATGAAGATGGTATTGAACTATCTGGTGGCGAGAAACAAAAGCTTTTAATAGCAAGATCTTGTTATAAAGATTGTGATATGTATATTTTAGATGAACCAACAAGTGCTATGGATGCGATTAGTGAAGCCAATCTTTACGAGAACTTTAAGAATTTATTTAAAGATAAAGGCGTAATTTTTATTTCACATAGGCTTTCCTCAACAAAAATATGTGATCGTATAATTGTTTTAAATAATGGAAAGATTATTGAAACAGGAACACATAATGAACTTATGAAGAATGATTCTTTATATAAAGAACTTTTCTCTATGCAAGCTGAATATTATAAGGAGGAAAACTAAGATGAAAATTAAGAAAACTAGTAAAGTAATCCTTAAAAATATTAAATTCATGATCCCTTTATTTTTAAAAAAATCACCAATTACATTAGTATTTATGCTTTTGGCAGCACTTTCTAGAAGTTTATTTAAAATTGGGGGAATGATTATTCCTGCTATGCTTATCAAAGAATTGCTTGGTGAGAAAAACATTCAAACAATTGTCATTTTGGTTATTATTACAGTTATAGGTGGAAGATTATTATCGTATATTGATAGAATTGTTGATTCTGTTGTTAGTTATTACGCCAGAAAAATGGATTTTGAGATAGATAAGATGTTAAGCGATAAAATCATGACTGTAGATTATTTTAACCTAGAAGATCCGCAATTTATTGATATGATGAATAGAGCAAAAAAAGGTATGAATGAATATAGTAATGGAGTATATTCTTTCATTTACGCTCTTCAATCAATAATTTCATCAATTATAACTATCTTTGGTGTAATTGGAGTTGTTGTTTATTCAAAACAATATTTTGTTATGGCCCTTGCTTTTCTCGCAATTATAAGTAATGCTTTGATACAAAAAATAAGAGCCAATGTAAACCAAGAATTTCGTAATTCATATGTACGTTATGGAAGAAAATTATGGTATTACGTTAAAAGTCTTGCCTATTTTACAAGACAAAAAGATTTACGATTAAATGATGGTAAGCAATTGATTCTTGATTCAACAAATGATTTTGCCCCTAAAGCTTATAAACTTAATGAGAAAAATACAATTAAAAGTATTCTTTTAAGTTCTGCCGATGATATAATTTACTATATTTTAATACAATTTATAACTCTTTTGACCTTGGGATATAATTGCATTAAAAAAATAATCGATATAGCAACTTTTCAAATGCTTTTCTCAAGCATTGGTACCTTGAATGGAGCTGTTGGAAACTTAATATATAGTGTTAATGACTATATAAAAGCTTGCGAATATCAAAGTGACTTCATAGATTTAATGAAGCTTGAGAGTATATTTAAAAATGGAAACAAAAAGCTTGAGAATATAGATACAATAGAATTCAAAAATGTGTCTTTTAAATATCCTCGAACTGAAAAATATATTCTTAAAAATTTGAACTTTAAAATAGATAATAAGCAAAAAGTATCTTTAGTTGGTTTAAATGGTTCTGGTAAGACAACAATTATAAAATTGTTATGCCGTTTTTATCCATTAGAAGAAGGAGAAATTCTTGTTAATGGTATAAATATAAATGCCTATGAATACCAAAGTTATATGAGTAAAATTAGTATTGTTTTTCAAGACTTTATGATTATCTCATTTACGGTTAGATCTAATGTGGCTATTGTTGATAGAAATCAAGAAAAATTATATGATTGTTTACAAAGAGCTCAAGTTCTTGATAAAATACAAAGCTTACCTGATAAAGAAAATACGTATATTAATAAATGGTTTGATAAAAGTGGCGTAACTTTCTCGGGTGGAGAAATGCAAAAGTTTGCTATTGCGAGAAGTTTGTATAAGGATAGTGACTTTGTTGTTATGGATGAACCTACAAGTAGTCTTGATCCTATGAGCGAAGCTAAAATATATTATAATTATAATGAAATTGTTGGTAAGAAATTAACTTTGTTTATTTCACATAGACTTTCAAGTTGTATTTTTTCTGATAGAATAATGGTATTGGACGGTGAAAAAATTGTTGAAGAGGGTACACATAAAGAGTTGATGCAAAGGAAAGATGGCTTGTACTATAAGATGTTTACATCACAAGCTGCTTATTATAACGAATAAAAGGAGAAGACCTATGATTAAACATATTGTATGTTTTAAATTAAAAGATAACTCATTAGAGAAAAAAGAAGAAGCTAAAAAAGTTTTAATGTCGATGAAAGATAATGTTCCTCTAATTCATAGTATGAACGTTGGAATTGACTTTCTTGGCTCTAGTCGCAGTTATGATGTTATTCTTGAAGTAATTCTTTCAAGTAAAGAAGATTTAGAAAAATATCAAAATGATGAATATCATTGTAATGTTGTTAAGAAATATATGCATGCTGTTCGTGAAAGTAGTGTTAGTGTTGACTATGTAATCGATTAATATTTTAAAAAGTCAATTTACGATTTACCTTTTTTAAGTATTTTTAGTGTATAATAATGCTTATAAAAAAGGAGGAAAAATATGTCGATTGATGTTTCTAAAATTTATGAGGATTGCAAGAAAGAGGTATTAACAAATAATTCAATGTTTCTTCTTACAAAAGAAGTACGTACTGAAGATAGTGGATATGCTGAGTGGAGTTTTAGTACTGATTTAGAAAAACTGAAAAAGTATTTTACTTATGCTTTTGTACTTGTGAAAATTGTTAAAGATAACGAAAAATATGATAAAGATACTATAAGTACAACTTTAATTTCTAATATATTAGATATAGACTATAATGATAAATATGTACTTACAGATCTTGAAAAAAAGTTTATTAGTTATTTTGATGAATGCTTGAGTGCTAAAACTCCGAAACAGTTTAAAGTACTTTCTAAAAAGATGTGTGAATTTTTATCAAAAAATGGTTATTCGGTAGAAGTAGAATTGTATACAAGTCCTAAAAAAGCTATGCCTGTAGCCATGGAACTTGATATGTGTCTTCCTAAAGGTACTATAGGAATAGGTGCTGTACTTTTTGATTTTGTTATTGGCGTAGAAAACTATTTAAAGGAGAATAATTAAATGACAAAAAATGAAGTTATGATGGTTATTGATACCTTGAGAAAACAAGGATATAGTGATGAAGACATCTTAGAATGTTTTTATAATATATTTGCTGATGATAAAATCACACTTAAAGAACTTACTGATATTGTAAATCTATTAGGATATGAACTCACTGATGAATTTAAAGCATTACCTATGATTTCCAAAAAGGTAGCTGGCATTGTTGCTTCTTCCTGGCAAACAATAGTTTTAAAGTATATTGATGCCAAAGGGGATATACAGATCCTGAAGTGTACAAGAGAGCTAATATTTCTAAACAAACATTTTCGAAAATCAGATCTGATGCATCGTATCATCCTAATAAGGAAACAGCAATCCAAATGTGTTTTGGTTTGAAATTAAATCTTGAGGAATCATTAGATCTCCTTGATAGAGCTGGATATACTCTTTCCTCAACATCAAAAAGGGATTTGATTATTATGTCTTTTATTATGAATGAAAAATATGATATATCTGAACTAAATGATGTTTTATACTCAATAAATTTAAAATTATTTCCTATAGTTTAACTATAATTAACTCTTCTATGAAAGGAAGAGTTTTTTAAATAAATACTTGCATAATAATTGCATATATTATATAATATAGGTATAATAGTACATTTCTAAGACTGCTGTAGGAACAATCTTAAGAAAATATAAATAAACACGTGAAAACAGCTCTCTTGGAAAGGGGGCTTTTTGCGCATTTTTAGTTATATATAGTTATATGAAACAATGGAGGTAATGGAATGAAAATTTATTTATTTTTGAAAAGAATTATCAGAATTTCTTTTGGCCACAAGATCTTAATAATATTTTGTGGCCAAAGAAAATAGTTTTTAATAAATAATTGAGAGCTTTGTTTTTATTATTATATCATATCTTAATTATAAATGTTGTGTCTGTGATTAGAATTTTTATTTATGAAATATATAAATAAAAAATAATAAAAATTAATGAAAGGGAAAATCTAGCAAAAATGAAGAAAAAAACTAAATCAATACTTTTAATAATACAAATTTTTATGCTTTTCTTGTGCGTTTTTTCTATAACTACAAAAGCAGCAGTTATAGCCGAAGAAGTTAATGATAAACAAAATGTGAAAGAAAATAATTATTTAAACGAAATAAAAACAAAAGAAAAAGAATTCAATGAATTTGAAATAGAAACACTGAGAGAAGAAAATGTAAAGCATTTTAGATTGCAGGATGGTACCTATAGAGGTGTTTCATACAATAAACCAGTTCATAGATTAGATAATGATAAGTGGATTGATATCAATAATACATTAATATTAGAAAATGATATATACATCACGAATGATGGATTTACATCATTTTCTAGAAGAGCTAATTCAAACATACCATTTTTTAATTATGATGATAAAATTTCATTATCATTTTTAAATCAATTAAATGGAAATGCACGCATCGAAGTTACCAATGGAATTTATGACGAAATTTTAAAAAACAGAGATGATTTTGATGAACTTTCAAAAATTAATATAAATTCAAAAATTAAATATTATAATTTATGCGATGGATTAGATGTAGAGTTTATATTGGATTCAACTACAATAATTGTAAATCTTGATATTGATACACTAAAATTTAATGAACAAGATATGAATTTCTTTCTTGAAACTCAAAACTTTGAAATAAAAAAAGAAGATAAATATCTAAAATTTTATAATTCTAAAACTAATAATTTAGAATATGAGATTTTAATGCCCTTTGAATTTACTAAAGATACAAATCTAACTAGCGAATCGTTATGTGATTTCAACAAAGTTGATAGAAATGAATATAAAATTTCTTTATCAAAAGAATTATTCAAAAATCATAATGAAGTTATTAATGGCATCACAGTATCAAACCAATCACAATTTAGACAAATGGTTTTTGTTGCAAGTGCATTGTCTACAGGTAGTGTAGAAAATAATGTATCATATGATTCATATGTATCATCATCTACCCCTACAACAAATTATGGCACATCGCCAAAAATGATAGTTTCTAAAAATAATACAGATTATGGTTTAATTAAAATAAATAAACCATCTATTCCAGCAGGATCAACAATTAATACTGCATATATGAGAATACCATATTATTTTACTGAAAATAGCATAAATTTTATTAATTTAGGTGCTTATGAAATTACAGGTAGTTGGACTGAGTATGGTGTAAATTGGAACAATAAACCGCTTGTTTCACAAAGTAAACTATCAATTGCAATTGCTCGTGCTACTGCAACAAGTAGTAGTCCATCATATGTTAATTTTAGGGTGACTGATTTAGCTAAAGAATGGTACTCTGGTGAAAAAGAAAATAAAGGGATAGCAGTTAAATATGTTAATGGAAATGAAAATTCAGTTATTTTAAAAACGTGGGAAAGTAATTCAGAACGTAGTGTACTAACTATAAACTATACTATAGGTGATTTAATAATTAAGGATGGAACTTATTTTATTAAGAATGGTGAGTTGGATAAGTATGTACAAGTAGATGATGGAGATTCAGGCAACGATTATAATACAGAAGGAGCAATTTTAGAACTATGGACTGGGACAGGTGTTAACTTCCAAAAATGGAATTTTGTATATCTACATAATGGATATTATAAGATAGTATCATATAAAAGTGGTAAAGTTATAGCTGTGGAAAGTGGAAACGAAAACAGTAGTAATGATGCATTGGTTCAACAAACATATAATGGAAGTCATAGACAGCAATGGAGTGTTCAGACATCGACTAATGGAATGTATATAATTAAAGCGCGTTCATCTGAACCATATACAACAAATAGGGTTATGTGTGCTGGAGATGGAATAGGTGGTAACGGAAGAAATGTTGAACAAAGAGAATATGATGACAATAGTTATTATAAAGATGAATGGATAATAGAAAATATTCAAACTGAAGTAAGATTGCTTGCTTATAAAGAACGAAGCATTCCTAGAAATGAGTATTTTAATGAAACAAAAAACATTATCAGTGCTGAAAGAACTAGCGATATTTTATCGAATTTTTACTCGTCATGTACTGATGAGTTAATGATTCATTATTTTAAATCTTGCTCGTTGTTGTTTATTCATACGCATGGATTTCAAAATGGTATACTTACTGGAAGTGGATATTTAGAATCGTCTGAATTAGCATCTGTAAATTTATCAAATTTAGAATTAGTTTTTCTATTGACATGTGAAACTGGTTTAGGTGGGTATAGCCAAACAAGGGTTGATACGAACTCACCTATAAATATAGTTGAAAGACTGATATGTTGTGGTGTGGAAACTGTTGTTGGCTTTAAAGAAATTACATATGTTGATGATTGTAATAAATTAGTACCAGACTTTGCAAGAAAAACTATGGTAGAGGGTTGTTCAGTTAAAGATGCAATAATGCTTATAGATTACGCTAATTATATTCAAGATATGTCTTTAATAGCTGTCATTGGTGGAAATGAAAATAATTATATTAATTAGGAGGTAAACTGAAATGAAAATTAAATTATTAACCTTTATAATTCTATTTATTTGTTTAATTATATTGGTAGGATGTGAGAATAAACAAGAAAAAAACATTTATATAATAGATACTACAAATAATGATAGCTCACTTGATATTGAAAGAAAAGTTTGGAACTTAAATTGGTTTGAAAACAAAGAGGCTATTTTTGAGAAAAAATTAACTTATAAAGGCAATGTTTATAATGGTGAATATATAAATTCGGAAATGATGCTTGGATATTCATATTCATTTGATAACTATAAAACATCAGATGGCATACATTTTTCTTTTAAAGAAAACACTGATCAATTAGTATTATTAAATTTGATGAAATCAGATTTCTTTGATACTGAGACATATAAAGATGATATCGAAAATCCTCAAGAATATGCTATAGAATATGCCAAAGAAATAGCAAAAGATTTTATAAAACTTGATGATTATGAATTAATGCTTAGGGATCCTTTTGTTGATGAAAGAGAAAAAGATGGAAAAAAATACTATACTACTTATTATTATATGACATTTTTTAAAAAGATTAATGGTGTAAATTCATCTGATTATATGACAATTAGGATTACTTCAAAAGGCAATTTAGCGTCTTTTATAATGGGCGATATAGGTGTGTTTGATAATTTTGATAAAATTGATTTCTCAATTGACGAGATAACTGCTGCTGCAAAAAATAAAATAAAAAAGCAATTTATTAAAAATGGATCTTATTATATAGACCAAAAAATAGATAAGCAATTCATCGTTGTGACTCCTGAAGGGAAAATAGCAATTCTAACGGGTTCTTTTGTAACTGTAAAATTAAAAGGTGGTAATGGAGTAACTGGAGTGCGTTTAATAAGTTATATTGATTAATTTAAAAATTGATTTGCTATTTAACTATTACTTATTATACAATTCTATTTGATTTAACTACCCATATAAATACGAGGTGATTAAATGAAAAATAAAAAAGTTACAATTGCTGTTATAGTGATTATTATATTAATGATTGTTGGTATAGTTATATTATCACATAACTTAATGAAAAGAGATAATTCCTTTGATAGAGATGATCCTTTGACATTCTTCGATACGAAGAAACTAAATTTGCCAAGTTTAAAAGAGGTTGAGAAAATTAAAGTTGGTATGGAGTTTCAGGAGGTTGTTGATTTGATTGGGAAACCACAAAGAGATGTTGGCTCTGGTGCCCTAATTTGTGAATTTGATTTATCAAATGGTCAAACATTAAGAACTATTTGGGAACATGATATCATTGGAGATGAACATGAAATCAATTATGATTATTGGTTTCTAAGAAAATATTATGTATGCGATAAAGATGACCCTTTATAATAATTAATATAGTAATTATATCAGCAAATAGAACTCCTTGTAATGACTTTTGTAGTCGATAAGGAGTTTTTTATATTACCTAACAAGTATATAAATTATAATCTATAAAAGAAAGTGTGATAAATGTCTAATTAGTTATGGGAAATTATAAAAATCTATTGAAAGATTAGGGAAAATTTGGTATAATGATAGGAATGAAAAGGAGATGAATAAATTATGACTGACCCGAGCTCCCCACTGCCCTATTTAATAATTATAGGACTTTTGTTCTTGAGTGCATTCTTTTCAAGTAGTGAAGCTGCTTATTTGAATTGCAATCGATACAAAATTAAGGTTTGGGCTGATGATGGTAATAAAAGAGCAAAACTTGCTTCTTTTATACTTGACAAGTATGATAATGCTACAATAGCAATTCTAATTGGTAATAATGTTGTTAATGTTGCGTGTAGTATTATTACAACATTGATTGTTGTTGAAATGGTTGGTGGCAATGAAAGTTTAGGTACAATTATTACTACTATCGTTACTACAATTATAGTTTTTATTTTTGGTGAATTATTACCAAAAAACATTGGAAAGGCAAATGCTGATAAGTTTGCAGTAAACATTTCTTTTATCATTATCTTTTTGATGATAATTTTCTTGCCAATTTCATTAATATTTATGGGATTAATATTTGTTATTCGTAAAATATTTAAAAAAGAAAAAGGTGAAGAATTTACTGATGATGATTTTCAAAATGTCGTAGGCAAGAAGAGCGAAGATGGAATTATCGATGAAGAAGAAAGTGAAATAATCATTGCTGCTGTTGATTTTGGAGATATAATTGTAAATGATGTCTTAACAAAAAGAGATAAAATAGTGGCTCTTGATATAGATAAATGTAATAATAAATACTTACTTAAATTTTTCCAAGAATCTAGTTTTTCTAGAATTCCGGTTTATAAGGGAAGTATTGATAATATAATTGGTATTTTACATGTGCGAACATTCTTAAAAGAATATTGGCATAACAATAAAATTAAAGCAATTGATCATTTGATGCCATGCTATGAAGTTGATCCTAAAATTAAACTCGATGATATGTTTAATGGTTTTAAAGAGCATAAGACTCACATTGCCATTGTAAAAGAAAAAGGAAAAACTATTGGTATGATTACAATGAAAGATGTCCTTGAAGAACTTGTAAAAGATATTGATGAGAAGGGAACATCAGATTTAGGAGGTAAAAATGGATAAGACATTTATTACTATCCTCTTAGTTGTCCTTGTTTCTCTTTCAGCGTTCTTCTCAGGATCAGAAACAATTTATGCTCAGTGCAATAAATTAAAACTTAAAAAAATTGGTGAAAATGGCAATAAAAAGGCCTTAGAAGCTTACAAAATGGCTATGAATTATCCGTCATTAATATCTGTTATTTTGATTGGAAATAATTTAGTTAATATTGCTGCTTCATCATTTGCTACAGTTTTATTTGTTGATTTGTTTGAAAAAAATGGTGCTTTATACGCAGGTTTTATAGTTACAGGAATTCTTTTGCTATTTGGTGAAATCCTTCCAAAAACTATTCTTCCTTTATATAGTACGAAACTTGCTTGTATTTTTACGGGTCCTTTGAAAATATGTAATTTTATCTTCGGTCCATTAGTTAAGTTAATAACTAAACTTCTTGATAAGATTTCTAAATTCTGGACTCCTAAAAAAGAAGAAGATGACACAAGCGACGAAGAATTACTAAACATGGTTGAAACGATTGAAGAAGAAGGCTATATAGATAATGATACAAAAGAACTCGTTGCTTCTGCTATTGATCTTCGCGACACACAAGCTTATGATATCATGACACCTCGTGTAGATATTTTTGCTTTTGATATAAATGATGATTATCGTAAAATCATTAAAGATGAAAACATCTTTAAATATTCTAGATTATTAGTTTATAATGATACTATTGATGATATAGTTGGCGTTGTTAATACACGTTCATTAATTCTTAATTTTATTAATAATAAGAAATTTGATTTTAAATCTCTAATTACCCCACCTATTTTTGTCCATAAAACAAAATCATTAACGAGTATTTTAAAAGTTTTCCGAGAAACTCATACTCATATCGCTATTGTTGTTGATGAGTTTGGCGGAACTTTAGGAATCATCACTTTAGAAGATTTACTAGAGGAAGTTGTTGGTGATATTTGGGATGAAATGGATGAAGTCGAAGAAGAAACACAAAAAGAATCCGAAGGTGTTTATTTGATTGATGGTGATATGAATATTGATGATTTCTTTGAATTTATAAAATTTGATGATGATGAATATGAATGTTCATATACAACTGTTAGTGGCTGGTGCACAGAAATGCTTGATAAATTTCCAAAAGAAAATGATACTTTCGAGTTTGCTGGATACAAAGTAACAATTCTTGAGGTTGATGGTGTTAGAGCAGAAAAAATTAAGTTAGAAGAAATAAAAAAAGAATCTGAATAATATCATAAACAAGATACTTGAGAAAGGAACTATAAATGAAACGTTTAAGAACATTTTTAAAAGGAGTACTTATTTTTATTGCTTGTTTAATACTTATCATAATAATTATGCAAGTTTTACCGCCAAGTAAGAAAAGTGCTCATAACTCATTTATGAAAGATGATAAACCTTTCTTATGTGTTGATACGAGTAATAATTCTTTTGGACCTGGAAATACTATTTTAGCTTTTGATGAAGCTTTAAAACTAGATGCACAAGTTTTATATGTTCCTTTATGTTTAACAAAAGATGAAAAGTTGATTTGCTCAAGTAAACTATATTTAAATGATTTTACAGATATTGAAGTTATTAATAATAGTTTAGATTACTTCTTTATTTCAGATTATTTATTAGAAGAAATCGAAACTTTAAATTTTGGATATAAATATGACAATGGTTTATATAAAAATATCCTTGAAAATGTTAGTGATAAAAAAGAAACTTTAACTAATAATAAATTAAAAGTAGTGACGATTGAAGAACTTTTTATTAAATATAAAAA